>JARRNT010000136.1:0-1481 GCA_037384645.1 Gammaproteobacteria bacterium | reverse complement strand
ATTGCCGTCACCCGCGGAAAACAGCGGGCGGATACAGGTACAAAAATGATCCATCTGGGAAACAATACGCGCAGCACCATCGTCTCCAAGGGAATCAGCGCCGGCAAAGGCCAGAATATTTATCGTGGCCTGGTGCGCATGACGCCACGTGCGCAAAATGCCCGCAATCATACCCAATGTGATTCATTATTGCTGGGTGACAGCTGTGGGGCGCACACCTTTCCTTATATCGAAGTCCGTCAACCCAGTGCCGATGTTGAACATGAAGCGACAACGTCGAAAATCAGTGAAGACCAGTTGTTCTATTGCCGCCAGCGAGGACTGAGCGAAGAACAGGCAGTAAATATGATCGTGAATGGTTTCTGCAAGGAGGTCCTCAGGACCCTGCCCATGGAATTTGCCGTGGAAGCACAAAAGTTATTAAACGTCACGCTGGAAGGCGCTGTCGGATAAATATGAACAAGGAGAACATTATGCTTTCGATCAGAAATCTACATGTCAATGTCAATGACAAGCCGATTCTGAAAGGACTAAACCTTGATGTGCGGGCCGGGGAAGTGCACGCGATCATGGGACCCAATGGCTCCGGCAAGAGTACCCTGGCCCATGTGTTAGCAGGACGTGAAGGTTACGATGTAACCGAAGGCAGTATCGATTATCTGCAACAGAATCTGCTGGAACTGGAAATAGAAGAGCGCGCGCAACGCGGACTGTTCCTGGCAATGCAATATCCGGTCGAATTACCCGGGGTTAATAACCTGAACTTCCTGCGTGAGGCTTATAACAGCCAGCGTGCCGCACGTCATGAACCTGCACTGGATGCCGTGAACTTCATGAAACTGGTCAGGCAGAAAGCAGAACTGGTGGAGTTACCCGAAAAATTGCTCAAGCGTGAAGTCAACAGTGGCTTTTCTGGCGGTGAGAAAAAGCGAAATGAGATACTGCAAATGGCGCTATTGGAACCAAGCCTGGCGATCCTGGATGAAACCGACTCAGGTCTGGATATCGATGCCTTGCGGGTCGTTGCCCACGGTGTGAATAGTTTACGGGATCCAGCGAGAGCCATGATTGTAGTTACACACTATCAGCGACTGTTGAATTACATCGAACCCGATGTGGTGCATGTGTTGATGGATGGCCGGATTGTACGCTCCGGCGACAAAAGTCTGTCGCATGAGCTTGAATCCAAAGGTTATGGCTGGCTGGACGAGGAGGCAGTGGCATGAATACGCAAGCCCCTGAACGACAGTGGTTCAACCAGATGCTGACGGAAAACAGACAGGTCCTGGCTGATGATAACCAGTCCTGGCTGGAACAAACGCGTCAGCAAGCCAGGGCGAGCCTGGAGCTGTTGCCCCTGCCTCATCGCAAGCAGGAAACCTGGCATTACACAGATTTCAGTAAACTGTATGCGAAGAACTTCTACAGTCAGACAGTACCGGTAACAGGTATGGATATCGATGATATCGATGCCTGGGTAT
>JARRNT010000135.1:1416-2923 GCA_037384645.1 Gammaproteobacteria bacterium | reverse complement strand
ATTGTCAGTTGCGGAGCATAACATAAAATCCTGCCAGATCAGCTATTTTATGCCCGCAAGGCCTGAACGAAGGGCTGTAATTGGCGCTCAAACCGACGCCAGGCTTCGACAGAGTTGCGATGCATGGGTTGACGCACCTGGGCCAGGCTGGCGGTACGAACGACACGCGAAGTTTGGTAAAACTCCAGGCAGGCGTCTTCCCAGGGTAATTCACAGTATTCCAGCAGGCGACGAGTTTGTGCCTCCTGATCCGTCACCAGGTCCTCATAGCGCAGCTCATAGAAACCACCAGGCATAAGCTTGCGCCAGTGCGCCATCAGGTCCTGGTACAAATGATAATACTGGCCCAGTTCCTCAAGGTCATAGGCATAAGCATGGCTTCTGGCAAACAGTGCCCTATAAATGGATAGGGCATTGTCCATAGGATTACGCAGGCAATGAATGATTTTCGCTTTGGGAAATAATAAATGTATCAGACCAAGGTAGAGAAAATTATGTGGCATCTTGTCGGTGATACGCGGCGCGCCTGGTGCATAAGCATGCAGACGTTCAAGATAAGTTGACGCAATCGCCGATAGCTCAGTTTTATTTAAACCCAAGAGCCCTTGGGGAAATTCCTGCGTATGGCTTTCGCATGCACGCTCTATCAAAAACTTCAGCTCATTGAGTTCACCTGCGCCATGTACCTGTGAGTGACTCGCCAGGATCTGCTCGGTCAAGGTAGTACCGGAACGCGGCATACCGATAATGAAAATCGGTGTCGCATCGTCGCAGCCAGTGCCTGCATGCCGTTGTAAAAATTCCGATGTCACGGTCTGTTTGATGGCTGCAAACAACTCCCGGTCTTGCCCAATGCTGTAGTCAAGCGTCGCACGCTTCAGTGCATTCCCCTGCCGGTAATATTCAAACGATTGCGCATCTAGTTTGAGGTCGGCATAGACCTTGCCCAGCGCGAAAGCCAGTTCCATTTTATCTTCCATTCCCAGGTCAGCGCGTCCGTACAATAATTCCATCGTCTCTACATCAGTATCCCGTTCAGCAAAACCCCTGGTCTGGACTAAATTTCTAAAGGCACTGCCGGACTCAGGTTTTAATGAAATTGCACGGCTCAGGGCCTCGGCCGCCTCCTGTTTTTGGCCTTGTTGTAGAAGGGCATTACCCAGCGCGATATATGCACCAACATTATCTTGTTGAATCTTTACAGTCTGTTGATAGGCCGTTAGTGCAGCTTTATCCTGCCCCATGTCCATCAGTGCATTGCCCAGATTGATATAGATTTGCGGATATTGTCTGGCAAACTCGCTACTGAGGGAGATGGCTTTTTCGAAGGACCTGACTGCCTCAGCATAATCGCCTTCCTCCTGCAGCACATTACCCAGGTTGCAATACGCTTCGGGAGATTGCGGGGCCAATGTAATCGTTTTCTGATACCAGATCCTCGCCTGTTTGAACTGTCCCAGGCTTTCATAGGCATTGGCATAATTAAAAGCGAAACCGGGATTATCCG
>JARRNT010000135.1:0-1403 GCA_037384645.1 Gammaproteobacteria bacterium | reverse complement strand
AGTTGTACAGCGCTTTCAAAATATTTCAGCGACTCTTCAGAACGTCCCTGCGCTTCCAGACTCAGACCCAGGTTATTGTTGGCATCGGGATGATTGGGAAGCAATTTGAGTACCTGGCGAAAGGCCTGTTCCGCTGCGGCGTGTTCACCGAGCATGCCATCGGCAATCCCCAAGATGAACAGGGCCTCGTGGTCACGTCGATCGGCACGGCATATCTTTTCTAATAATGGTTTGGCCTCGGCAGGATTACCCTGCTGCATGAAGGCCAGGGCCTTTTGTTTCCTGGCACGGGTAAGAACGTTTTGTTTGGCCATCGAGGTTATTGCCGCGTATCAGGCTTTTGTAATCATTAAATAAACCGGCAAAGCGCCAATTCAGTTTTTTGTCTTGGAAATATACTTTGACAGGGCTCGCACACTCGACGTGCTCACGACCCTCTCGCGAAATTTAACAGCGGACGCACGAGTATCCTCCGTCATCACCTCCAGTTCCCTGCGAAAATTGGGATCCTGCAGGATGCCAATATAATAATCGGCTACTTGCGATGGCGACACATGTGGGTTCTCGCCACCATGATTGTAGCGTTCGTTTGCCGCATGGGTAATATTTTCAATGTTGGGTGTCCGATCGATAAGATCAAACGCAAGATGCAGACTGTGATCGCCTGTTGTATTCACAATATGCGGCACGCCTGCCCGCATGAACAAGGCGTCGCCGGGCTGCATCACAAATTCCGCGATCTGCTCACCCATCTGCGCCTCTGTTAACGGGAAGTTGCCAAAATAACGGCGCTGCTGCGGGGCGAAAATACGCCAGCGCTTTTCGCCCGAGAGATGTATTACCAGCACATCATCAGTATCGCGATGGCCGCGATACGCTTCGTTATCTTTCTGCGAGAAAAACGCGACACTATTTGATAAGGCACAGGGCATGGCAGCATCAACTTTTGCCAGGAAGGTATTGATAACCGGTTCAAGTATATCGAGGCCTTCCAGAATGACAGACCCGCCTCTGCTGAGGACGTCGTTAATCTTGTCTTTATTAAGAAAATGTAACTCCTTGTGCTGTACCATCTTAAAGAGCATGTCCGATTCAAGCTTAAAGATCTCCTGCTGAAAACGCAGTTGAACCCATTCCGGTCTCAACAATGGATTATTCAGATGCTCTTGTAGCTTCGCAACAGTAAAAAAGCTGGGAGAAGGTATTAGACCCTGCGCGATCGCATAGTCTTTTGGTGGGTTTTTTCTTTGCTCAATATAAAACGCGAACAATTTCTTCAGGTCGGCGGGTAAATTATCAGACATGCTTATCTCCGGCAGATCGTTTAAAACCAGTATACGGGATGGCACTAGCTTAACAAATGATCAGGCCGGTTTGCGCGCGGGATGTATTTGCTTCGGCGG
>JARRNT010000134.1:0-1559 GCA_037384645.1 Gammaproteobacteria bacterium | reverse complement strand
GGTTCATGGCCGCCAGTCTTTTTTGGGCAGGTGCATTGCAATAGGTGTAAACCTGGGCATACCAGAAACGGGTATAGTGATCCCGTCCGAATTCATTCATGGCTTTGTCACTATAGCGAAAAACCGCATCACAGTTACGGTGTATGGCATTCTGCATTGCCGTAAATACATCGCGATTGGCTTTTAGATAACCGGCATAAAGCGGTGTCGAATAAACAGTAAATACCAGTCCAGCTGTACCGGCCATCACGAGCATAATACGTGGTAATCGAATTATCTTTGGGGTGAAAATATGCAGATATAAACCAGTCACCAAGCCTATCCACAACCAGAAGTAAAATGCCGATGTTGGCAAATGTAAAGGGAAATCTACACTTGCATGGGCACCACTTGCGATAAGGGCAAGGAACAGGCCCATCCCCAGAAAACGGCGTTGATTATCGGCGGTTGAGCGGATGATTCGCCAACACATGGCAATGGCCAGGAAATAGATCGCCAGTGACAACAACCCTCCCGGTAGTCCTAGCTCAAAGAACATTTGCAGGGGATCACTGTGCATAAAGCGATAGGTTGAGAGTTTTGTCACACCAGTTGGGTGGACAGCGTCGACATAGGGACTAAATCCCATGATAAACGCACCATAGCCGACGCCAAGCAAAGGGTGATCGGCAATGCCGACCAGGGCATTCTGATAAACATGAAGCCGCTCCATAATGGAAGTATCTGCGGTCATGGTTAAAATGCTCTCCGTCTTTTCAGCATTTGGTGCTTTTGATGGGTGGTATAGTGGGCGGTATATGATGCCTGCAACAATTGCCAGGGCGATAATGAGCGGGCGTGAATTTCGGCGTACTGCTGCAATGAATAACTTTCTGAACTCAGGCGCTCGCAGACAGACGAAAGCCAGCGCGATTAATTCCACGAAGAGCCCCAGCCAGGAGCCGCGAGATTGACAGATGATCAAACAGCTCAATGTTGCTGCAAACGCGGTTGCGGCTAACCAGCGCATGAATTTGCTGGAGGTGGGTTGTAGTAGCAGAAAAGCCAGTGCGGCTGGTGTGATCAAGTCAAAATAATTGGCAGCATAATTAGGGTTGATGAAGGTCGAAGACGGCGTACTGGAGTGGAGCAGCCGGAATGATAATGGGTTGAAACCAAAACTCTGGCCGATAGCAATGACTGCGGCGAAGCTAGCCGAGATCAACGTAATTGGGATGATGTAGTCGAGGACGTCTTCTTTGCTCAAGCGGCTTGCGATCACGGCCAAAAAGATCGTCGATGCCAACTGTGTGATCCACAACTGTGAACTGCCAGTGTCTACACTCCAGCTGTAGGAAAGCGTTGCCCAGGCCAGCAGGATCAGCATCAAGGGGATAATGGGATGCCATTCAACCTGCGAGGTACGAAAGGGCTTAATGCAATATAGCGTTAATGCGAGGCCGGCACATACGGCCAGTAACGCTTGTCTTGGTACCCCCGCTGCATCGAATGCGGGTGGCCAGTAAAGCAGTGGAATGATCAGGCAAATAAAACTGAAAAGATATTTTAATGCCTGGTTT
>JARRNT010000133.1:0-1809 GCA_037384645.1 Gammaproteobacteria bacterium | reverse complement strand
CCGGTGTTGGATACCGGCACGTTCAACCGTTCAGCTGCAGGGTGCCAATCAACTGATTCACATTGCTTATCTCATGCTTGAGCAGATATTCAACGATACCGTCGTTGATCCTGGGGCAGATCAGCGGGTCATAGAACAGCGCGGTGCCGATCCCGATGCCGGTGGCACCGGCGATGAGGAATTCGATGGCATCTTCGGGGGTGTTGATGCCGCCCTGGCCGATGATGGGTACGCCATGGTCGCGACAGACCTGGTACACCTGGTGGACTTTCAATAACGCGATGGGTTTGATGGCAGGGCCGGACAGACCACCCTGGTTGTTGCCGATGATCGGCGTACGCGAATCGATATCGATGGCCATGCCAGTCAGGGTATTGATCACGGCAAAGGCATCCGAGCCGGCCTCGAGACAGCGGCGCGCGTTTTCGGCGATATCGGTCTGGTTCGGTGAGAGCTTGGTAATCAAGGGTTTGCGCGTAGCCTTGCGGCAGGCTTCCACCACGCGTGCCGACATGTCCGGGTCATTACCAAACTGCACTCCACCTTCCTTGACGTTGGGACAGGAGATATTGATTTCCATGGCATCGATGGGTGAGTCGTCAAAGATGCGGGCGACTTCGGAATACTCCTCGATGGTCGAGCCCGAGAGATTGGCGATAAAGCGGGTTTCGCTAAAATCCAGTTGCGGCAGGATCCTGTCCACCACGTGGCGGGCGCCCGGGTTTTGCAGGCCAATGGCATTGAGCATGCCGGCCGGGGTTTCGAACACCCGGTGCGGGGCATTGCCCAGGCGCGGATTCAGGGTCGTCCCCTTGAGACAGACGGCACCCACGTCGCCATGGGAAAATCCCTCGACCCGGGTATATTCTTCACCGAAACCGACGCAGCCGGACAGCAGCACCAGCGGCGTGGTAAATGAAAGGCCACAGAAATCGAGGGCGAGACGCGGGTGCGGATGGTGTTGGGGTTCGGACATGGCGCTAAGATACTTACTAAATGGATCGTTTTGCAAGTCCAGTGTTATTTATTCTGAAGCATTGGCCATGAGGCGCAGGTAGGCAGGTAAATAGGCTTCGCGCGGCTTTTGTTGATGCTGCAGATAATCACATGTGTGTTGCTTGCAGTAAGTGCCATCAGTTAAATAATCCAGGATCACACTGGGAATGTCATAGTGATGCAGAGTGGGATAGTGTTTGATGTGTCCGTTCACAAAGATGGCTATCCGGTTGTAGTAGTAACTGTTCTTGATGTTGTCCATATAGTGCAACGCGTTATATGTATTAGGTCCATTGCGCAGCGTTGGTACATGATCAGACATGAAGATGATGAGGCTATTGGGATCCATTTTGATCAATTCACGCACGTGATGGGCGAGGGCCTGGGTCCGGTAATAAAACTGGTTGGTTGAGCGCGTGAGGTGATCGTCGGGGTAATGCGACTTTAGCTTGATAACCTGAGGGCGCTTTTTGGGGTTGAGTATATGCGGGGTGTGGCCATAAATGGTCAACAGGTAGTTGAATAGCGGTTTGTTCTTGTGTCGTTGTAAATGCTGTCTGACAAACGCCTCATTTTGCGCGAACAGTTTGGCATCGAACATATACTCCTCGACACCCGGGTCACCAAAATGCAGGTAGCTGGGATGCGCGGCATAGAATTCCACCGGGAAGTAATGCTCCTGGAAACCCATGCCATCATAGGCCGGTATGGTATTGAAGAAATTGGGTTTGTAGGCGTTACTGGCGACACTGCGATAACCCAGATGCGCGAGCAGGTCGGGTAGACAATGCGCAGCGCTGCCGGTGAATACAT
>JARRNT010000132.1:0-1960 GCA_037384645.1 Gammaproteobacteria bacterium | reverse complement strand
CGAGAGACTGGCCTGGCCAAGGCTTTCATAATGCGGTGAGAGCCCGAGAAAATAAAAAGCCGAGGCAGATAGCTCGGCTTATATTTAGACTATAGAAAATTGGCTCCCCGGGACGGGCTCGAACCGCCGACCCGGTGATTAACAGTCACCTGCTCTACCAACTGAGCTACCGGGGAATAAGGGCGTGTATGGTACTCATGCCCCCGCCCGGGGTCAACATCAACTTGCTGAATTTGTTGTGTTATCGCAGCGAAGCGGGCTGCCGTCGGGGCGCGTGCGGCTCAATCGGACCCGCCCGGTTTTGGTCAAAATGAGTGCCCGGGAGCGGCCAGGTGAATTCGGCGCGCACAGGGTGAAGGTGCCATTGGTACGGGTAAATCCGGTGGGCCAGTAGACGATGTAATTGTGTGAGCCAAAGCCGCGATACCGCAAGAAGTGACCATTTGCCAGCTCACCATGGACTAGCATGAGTGTTTCCTTCAGATCCCGTTTTCGGTTTTGGTTGTGATCGATGTAGACGATCCAGCCCTGGGACCAACTTCCGGATTTGGTACAGTGCTTACCATCTGCAGATTTGCAAAGAACGGTGTGCTGGTTACGCTTGATCGCTTCTGAACGTGTCAGGGCCAGGGCACTGCGCAATGCATTGACCTGTCCGGCTACCCGGTTTGCGCTAATCAGGCTGGCGATGCCGGGAATGCCTACACCTAATGTGATCCCGCTGATTGCCAGTATCATGACCAGCTCAAGAATCGTAAGCCCTGTTGCGAGTTTACTATTCATACAGCGTCTCCCTGCCGTGTCTCATTCCATTTTCAGGCGGGGTTAAAATCGACGTCCCTGTCTACCCCCCACGTCCTTGTGCTGGATAAAGATACGTAAACCGGGACAGCCTGTCTGTCAGACAAATGCTGAATTTAAGGTAGGATTTCTCTTACAAGCTGATGGCATCTCGAATTCGCGCTATGGCCTGCTCAAGGTTGGCATTGCTGGTCGCAAATGAGAGACGCAGGTGGCCGGGTGCACCGAATGCGCTGCCCGGGACCAGGGCGACACCGGCTTTTTCCAGGAGATACTCGGCAAACTGCACATCGTCATCGATGCCCGGCAATTGGTCGATGACAGCCTGGAAGCGGGGGAGTGTGTAAAACGTCCCCTGTGAGGGCAGGCATTCGACGCCGTTCAGACTTTGCAGGCCGGCCAGGACCATGTCGTGGCGTTGCTTAAAGGCGCTGAGCATGGTCTGAATACAGCTCTGATCACCCTCCAGTGCAGCCTGAGCGGCAACTTGCGCGATAGAAGTGGGGTTCGAAGTACTCTGCGACTGGATCGTTTTCATGGCGCCTATGAGCGCTGCAGGCCCACCGGCATAGCCGATGCGCCAGCCGGTCATGGAGTAGGCCTTGGAGACGCCGTTGAGGACGATGGTGCGCTCGTAAAGGTCAGGACACACATTGACAATATTGACGAAAGAATCACCAGCCCACTGGATATGTTCGTACATATCATCGGTGGCGATCAGCACGTGTGGGTGTTTGCGCAGGACGTTGCCCAGGCCGGCCAATGCCTCGCGCGGATAAATACGCCCCGTAGGATTGGACGGACTATTAATGACCAGCAAGCGGGTCTTCGGAGTGATGGCAGCTTCCAGCTGCTCGGGACTCATCAGGAAGTCCTGGTCCATGGTCGTGGGAACAATCACCGGTTGACCATCGGCCAGCAGGACCATGTCCGGGTAAGAAACCCAGTAGGGGGCAGGGATGATGACCTCGTCACCCGGATTCAGCAGCGCCTGGGCCAGATTATAAAAGCTCTGCTTGCCGCCACAGGAGACCAGAATCTGGTCCGGCTGGTAGGTTAGCTGGTTCTCGCGCTGGAATTTGTCGATAATAGCCTGTTTCAGCTCGCGGGTGCCGTCAACGGGAGTGTACTTGGTGAACCCGCGGTGCAGGGCGTCGAT
>JARRNT010000131.1:0-3407 GCA_037384645.1 Gammaproteobacteria bacterium | reverse complement strand
GCCTACAGCATCGAGTACTTCCATGACGCGCTGGCGGCGCTGGTCCACGTTCCAGTGCTGAACCATGATCAGTGGGTATTCCACGTTTTCGTAGACCGAGAGTACCGGGATTAGGTTGAAGTCCTGGAACACGAAACCGATATGGTTGCCGCGGAAGATGGCGGCCTCGCGTTGGTCCAGGCTGCTGACATCGGTGCCCACCACTTTCAGGCTGCCGCAGGTCGGCGAGTCGAGACAGCCGATCATATTGAGCAGGGTACTCTTGCCGCTGCCGGAAGGGCCGACGAAACTGACAAAGGCGCCGGGTTCAATGCTGAAGGTCGCCTCCTTGATGGCCTCAACCACCACGTCCCCGGCCTGGTAGGACTTGCATAATCCACTCGCTTCGATCAGCGACATAATGTTTTACCTTATTTTATAAACACGTACTATGAGGTGAATTATCTGGCGGAGTGTGCAGGCGGGCAATCGAATATTTTGATCCAGGACAATAGATGCATACAGTTGTCAGCCAGAACCCTGAAATTTGTCGGCTGGCTTACCAGAAACACAAGAGCGAGAAGTAAACCCCGTTCACTGTCTTCAAAACAATGCCGACAGCATCCATGCCGCTTTTACATGGATATGCCGCGATCGAAGACCAGGACCGGGTGGATTCCCCCTGGTGGCCTGCGCCGTGGCCAGCACCTCCCGGCAGGTCCTGAACTGCGACAGTAGTCGGCTCATCTCCTGGCCATCGCCGACCGCTTGTGGCTTATGTGATGTGGACCGTGATCGTTTTGCATTGTCATGGCATGACTGTAGCCTTTCCATATTGATATAAAAGATCGGTTGTTTATACTGAATTGATAGTTAATGCCGATGATTAAACCAAGCCGGGCAATCCCATGAACCTGCGTGACCTGCAATACATTATCGCGGTAGCCGAGACCCACCACTTCGGTCATGCCGCCGAGCGTTGTTTTGTGAGTCAACCGACCCTGAGCGGCCAGATTAAAAAGCTGGAAGACGAACTGGGCGTGGCGGTGTTCGAGCGGACCAATCGCTCGGTGGAGATCACGCCGGTGGGCGAGGCTATCCTGATGCACGCCCGCCAGATCATGGAGCAGGTCGATGCTATCGAACAGCTGGCGCGCGCTTCACAGGATCCGCTGGCCGGGCCGCTGCGGGTCGGCGCGATCCCGACCCTGAGTCCCTATTTGATGCCACTGATCCTGGCGCCGCTGAAAAAGCAGCACCCGCAGATGAAGCTGGTGATTACCCGTAAGGATTTGGAGCGCGAAAATCTATTGTTACTGGCGGAAGGCCATTGTCTCGCAGACCAGGCCATGGAGGTTTGTCACATGCAGGAGCGCAGTAACCAGGGCGATTTCGCCGACCTGCGCGCGGCCAGCCTGGAAACATTATTACAACTGGTCGGTGCCGGATACGGTACAACATTGGTACCGGCCCTTGCGCTGCGCGGTTCCTGGACCACCGGGAGCGGGGTGGTGGCGCAACCCCTGAGTTTGCCCCATGCCTCTCGCCGTGTGAGCCTGGTTTATCGCCGCAGCTTCCCGCGCCTTGCCGCGCTGGAGGCCTTTGCCGAGGTGATCCGCGCCAACCTGCCCAATACCGTCAGCCTCATCAGCGAGGGTAAACGGCATAGACAAAAATCCATTTCACACAAATAACGTCGGTCCCTTCTATTTCGGCTGGGAGGGCTGTGGTTTTACAAGGAAACGCTATTATGTTTGGGTGTAGGCTCTAGCTGCATAGTTAGCCGTGAATAGAAAAGGTAATGACAGGTTACAACGACGCGGGGCCTACCGCGTATTGTTTCCCTTGGCGGCCGTGTTTGCCGCGCTTGCCGTGCCAATATGGTTGCTGCTGCGGGACAGCCCGCCCGGATATGCCGCACCATTGTGGCATGGTCATGAAATGTTGTTCGGTTATACAGCGGCAGTTGTGGCCGGCTTTCTGATCACACGCGCGAGCCGCCTGGTACGTGTTCTCCTGTTAATTTCCTGGTTTGCGGCCCGTCTTGCCCCGTTCGTGCCCGATGCCTGGCTGGCGCTGGTGCTGGGTATCTCATTCCCGCTCATGCTGCTCGCACCTGCTGCGCTGCCGTTATTACGTGGCGCCAAGCGCTGGGAAAATCGCATTGTTCCGGCGGTGCTTCTGGTATTACTCGGTCTCGATGGCATGTGGTGGTCCGGCGCATTATGGCTGGGGGGGCAAATCCAGCAGCACGCACTGCTCGCCACGGTGGACCTGTTCGCCTTGCTGATGCTGATTGTGGGGGGACGTGCCGTACCGGCGGCGGTGGGTGGCTATCTCGAGCGCAACGGTATTCCACGCCGGGATTATCCGCGCCGCGGTTACGAATTGCCGATCGCGGGGCTCGCCGGCAGTGCCTGCCTGCTCGATGCCCTGGGATTGGCGGCGGCGGCGGGCGTGTTCAACGTGGCAACTGCACTAGTCACGCTGATACGCATCCTGCCATGGCAATTGCATTATTCACGTTCACGGGTGGCGTTGTGGGCGTTGGCACTCGGTTATAGTTGGTTGATACCCGGACTGTTGCTCAAGGGCATCGCGGTATGTTGGACAGGCATACCCGTTGCGACAGCGGTGCACGGGATTACCATTGGTGCGCTCGGCACGTTGACCCTGACCATGATGGCGCGAACTGCTGCGCTGCAGGCACGTCAGCCGTTACAGGGATTTGCTGACGTGGGCATCGGCGTGCTGTTTATCAGTGTGTCCGCCCTGTTACGGCTGCTAACGCCGTTGGCGCCAGCATGGCAGTCGAGTCTGTTGTGGGCTGCAGCGCTCTTGTGGTCGGCGGCCTTCCTGGTGCTGCTACGGCGGCTGTGGCGTATCCAAAGCAAAACCGGCAATTAAAGCGATGACTCCATGACCGCGATGAACACGATTTACCCTGTCACGACTCAAGATAGTCTAAACCTATTGTTATGATAAAAATAAACGATTTTAACAATCGTAGGCCGGCCGCGATAATCCTCCCCGTAGTTTGTCAAAACTGTATAGACCAACTTCGTTAACACAAAAGGAGTGTATCGATGTTAAAGAATCGTGAAGGCCAGCAAGTCCCGCAGGTGACATTCCGTACCCGTCGCAATCACGAGTGGGTGGATGTCAGCACGGATGACGTTTTCAAAGGCAAGACCGTGGTGGTGTTTTCACTGCCGGGGGCGTTTACCCCAACCTGTTCCTCCACCCACGTGCCGCGTTACAACCAGTTGACCCCGGTGCTGAAACAGTACGGCGTGGACGAGGTGATCTGTGTCTCGGTCAACGATGCATCGTCATGAACGAGTGGCGTAATGAACAGAAGGCCGACAATGTGACCTTCCTGCCCGACGGCAACGGCGACTTCAGCCGCGGCATGGGCATGCTGGTGG
>JARRNT010000130.1:0-2174 GCA_037384645.1 Gammaproteobacteria bacterium | reverse complement strand
GGTGGCAGGTGGATGGGAAACACGTTCAGGCGATAGTACAGGTCCATGCGAAAGCGCCCGTCGTTTACAGCCTGCTGCAGGTTACGATGAGTCGCGGCGATAATACGCACATCCACGCTGATTTCACGGGTTCCCCCGACGCGCTGGATGATCTGCTCCTGCAGCATGCGTAACAGCTTGGCCTGCAAATCAAAATCCAGGTCACCAATTTCATCGAGAAACAGGGTGCCGCCACTGGCCAGTTCGATCTTGCCCTTTTTATTCTGGATTGCGCCGGTAAAACTGCCTTTCTCGTGACCGAACAACTCGGACTCGATCAGGTCCGGCGGAATCGCGGCACAATTGATCGCAACGAAGGCGGCATCCTTGCGCGTACTCGCCAGGTGCAGCATGCGCGCAAATTTTTCCTTACCGGTACCCGACTCCCCGGTCAGCAGGACACTGACCTGTGTATTGGCCACGCGATAGGCCTGGCGCAGTGACGTCTGCAGGGCCGGGCTTTCGCCCAGGATCCCGAATTGGCTGCCCTGGTGATCCAGGGCGTTCTTCAGGTACAGGTTTTCATTGATCAGTTCGGCCGTCTGTTCGGCGATCAAACGATTGACCGTGATAATCTGGCTGATAAAGGTAGCAATGATCCGCAGGGTGGTGATGTCCTTGTCAAACGCCCGCTGACGCTTGCGTAGACGGTGTACCGCCAGCACGCCAATTGGCTTGTCATCGCGCAACAGGGGCAAGGCAAGATAGGCCACGGTCTCATCAGGCAAGGTTATGCGCGACACGGCGCGGGCCAGATAGGTCGGTTCATCATCGATATTCTGGATCAGCGCGGTCTGGCCGGTCTTCATCACGCGCCCACTTACCCCTTCACCCAGCCCGTAAACACCGCGTTCGCGCTCGTCCGGCGTCAGGCCGTAAGCGTAACGGATGTGCAACTCGCCGCTTTGCTCATCGGGGATCAATACCCGCCCGCGATTCAGTCCCAGTAACTGCGAGAGCAATCGCAGGATATTCTGGATGGCGTATTCGGGTTCGGTGGAATGCGCAATCAGTCTGGCGGCCTGCTCGATCACCACGACATCAGACTGTTCAGTGCTGGACCCGTCCGGGGTATCACTGAGCGCAAGCTGTTCACTCATCATTTTAAACTCCTGTGTTCGACAATGTTGCTATCACAGGAAATAGCAAGAGACATACCATTGTTGACAATGTAAGAAAATCGCGAGCTTAGGCGTGAGGCTGAGAACGTTTTCAGCCTATTGGGAAAGGCGCGTGCCTGTTTACGGTGCACGCATGCACCGCAATGGCTCACGTTCAGCAGGTCGCTGTTACCTGACAGGCCAGATCCGACCTCGCTAACCGTTGTCAGAATGCGTATGTGATGGCGACTAACTTTCCATTCGCCAGTTAAACCGTTTAATCAACCAGACGCAGACACTATCCAGGATATAACCGATCACGCCAATGACCAGCACGATCGCAGTCAGGGTATCGTACGACAGGGTGTCGCGTGCGTCGTTGATGGCATAACCCAGACCGCTGGTCACGCCCAGATATTCGGCCGGAACCAGCACGATCCAGGCTACGCCGACGGCAAGGCGAATCCCGGCAAACACGTCCTGGGCAATCGCGGGCAGGATGATCCGCGCCAGCATCTGCACACCGCCGGCACCGAGATTCTTGCCCACGGTAAACCACAATGGATCGATACGGCGTACACCGTGAGCCGTGGAAAACATGATCGGCCACACTGCTGCCACCATGATCAAAAACACGATGGCACTGTCCCAGCTGGCGAAGGCCAGCACCGCGATCGGCATCCACGCCAGGGGGCTGATCATGCGCAGGAACTGGAACGGGATATGGCTGATCGACTGTACCGCACGAAACATCCCGATACTGATCCCCACCGGCACACCGATGCAGCTCGCCCACAACAGGCCCATACCGATCCGATACAGGCTGGGGTGAACGATCCCCCACAGGTCACCGGAGCGGATAATGTCCCAGAGCTGGATAAAGGCCGGCCCCGGTCCAAAGCCGGCAAACGATGATGTAGACGGGTTATGTGCAATGATGTAACCACCCAGCCACCAAAGGCCCAGCAGCATCGCCACTCCCAGTACCGGATAGGTCAGGCGTTGCGATACGACTAACAGGCGTTTGAGCCCGCC
>JARRNT010000129.1:0-2224 GCA_037384645.1 Gammaproteobacteria bacterium | reverse complement strand
TCGCCCTGCGTGAATGCTCGGAAGAAACCGGCATCCCCCCCGACCAGATCCATCTCATCGACCCGGCGATTTTCGACGTGGATATGCACAGTACCCCGGCCATGGGCCAGGTCCCCGCGCACGACCATATTGATATCCGCTTCGTGGTTGAGATCGACGATCGTCTGCCCATACCGGGCAACGATGAATCCCACGCCATCGAATGGGTGCCCCTGTACCGGGTCCTGCATTACAACAACTTCCGCTCAACCTACCGCATGCTGGAGAAGACACGCGCCATGCGTAATCCAGTGCAGGTGCTGCGTCAGCAAAGTGCCTGACGACTGCCTCATCGAAACGCCGTCACGTTTGAAGGCAATAGTCATTCAACCTGCCCTCTGACCGTCGCTAACCGGCCAATTGCGGTCTGTCGCCTAAGCTTCATTCTTACGGTATGAATTGAATAAACTCGTGGTTAATCAGCCTTTATTGAGTTCTGGCGCCATGGCAACCCACCAGTGGACTGCGAGAAAAGTGTATTTATTCCTCCTATAGCCAAGCGAGCGATTTTTCAGTAAATTTGGCTTGAAGGTGTAGTCGATTCAATACCAGGAGAACAAACGTGCTACAGTATCCGGTGTCTCCAGCCCCTCGCGCAGCTAAGTTTGCTTCACGCTGCGAAAACAAATTTCTTTTTCTCAGATAGCCAACACAATGAAAAATACCCACTTTAAACGAATAACAACGATCCTGCTCGGACTGCTCATTGGCGTGGGGGCCGCCGGCGGCGCCTGTGCGAAAACCCAGGTGACCGTGGAGAAGAATCCCAAAAGCGGAATGCTCAGCTGGACGGCAACTGACGCTGGCTTAAGCATCAAACTGGTTCAATTGTTACCTGATTTTGTCCGGGCGGTCTACGCCAAGCACGGCCTGCCGGCCAAACAATATAACGAGATCGCCGGTTACTGCGATTTCGGCACTATCCTCAGGAACACCTCCGGCAAGACCCTGGATTACGATGTCCGCGACTGGCGCGCGGTCGCTAGCGCGGGCGTAGTTGGCAGAATCAAACCCAAGAGCCAATGGGCCGAGGAATGGCGCAAGGCGGGTATCCATTACACCTGGACCCTGTTCCCCGGATCCGGTACCTTCTATGCAGGTGACTGGCAGCAGGGATTCACCACCATCAAGCTGCCCCACGGCACCCGCTTCGATCTGATACTCAAGTGGAAAATCGACGGAGTGATGCACTCCGGTAGAATACACAATATGCAATGCGCACCCGACGTGACGAAAACCCAATGAAACAAACACGCCTGATTCTTTGCAGTTTCCTGCTCATACTGTCGTGCCTGGGCACCGCGCAGGCGGAACAGCCGCTCGGTCACGATCTCGCGCCTCTGCCCAAACCGATCCGGGCACCGGCCTTTACTCTGCAAGATGGGGACGGCAACTCGGTCAGCCTGTCCGATTACAAAGGGAAGGTAATCCTGCTCAATTTCTGGGGGACCTGGTGTCCGCCCTGTCGCCATGAAATGCCCTCAATGCAACGGCTCTACAAACGCCTGCATAGCAAGGGTTTCGTAGTGCTTGCCGTCAACCAGACGGAAACCCCCGGAGACGTGTTCATCTTTACCAGTCAGCTGTCGGTGACGCCGACCTTCAAGATCCTGTATGACAAGAAAAGCGACATTGCCGCGAAGTATCGGGTTGTCGGCCTGCCCACCACCTTTCTCATCGACAAGCAAGGCATGATCCGTTACCGTGCGATCGGCGGCCGCGATTTCAACAGTCCCAGGGTGGAGCAGAAGATCAGTAGTCTGATAAGCGAAAAATAGACGGTCGCAAAACTCCTGCCTGTCGGTTTCCAGTGGCTGGCGTCCGGATCCTAGCTTCGCTGACCCTGTGGCTCTTCACGACGCCCGAAGTGTCTGGAAGTAGTAAAGAGCGACTATACAACTTAGATCGCGTCGGTACGACCGACTGCTTATTCGGGCTCGGGATATGACTTTCTCGCGTTTCCCTATCGGATAGACTGTCCGCTTTGGGCCGTTCTTCGTCCATCGTTCCTTCAGAACATGTTTTCACCATCAACTGACTTTAACCGGCCAGAAGCGGACGTTTAGTTTCACTTTGTTACTTCGGAAAAGCGGACATTCAACATTTGAGGCTATCGGCACCACAAACCAAACAGTTTTCTAATTGAATGAATTTTTAGGTTCGTCCACAAATTTGACGCTTCGAG
>JARRNT010000128.1:0-2259 GCA_037384645.1 Gammaproteobacteria bacterium | reverse complement strand
GCAATGTTCGCCTTGACGGCCTCCGTGCTCAGGAGCTTGATGCTGACGGGTTTAACCTTCCAGATATCCCTGCTGTATTCGCGAATTGAGCGGTCAGAGGAAAATTTACCGCAGCGCGCGGCGTTGAGGATAGACATGTAGGTCCAGTTGGTCTGGTTCTGATATGCGGTGTTGACCTGGTCCTGGCAATCCATATAGGCCTGGAAGTCAGCCAGTACCATATACGGGTCGTGTCCGAGCAGGTTATCAATCAGGGGATAAAACAATCCGCCATCGCCTGCGGAGAACACCCCGCTGCGCAGGCTATCGAAGACTTCCTGCAGTAATTCGTTATTGTGCAGGAAACTGTCAGGGCGATACCCGCTATGTTTGAGAGCGCTGACTTCCTGAGCAGTCAAACCGAACAGGAAAAAGTTTTCTTCGCCCACTTCTTCGCGAATTTCGATATTGGCGCCATCCAGTGTCCCGATTGTCAGCGCACCATTGAGTGAAAATTTCATATTGCCGGTACCGGAGGCCTCCTTGCCGGCGGTGGAAATCTGCTCTGAAAGTTCGGCTGCGGGGTAGACATGGTGGCCACTGCTGACATTGAAATTAGGCAGGAAGACAACCTTGATGAGATCACGGATGGCCGGGTCATTATTGATGACTTCGCCCACGGCATTGATCAGTTTGATGATCAGTTTGGCCATGTGGTAGCCAGGTGCTGCCTTGCCGCCAAAGATAAAGGTTCTTGGGTGCAGGTTGATGTGCGGGTTGGCCTTGATTTTTAGATAAAGCGCAATGACATGCAGGATGTTGAGGTGCTGGCGCTTATATTCATGAATACGTTTGACCTGGACATCGTATATGGAATCCGGATCGATAATGAGCCCGGTTTTTTTCTTCACCAGCACGGCAAAATCCGTTTTGTTCTCATGCTTGATGCGTTGCCAGGCCTTGCAGAATGCGGGATCGGTTGCATATGGTTCGAGCTTCTTCAACCGCTCCAGGTCCTTGATCCATTTATCACCAATAGTGTCATTGATTAACCGGGTAAGCCGTGGATTGCTCAGGACGAGCCAGCGCCGTGGCGTGACCCCGTTGGTCTTGTTGCTGAATTTTTTTGGGCTGAATTCATAAAAATCCCTGAGTACATCCTGTTTCAGTAATTCAGTATGTAACTCAGCAACCCCGTTAATGGCGTAGCTGCCGACACAGGCCAGATTGGCCATGCGCACATAGCGTTCACCGAATTCGTCGACAATGGACATGCGCGCAATACGACCGTGATCATCCGGATAGCTGGCACGGAGCTGTTTAAGGAAATGCGCATTGATGTCAAGAATGATCTCGAAGTTGCGCGGCAACAGTTTCTGAAACATCCCCAATGGCCAGCGCTCGAGCGCTTCCGGTAACAGGGTGTGATTGGTATAGGCAAAGGTTTTCCGGGTGATATTCCAGGCCTCGTCCCAGGGGATGGCATTTTCATCCACTAACAGGCGCATCAATTCGGAAATTGCCACTGCCGGGTGGGTATCGTTGAGCTGGATGGTAAATTTTTCATGAAAGCGGGAGAGTGGCAGCCCCTGGGTCTGGAGAATGCGCATCATGTCCTGCAATGAACACGAGGTGAAGAAATACTGTTGTTGCAGGCGGAGTTCCTTGCCCTGTACCTGGTCGTCGTTTGGGTATAGCACTTTAGTGATATTTTCGGATTCGACCTTTTTGTTGACAGCGCCGTAGTAATCGCCGCGGTTAAACACGGCGAAGTCGAATGATTCAGGTGCATCGGCACGCCACAGCCGCAGGGTATTACAAGTGTTCACCTTGTAACCGAGGATAGGCGTGTCATAGGGAATACCGACGACGGTCTTGTCCGGGACCCAGTGAACCCTGGGCTGGCTATTATCATCTGTGTCATCGCTATCCAGATGCCGGGTATAACCGCCGAATTTGACCTCTACCGCCCACTCCGGCCGGGCAATTTCCCAGGGGTTGCCAAAGCGCAGCCACTTATCCGTCTTCTCTACCTGCCAGCCATCGACGATAGTCTGATCGAAGATGCCAAACTCATAGCGGATACCGTAGCCGACAGAGGGGATCTCCAGGGTCGCCATCGAATCCAGAAAGCAGGCCGCCAGTCGGCCAAGGCCGCCATTGCCGAGCCCCGGTTCGACCTCCTGGCTGAGGAGCGACTCGAAATCGAGGCCCAGGTCTTCCAGTGCCGTTTTGACTTCATCGTAGATACCGAGGTTGATCAAATTATTGCCGAGGTGG
>JARRNT010000127.1:0-2931 GCA_037384645.1 Gammaproteobacteria bacterium | reverse complement strand
TCACATCTGTACCGTTGTAACTCACACCGGCAATGTTCGTGGCACTGCCATCGGCGAGATTACTGGTATAACTGGACACGCCATTGCTGACATCCAGGGTAATACTGCCAGTCAGCAGACCGTACTGATAAGGGTTCGTGCCGCCACTGGCCGAGAGGCTGAAATTGCTGTAGCTGAACTGCAGGGCATAGTCAGTATTACTGCTATAACGCGTATACGTGACAGTGGTCGCGCCCGCCAAACTGAATGTCACCCCACTATAGCCAAACATACAATTGTTGAAGGTCAGCGAACCCGAATCACCGGCAGCAGGGACTGAACCAATGTGGGCGGCATAGGATATGGACCCAGAAATCCCGGTCAGGCCATTACTGGTCAGCCCCTGGCAATCCAGCGTCCCACTGGTCGTCCCGGCCGGTAGCGTACTGAGGGCCAGTGGAAATCTCTGCATCGTGGTAACCGCCACCAGCCTGGGGCCATCTTTTTCAACTTCAGCGCCAAGCGTATTGGCATTGGTCTGCGAGCTGGCCAGTTTTGCCGTGGGTGCGGTATTGAGGCTCAGGTTGTTGGTTGAAGTTCCGTTGCTACTACTACTGCTTCCCGCCCCCGCAAGCGGCAGCCAGTAATGCACCCAATATAAATATTGATAATGTTTTTTCTTTTCATTGCGCCCCCTGTTTCTGATTGATATTTGTCTTTTCCCAGAGATAACCGGGCTCGGCTCAGCATTTACCGACGATGTCATGATAACTTCATAACATCTATTATTAATAATATCGCAGGTTTGGAGCTGATTATGGCGGGTACCATTTCACAATCCCGGATACCATGGGACACGCCTCCGACAGCACTTGGGCACAATGGACAATTGCCATGAGCCGCCAGCAAAACTGGTATGTCAAAAATCTCGGTGACGCCCTGCTCGCCGGTAGCGAGCTGGAACGCGTCAAGGCGTTGTTCCAGGCCGACTATGACAAGGCGCAAGACCCTGGCCAGATGGCCATCTTTATGCGCCATGAATCCGAAGGTCGGTTACACTGCGATGTTGTCATCTATTTTCCACCCGCCACGGAAATGCTCGCGCGTCGATTGAATGCTGCCAGTTGCCCGGCACCGGCACCGCGCGATCTGGGTCTGTTGGTCGGCGCTGACCAAGCCTGGACAACATTATTTCGGGAATATTAATTTTTGTAACCCACTGTATAATCAAGTGTTTTTGATCACATGGGCCAATTTTATCGAAACACAGTATGGTAATATACGTAGTTTTATGGCGGGTGGTTTAGGCTAGAATTAAAAACCAAAGTTTGGATAACGTTTTACAGCATGAGGCCTTGAGAACATGACCAGTCCCGTTGTTCTGATCACAGGAAGTAGTCGCGGCATCGGTCGCGCCACAGCCTTAACACTGGCAGAACATGGGGCCCGGGTCGTTATTACCGCGCGCGATATGACTGCGCTGGAGCAGGTTGCGTCCGACATTCGTGCACGCGGCGGCCAATGTCTCGCGCTCTGCATGGATGTGACCGACCCCGCCAGCATCCGCCAGGCAATACACCAGGCCCACGCTCACTATGGGCGAATCGATGTGCTGGTGAACAATGCGGGCATGCTGCGCTTTGCAGACATCGCGCAGACCTCAGCCACGGACTGGGCACGCACCCTCAGTACGAATTTGACCGGGCCTTTTCTCTGTATCCAGGCCGTGCTGCCAATCATGCTGGCTCAGGGACACGGACATATCATTAATATTGCCTCCCAGGCCGGTCTCTACGGATTCGCCAATCTCGGCGCCTACTCCGCTTCCAAGTTCGGGCTGGTTGGTTTGTCACAATCTCTTGGACGGGAACTGCAGGGCAGCGGCATCAATGTTTCCTATCTCTGCCCAGGCGCGGTCACAACCGACATGTTATCCGCCTTTCCAGAACATGCCGCGGCGGCCATGCCGCAGGACACCCCCGAGCACATTGCCCAATGCATTTACGAACTGACCGCCGGGGATAAAACGGCGTTTCAACGCGTCAGTTTCTGGCATAAAATGATACGCTATATCAAACGCCGCCTGGGCTTTTCCCAAATCAAGGTATGGAGTTCCCGGCTCAATGGCCTACTTGCAATAATGTTCTTTCCCGGCTTGTCAAAGCTGGTTGCTAGCGCGGAATTCTTGATGACTGATCTCCCCGCGGTCATTATGTAACATTGCAATCAACCCAGTGACTGCGACGCCTTTTTGAATCAAATCCAGATTTAATGCTAGAAAGCCAGGGAAAAATCCTCCGGCAATTGCACGAAGCAAGACGCCATCTATGGGATACATTCTGGGCGGATTATGCGCATGCCCTGCCGGTGTTCTATCTCATCGGCGTCCTGGTGTTTCTGATACCCGCCCTGTTCATACAACGCACAGGCCGAGGTTATTGGTTGCCGGTACTGCTAGGCTTATTGGTTGGCGGCGGACTCGGTGCCTATGTGTCCGGTGCGATATTCGGCTGGACTATGCTCTCGCATGCGCTTGTAGGGGGCATACTCGGTATCGCGTTTTCAGTAATAGCATACAAGCGAAGGTAAGTTGATATGTGGCGTATTCTCTTGTCAGGTTTGTTACTCGGCTGTTCCTCTATCGTCCCGGCCAAAGAAAACGTGTGGATTATCGGTGGCGGCCCTTTTCCTCGAAACTCACAAGCCCAAATCGAATTCAACGTGAACTGGGTGATTAATTCACTCAAAAATTTGGTGCCGGATGCGGCTATACATGTGTATTACACCAATGGCAAATCAGAAGGTAAGTCTGTAGTTGAATGGCGCCCCCCCTTCGACGATAAAACGCCATTACAACCGCTGGCACAGGTGTTTGGCGAAGGTTCTGCAAACGGACTCACCTTCCGACAGAAGCGAGTGCCAGACGTCGAAGGCAGCACCCAGGCCGAGGTC
>JARRNT010000126.1:0-2446 GCA_037384645.1 Gammaproteobacteria bacterium | reverse complement strand
TTTCGCTGTGCAACGCCCTGGCTGTTGTCTGGTAGCCAGCGAAGCCTTAATTAAATGACCCGGGGATCTCCACCGTCGACGGGGATCTGCGCCGCCGTGGTTTTGGCGAACAGCGGGCCGCACAACTCTGCCGCCAGGGCGGCGACATCGGCGCTGGTAATCTCAACCTTTAACAGGTTACGTTGCTTGTAGGCGTCGACGCTCATCCCGTAATGTCTGGCGCGGGCAGCCAGGATTTCATCGCTCCAGATGCCGGTGTCAAATACGGCGTCCGGGTTGAGGGCATTGAGGCGTATGTGATCGGCGGCCCATTCCTGCGCAGCGACCCGCATCAGCTGGTTCAGGCCGGCCTTGGCAGCCGAGTAGGCCGCGGCACCCTGACCCGGGGCGGCTACATTCTTGGATCCCATTACCACGACCCGGCCACCCGTCGGTGCCAGCTTGAGCAGCGGGTGACAGGCGCGCAGCCACTTGAGGTTGGCGTTGAGATTGATCTCCTGGACGCGATACCATTCGTCCAGCTCGAGATCGGCGATATGCGTGCCGCCGGGAAAAATGCCGGCATTGAGTACCAGCATGTCAAGACCGCCGAAACGGCGGACGGCCGACTCCAGGGTCTGATCGATGGCCGCGTCGTCGGTCACATCGCAAACCAGCCCCAGATAGGCGGGGCTGGATTTCAGCTCGGTGATGGCCGGGTTGATATCGATCCCGACAACCGCCGCACCACGCTGCATAAAGGCATCGACACAGGCCTTGCCAATCCCGGAGGCTGCGCCGGTGATCAGGACGATTTCACCACTGAATATCGGTGCCTTGCCGGCCTTGCGCAGTTTGGCCTGTTCCAGGTCCCAGTACTCCACATCGAAGATATCCGCAGCGGGCAGGGCCTGGTAACCACCGAGGAGAGCGGCGCGTTGCATAATTTCCATGGTGTGATGGTAGATATCCTGCACGATCTGGGCTTCCCTGGCGCTGCGACCGACACTGGCCAGGCCAAATACCGGGTCAAGGATTACGCGCGGCGCCGGATCGAGCATGGTCTTGGCTTCTTTTGCCTGTGGTGCCAGCGTATCGAAGTATTGCCGGTACTGCCCGGCATATCTGGCCAGGTCTCGGCCCAGCATGGGCAGGCGCTTGGTACGGATCACGTGATCCGGTGTTGCCGGACCCTGCTGGGAGATTTCGGCCAGGTCCTTACGTTGCACAAACTGCATCGCCGCATCATCCTGGCAAGTCTGCAGGATGACCGGGCAATCGGTGTAAAGGGTCAGTTGCTGGCGCAATGACGCGATCTCATGGCGTAGTCTTGTCGGTGCTGCGGCAGATGTGGGCGTTGCTATCGCCCAGGCAGATTGTTGCTTTAAGTACTCTTCGGCTCGGGTGACCAGATCGATCATGCGTTCGTAGGATTCACGCGCGCTGCCGCCAAAGGAAAATATCCCATGGTTCATGAGCACCATGCCGATGGTGTTGGCATTATGTTGTTTGGCAAATTCTTCCGCACACAGGCGGGCCAGATCAAAACCGGGCATGATGTATGGGATGATGACGACGCTGTCGCCAAAAATGGATTCGATGCGTTGCCGGCCATTGGCGGTATTGGTGATCGCAATAATGGCGTCGGCATGGGTATGGTCGACATACTTATAAGGCAATATGGCGTGCAGGATAGCCTCAACCGATGGGGTGGGTGCAGAAGCCTCCGTCATATGGGTCTTGAGCTCGTTGACCATTTGTGGGTCTGACAGGGCTGGAAGTTTTGCCAGTTTGCGCAGGTGATCGAGTTGTACCGGGGCAAAGCCCGGCGTGTCTATGTGCTCAAGATCCCAACCGCTGCCTTTCACATACAGCAGCTCCTGCGTGGCGCCGAAAATATCGGTACCGGTCAGCTTGACCGAGGTGTTGCCACCGCCGTGCAAGACCAGCGCAGGCTCGCGGCCCAATAGTCGTGAACTATAAACACGAAGTTGCAGGTCGCCCTTGAACTCGGCAGCTTCCTGATCATTCCAGAGGTTTTTCATGATAGACGCTTGTAAGTGATGGCGAGTGGCTATTTTATGGGAACCGCCACGGTCTGGATAGTCATGTGAAGTGCAGGTGAATAACGCCAGCAGGCGGATTATTCACCGATGGCCTCGTCCCGCTGTTGCTGGTATTTGTCGTAACTCTCTGCCGGCGGACAATCCCTGTCGGGCTGTTGCTGGCATTCGCGTTGCTGCATGATTTGCAGTGATTGATAGGTGTTGCGTTTGATGCTGTCACTGTTACAGCCTGCGAGCAGGATCAGGCCCAGGCTAATCAGTAATCGAAAAGCGGTTGCCATAAGTGCTCTCCCGTGCAACAAACCATGATCTTAATCAATTTTACTTCAGCCAGAAATGTAATAGTTGTTGTAGGCTTTTAAAATAAGCTTAATTTGGTAGTTGTTAGATGTATAGCGCCT
>JARRNT010000125.1:0-2529 GCA_037384645.1 Gammaproteobacteria bacterium | reverse complement strand
CAGGGCTTCATCGGCTCAGTAACGCAGGCCTGCAGCGGGTGAATCACGATCGGTGTGGTCAGCCCCACCATGTTCGTGATGCGTGGGGTCGACCCGGCCACCATGGAAATCACTGTCCCGGTTTTTATCTCGCCGCGATCCGTTTGCACGCCTGTCACGCGTCCCTTGCTCAGGTTAATACCGGTGACGCGCGTGCGTTGATGGATCTCGACGCCACGCTCGTCGGCACCACGTCCGAAACCCCAGGCCACGGCATCGTGGCGAACCACCGCGCCGGGGCCATGGTACAACGCACCCAATACCGGCAGATGCCCGCCACAGTCCAGGTCCAGCTCGGGGCAGGCGTTAGCGATGTCTTCACGCCCCACTACCTCCGAGTCGATACCGTAATGCTTGTTGACCTCGGCGCGCCAGCGCATCGTGCGCAATGCCGCATCGGTATGGGCCAGGGTGAAATGGCCGCGCTGCGAATAAAAGATATTCAGATCGAATTCGTCGGAGAGCGCCTGAAACAGTCGCACACTCTCGTCGTAGAATTTTACGCCCTCTGGTGTGAGGTAATTGGACCGCACGATCGTGGTATTGCGCCCGGTATTGCCACCGCCAAGATAACCCTGCTCCAGCACGGCGACGTTGGTGATGCCATGTTCCTTGGCCAGGTAATAAGCACAGGCCAGCCCGTGCCCACCACCGCCGATGATGACGACGTCATAGCTGTCTTTCAGCCGTTCGGGCTGGGTAAAAAAGCGTGGCCCGGGTGAGCTATCGAGGGCGTTTCTGAGAAGACGTAAGGGCATCAGTTAAACACCACCGTCTTGTTATCGTGAATCAGCACCCGATCTTCCAGGTGATAGCGCAGTCCCCGGGCCAGCACCAGTTTCTCAACGTCGCGCCCGAGCCGAACCAGGTCATCGATATCATCATCGTGACTCACACGCACAACGTCCTGCTCAATAATCGGCCCGGCGTCCAGTTCCTCGGTGACATAATGGCAGGTTGCCCCCACCAGCTTGACACCGCGTTCGAAGGCCTTGTGATACGGCCTGGCGCCAATGACGGATGGCAGGAAGCTGTGATGAATGTTGATCACGCGACCGGCATACTTGATACATAAATCCGGTGGCAGGATTTGCATATAACGCGCCAGCACCACGACGTCCGCCTGGTAATCATCGACCAGCCGACTTACCTCTGCAAAGGCAGCCTGCTTGTCGTCCTTCGGTACCGGTACGTGGTGATAACGAATACCGTGCCATTCCACGAAATCCTGCAGGTCTTCGTGGTTCGAAATGACACAGGGAATATTGAAATGCATTTCATGACTGCGCCAGCGATGCAGCAGGTCGGACAGGCAGTGATCGAGACGGCTGGCCATCAGCACCACCTGTTTTGGTTTATCCGTGTCGTTTATCTGCCAGTTCATGTCAAAACGTTCCGCGATAGCGGTAAAGGCCTGGCGAAGCGCCTCGATGTCAAAAGGCAGGGAATCGGCCCGGATTTCATAGCGCATGAAGAACCAGCCTTTTGCGGCATCCGAATGCTGGCTTGCCTCGAGGATCCAGGCCCCATGTTCGGCCAGGAAACCTGACACGGCGGCAACAATGCCGATGCGGTCAGGACAGGAAACAACAAGTCGATATGTTCGTGACATCTGCTTTTATCTTTGCTTGTAATTTTTAGCTGTAACATCTCGTCACATGCAGGTTCTGTGTAAAGCGATGGATTCAACACCTTTTCCTCAGCGTCCACGGCATGCTGACTCTTGCCTGACCGCGAACGCTGAGGACCACACACAGCGGAAACTAACTAATTAATTTCTTCCGCCACTTCGCCAAAATCGGCGCTCTCCGCTGATTCAACAATACCGGACAGTTCTTCCTCGGCTTTTTTCTCATGCCGCATGATGCCGCCAATGACATAGATCGTCATGGCAATCGATATCAGGAGTACTGCAACAATGACGGATTCATGATTGGCGAATGTGAAATACGCCGAAGAATTTGCCCATGCTGTAATCGGACTGCTATCCATACTTACCTCCAATGTTTCACTAGACGTGAATTTCGATGCCTGGTTAACCACCTGGCCAACCAGGCACCACCTATCTTATTACCAGTTAATCAGTTTTAGCCCTGGGTATCGTAGGCCACCGCCGGTACTTCGACGGGGTCGAGGCCTTTGACTTCTACGCTCGAACCGACTCGCAACGCACCCATCTTTTTCATCACCGCGGAAATCGCGTAGCCCGGTACGAAGCCCAGCACGGCCAGTACGCCGGCACCGATCAACTGACCGCTCAGTGATATTGGTGGTCCGCTCACATTCGGGTAACCAGCCGAGAAAACACCGACCGCCACCACGCTATAGAGACCGCCGAGACCATGGACCGTAATCGCACCGACAGGATCGTCGATTCCCTTACGTTCGATGTACCGGCCAATAATCGGTCCCATCAGGCCAGCACCCATCGCAATCAGATAGGCCAGGCCCGGGTAGTACAGGTTGACACCTGAGGCGATCGCGATGATG
>JARRNT010000124.1:0-3134 GCA_037384645.1 Gammaproteobacteria bacterium | reverse complement strand
GGCACGTCGTGCCAAGAAGGAAATGGTCGAGGCCAACCTGCGCCTGGTCATCTCCATCGCCAAGAAGTACACCAACCGCGGTCTGCAATTCCTGGATCTGATCCAGGAAGGCAACATCGGCCTGATGAAGGCAGTCGACAAGTTTGAATACCGTCGCGGTTACAAGTTTTCGACCTATGCGACCTGGTGGATTCGCCAGGCCATCACCCGTTCTATTGCGGACCAGGCCCGCACCATCCGGATCCCGGTACACATGATCGAGACCATCAACAAGCTCAATCGTATCTCACGCCAGATGCTGCAGGAGATGGGCCGCGAACCGACACCGGAAGAACTGGCCGAACGCATGGAAATGCCGGAAGACAAAATCCGCAAGGTGCTGAAGATCGCCAAGGAACCGATTTCCATGGAAACGCCGATTGGTGACGATGAAGATTCACACCTGGGCGACTTTATCGAGGATGGCAACGCCGCTTCCCCGATCGATTCCGCGACATCATCCGGCCTGCAGGAAGCGACCCAGGAAGTCCTGGGCGGCCTGACCGCACGCGAGGCCAAGGTGCTGCGCATGCGTTTTGGTATCGACATGAATACCGACCATACCCTGGAAGAGGTAGGTAAACAGTTCGACGTAACCCGCGAGCGGATTCGCCAGATCGAAGCCAAGGCCCTGCGCAAACTGCGGCACCCATCGCGGTCCGAAACCCTGCGTAGCTTCCTGGATATGGATCAGACTACCTGATAAACACAAAATCAAAGGGCGCGTTTCGCGCCCTTAGTTTTATCTAACAATTATAAAAGTTATAATTTCTTCCTGAGATCTTCACACCTGTTATTGCCCCTGTAGCTCAGTTGGTTAGAGCAGTGGACTCATAATCCATTGGTCCTAGGTTCAAGTCCTAGCGGGGGCACCAAACCCCACCTTCTCTGCAGCGTAATGCAGGCACACAGTACAGGCTTTTTTTAAGCAATACGCCGTCTGCAAACGGCTGTGGGTTCAATCGGTCACTGCAACACATGCATTAAATCGTTCAGCGGGTGTTTCATACCCCAGGGTCTTCCTGGGTCGTTCATTGAGCTGACGCGCCACCGCATTTAGTTTTGCTTGCGAGTATTGTGACAGGTCTGCCCCCTTTGGAAAATACTGGCGTAATAATCTATTTGTATTTTCATTTGACCCACGTTGCCAGGGACTTTGTGGGTCACAAAAATAGACTTTTATATCGGTCGCCAGGGTAAAGCGTTGATGTCCTGCCATTTCTTTACCCCGATCCCAGGTCAGTGATTTATACAGTTCGGTAGGCAGTTTATGCGCATGTTTAATCAGCGCATTGATCACGGTTTGGGTATCTTTCCCTTTGAGCTTGACCAGCATGACATAGCGAGTGTGACGTTCAACCAGCGTGGCAATATAACTCTGCTTACCGCCTTCTAGCATATCGCCTTCCCAGTGTCCTGGGATCGCTCTATCTTCCACCGCGGCAGGTCGTTCACTGATGGAAACTATATCGGTAATTTGACCCAGACCTTCTTTTTTTATACTGTGTTGTCTCGAGCGTCGTATTGCGCGTTGACTGCGAAGATATTGTTGCAGCTCTTTTTTCAGTACGCCACGGGCCTGAATATACAAACTGCGATAAATCGTTTCGTGTGACACCTGTTTGTGCTCTTCACCCGGATAAGTGCGTTTAAGCCAACCGGCAATTTGTTGTGGCGACCAGGTTAAGGTCAGCTTCGATATCACCGCTCGTCGCAACCTGGGATAACACGCGAGCTTACAGGGCTTTGGACGATGCGCTCGGTCCCAGGCTGCCTGGTCAGCATCGGTCGCTCGATAATGATGATAGCCACCATTGCGCTGGATTTCACGACTAATTGTCGAAGGCGAACGGCCCAGGCGTAAGGCGATGGTCCGCATGGATTGATCGGTCGCGGTGCCTCTTGATATCTCTTCGCGCTCTAAAAGCGTTAATACCCGTGTAGAGCGTGTCCTCGGCTTGGGTCGTATTCCACCGGTTGGTGATATGACGCTGAAAACAGAAGATGATTCTCGACCAAAGGCACGCCCAATGGATGACATGGATTCGCCACGTTGCCAGCGATCCCACATCTCTGCACGTTGCGCGGGGCTATAATATATTCTTGTTCGATATGCCATTTCTCACACTCCATCTTTTTGCTATAAAGATAAAGTGTTGCGTTGACCAGTTGAACCCGCCACCCTTAGCAGACATTCACCACTCTAATTAGATCTGCAATGATCTGGATCATATAGCTTTTCGGTAATTTAACATCCCCTTTGCTATTTTTTTATAAGTAATACATAAAACAAGGGAGGCTATCATGAAACCAACCACGAGCTGGATGGTGAGGGTACTTTTGTCATGCATTCTCATTTCACCATCAATCGTACTCGCGGCTGATGATGCCGTGATTCAAAGTATTCAGACTAATGTGACGACTGCCAATGGTAAAGCAGATCAAAATGCCAGTGATATTGCCAATCGCCCTGAAGGACCAAGAGGGATTGATGCCCCGGACAGAAGTGCAGACATATGTGCGTTGTATATTGCCATGCAACCTTTAGGTGGTCCTGCACCACCAAGTTACTGCTCGGAATCAGGAGGGGGAATCCTTAATGGTTTTGGTAATATCATAGGTACTGCTAATAATATAACCGCTGCGGTAATTGATTCTGCTTCTCCTTCCATATTCCGGAATATAATCGATTTTGGTACTAATCCCTATGATCCAACAGATTTGGCACAGTTAAGTCCTGGTGCTCAACAAATAGTTGCCGAAGATTCTTCTGGGGGGTCTGGTATACTTGCTGAAGCATTTGCTTTTGATATTTTATTTCGAACAGATAATGCAACTTTGTTAAAATCAAGCTCTGAAATTTATTACATCGATCCTGCCGGTAAAAAAACGGATTTAATTGTTGAAATAGATTCCAGGAAGGCTGGTGTAAGTGTCACACGTGCTGTTCCTATCCCTGCGTCTGAACCATATACGTATCAACAGGCGCAAGATTTATTAACAAAGAAACTGAATGATATTTTAAGTAGTACTGCTAACGTAGAACCAGTCGATCTTTGGGATAAGCAGATCCTGTATGTATTGGCTGATTCTAC
>JARRNT010000123.1:0-2674 GCA_037384645.1 Gammaproteobacteria bacterium | reverse complement strand
TGCCATCGATTTTAATGTAATCCAGCGGTAACGAGGTTAAATAGCCAAAAGAACTCAGGACGCTGCCGAAATCATCCAGTGCGAACTGGCAGCCCATGGTTTTCAGCTTTTTCATGAAATCGATGGCGCGTGCCATGTTGGCAATCGTGGCGGTCTCGGTGATTTCAAAGGTAATGAGTGTGTGATCGATCTTACTGGCCATGACAGTGTTGTAGACAAATTCATGAAAATCGTCACGTGTCAGTGACTGCCCGGAGAGATTGATATTAAATCTTATCGGTTTTGCGTTATCCTGGCTGGCGATGAAATTCTCCAGCCTGGAAAATAATGTATTGATAACCCAGCGGTCGATTTCCGGCATCAGGTTGTAACGCTCCGCGGCCGACATGAATGTGCCTGGTGCATAAATATTTCCATCCAGATTTAAACGTAACAGGATTTCATAGTTGGCAGTTTGGGTGGATTCATTGAGCGGGTGTATTTTTTGTGCGTATAGCGTAAAGCTATCTTCGGCAAGCGCAGTTTTCAGTCTTTGCACCCATTTGGTTTCACTTCTGCGTTTTTGCTGCTCCCGGTCAGACTCTTCATAAATATGCAGGTTGTTACGGCCGCCTTCCTTGGCCAGATAGCAGGCCGAATCCGCCGCCATGAGTACATCCGAGGTGTTGATGAATTTCGGGCTTAGCGTCACCATGCCGATGCAGGCGCCAACATTGAACTGTTGATTTCCCCAGGAAAATACAAAGGTTTGCATGACATCCAGCAAATCATGGGCAAGCTCAACGGCATTTACACGGTGGCAGTCGCGCAGAATAATACCGAATTCATCGCCTCCGAGTCGGGCCAGGATGTCGTGTTCACGTATTTGCGTTCTGAAGAGTTGCGAAATCTGTTTAAGTAGTTGATCGCCGGCAGCGTGGCCGCAACTGTCATTAACAACCTTGAATTGATCCAGGTCGATAAAAAATACCGAATTATCACTATGATGTTGGCGGGTTTCATTGATTGCCACATCGAGCTGGTTTTCAAATTCCCGTCGATTGTATAATCCGGTTAAATCGTCATGTGATGCCTGGTAAACAAGTTTCTCGCCCATAGCATGCATTGTCGAAAAATCATCGAAGATGACGACGGCGCCGACAATTCTGTTATCGTGGTCGCGGATAGGGGTGGCAGTATCCCGGATAATAAACTCCTCGCCATTCTTGCAGATCAATTTCAGCATGGCGTCGTGCCTGACAACATGACCGTGAGAAAGGCAGGAATCAATCGGGTAAGTAAACCGATCGTTCTGGCTGTCGCTATATGTCCTGAATATCCTGTCCAAAGGCTGGCCGATGGACTCTCCGTACCGGTAACCGGTCAACTTGGATGCGGCCGGGTTGATGTATGTGATTATCGCATTTTCATTTGTGGTAATAACACCTTCGCCTATTGATTCCAGTGTGGTGTGTGCCTTGATTCGTTCGGAGTGCAGTATATTTGCCGCCTGTCGGCGTTCAAATGCCTGTGCATTGGCCAGGCTGATAGCCATTTCGTTGACGTTTTTTTCCAGTACGCCAATCTCGCCACCCGATTGCTCGGCAATCCTGTGCTGCAGGTTCCCGGCCTTGATTTTCTCGATGCCGCGGGAGAGCAGGGTCAGGGGTTTGCTTACCGACTGCGCAAGGAATATGGCAAAAATAATGGTCAGGCTGATGGCAATGCCGATAATGATGAGAGCCTGAATCTCGAGTTGTTGTTTCATCCTGCTGGCATAGATATCGGTTGCGCCGATAATGACCTTGCCAATGATTTGTGGTTGATTGTTCCGGTTATCCGGCTTGCTGAACCTGTAATCATTTACGGCAATAGGTGTAATCGTAATGGTTTTTGCGACTTCGAACAGATGCCTGGCCAGGGTCGCGGATTTTGGTAATGTATTAGACTGGTTCAGACGTTTATCGATACTGGCGACGACTTTCTGGTCCTTGTCCTGGATTTTTATGAAGATCAGGTCGTTTTCCTGGGATATCCTTGTGATGGTTTTCTGCAGGGTGTCAAGGTTGCCCGTCAACAGGTCAAATTCACTGTTATTGGCAATGTAAGCGGCAAGATTGGCGATTTCATGATGTAGAGACCGTTCCACGTCATGGCTGCGCTGGGTAATAAAATAAAATGAAAGCAGAACAGCCAGGCAGACAGCCGGCAGTATGGCAACAAGCAAGATTTTGTGCCTGATTGTGGAGCTAATGTTCTTCATGTAATTCAAGCCTTTGAGTCAGATAGCCTGCATCAGGTATGTCGATGTTTAACGCGTCCGCGGCGCGGTGATTAATATCGATGGTGAAATATTTGGGATAAAGAAATTGGCTCTGCTTGCTGCCGGCCGGTCTTTTTAATAAATCAGCAACATCATGTGCGATTTGCCCGGGGGTACTGTAAATGCCCAGTACTGCGCCAGCCCGGACAAAGGAACGTGAATAGGCAAATAAAGGGATATGCTGGTTGAAGGTGGCCAGCAGGACTGCGCGTGCCGTGTTGCGGTTGTATATCTGCGGATCGGGAATCGCCATCAGGATATCGGAACCGGAGAGGTCCTGGTTTAAGACACTAATCAGCCCGTCTTCGCTTGAGACGCTGAACCTGTGAACAACCCGGCCAAACTTGTTTGCCGTCCGGCCGATTTGTCTGG
>JARRNT010000122.1:0-2687 GCA_037384645.1 Gammaproteobacteria bacterium | reverse complement strand
CGTCCGCAAACAGCTTCCTCGCCTTCCCATTCTTACACCTGCCAACGGTTTTGTGAGTCCGATCCCGATCTTCGCGCGTCATCGGGCATCAATAAACGTCCTGCCGGTAAACCTGGCGGCAGCTGCTGCGTTAGTCCTGGTACACAATGTCGTGTTTCTTACCGGAGAGATATTATGAAGAAGTTATCGCTTGCATTCGTATTGATTGTCATTAGCATGTCAGGCACTGGCCTGGCTCTGGCAGACGCGTCACAGGGAAATGGACAACTTGGACGAGGTCCAGGACAAGGACAGAACCTGGATACGTTCAAACAGCGTATTGAGCAGCGCATCCAGTCACATATCAGTAAAATGCAGGAAATCCAGGCTTGTGTGCAAAATGCACAGGACCGCCAGAGCCTACGCAGTTGTTTACCCCGGTGTGGTGGCCGTAGAGGTCGAGGGAATGGTGCAGGACCTCAGGGTGGCAATGGGTAAGATTATCCCTGCCGATGGACTCCGCGAATAAATCAAACGCCAGCACCGCTCAGGGATGAGCGAGAGCACATCGTGCTATCAGCTGAAAAAATAGATATCGATAATACTGACGTGTTGTTCAGGGTGCTCCTCGCTGCTGCTGGTCTCACTCAATAATTGTGAAAACCAGCGACAACGTTCCAGATTTTCCCGTTCCAGGCGATGTACTTCCCGATAGGCGCGGCGGCGCACTGAATCACTGTCATCGTGATTTTCCAGCTCCGGCAGATCGTGAACCAGGCAAACCTCAGTATCTTTCGCCAGCAGTTTACGGATTTTAATAAAGGCCCTGCGCGCCAGATCCATATTCCGCATGGAGGAGCGAATGCGGAAATACAGGACAGCACGTTTATGCGGCAAATCCGGCTCTGGTTTCGGACCAATAATAAAGAACCCGGCATTCAACACACTACTTTTGCCCTCGGTTTCCCGGGTTACACCATCGATTTTTATCCTCAGCGGATAAATGCTGTATCGGGTATCCAGCCCCAGTGTTTTGATATCATCAGTTAGCGCGTAAGCATTGATAAACTCTGCAATTATGCAGCGTTCGTAGTAGTGCAAACCCGAATCATCATATTCATTGACCCAGCGCTCAACCTGACTGAAGGCAATATCCTGCCTATTGCCCTCGTCTACGAGGACTTCACCGGAATCCAGACTCAGGTAAAACTCACAAAATGACTGGAAACGCGCACTGTAGGTCCCTGCCGTGGCAGCCCAGGTAAACCGGAACATACGTGATAAGGCCCAGCGCCGAAACAGGTTCATCCAGCCGCGATTACTGGGCGCACTATTTTCGGTATCCAGGCGACGGTCATGGAACACGGTCTGCATGAACTGGATGAGTTCCTTGCAAAAATAGAAGCCTGCACGCAATTCTTCAACATCGGCCGGTGAGCGTGGCGCACCCGGCTGAATACTGGCGTGACTTAGCTCCTGCTCGGGAAACTCCTCGTCGGCAATACGCTGCAGGTTAGGGTATAGCTGGGAGTCCATAAACCTGAGTTTTTCATCATGACGCAGCCTGTCCATCAGATCCTGGAGCAGATGGTCGTGATCTGCAGGCTTGATATTGGCCGGTTCCGTATGCGGGTACCATTGCTTACGCAACTCAAGAAACATTCGCTCAAGTAGATTCTCACGTGCATGAAAATCATGGCGCGCAATCTCATGCGCATTGGATAATGTCCGCAGGGCAATGTGTTCCCCCAGTGCCCGGTAACTCTCGAACTGCGATTCGTTGAACCATTGATCCGCCGTGGTTTCATGCGGAAATTCGGAATGCCCGTCTGCATAGGTCTCAACGTCCTGTGTCTCATCGCCCGTCAGCGACGACTTGATATATAACAGGGCACCATCGTGATACCCCGGGTCGGCCTCACTGTAACGAATGCATCCAATGGCACAGTGCCAGCGGCTTTTTCCGCTCTGCAGATCTCTTCTGATCTGGGTCACGTCTATCGTAATCGGCACACCAAGATCGGTTCGGCATTTTTCAATAGCATTACCCAAGCCGGAAAATGTCAGTTCAGGATCGGCCTCGGCATCGGAAGCAATGATTAACCGGCAGCGACGCCGCACCAGTTCATAAATACCCAGGTTTTCAAAATGCCCGCCATCGGAAAGATAGATGTACTCACTGCTTGCATCTGTTAGCCCCATTGCTTCCCTGATCAGATATAACAATCCCATGCCCGGGCCACGTTTTCGCAGGAGATTTACCTTGTCCTTGGCCGTGTTCGGCAGCCACCAGCCCAGGCGCACATTGAACATGGTCATCAGCATGCCCAATGCCGGTGAGGAGTGATAACCCATATTAGGACTGGCCGCCGCACCAGAGATGGTCATTGCCTTACCCAGGGAAACACCTTGTTTGTCACCGTAACACCCGCTTTTTGCAAAACCGCCAACGCGACCGCCATCTATCGGGTGGGCCTGGTTATCATCGCAGAATTCGTAACCACAGTACTTCGGTGTAAAGGTAAATGAAGCCGCCTTACGTTGTTGCCAGGCAAGTCGCTTACCTGAAACCAAGTTAACCGCAGCGTTGATAATCAGGTACGGCGGCCTGGTCGTATTCGCCCTGTTCAATGGCCGTGCAGCAGTCGACGAATAACCCACATTATTGTCAGAGACTGTCTTCTGCTCCGGGGTTTCGACCAATGCAG
>JARRNT010000121.1:0-2700 GCA_037384645.1 Gammaproteobacteria bacterium | reverse complement strand
GTACGAATGAGGACTGGTTCGGTTACCAGGATGCGAAGCCCGCCTGTAATACAAGTATATTGAATGTGGATCCCAGCGTCGGCCTCGATGCCGATGGCATGCTGACCTATGCCGAAGCCGGCTACGAGTTGCAGAATAAAAGCACGATACCCAATTGGCCGTGGGCAGCCTTTGACCGTTACGGCAAGTACTACTACAACGCCCGCAAGGTTCAGGTGGTAGACCTGCCCAGCGGCAAGACCATGGCCTACATTGCTTATGGGCTCGCCGGCCTGGTTGCGGTGGATGTCACCTCGACACCCACCTATGCCGGCTATGTGCCAGCACCGCCGGCACACGGTCCCGACGAACCCACAACCGAGAGCAGAAGTATCCTGTCACACCATGGCTCGGGCATGCTGGAGGAGGCCGGCGTGGTGGATGTGCGCGTGGTGCCGGACGCCAATGGCACCAGCTACAAGGCCTATTTCACCGATCATTTCGCCGGTCTGGTGGTGGTCAGCGGCGCCGAAAATCCTAACGGTCAGTGGCATAATTCGGGTGGCACCTACAACAACGACAGCGACCCGCTGCCTTACTGGCCCGACTATGAGTTCGTCACGTCCTACGACATGACACCGGTACCGGTGGGTGAAGAATCCCTGCCCAAGTTCCTGGTTCCGGATAGTAACGGTAATTACACGAGCCCGGTATTGCTGGCCACCGGCGAGATCAATGGCCATGGCGGTGCATTGTTCCTGATGCCCTGCATGCATACGCCGACAACAGCCCCTTGCACTCCAGGTAATGTCAACGTGGTCGAGGCATCGGGTGCTGGCGGTGTGAGCTATGTGGAAATCAAGGATCTGAGCACGTCGGGCGTGGCCGTGGCTGACCGCTTTGCGGTACCGGTGCACCTGGTCAGCACGAAAGAAGTCGGCGCGGCCCCTGCCGGCATGCCCACGGATGTCGCCATCGGCCATACCGAAGGGGTAACGGTACAGGGCAGGTACCTGTATGTGGCCGACGGCCCGCATGGCCTGAGTGTGTGGCCCATCGCCAATGCGTCTGGGGTAGCGACCGATAACCTGCACCTGGTGGCCAACACCCTGATGGATGAGTATCCGGTGGACCCTTATTTGCCGGCCCCTCATGCCGCCAAGGTGAATTTTGGCAGTGATTCGAGCAAGGCCTATGTGATGAGTCAGAGTCTGGGCATGCGCCGGGTGGATGTCTCGCCCGCGGCCAACGCCCAGGTGGGAGCGCCTGCGCTGCTGAACCTGGGGCAGACCGATATTTACGAACACAGTACCGAAATCGGCAATGCCCCCGGCATCAATGGGCAGGACCATGCCTACTACGCCACTTTTTACGGCAAGTACGCCATCGTCGCCGATGGCAGCAACGGCCTGACAGTGTATGACACCTCGGTACCCGCCGATACCACGACGTGGGGACATGTGGTTGCCAACATCGGTAACACAACGAGCAACAAGCCGCCGCTTGGGCGCGCCTCATCCGTCGCGCTCTGGAAACACAATGGCAAAATTTATGCCGTGGTGGCGGCCGGTCCCTACGGCATCTCGGTGGTGGACATGACCGGCCTGCTGGTCAATGGCGTCACTCCCGGTATGACCCTGATCAAGACCTTCGAGCCGATCAAACTGGAAGAGGAAGCCGGCGTACTGAAAGTCGGTAAGGCGGACGGCAAGAGCGTGGACGTCAAGATCATCGGCGACTACGCCTATGTCAGTTATGACAGCTTTGGCCTGGTTGCCTACAAGATGGCGGACTTGATCCAGCCGATCAGCCAGGTCAACCCAATGTGTACCGATCCGACCAAGCTGTTCGATGCCAATGCGGGGTTAGACTGCCGCCCGACCGCGGTCGCACGCTACAAGTTGCAGGCCGATCCCCTGCATCCTGAGTTCGCGACACTGGATGGCGGTGCGCAATACATGACCGCGCAATATTTTCCGGCCAACACTTATATCCGTACCGGCGCAGGCGGCGATTTAGTCTACCTCGATAAGCCTCGCCTGTTGTTCTACGTGGCCTATGCGAATGGCGGTGTCATCAAGCTGGACTGGAGTGACCCGGCGAATCCGGTGCTGTTACAGCACAAGGATACCGTGGGCAAGGCCGTCGATACTGCCATTGCCAATGGCCGGGTCTATGTGGCCGACTACGGTGGTGGTGTGGTGGTATTCAAGTAATCAGGACGAAGACACAGTGGATGTGACAAAGGCCGGGCAATGCCCGGCCTTTTGTTGTAATAAAGAAAATAATGCATTGAAACATCCTGGATTAGCTCGGCGCGAACGAAGCTTCTTAATGAATACAATGCTTTCTGTCAAACCCCTTTGTTCCATGTGCATTTCCAGGAACGTAATCAACAACGGTGTTGTGCCCTGACCAACTAACACGCTTTGTTTCATCAGGATGTACGCTAAGACCGTTAGCACATTGTTCCATCGGAAGATGATGTAGATGTTATCGTGATAGAATCAGCCTGTTTCACAGGCTATAGGTGGTTTAGGTGCGAACTGCTCATCTGTGTTAACCTGCGAGAGTGCGGAACATAGGGGACAGAATGGATGCGAACTGCTAACAAATCCATTATTGCTGCGCTATTCTTCCTGGCATTATTCGTTTGTTTGTCTGCAGGTTGCGAACGCCAACACAGTCATAATGTCACTACGGCCTGGGCCCACGCCGGCC
>JARRNT010000120.1:0-2752 GCA_037384645.1 Gammaproteobacteria bacterium | reverse complement strand
AACCTGGTCAAAGCTTCTCTCAAGCAGGCCACTGCGTACTCTGCCAGCATCGCGAAAGCAGATAAGGTGCTCAACAAGCCCAAGAAAATGCGTCGCGCCAAAAAGCGTACGAGCCAGCCAGCCGTAGCGGCTTAATACGCCGCGGAAGAATCACAGGGACGCGGGATGGACGCCGTGAAAAAGCGGCGCCCTTTATCTCAAGTATTGAAAGTCCGCTTTCTTGATAAGCACTGGTTGTGATTTGAAATCCTTGGCTACCGCTACTGGCCGGCAAGCTGCTATTAAAAAATAGCGGGACTGTCGGCAGTCCTTAAAGGGCGATAGCCGACCCAAAGCGGACATCCATAATAATCGCTTAATTTAGTTTATTTTCTCCTCTAAAGCAGTCATACATTAAACCGATACATCTATTTTGGCATGCAGTACATGGGCAACTACCGCTAACATACAGTAACGATATTTGTAACATAGCTAGTGATTATTGTTTTATACAACACCGATGCTGAAATTTAACCTAAAAATCATATATCGGATAATAATAATGATTATCCCAGTGGCTTTGTCTTTTTGGTCTATATGGCATATGGAGAATATTGATAAGGGTGGGGTCTTTTATTTAATCCCAATACTAATCTGGTCAATTGGGTTTTCTGTTACTTTCGCTATTCTCTTGCGTCTAAAAGCAACGCTGGTTCAATCAATTGTTTTGGCAATATTAATGGGTGGAATAATTGCCATTATTGCATTTTTTATACTTATGCAAGGAGTTAGATTTTAACTGCATGAAGGATTCAATTATGCCTGGATCGTTAATCAACCTGTTAGGGTATATGAAGATTAAGGCTCTACTTACACTAAATATTCTAATGGCATTTGGCTCATCTATTTATATATGGAATATGCTGCCTTTTGCGCATGGTGTTGCGTGTGAAGCCAGTAAATCCTGTGAGGATTTATCAATAACAGAGCATTTAACGACTACCATTACACCAGTGGTAATTGTTATGGTTTTGTTATTTTGCTTTTTTAAAGTTAAAGAAACACATACAAAGAGCGCAATGGTTTTGCTATTAATTTATCCAGCTCTCATATTGGGGGTGTTTTTAAATGTGGCAGTCAAACCCTAACAAGTCGCTCAAGCAGGGACATCGCGGACACCGTTCGGCACCTTAGCTATCACGTTAGATGTATGAATAACGAAATGTCAGATACCCATAAATATGTGTCAGAGGCCGTATGGCTTCCAACGTATATCGGCGTAAGTATTATTGTTCTAACAAGTATCAATAATAGCTATTTAGCAACAATTTTAATATTAGTAGCGTTAACAGGTACGCGAATATTACTCGAAATATTATATCGATTTGTATTTGATAAAGGGCGATTACATTTCAAAACTGGAATTATCGCTTTTTCTTGCCAGCTAGCTGGTTGGTTATCAGTATTATGGTGGTATGCATGTCAAAACAAATGAGTAAGTTAACACCAAACAAGCACACCAAACCGTTCGTTTTCGCTCGCTCGGACGCGCAAAAGACGCGCGCCATTTATGCTACGCGTTATGCCTCTTAAAACAAACCCGCTCCGCTGGATAGCAACTGCCTACGCAGTGGTCGTTGGATTATTGTCGTTATGGGCGTGGTACACCGAAATTAGTATGCTGCAATCTAACCGTGAGCATCTGCTATCAGGCATTTTGCTAGCTATGGCTACACAGCCTTCCTCAAGCACTCTCGGTTGGCTCTATGAAAAATGGCCTGCCACATTTGCGGGGTTCGCTCAACTTGGCTATCTGACCGTTTGTGCAATGGTTCAGTCCGGGCTTCTTTTCATGCTTGCTTGGATTATTAACCGCCGTGGCAGGGCATAACAAGGCGACCCAGACGTTGAACGTCCGCTTTCATACAGGGTTGGTGAGCTACTAACTGTCTGCTATTGGCCGTAAGTAATCTTAACCTCCAGTAGTATTTTAAGCTTTCGGGCTTAATCCTTTTTCGTACCACGCCTTACTGGCATTCACGATCTTGACCACCGACAGCATCACCGGTACTTCGATCAGCACGCCGACCACGGTGGCCAGGGCCGCACCGGACTGGAAGCCGAATAAACTGATCGCAGCGGCCACGGCCAGCTCGAAGAAATTACTCGCGCCAATCAAGGCAGAAGGCCCGGCCACGCAGTGGGCAACCCCGAACTTGCGGTTTAGCAGGTAGGCCAGGCCGGAGTTGAAATAGACCTGGATCAGGATCGGTACCGCCAGCATCACGATTACCAGCGGTTGTTGCAGGATCTGCTCGCCCTGGAAGCCGAACAGCAACACCAGGGTCGCCAGCAACGCCAGCAATGAGATCGGATGCAGGCGGCTGAGTACGTTATCCAGTGCGGTTTGTCCGCCTTTGGCCAGCAGACGCTTGCGCCAGAGCTGGCTGAAAATCACCGGCACCACGATATAGAGTAACACCGACAGCAGTAAGGTCGACCACGGCACGGTAATACTGGCGATCCCCAGCAACAGGCCGACAATGGGTGCAAATGCCACGATCATGATAGTGTCGTTGAGCGCCACCTGGGTCAGGGTAAACAGCGGCTCACCCTTGCTGAGATTACTCCAGACAAACACCATGGCGGTACAGGGTGCGGCGGCCAGCAGAATCAGGCCAGCGATATAACTGTCCAGCTGCGCCGCGGGTAACCAATGGGCAAACACCACCCGAATAAACAACCAGGCGAGCAGGGCCATGGAAAACGGTTT
>JARRNT010000119.1:0-2808 GCA_037384645.1 Gammaproteobacteria bacterium | reverse complement strand
CCTGCCGCTGAGTCTGATCCCGGATTTACTGCCGAAACTGATCGGAGCGATGAGTAATGTGCCGGGTCGTCTGTATACATTTGTGGGACACAAGGATGGTTAGAACGGCGCTGGTGACCGGTGCCAGCGGTTTCATTGGACGGCACGTGGCACGACAACTGGCACATAACGGCTGGCGAGTCATCGGCCTTGGCCATGGGACATGGGCTGAAGCCGAATGTCTGAAATGGAACATCGGAGAATGGTACAGGGCAGATGTTACGCTTGAGTCACTGTCAAACTAAGCAGCCGAACCCGATATCATCATGCATTGTGCTGGGAGCGGTTCAGTCGGCTTTTCACTGTCTCACCCCTTCGAAGACTTTCAGAGGACTGTTGCCACAACAATCGCTGTGCTGGAATATGTTCGCCTGCACGTACCCCATGCACGCATCGTGTACCCGTCGAGTGCGGCTGTATACGGCTCAGTGCAGGCATTACCAATTACCGAAGCCTGTCCGCTGAATCCAACCTCTCCATACGGCGTGCACAAACGTTTAGCAGAAGACTTGTGCATAAGCTATGCAAATCATTTCGATGTTCAAATTGCTGCGGTTCGCCTATTTTCCGTTTACGGGGCAGGGCTAAACAAGCAGTTACTCTGGGAGGCTTCGCACAAGATTGCGCGCGGCGAAAATGATTTTCATGGAACGGGAGCTGAATTGCGGGATTGGCTACACGTTGAAGATGCGGCCAGTTTGTTGATTGCAGCGGTGAATCATGCATCCACCGCGTGCCCAGTGGTGAACGGGGGTTCTGGCGTCGGCGTCAGCGTCCAGGAGATATTGTCTGTACTGTTTTCATGCTTAGGGCGCGACGATATACCCTCATTTTCTGGGATTGCACGTAGCGGTGACCCGAAGGGCTATATTGCCGATATTTCACTTGCTCACCAATGGGGGTGGGAACCGACCATCCATTGGCAAGAAGGGGTACAAGAGTATGCAGCATGGTACAGGAATTCAATGCCATGATTCGGGTTGGTTTTGTGTTTGCGATCAATGGTGGCTGGCAGGGTGGGATAAACTATTTTCGCAATCTACTCAGTGCGATCCAGCAACTGCCGGAAAGAAAAATAGAACCGGTCATCTTTACCGGGCATGACACGAACAGTGAACTGTTCAGTGGCTTTCCGCCGGTGGAGATTGTACGCAGCAGCATGCTAGACCGATACGCGCCAGCTTGGTTTATGCGTAAAGCGGTACAGAAAATCATGTTGCACGACATGCTGTTGGAAAGAATATTGGCCAGGTATGGTATCGCCATAATGTCGCATTCCAGCTGGCTGGGCAAGGCTGCGCGTATACCTGTGATTGGATGGATTCCCGATTTCCAGCATCTCCATCTGCCTGGGTTCTTTAGCAGCAGAGAAATCGAGCTGCGCAACCGGGTATTCCGTTTGCTGTGCCGTTTTTCGCAATGCGTGTTGTTGAGCAGCTTCGATGCGCAAAAGGATCTGCGGAACCTGTGGCCGGAGTGTGTTGACCGGTCTGAAGTACTGCAATTCGTGGCGGATGTGAACCCGTCACAAACTCTGCCCACGATGGCGGAGCTGCAAAAGCGATACAGTTTTGACGGTAAATACTTTCATGTTCCGAACCAGTTCTGGGCGCATAAGAATCACCGAGTTATTATCGACGCGCTGCGTATTCTGAACGAATCGAACCGCAAGGTACAGGTACTGGCAACCGGTAACACCCGTGACTACAGACAGCCGGAATTTTTCGAAAAGTTAATGGACTATGCGAATGAGTGCGGCGCAGCAGAGAATTTCAGGGTGCTAGGCATTGTTCCCATCAACGATCTTTTTGGGCTTATGCATAACTCGATCTCAATGATCAATCCTTCCCTGTTCGAAGGATGGAGTACGAGCGTAGAAGAAGCGAAATCGCTAGGGAAGCGTATTATCCTTTCCGACATACCGGTGCATCGTGAACAGGCGCCAGGAGGAGGGGAATTCTTTGACCCGGAGAGTGCGCAAGAACTCGCCGAGGCGATGTGGCGACTATGGACCGTGCATGATCCGGTGACGGACGAGCGTCTGGAAGTTCAGGCGGCCGAAGCGCTACCGCAACGCCGAATTGCTTTTGCGGAAAAATACCAGGATATCGTGTTGCAAATAGCTGAGCAAAGAACGGCTGGATGCTGATTAGCAAGGACATTTATGCCGGAAGATTTGGCGCTGGGCATACAATGGGTGTTTAATGATCGTGAACGTCGCGCCATGCTGAGAATAATAGAATTGCTGTTTAGTGGGATTTTATGGCCGCTGTTGATAGTGAAAAGTTAATTGTTGGTATCGACATAAATGATATATATAGTTAGTGAATTATATTATCCAGAAGAAACTTCAACTGGACATTTCCTAACTAAAATCGCAGAAGGCCTGGCTGATAAGCAGGCAGTGACAGCGTTGTGTTCGCAGCCCACCTATTCCCAGAGAGGTATCTTGGCCCCAAAACGAGAAGTACATAATAAAGTAATAATTCATCGGAGTTGGGGTGGGCGACTCAATAAGAATCATCTCGCATTTAGAGTATTCAACTTTTTAACGATTAGTTTTTCCCTTTCCCTGTCTGGATTATTACGCTTTACCTTAGCTGCAATAATTATCAAAAACGGCAACAAGGGAGGGTTAGTAACAACAATAACTTTATCATCACGTCCAAAGCGTAATAATCCAGACAGGAAAAGGGAAAAACTAATCGTTAAAAAGTTGAATACTCTAAATGCGAGATGATTCTTATTGAGTCGCCCACCCCAACTCCG
>JARRNT010000118.1:0-2921 GCA_037384645.1 Gammaproteobacteria bacterium | reverse complement strand
GCTGGTTCTAGTCGCATCAAGTATTCCCTGAACTCGCATTGCTCGTTCTGGTCGCGCTGTTGGCGCCCCGGAACGACGAACAAGGTCGATCGAGAAGTTGGAGTAATTAGTAAATGCAAATCCCCTCTCCCTGCGGGAGAGGGGTAGGGTGATGGGATAAAAGTTCAGGAAAAAGGATTACTGAATATACTAACGGCAGTTAAACCTGATAAAACTCCCGATACCACTCAACAAATTTAGCGATCCCTTCCTCGACAGAAGTATCCGGTTTGTAGCCGACATCGTGCATTAAATCGCTGGTGTCAGCATAGGTGTAAGGCACATCACCGGCCTGCAACGGCAGCATATTTTTCTCCGCCTTCTTACCCAGGCAGTTTTCCAGAACCTCGATATAACGCAGAAGATTGCAGGGATTGTTATTGCCGATGTTGTAGAGACGATAGGGGGCTTTACTGGTTGCGGAATCCGGGTTGTCGCCAGTCCATTCCGGGTTGGGCGTGGCAACCTTGTCCAGTGTGCGAATCACGCCTTCGACAATGTCATCGATGGAGGTGAAGTCGCGTTTATGATCGCCGTAGTTGAAAACATCGATGGGTTTGCCGGCGAGGATATTGCGGGTGAACATGAACAGGGCCATGTCCGGTCGACCCCAGGGACCATAGACGGTAAAAAAGCGCAGGCCGGTAGTTGGTAGATTGAACAGGTGACTGTAAGTGTGCGCCATCAGCTCGTTGGATTTCTTTGAGGCCGCATACAGGCTGACGGGATGGTCCACGTTATTGTGCACGGAAAAGGGGTAATTGGTATTGGCACCATAGACCGAGCTGCTGGAGGCATAGACCAGGTGTTCGACCCCATTGTGGCGACAGCCTTCGAGAATATTCAAGAAACCGACAATGTTGGTATCGATATAAGCATGGGGATTGACCAGAGAATAGCGTACACCCGCCTGTGCGGCCAGGTTAACAACGCGTTGCGGTTGGTATTGCTTGAAGACGTCCTCCATGGCGGTGCGGTCTTCAATATTGATTCGGACATCGGTGAATTTATCGTAGGCCTTGACGCGCTCAAGGCGGGCCTTTTTCAGGTTAATGTCGTAATAGTCATTCAGATTATCGAGCCCGATAACTTCGTCGCCGCGTTCGAGCAGGCGTATGGCCAGTGATGAGCCAATAAATCCGGCGGTGCCGGTGATCAGTACTTTCATTGTTAACCTCGCAGATTAAAGCCGTGCGTCAACCCTGTCCCTGGGCAGCACCTGTTTGACGTCGAACAATACAGCATTCGATTTGGCAAATTTGCGGATCCCGGTCTCACCGAGATCACGGAATTGCTGGTGGGCGACGGCCAGGATGATGGCATCGTATTTACCGTCGGCGGGTTTGGAAACGGGCGTAATGCCGTACTCATGTTCGGCCTCAGCCGGATTGACCCAGGGGTCATAGACATCGACGTTGGCGTTATAGGTCTTCAACTCACGAATGATGTCGGTGACCCGGGTATTGCGTAGATCCGGGCAGTTTTCCTTAAAGGTGAGGCCCAGAATGAGGATGTTCGAATCCACTACGTGGATGCGCTTTTTGGTCATAATTTTAACCGTACGCCCGGCCACGTAACCGCCCATATTGTCATTGATGCGCCGTCCCGCCAGGATCACCTGTGGGTTGTAGCCGATCTGCTCGGCCTTGTGGGTCAGGTAGTAGGGGTCAACACCAATGCAGTGGCCGCCGACCAGACCGGGTCGAAACGGCAGGAAATTCCACTTGGTTCCGGCGGCTTCCAGCACCTCCAGGGTATCGATGTCCATCTTATTGAAAATAATAGATAATTCATTAATCAGGGCGATATTCAGGTCGCGCTGGGTATTTTCGATGACCTTGGCGGCCTCGGCGACTTTAATACTGCTGGCCTTGTGAGTGCCGGCGCTAATGATGGAGCGGTAGAGTTGGTCCACGGTCTCGGCGGTTTCCGGTGTGGAACCGGACGTCACTTTTTTGATCGTGGTCACCCGGTGTTCCTTGTCACCGGGATTGATGCGTTCCGGGCTGTAGCCGGCATAAAAATCCTGATTGAAGGTGAGGCCGGATTCCTGTTCCAGGATAGGGACACAGTCTTCCTCGGTCGCACCGGGATACACCGTGGATTCGTAAATGACAATATCGCCTTTTTTCAACACCTTACCGACGGTATGGCTGGCGGAGAGCAGGGGGGTCAGGTCCGGGCGCTTATGGGAGTCAATAGGCGTCGGCACCGTGACGATATAGATATTGGCGCTTTTGAGTTGCTCGAGTGAGTCTGTATAACTCAGCTGATTGGTAAGTTTCAGCTCTTCGCTACTGACCTCCAGGGTGGAATCTTTTCCGCTCTTCAGCTCAGCAACACGCGCAGCATTGATATCAAAACCGATGGTCGAATAGTGCTTGCCGAATTCGACTGCCAGGGGTAAACCGACATAACCCAGGCCAATAATCGCAATGGTGTGTTCACTCATCTTTGGTAAAGTTCTCGTCAGTAGGTGGCGGAATCAGAAGGCTAATAAATTGGTTCTCATACCGGACTTGATTATACTATATCAGTTTGATTTATCGCAGCTTTTTCACATGACTTTAAAATAACTAAGCCAGGTTAGTTCTTGAGCTCGTTACGAATTTTTAACCATTATATCCGGGTACCGTTTCTTGTCCTGGGCCTGATTGAGCAGGCGGGGGTTTTCGGCTCAGTAATCATGGCCAGTTATCTTCTGGTGAGGTACCAGTTCACCCAGCCAGATTTCTGGTTCTTCATCAGCCTTAAAGCGGGTGTCATGACCCTGGTGATGCTGCTGAGCATGATTGCGGCAGGCCTGTACCAGGCCCGCCTGCGCGAAGGGACATTGGGTTTTATCCTGCGCCTGACGACGGCGTATTTGCTGGCCATCGTCG
>JARRNT010000117.1:0-5250 GCA_037384645.1 Gammaproteobacteria bacterium | reverse complement strand
GTATCCACCCCGGTAAATTCGCTTTCGTACTGGTGATATTTTTTCCGGATTTCGTAAAAGTAAAAACCGATTTCCTGCAACAAGGCCAAATCCAGCTGGCTGTCATAAGGCGTACCGCGCAGGGCGGCAACCATGCTCTCCGTGGGTGGGTGACTGGTGCCACCGGCGAAGGCAGAGATCGCGGTATCGATCGCAAACGCGCCGTTTTCGATTCCCTTGATCTGACACATGCTGGCCAGGCCGGAGGTCGCGTGGGAATGAATATGTATCGGGACGTTGACCGCATCCACCAGGGCCTTGACCAGCTCGCCGGTGGTATACGGCGTGAGCAGGCCCGCCATGTCTTTAATGGCGATACTGTCGCAGCCCATGTCCTGCATCTGTTTGCCCAGTGACACGAACTGTTCGATGGTATGCACCGGACTGGTGGTGTAACAAATGGCTCCCTGGGCGTGCTTGCCGGCCTTTTTCACTGCCTCGATGGAAACGCGCAGGTTGCGTAGGTCGTTAAGGGCATCAAAGATCCGAAACACGTCCATGCCATTGTCAGCTGATTTCTGCACGAAATCGATAACCACGTCATCGGCATAATGGCGATAGCCCAGCAGATTCTGGCCGCGCAGCAGCATTTGCAGTGGCGTATTGGGCAGGGCGGCTTTCAGCTGGCGCAGGCGTTCCCAGGGATCTTCCTTGAGAAAGCGGACACAGGCATCGAAGGTAGCGCCACCCCAGACCTCCAGCGACCAGAACCCGACCTGGTCCAGCTTGTCGCAAATCGGCAGCATGTCTTCGGTGCGCATGCGGGTGGCGATCAGGGACTGGTGCGCATCGCGCAGGATGGTATCAGTAACGTGTATCTTGCTCATGTGTTCTCCTACAGTCCCATGCTGGCGGCCAGGGCGGCTCCGAGCGCGGCAGCAATTTCGCGATTGGAGCGTTTAACAGAATAGTTGATCAATTCCGGGTGCGCGGCGACAAAGCCGGTATTGAAGTGACCGTGCTGGAATTCGGCCGAGCGCAGAATCTCCAGGTGATAGGGGATCGTGGTTTTTACCCCGGACACCGTGATATCGCGCAGGGCCCGTTCTGCGCGATCCAGCAAGCTGTCCCACTCCAACGCCCAGACAATCAGCTTGGCGCACATGGAGTCGTAATAGGGCGGGATGGTATAGCCGGTATAAATGGCGCCATCGGTGCGGACCCCGGGGCCACCGGCGGCAAAATAGCGGGTGATCTTGCCAAAGCTGGGCAAAAAGTCGTTTTTCGGGTCTTCGGCGTTGATACGAAACTCAATGGCATAGCCGCGGCGCTGGACCTGATCCTGGGTGTATTTCAGTTTGAGTCCGGCGGCGATACGGATCTGTTCCTGGACGATGTCGATGCCGGTAATGACCTCGCTAATCGGGTGTTCGACCTGCAGCCGGGTATTCATCTCCATGAAGTAGAAATTGTCATGCTCGTCCATGAGGAATTCCACCGTGCCGGCATTGGTGTAGCCCACGGTCCGGGCCGCCCGCACGGCCAGTTCACCTATATATTGGCGTTGCTCCTCGTTTAACTGGGGCGAAGGGGCGATTTCCACCAGTTTCTGGTGGCGACGCTGAATCGAGCAATCCCGCTCGAACAGGTGAATCACGTTGCCATGCTGATCGGCCAGGACCTGGACCTCGATATGGCGCGGGTTGGCGATGAATTTTTCCAGGAAGACTTCCGAATGGCCAAAGGCCTTGGTGGCCTCGGAAATGACCCGGTCATACTGGCGGCGCAGTTCGGCTGCCGTGTCACAACGGCGGATACCCCGGCCGCCGCCCCCGGCAGTGGCCTTAAGCATGACCGGATAGCCTATGTCCTTAGCGATTTTGAGGGCTTGATCCAGGTTCGCGACGTTGCCGTCACTGCCAGGCGTAACCGGAATGCCGGCAGCCTGCATGGCCTGACGAGCCAGGGTTTTGTCGCCCATTTTTCGAATAATGTCGGCGTCAGGACCGATAAACCGGACCTCCCGGCGGGCACAAATCTCGGCCAGTTCCGGATTTTCAGACAGAAAACCGTAGCCGGGGTGCAGGGCGTCACAGCCGGTCGCCTTGGCCAGGTTGACCAGGCGATGGGCGTTGAGATAGCCGGCCACGGTATCCGGCCCCAGACTGTAGGCCTCGTCTGCCTTCTTGATGTGCAGGGCATAGCGGTCGGGTTCGGCGAACACGGCCACGGATTTGATGCCCATATAGGTAGGCCCCAGGGGCTATTCTGCCTGAGGCGGCCCTATCAGTGTCAAGCCTGACGTGAATTGGAAGCCCCCGATATTCCTACATTTTTTTGACACATATCAGGGGGATGGCTACAATTCGCGCCTTATGTCCAGGCAGCAAGCGCGTTTGCCGCACCAGATTGACCCCTTCCGCCTGGCGGAAGCCGGGAGCCATTTGTCCGGTAAGTTGCCCTTGCGCCAGTTCAAGCGGCTGGCTGAGGTGCTGTCAGATAATAGTGGCGAGCTGGCGGTGGCGCTGGAATTTGATGTGGACGAGCTGGGTGTACCCGTTGTCCGCGGCAACATTCAGGCAACCCTGATGCTGACCTGCCAGCGTTGCCTGGAGGCTTTCGCTTTTCCGGTCGATATCCGGATTGCGCTGGCCTGGGTCAGGACCGAGCAGGATGCGGACAGGTTGCCGTTGCGGTACGAAGCTTACCTGGTTGAGGAAATACCGCTACAGCTGAACGATATGATCGAAGATGAGTTATTACTGGCCCTGCCGCAGATACCCATGCATCAGGCGTCAGCATGCCCTGCCAGCAAGTTGCTGAAGCAGCAAGACGACGGGGCGGATGAATCGGAACAACAGGCCAATCCGTTTGCGGTGTTGGCAAAACTGAAACATGACGAGTAGTTTTTAAGCGAGGCATTAGACATGGCAATTCAGAAGACGAAAAAATCGGTTTCCCGACGCGGCATGCGTCGTGCGCACGATGGGCTGACGGCACGTGCACTGTCAGTTGAACCCACCACGGGTGAAACCCACCTGCGTCACCACGTTAGCCCGGACGGCTATTATCGTGGTCGCAAAATCCTGAATACAGCAAACGAAGATATGGAATAAAACTTATTTCTTCTTCTATACAGTTTGCCTGATTCAGCAAGACGGGACATGATGACATCATGTCCCGTACTTATTTAATAAAAGATTATAACTAACGTGGCCGAGACATCCTTACCCGAACAGATCGTAATTGCCCTGGATGCAATGGGGGGTGATCATGGCCCGGCGGTGACGGTATCCGCTGCGTTACACATCCTCGATAAGCAGTCCGATATTAAATTAATCCTGGTGGGCGATGAGACGGTCCTCGCAGAGGCCATCGGCGATTCGGCCAGGCGCTTTGGCGAACGGCTTGAGATACAACATGCATCGCAGGTCGTGAGCATGGATGAGTTGCCATCCCAGGCCTTGCGCGGCAAGAAAGATTCCTCCATGCGGATCGCGATCAACCTGGTCAAGGAAGGTAAGGCCCATGCCTGTGTGAGTGCCGGTAACACCGGTGCGCTGATGGCAACCGCACGATTTGTCCTAAAGACCCTGCCCGGTATCGATCGCCCGGCCATCTGTACCATCCTGCCGACCGTGACCGGTCATACCCATGTCCTCGATCTGGGGGCCAATATCGATTCCACTGCCGATCACCTGTTTGAATTTGCCGTCATGGGTGCCGTCCTTGCGGGCGCGGTGGATAACAATCCGCGCCCAAGCGTGGGCCTGCTCAACATTGGCGAGGAGGAGATCAAGGGTAACGACCAGGTGAAACAGGCGGCGCGTCTGCTCAGCGAGAGTGATTTGAATTATACCGGCTTCGTCGAAGGCGACGGCATTTATCTGGAACCGCCAGACGTGGTCGTGTGCGATGGTTTTATCGGTAATGTCATGCTCAAGGCCAGTGAAGGCGTGGCCAAGATGTTTGTGCATTATCTGAAACGTGAATTCCGACGTAACCTGTTGAGCAAACTGGCCGCGGTCATCGCCTTGCCGGTGTTGAAATCCTTCAGCAAACAACTTGATCCACGGGCTTATAACGGGGCGAGCCTGCTCGGTTTGCAGGGTATCGTGGTAAAAAGCCATGGCAGTGCAGATGAATATGCCTTTGGCAAGGCCATCCTGGTCGCGCGTACCGAAGCCATCAAGAATGTCCCCCGTCTGATCAGTGATCAGCTTGAGGTTCACCTGAACAGAAGGGTAGCGAGTTGAGTTATTCCCGCATTACAGGCACAGGATCCTATCTGCCGGAGAAAATCCTGACCAATCGCGATCTCGAAAAGATGGTGGATACCTCTGACGAGTGGATTACCGAGCGTACAGGAATCAAAAAACGGCATATTGCCGCAGATTCGCAGACAACCTGTGATCTCGCCGAGCAGGCAGCGCGCGCTGCCATGGATGCAGCCGGGGTAAGCAATACTGAGATCGATTTGATTGTGGTGGCCACCACCACGCCGGATCGCATCTTTCCCAGCACGGCCTGTTTGTTGCAGGAACGCCTGGATATCCATGGTTGTGCTGCGTTTGACCTCCAGGCGGTATGTACCGGCTTTGTCTATGCCCTGTCGGTGGCAGACAAATTCATTCGTGCAGGTGATGCAAAATGTGCGCTGGTTGTCGGCGCCGAAACCCTGTCGCGTATTATGAACTGGGAGGATCGTTCTACCTGCGTGCTGTTTGGTGACGGTGCGGGCGCGGTGATCCTGCAGGCAAGCGAAGAACCGGGCATCCTGTCCACGCACTTGCACGCTGACGGTGCGTACAAGGAACTGTTGACAGTCCGTGCCGGTATTTCGGATCACCCTGAACTGATCGTGAAAACTGAAGGCACGATTGTGATGCAGGGTAACGAGGTGTTCAAAATGGCGGTGAACACCCTGGGTCGGATCGTGGATGAAACCCTGGCCAAGAACAAATTGAAAAAATCAGACGTACATTGGCTGGTACCGCACCAGGCTACTATCCGGATTATCGCGGCGACCGCCAAGAAACTGAAAATGAGTATGGATCACGTGGTGGTGACCGTCGATCAACATGGCAATACCTCTGCCGCGTCAATTCCGCTGGCACTCGATCAGGCTGTGCGTGATGGTCGCATTCAACGTGGTGAACCCACCACCAAAGGCTTCCAGTAATAATGTTTCACCACGTTGAATGCGACCATCACGCACGGCCTGATCGAGTGCCAGCGGAATAGACGCGGCTGAGGTATTACCATGTTGAT
>JARRNT010000116.1:0-3112 GCA_037384645.1 Gammaproteobacteria bacterium | reverse complement strand
GTCATCCATGACAACATGCTGGAGGCCCTGGTCCAGCCGGCCCTGCCGTCTTCATCCCAGCAACGCCTGGAAATGGTCAAGCTGTGCCTGCGCGCCAACGAAGATCGCCTGATCAAGCGTTACCCGGAATATGCCCGGCTGGCGGAACAGGCCCACTTTCTCGAAGACCATCCGGATGCCATCGTCTACCTGCACGATCAATATATTATCGATCTCATCGTCTGGTTCCACCTGGCCTGGATGGGGGAAACCGTGCACCGCAGTGACCTGCGTATTCGCAAACTGGTGGCCAAGGGCATGCAGTTCACCGGTCAGGATCGGCGCGAGGTGCTCAGGGTCATCGGCGAGCTGTGCGCCAATGTCATTCCGCGCTACCGCGCCCTGGCCCAGCGCGGCCAGATCGAATTATCCGTAACGCCCTATGCCCACCCGATCATGCCCCTGCTGCTCGACATCAAGAGTACCCACGAGGCCATGCCCGATGCCCCCTTACCCTCCTGTGAATTTTACCCGGGCGGTGAAGAACGGGTGCACTGGCATATCGACAAGGGCATGGAAGTCTTCCAGGAATATTTTGGTTTCAAGCCCACGGGTTGCTGGCCTTCCGAGGGCAGTGTCAGTGAACGCACGGTGCAATTGCTGGCGCAGCACGGCATCAAGTGGGTCGCCAGTGGCGAAACGGTATTGCGCAACAGCCTCAATCACCAGGCCGAGGGTGGCAAGATCCATTGCATCCACCAGCCTTACCTGGCACCGCAGACGGATACGCATTGTTTCTTCCGCGATGACGGGCTCTCCGACCTCATCGGCTTTACCTACTCGACCTGGCACGCCGACGACGCGGTTGCCAACCTGGTTCACCACCTGGACAACATTGCGGTGGCCTGCGGTGACAAGCCGGATGCCATCGCCTCCATTATTCTCGATGGTGAAAACGCCTGGGAGTATTACCCGGAGAACGGCTATTATTTTCTCAAGGCCTTGTACGAGAAGTTGAGCACCCACCCTGGCATCAAGCTGACGACGTACTCCCATTTCCTGACCGAACACGGCAAGGCCCAGCGACTGGAAAAGATCGTGGCCGGCAGCTGGGTGTACGGCACCTTTTCCACCTGGATCGGTTCGCACGACAAGAACGTGGGCTGGGACATGCTCTGCGACGCCAAGCGCGCGGTGGACAAGGCCCTGGCCAGGGGCCGCTTTTCCGATGGGGAGCGAAACCGCATCGAGCAACAACTGGCGATCTGTGAAGGCTCTGACTGGTTCTGGTGGTTCGGTGATTACAACCCGGCCGAGTCGGTACGGGATTTCGAACGTTTGTATCGCCTGCAGCTGGCCCATTTATACATGCTGATTGGCGAATCCGCGCCGGAATACCTGTCCAAATCCTTTACCCAGGGCGCCGGCAGGCCGGCGGCGGGGGGGACGATGCGCCGTGGCCAGGAACATTAATACGCGCGGCGTGCTGGCATGAGCCCAGCCCGGGACCAGCATATTCTGCATCAGCGTCGGCGCGCCGGTATCCTGTTACATCCCACCTCCTTACCCGGGCCTTATCCCGCCGGGCTGGTCTGTCACGACGCCTACCGTTTCGTGGAATTTCTCTCGCATGCCGGGATAAGTGTCTGGCAAATGCTGCCACTGGGGCCGACCCATAGCGACCGCTCACCTTACCAGGCCCTGTCGGCGCATGCCTGTGAGACTTCCCTGTTGAGCCTGGACTGGTTGCGCGATCGCAAGTTGTTGCGCGAATTGCCGGACAAGCACGACGCGGCCAGTCATCATCACAGTCTGGAACAGGCCTGGGCCAATCACTCTCAGCACAAATCGGCGGAGCTCAGTGAACAGTTCGCGGACTTTTGCGAACGTCACGCGCACTGGCTCGATGATTACGCCCTGTTCATGACCATTCGTGAACAACGCCACGGCCAGCTCTGGAGCCAGTGGCCGGCAGCCTTGCGCGACCGTGATAGCACGGCGCTGCAGGAAGTTCGCAGCAAGGCGCGGGATCGGATCGGCTTTTACCAGTTCGGCCAGTTCCTGTTCTTCCAGCAGTGGATGGAACTCAGGCGTTATGCCGGCGAGCACGGGGTCCTGTTGTTTGGTGACCTGCCCATCTACGTGGCCTATGACAGTGTCGACGTCTGGGCCAGGCCGGAGCTGTTCATGCTGGATAAACAGGGCCAGCCGAAATTCGTCGCCGGGGTGCCACCGGATTATTTTTCCGTGACCGGCCAGCGCTGGGGCAATCCGCAATACGACTGGAAGGCCATGCAGGCCGAAAAGTTCCAGTGGTGGCAGCAGCGTATGCAGACCCAGCTGCAGTTATTTGACCTCGTGCGCGTCGATCACTTCCGCGGCTTCGAGGCCTACTGGGAGATCAAGGCCGAGGAGGAAACCGCCATCAACGGCCGCTGGGTCAAGGCGCCGGGCAAGAAATTGTTAAAAAGCCTGCGCGAGAGTTTTCATGCCCTGCCGCTGGTGGCCGAGGACCTGGGTGTGATTACCGAGGAAGTCACTGCCCTGCGCGAAGCATTCGACTTGCCCGGCATGAAGATCCTGCAGTTCGCCTTCGACGGCAACCCGAAGAATGTCTATTTGCCGCATTATCACGAATTCAACAGCGTGGTTTACACCGGCACCCACGATAACGACACCAGCCTGTCCTGGTATGAATTACTGGACGAGCATACCCGCCGCAACGTGCAGGACTACGTGGTATTTGGCGAAGACGAAGCCATGCCCTGGCCGCTGATCCGTACCGCGCTGGCCTCCGTCGCCTGCCTCGCCGTGCTGCCCATGCAGGATATTCTCGGCCTCGGCCAGGGCGAGCGGATGAATACCCCCGGCACCAGGGATGGCAACTGGCACTGGCGCTTCGACTGGTCGCAGGTCCCCGACGAACTCGCTCCCCGCCTCCAGAGCCTGTGTCAGCGCTACGATCGCTAAAAACCCTGACGATAATAAGCTGGTAATTCACGCCTGGCTTGACAATACTTTAACCAGCGGTAGTCATTTATGCTTTATCCGGGATTATATGGACGGCTGTCTAACAAGGTAAATTACCGCCGTCTGTCTAGTTAACTGTTCGGCATAAGGAAGAAAAGTGAAA
>JARRNT010000115.1:0-3744 GCA_037384645.1 Gammaproteobacteria bacterium | reverse complement strand
ACACTATTACACGCCGACGGATTACGGACTGGAGCAGCGCATCAAGGAGCGACTGGCCTTTTTGCGTACACTCGATGCCAAAGCCAAAGCGAAATGAGCCTTCATGCAGTCGCCCAGATCCAGTAAAATAGCCCGAAACTAACGGGATAAGACCATTGCAGACACTGTTTTTTATTGCCTTAGGCGGCGCACTTGGCGCGATACTACGTTATGGGGTATCCAATGGCGTTCACGCCCTGGTCGGGCGAGGGTTTCCCTTCGGCACCCTGTCGGTGAACGTACTCGGCTCATTACTCATGGGTATTCTCTACATCGTCATGATCGAGCGGATGAGTAACAACCTGGGACTGCGCGCAATGTTGATTGTCGGTTTCCTGGGTGCGTTTACCACCTTTTCCACGTTCTCCATCGAAACCTTCAACCTGCTGGAGAATGGTGAAGCATTCAAGGCATTAACCAATATCCTGATCAGCGTCGTGTTATGCCTGCTCGCGGCGTGGATTGGCGTCGTCATAGGGAGAGAAATATGAACTCAGAAGTGACCGTGGTCAGAATCTACCTGACCGAAGGCGAAACCCAGTTAAAACACTTGCTCAAACGTCTGCGTGACTGGGAAAAACTCCGTGGCGTAACGGTATTTCGTGGTATCACCGGTTACGGCAATTCCGGCGTCATCCATGGCGCCGATATCATCGATCTCAGTATGCATTTGCCCATCGTGCTGGAATTTTTCGATACCCCGGACAAGATCGACGAAATCCGGGAACACCTGAAAGATAGCGTCAAGCCCGGTCACATGGTGTACTGGAACGCAAATATCAATATATAAGGTTAACGCATGCTGGATCCGAAATACCTGCGCCAGGACCTGGCGCAAACCGCGCAATTATTACAACGCCGTGGTTACACCCTGGATGTCAAACGACTTGGCGAACTGGAAGATCAACGCAAACAGTTCCAGGTGAAAACCCAGGAACTGCAGGCCGAGCGCAATAGCAAATCCAAGGCGATCGGCCAGGCCAAGGCCAAAGGCGAGGATATCCAGCCACTGCTGGATGCGGTTGCCCACCTGGGCGATGAGCTTAAAGCGGCCGAAGACCAGTTATCCTTGATCCAGTCACAGCTCGATGAGATTGCACTGTCGATCCCGAATATCCCGCATGAGTCGGTACCGGTCGGCAAGGATGAAAACGACAACGTCGAGCTTCGCCGCTGGGGTGAACCGCGGCAATTTGATTTCGAGGTCAAGGATCATGTCGATCTCGGCGAACAACTGACGCAACTGGATTTTGAAACCGCCAGCAAGATCACCGGCTCACGCTTTGCACTGATGCACGGCCAGCTGGCCCGGCTGCATCGCGCCCTGATCCAATTCATGCTCGACCTGCACACCAGTGAACATGGTTACAGCGAGACCTATGTGCCGTACATGGTCAATACGGATTCCTTGTTCGGTACCGGCCAGTTACCCAAGTTTGCCGAAGACCTGTTCAGGATCGACGGTGAACAAAATTATTACCTGATACCGACAGCTGAGGTGCCGGTGACCAATATCGTGCGCGATGTCATCGTCGAAGCCGAGGACATGCCGCGCAAGTTTGTCTGCCACACTCCATGTTTTCGCAGTGAGGCCGGCTCGTACGGCAAGGACACCCGCGGCATGATTCGCCAGCACCAGTTCGAAAAGGTCGAACTGGTCCAGGTAGTAAAAGCGGAGGACTCGTACCAGGCCCATGAACAGCTGACTGCCCACGCCGAGGAAGTGCTCAAGCGCCTGGAACTGCCGTACCGGGTGATGACCCTGTGCAGCGGTGACATGGGATTTTCTGCAGCGAAGACTTACGACCTGGAAGTCTGGCTGCCGGGGCAGGGCAAATATCGGGAGATCTCATCCTGCAGTAACTTCGAGGCCTTCCAGGCGCGGCGCATGAAGGCGCGCTGGCGCAATCCGGAAACCGGCAAGCCGGAGCTGGTGCATACCCTGAACGGCTCGGGCCTGGCAGTCGGCCGTGCCCTGGTCGCGGTGATGGAGAATTACCAGCAGGCGGACGGCTCGATAACCGTGCCGGAGGTACTGCGTCGTTATACCGGCTTTGACCTTATCGCACGGACATAATCAGGAAAATCACAAAGGCGATGACCAGCAGGATGGGAATTAAAAATCCCTTCCAGTCCTCGGCCGTGCCCTTGGGTGCGTTCCGGGCGGCACGCAGTGCCCGGGGTCCCCAAAAGATGATCAATACGGCGGCGAGTATCAATACGCCAATTTTTTCCCAACCCATGATTCAACCCTTTTAAGTATTTTGCTGGCTAATAAAAAACCCCGGCGAACCGGGGTTTGATGCGAGAGCAGTTGTTCCGGATTTAACGACCGCTGAACGCGCTCAGAATGCGCAACAGGCTCAGGAACAGGTTATAAATGGCAACATACAGGGTCACCGTGGCCCGGATATAGTTGGTCTCACCACCGTGTACGATCTGGCTGGTCTGGAACAGGATCAGGCCGGACATCAGCAGGATGAACATCGCGGAAACCGCCAGTGACAATCCCGGCATATTGAATATGAACGCACCCAGACCCGCCAAAAAGGCAATCAGGATACCGGTCACCAGCATGCCGCCCAGGAAGCTGAAGTCTTTACGGGTGGTCAGCGCGTAACCAGACAGGCCCAGGAAGATCACACCGGTGCCGCCGAGGGCGGTCATGACCATTTGCGCACCCTGCGGGGTATGCAGATAGAAAGAGAGAATCGGTCCGAGGGTGAAACCAAGGAAGCCGGTGAGGGCAAACACAAAAATCAGCCCCAGGCTGCTGTCAGCGGTCTTCTCGGTAGCAAACAACAAACCGAAGTAAATTAGGAGGGTCGGTAGAACGCCCAGATAGATCCCGGAACGCATGCCTATATAAGCGGTTAATCCGCTAAACAAGAGCGTCAGCGACAACAACATATAGGTATTACGGAGTACCTTGTTGGTCGCCAAGACCGATTCACGGCCGCGGGTACTTGTAACGGATTGATTGTCGTACATGGTGTACCTCACTGTAATGATTATTCCTGATTCGTAGACACCAGCATACCTCACTGGTTCCCGTGGTCAAGTCCTATCCAGACCGCCAAGTCATTGTAAAAGCTGGATTTTGTCGGGCCACTGGGGTATGCTGCGCGACTTTCCGCAATGCTGCAGAAATCCGCTCCAGACTATAGAATATGGGCTGCGGAAGCGGATTCAATAGCGAATAATACAGCGCCGAGTAAAGCGGCGGTTTCCGCCGCTTGAGAAACTGCCTGATGGCATGAAGTAATTGGACAAATAGACAATTGAGTTTTCATCGGAGAGCTGGCTGAGTGGTCGAAAGCGGCGGTCTTGAAAACCGTTGAGGGGCAACCCTCCGGGGGTTCGAATCCCTCGCTCTCCGCCATACGTCTTCATAACTTTTTGTAAAATAACAAAAATAAATAAACTACCCATTTCTATATACGGTCGTATATACGATTCTGCCTTCATAGCGCCAGACCAGGGCAGGAAACAGAAACAGGCTGACACGGCCTGTCAGCAGGTCAGCACGTTAATTCAATTCAACGGTGCATCATGTCCTTAGCCACTCGCCAATATGAAAACCTGCTGGATCACATCAAACTCCAGCTATCCAGAATCAAAACAGACGTGTCTCCCCATCAGGGGCTTGAGTTGTGCAACGAAGTGCAGCGTCACCTCAATCACTCGTGATATGAGAATACCCGG
>JARRNT010000114.1:0-3790 GCA_037384645.1 Gammaproteobacteria bacterium | reverse complement strand
CGTCTGCTCCGGCAGGTCGGCAGGTGACGCACAGGCAGAGGGACTCGTACCCAGCATTTGCCAATCGTCACGTAATGCCACCGCGCCTTCAGCGATTGCCGCATCGCCTGTCTTGAAGAATTGCATGGACTTAATCGCCGTACATGAAAAATAGCCGTGTGAATCAGAGGTAATGCTGGCGCAGGCGCTCCATCGCGCTCTGCCAGTGCGTTGCCATCGTATCCAGCGGCGCAAGGTCGAGCGGCATTTTTCGATTCATGGCTCGCGCCAGCTGAAACTGGTAGGCCTTGGCACCATTGGACAGGGCCTCGATATCGGCTACGGCCTGATCAAGCCCAGCTTCGCCCTGTTGCTGCAACCATATTAAATAAGTATGGGCCAGCTCATAGCAGGCACCAAACTGGCGCAAGGTGCGGGATCAGGTTCGCCCTTAAGGCGGAACACGTTGAGGAAATCCTCACCATCGAGATGATAATAACCCTGGCCATGAAAATACCCCAGGTGCTGCTTGTCGACATCGATCTCGACGATGGCAACCGTCGACTTGACGTGTTCACGCTGATACGCCGTACCGGCCGTATCCGGCAGGAAGTAGGAATCCAGTTCCACCAGGACAGGCCGCCCCATGCCCACCTGTTCCTCGATATGGGTAATCAGCGGCTTCCAGATGGCGAGTTCCTGCACATCCAGTCCATACAGCTCATACAGGTCACCGAGGGGAAACTTGAAAAACGTCCACTGATCCCCCTCAAAGTCGATAGCCAGGGTGAATGGCAGGGCCGCAATGGGCTCATAGCCCATCGCATGCAGCAGCTCAATCAGGACGTCTGCATAGCAGTTGGTTTCAATCCAGGTGCGGTCCTTACCGTGAATCAGATGACGTTGGTAATTATCAGGATCCAACGCGATGATCTGCTTCATCATAAGTTAAGAACCCTTTTCACCTCGGCCGGCCACTGCCCGGGTTCAAACCCGTGTTTGCGAAACAGCGCCAGGGCAATGCGCTCCAGGCCAAATCCGATACAGGCAGTATGCGCCACGTCGCCATCACTGCTCTTGATATCGAAGGCATGACCGAAGTGATCCATGTGATAATTGGTCGAGACCACGGCTGTGGGTTTTTCCGCACTGGCCACCGGCACAACCAGTTCGTATTTCAGGTCCTGTTCGCGCTGGGTAGCTGCCATTACCCGACCACCACGACCGAAAAACGGATCGTTGGCAACCTCTGGCCTGGCATCCAGGCCTACTGATAGCAGCATCTCCTCGGCACGCTTCAGCCAGTAATTGCGATGCTCCAGTGCCTGTTCCGGAGTACCAAGCCGGACATATTCGCGCTGACGGAAGGACTGCATCCGGGCCGGATCCACGGACGGTTCGTGCCGGAACACATAGGTCCGCAGGTCAACAATGCGACCGCCTTCGGGCAAGGTACCGGTTGAGGCGGGATACAGGGGATAACAGGCGGCGGGCACCAGCATCACCTCCGTGGGCTCAAGGCACTTGCTCCAGTCTTCGTGCTTTTCTTTCTTGTCGATCATGGCCAGGAGGTCTTTTTCCTTGCCGGTAAAGCTGTGCACAGAACCCATCAGGTTGGGAAAGGTTTCGATGTGATCGGTACACAGATAGTGCCGGCGGTTCATGATCGGGGGGAAACGCATGACTTCCGGTTTCAGGTGTGCACCCATGTCAGTGACATATTCTTCGAATCGCTCGATGATGCCTTCAAAGGTACCACTGCGACCATAGACGCCATCCACCCCGGATGGTATCAGCAGCCGGGCCTCTACCAGCTCATCGAGGTAGGCCTGGTAGGCTTCGGTAATGGGATCATCTGAAATACACATAGGTCTTAAATTCCTTCCTTGTGAACCATCAACATGGTCGCGTTGTGGTTCATGATGCGATCGTTATTCACCATCAGTGCCGCGCCGTAGGAATCGCGCAACTGGCGGGACAGGCTGTATTTGGAATCATTGCGGTAAGACATGATGCCGCAAATCAACATGGAGCGGCTGACGATATCGACAATCAGGGTAGAGCATGACAGCTTGAGGTTATTGGTACGAATGGCAAACCCGAAGTTATTAAAGGCATCAGGATTACCGTCACGCAGCAACTGATCATATTCCACCACCGCCGCCTTAATGTTATTGCGCATGGTTTGCAGCACGCTGTCGGTCTCGGCCAGACGCAGAGCAGAGGTCAGCGGTGCGCTCGGATTCTTGCGTGCCTGTTCGCGCACAAATGCGCGTGCCAGGTTGACGGCATTGGCCGCGATGCCCGACCACAATGAACCCCACACGATATGCGAATAGGGATGCATGGTCTGGCTCAGGATATCGGAAAACGGCGTCGGTAAAATCTGTTCCGGCGAACCGCTGGAACTCAGGACAAAACCGGAACTACAGGTACCGCGGAAACCCAGCGTATCCCAGCCGGAGATCGGTTCGAGCGTGTACTCACCCTTCTTCACCAGGACATGTACCTGGTCACTGGCGGGCGCATCCTCCGCGCGACGCGAGGTCACCATGATGTCATCGGCGGCCTCACCATAGGAAATGACCGGCGCCTTCTTGGTCAGCTCGAAACGATCACCAGTGACATTCACCGCACAGATACTGGAGCGCAGGTCACCCCCAACACCCAGCTCAGTCGTAGCCGATGCCATGAGCCGCTGTTCCTTGACCAGGCTTTGCATGTAATCGCGAAAATATTCGGATTGCATTCCGTGGTGGACCACGCAGGCCACCTGGATCTTGTGCATGGCGTAGACCATGGCGGAAGAACCGCAATACTGGCCCAGTGCCTCACAAATCTTCGCCACCTGGGAAATATTCAGGCCCATGCCGCCCAGCTCGGTCGGCACATAGGCGCTCAGCAGTTTGGCCTCGCGCAGGGCATCGATGGCCTCGCTGGGAAAGCGCGCATTCTTATCCACGTCATCAGCCGCAGGTAAAATAATTTCTTTGCCAATCTCGTGAACATGTTTCAGGAGTGAATCAAAATCCTGGTATTCAGGACTTAACTGGATGTTTGTCGCCATGAGGTGCAACTCCAAAAATTGTACTTCGATGAATTATGCAGAAGCCCGGTGTGTAAACCGTCGCTCTAGTCTTTTAGTTCTTCTACAGCGTCTGAGATGGACTGGATGCTTTCAAATGTCTTGCGGCTCAACATCGTATCAGGAAACTCGATATCGAAGGCGTCTTCCAATGCCAGCATCAAACCCACGGTCGCCAGGGACGTCAGTCCCGCGTTGTAAAGGTCGCTGTCATCAGCCAGGGTATCCACTCCGACCGGCAGGCGACCATGTTGCTCAAGTATTTCGCGAATCGTATTAAGAGACATACACTACCTTTTAACTTATAACCCTGGCCTGAGTCGTTGTCAGGTTCGGGCGTGAAACATTGCCTGCGCCGAAATAGAAGTTTTTGATTTTGCAATGGTCTAATTTTTAAATTATGACAAAATTCCGCTTTGCACGAAATTAGTATTTAATCTTATTTTATCCCCCGCCTGCCTCCTGTCTAATTACAGGCCCCCAACTAACAAATTACTTTTACAAAACAATATGTTAGCTGCTAAGCAAAACATGTCCTGTGCAGCGACTGCCCACACAGCCTTAAGTTAAGTTATCGGCCAACAGAGTGACTGTTATAGCTCTGTTAGGCTAGAGCGCCAGCTTAAACTGCCCGGATTTGCTGAAAGGTATGTGCACGAGATCGAGGTTGACTTCGCCCGTTAACTGGAAATTGATCTGGTGTTGCTGCAGGATGCTGTCGAGCCC
>JARRNT010000113.1:0-6216 GCA_037384645.1 Gammaproteobacteria bacterium | reverse complement strand
TAATGTCCGCTTCTGGCTGGTATGAGACATTGGAATAAACAAATTGACCGACGTGCGTATACGATTACTAGAGCAAGCTTTAAAGTCATTAGCTGACGACAGTCAGGTGACGTGGCTCAAACGGTACAGTAATCAATATGTGGAGATGTTAAGTGGTGCCCAGGGGGAGACTCGAACTCCCACATCCGTAAGGACACAAGCACCTGAAGCTTGCGCGTCTACCAATTCCGCCACCTGGGCAATTCATAACTTTAGATGACTTTATAAGAATAAGGTGGATTTGCTATAAAGTCCATGTAAATCAAATGCTTACCTAAATCCGCTGTTGCCAGAAGCTAGTCTATTTACCTGTTCACTACCTCGGCAGCGGCCCGCCAGTCGGCGAGTACGATAAGGCTGCGAACTTTACCGGCAGCCTTGCGGCTTGTCAATTTCCAATACGGTTTTCCAGCAAGATACCTATATATAAAGTAAAATCCGCGGCATGAGCAAAAAAATCAAAGATCCCCACGCGGAGCGGGAAGCCCGCAAATATGAGAACCCCATTGCCAGCCGTGAACTCATCATGAGTACCCTGGAGCAGGCAGGTTTGCCCATGCGGCTGGAAGAGATAGCCCAGGCCCTGCAACTCCAGGAGGACGAGCAGCGGACCGCCTTGCACCGGCGTCTGCGTGCCATGGAACGGGATGGTCAAATATTATTCAACCGGCGCAAGCAGTACTGCCTGGCCAGCAAGCTCGATCTGATTAGTGGGCGGGTGATTGCCCATCCGGCGGGCTTCGGCTTCCTGGTGCCCGACAAGGGAGGAGATGACCTGTTTCTGGCGGCATCGGAGATGCGTACCCTGATGCATGGCGACCGTGTGACAGTGCGGGAAATCGGCCGTGACCGCCGTGGCCGGCGTGAGGGTGTGCTGGTGGAGATCCTGGAGCGTGCGGTCCACCGCGTGGTCGGGCGTCTGTTCGTCGAATCCGGCGTCGGCTTCGTGGTTGCCGATAACAAGCGGATTACCCACGACGTGCTGGTGCCGCGCGAGAACTTCCATGGCGCACACCATGGCCAGATTGTCACCCTGGAAATTCTGGAGTATCCCGGGCGCAACCGGCAGGCCATTGGCCGGGTTATCGAGATCCTGGGTGACCACATGGCACCGGGGATGGAGATTGATATCGCCATCCGTAATTACGAGCTGCCACAGGAATGGTCGGAGGCGGTGGACGCCGAGATCGGGCATTACAATGTCATGGTGCCTGAGGAGGACAAGCGCGGTCGCGAGGACCTGCGCAAGCTCCCGCTGGTTACCATCGACGGCGAGGATGCGCGGGATTTCGACGATGCGGTATTTTGTGAGCGCAAGGGCAAAGGCTATCGCCTGATCGTTGCCATCGCCGATGTGTCGCACTACGTTCAGCCCGGGACTGCCCTGGATGCCGAAGCTCGTTATCGCGGCAATTCGGTCTACTTTCCGGAGCGCGTCATTCCCATGCTGCCGGAGATCCTGTCCAACGGCCTGTGCTCACTGAATCCCCAGGTTGACCGCTTGTGTATGGCCTGCGAGATGGATATCAGTGCCAGCGGGGTGCTTAAAAAGTATCGGTTTTATCCCGCCGTGATGTATTCCCATGCCCGCCTGACGTATGACAAGGTGGCGGCCATGCTGGTCGACCAGGATGCCGAGTTGCGTGGCCAGTACGCCGACCTGCTGCCGCACCTGGAAGACCTGTATGCCGTGTTCAAGGTCCTGCTGGCCGCGCGTAACAAGCGTGGTGCGATAGATTTCGACAGCACGGAGACCCGCATCGTGTTTGGCGAGGATCGCAAGATCGAACGCATCATCCCCGTGGTGCGCAATGATGCCCATCGTCTCATCGAGGAATGCATGCTGATGGCGAATGTGGCGGCAGCGGATTATTTGCTCAGCAACAAGATACCCTGTCTGTATCGTAATCATGAGCCGCCGGGGCAGGAAAAACTGACCGAGGTGCGGGAGTTCCTGGGCGAGCTGGGGCTGAATCTCGGCGGCGGTGATGAGCCCGAACCCAAACACTACGTCAAGCTGTTGGCCCAGGTGAAGGGCCGGCGCGATGCCCATCTTATCCAGACCGTCCTGTTGCGCAGCCTGCGTCAGGCCATGTACGGTGCAGAGAACCAGGGTCACTTTGGTCTAGCATTCGATGCCTACGCGCACTTTACCTCGCCCATACGACGTTATCCTGACCTGCTGGTGCATCGCGCAATCCGGCATATACTGAGCAAACGCAAGCTCAGCCAGTTTGCATATAGCCAGAGTGATATGGAGTTGCTAGGCGACAATTGTTCCATGACCGAACGCCGTGCCGATGAGGCGACCCGCGATGCGGTCGACTGGCTCAAGTGCGAATTCATGCTGGACAAGCTCGGCAGTGAATTCGAGGGGATTATTACCTCGGTCACGAATTTCGGCCTGTTTGTCGAACTGTCGGATATTTATGTCGAGGGCCTGGTGCATGTCACGGCCCTGCGCCAGGACTATTATCAGTATGATCCGGTGCATCACCGCATGATTGGTGAACGCACCAACCGCATCTACCGGCTTGGCGATCCGATCCGCGTGGTGGTGGCACGGGTTGACCTCGATGATCGCAAGATCGATTTTGAGCTCACGGATAATCAATCCGCCACGACGGCGGCGGATACCTCGCGCAAGGGCAAGAAATCAAAATCCCGTCACCGGAAAAAATCCGGTGACAATAAGCCATCCGGGCAAAAGGCGAAATCTGACAATCCGCGTTCGCGTAAAGCCAAGCAACACGGTGGCAAGAAAAAGTCGGGCAGTACCCGTAATCGCAGGAAGAAGTCCCGCCAATAAGCCATGAGCAGGTCGGCGCATTATTTTATCTATGGCCTGCATACCCTGCAGGCCGTGCTGGAACGCCAGCCGGAGCGTGTCCTCAGCGTTGCGGTTGCACAAGGCAAAACGGATGCACGGGTCCAGCAGGTTGTGCAGGAAGTCGAGCGTCACGGGATTGCCCTGCAACGCGTGCCCGACAAGCAGATTAGCCGCCAGCTGGGTGAGGTCAACCACCAGGGAGTGATGGCCCAGGTGCGGCCAGCCCGGATTGGCAACGAGCACGATCTGTTGCAGGACCTGGCCCCTGCGGCCTGAATGCCACGGTCAGCAAGGTGGCAGTCGGTGCCGCCGAGGTCCTGCCATTTTACCAGGTCACGAACCTGGCCCGTTGCCTGCGCGAGTTACAGCAGGCCGGGGTGCATTGCGTGGGGCTGGCCGGTGAGGCCGACACCTCGCTGTATGACTGTGACTTGCGCGGGCCGCTGGCGCTGGTGCTGGGGGCGGAGGGCAGTGGCCTGCGCCGCCTCACCCGGGAAACCTGTGACGTGCTGGCAAAACTGCCCATGCAGGGCAGTGTCGAAAGTCTTAACGTCTCGGTAACGGCAGGGGTGGCCCTGTTCGAGGCGGTGCGTCAGCGTACAGCAGGTAACTAACGTCCTGGTTTGGCAATTCCAGCAGGACGCTTTGCAAGTGCCCGTCCTGGCAAGATTCATTTTATCGGCTTGATCAAATAAAACTGCCCTGTTGCGACAGGGCAGTGGTGTGGTAGGGCAATGCGTTTGCGTAAAGTGCGGGGACTATTTTGACCAGCATCCGGTGGTGGTAGTCCCGGCTTTGTCCGTCGACGAGCGTTTGCCAGTCTGATCCAGATAGAACTTTGTGCACTGGATGTCCTTTGCCTGCGCACCATTCGCCGTGGCCGTGATCTGGTAGCAGTAATATTTATTATTGACTGTACAACCTGTCGTGGCTGGAATCGAGATACTTAGCTTATAGGCACCGTTTTTGGGGGTTGTGTCAGATGCACTCACAACGGTCGTCGGGGGACTTAATGTTGTAATAGAACCGGCGTAGCTGCCGTGTTCGGTCATGTAGCGTTCTTGCAGTTGCGCCAGTGTGGTCAGTGCAATCACCGCTTCACTACGATAGCCCCTGCGTTTCTGCGCATCGTAGTAAGACCAGCCAATGCTGGCAAGAATACCGATAATGGCGACCACGGTAATCAGTTCGATCAGCGTTATACCGTGTTGGCGCTTATTCGCCATCCTGGTTCGGGTATACATGCTTGCTTGCATTGACTTATTTGCTCCTGAGCTTCGCATCATTGCGGAATAATCTCGCGCCATGACTGACGACCAGTGGGCGTGGGTACACCCGTCACCGGAGGATTATAGCCTTGGCCGTGAATGCCAGTGAGATAGATCTTGGCATTGTCGGAACCGACACTGAGTATCACTCCGCCCGTCGTTGTTGCGCCTTCCAGACCAATTGAAGATTCACTGACATCTACTCCTGTAGCGCAGTTGCTGCAGGTTTTATTACCCAGCCCGGCATTCGGATAGGCTGTCCCTGTTTTATAATACACGCCATACAATTTGCTTGAGCCGTCAAACGCACAGCTATTGCTGTTTGGCGTGAAAGTCGTAAACAGCATTAACTGGCGGAATAGGAGAGAGTTGCCAAGGTTGCGTTCGCTCCCGGTAGCAGGTATGGGATTGGCGGGAGTGTTGGCCGTGTCGGGTACCAGGTTGATGTACCAACCAGCCTTGCCCGCGATGTCGCTGATCAGGCCCGTGCTACCATAGAAGTTGGTCACCGTGGACGGGAGGACTCCGTTGATGTCGTAAATGGTGCCATCAAGGCCCACCTGCACACCGGTGGTATTCTGCAGGTAGTAGCTGCCGCCACTGCTCGTGCGGTAGGCAGTCGTTCCCGACGGCAGCCCGGTTGCACTATCGACCTGTTCCTTGATGCCATAGAATGACTGTAGCTCGGTACTCTGCGCGTCGCCTGACACGTACAGGCGGCCGGTACCGTCATACACCCACCACTTGTTCTGGTCATCCACGGCAAACTCTGGTCGATTCACAAAGGGCTGGCCCGGATTGATGACGGTACTGACTGGCCAGCTAGTTGCCGTTGACTTGGTGTTATCCGTCAGCACCATCCGCATGAGTTGTCCCGTCGGTGTACTGGTCCCACCGCCTACAATGCCGAAATAGGCTGCATCGGTCTTGTAGTCATTGGTCCAGTCGATGCTGTTCACATCGCCAACGAAACTATTTTTGATCTTAAGATCCTCAGGGAACCCTTTTACAAATTGCATGGTTTTGAGATTGAGGACGTAAAGACTGGCGTTCTGCGCACTGGTGACTGTACTCAAATCCGTCGGGCCGGAACCAAAGACAAGATACCATTCGTTGACACTTGGATTGGTCCAGTCATTACCGGTACCTGGAGCGCGCCTGACCATCAGGCTGGGGATGATATGTATGGCGAAACATATCGAGTCCGGGAGGGAGACGAACCATGTCCTTGATGTTTCTGACGCGGCGCGGCGCGATGCTGACCCTGGCGGTTTGGCTGACCTTCGGGGGCGGAGCGACGGCACCCGCGCGCGCGGAACAGGCACTGGTGGCGGTGGCGGCCAATTTCGCCGCCGCGGCGCGGGCCATGGCGCCCGTCTTTCACGAACAGACCGGCGACAGCATCAAGGTGGCCATTGCTTCGACCGGGCGGCTGCGCGCGCAAATCGTCGGCGGGGCGCCTTATGACGTGATGCTGTCCGCCGATCAGGAAACGCCCGATTCGCTTCAGGCGGTGGGGCTGGTGGTGCCCGGCAGCCGGTTCACCTATGCGAAGGGCAAGCTGGCGATATGGGCCCCGTCGGAGCCGAAGATCGGCATCGACCCGGTGAAGGCGCTGACCGACCCGAAGGTGCGGCACATCGCCATCGCCAATCCCAAGCTTGCGCCCTACGGGAAGGCCGCGCGCGAGGTGCTGGACTATCTGGGGGCGTGGAAAAAGGTGAAGGACAAGATCGTGATGGGGCAGAACATCGGCCAGACCTTCGCCATGGTCCAAAGCGGCGGTGCGCAGATCGGCTTCATCGCGGCCTCGTCGCTTCATGGGCCGAAGGCGCCCAAGGGCGGCTCGGTTTTCATCGTGCCCGCCGACGACTACAGCGCGATCCTGCAGGACGCGGCGCTGCTGAAGCACGGGGAAAACAACCCGGCGGCCAAGGCGTTCCTGACCTTCCTGAAGGGGCCGAAGGCCCGGGCGATCGCCGCCCGCTTCGGCTACGGCATGCCATGAAGGCGGGCCGGTGATGGGCACATTCACGATCGAGCCGGCGGACCTTGGCGCGCTGATCCTGACGCTGAAGC
>JARRNT010000112.1:0-5427 GCA_037384645.1 Gammaproteobacteria bacterium | reverse complement strand
GCGTACGTTAAAACCGATCGCGCCATCATTCACGTATTTGACGCTCTTTTCAACCGACCGCTAAAGATTTTGATAAACAGTAGCTTGGCTAGAATTTCCAGGCCGGGATCAGGGGGATTCGGCCAGCAGGTCACCGATGCGCTGCAGGATTTCCGGGTGATCAAAGTCACGGCCGCCGATCGCCCGGTAGACCAGCCGCCCGTCGCGGTCGATGACGAACGAGGTCGGCAGGCCCTTCACGCCGTAGTCCTGCGACACCGTGCTCTGCGGATCGAACAGGATGGGGAAGCTGGGAAAGACATTCAGTTCGCCCGTGTAGGCGAACACCAGGTCAGGATCCTCCCACTGGTTGACGGCCAGCACCACGAAGCCCTTGTCCCGAAAGTGCTGGTAGAGACGCTCCATGGCCGGCATCTCGTGGCGGCACGGCGGGCACCAGGTGGCCCAGAAATTCAGCAGGATCACTTTGCCGTCCCATTGCCTGATATCGTGGGGCTTGTTGCGAATATCGCTCAGCGTAAAGTCCGGGCGGGGCTGATTGAGCATGCTCAGCGGCTTGCGTACGGCAGGTTTTTTGCTCTGGTGGCTAGCGTAATAGCCCCAGTAGAGGCCGCCGCCCAGGACGAAACACAGCACGATAAATCCGGCCCACAGACCATAGCGTTTTTTATTCATAGCAACACCATTTCTAACAGTCGCCAGGCAGTCGCAGACTGCCTGGCCTGGTTACAATCAGCTGACGACGTCGGTCATTGGCCCTTGGCGACGGATTTGACGATCTTGAGAAACTCCGCCTTGGACAACAAGCCGTATTCTTTTTTAACCAGTTTTCCCTGGCTGTTAAAGAACAGTAAGGCGGGGGGACCGAACACGCCGAACTTGTCTTTCATCGGCTGGGTGTTCTTGTTGAACTGGTCACTGACGTCAGCCTGGAGTACCACGAAGTGTTCGCGCATATACTGTTGTACCTGGCTGTCACTGAATACGGATTTTTTCATGAGGTTACAGTCAGTACACCAGGTCGCATAGTAATCCAGGAAGACCGGTTTACCGGCCGCCCTGGCGCTGGCCAGTTTGGCTTCCATGTCCTGGAGGTTGGCGACTCGGGTGAACATGGCCTCGGGATTACTGGCAGTGGCAACGGCGCTACTCCCACTGGTGACGGCACTGAGGCGGATGGGTTGCAGGATATCGCGGTTACCCTGCATGGCGCCGATCAGGGCCAGGATGCCCCAGATCACCAGGAATACGCCGAGGCCTTTCCACAGGGTGTGCCAGCCACTGGCCCCCTCCGGTAAGGCACGGGCCGCGCCCATGTACACGCCGGTCACGATCAGGAACGGGGCCCACAAGTACAACACGGGAATCCACGGAATGGTGGACATGATGTACAGGGCCAGGCCAATCAGCATGACGCCGAAGACGTACTTGACGGTGTCCATCCAGGTCCCGGCCTTGGGCAGCAGCCAGCCGGCACCAATGCCAATCAGGATAATGGGCACGCCCATGCCCAGGGCCATGAGCAGCATGATGCCGCCACCGAGCACGGCGTCATGGGCCTGCATGGCCACGCCCAGGTTGAGGATCAGGATGGGCGAGACACAGGCACCGGCAATGACCGAGGCCAGCACTCCCATGATGAAGACGCCGAGCACGGTCCCGCTCTTGAGGCCGGTGGATTTTTCCTGGGCCCTGGATTGCAGGCTGGCCGGCATCTGCAGGTTATAAATGCCGAACATGGCCAGCGATAGCAGAATCAGGATAATGGCGACCGGCAGGACGAAATAGGGCGAAGAGGTATAGGCCTGCAGTTGTTGGCCGGAAGCCCCGGCGACGGCGCCGGCGATGGTCCAGACCAAAGCAGTCCCCAGTACATATATAAGTGCCAGGAAGCCACCGCGGGTCTTGGTGACCTTGTCACCCTGGCCGATGATGATGCTGGAGATGATTGGCAGCATCGGTAAGACGCAGGGGGTAAAGGTCAGGGCCAGACCGGACAGGAAGGCAAACGCGACCCGACCTTGTCATTGCAGCCCTGACCGTTGGCGACAATCTCGATACCATCGACCTTGTTACTCAGGGTATACGGCACGGTGATCGTCACGCTGTGCTCATATACTTCGACCATGCCTTCGGTGCCGTCGGGCTTGATGCCCTGTTTCATTTCGCCTTGCGGAAGTTCCGGCGTGCCCAGCTTCAGCCCCGGGGTCTTGGCCTTGAAGCTGAATTCAGACTTGTACATATGCGTACCCGGCGCAATGGTCCAGGTGGCGAGGATGTTATTACCCTTGGCCCTGGCGTTGAACTGAAAGGCCTTTTGCGGTGACATGGGTTCGTCACTGTCATTTCCACCCAGACCCAGTTGCGAATTCAGGGCACTGACGCCGGATTCGGTACTGGTGCTGGCACTGGCCAGCGTGAGTAATTTTTCCCGGGTTTGTGGCGGATAACAGATACCGAGTTTTTCGGCGCAGCCCTGGCCTTTGGCAATCAGTTTCAGTTGTGACCCGCTGGACTTGGCAATGGGAATATTAATGGTGACCTTGCGCATGTAGGTCTCGACCATGCCTTCACTGCCATCGGGCTTGATCCCATGTTTCATTTTGCCCTGGGGAAATTCCGGTTTACCCAGGATGACGCCAGGAGTGGCCGATTTGAAATGAAACTTTTCACGATACATGTAGTAATCGTTGGCTATGGTCCAGGTAGCCAGCACGTGATCGTTCTTGACCACGGCATCGAATTTAAATGCAACGTCCGGCATGAGTGGTTCGTCCTGGGCGAACGCGCTGCCGATAAAAGACAGGAACAGAAGAATGAAAATGCTTAGTTTTGTTTTGTTATTCATGGTGGTTTACCGATTCTGTTATCCAATTTAAATAAGGTTCCAGCCCCGCCTCGATAGGGACTGCGATAATTTCTGGAAGTTCATAATGGTGCAATTTGCAGACACGTTCACGCAAGATGGTAAAGATATCCCGGTGAGTTTTCACCATTAATAAAACCTCATTGCTACTTTCGATTTTATTTTGCCAGCGATAGATTGATTCAATTGCTGGCAGGATATTAACGCAGGCAGCAAGTCGCTCATTTACCAGGCTTGTTGCGATTTCACGTGCGTTATCAGTACTGTCACAGGTGATATATACTAACAAATGTGGGCTTGAGTTCTGCATCATGCGCCCAAAGATATCAGTGATACATCTTCTGAAAAAGGCACTTTTTCTTCCATGCGTATTTTCCCTGTTGCTTTCGGTGTTTTCATCCTGGTCCCGATTATCGAAATCTACCTGTTCATTAAGGTTGGTAGCCAGATCGGAGCACTCAACACCGTGTTGCTGGTTTTGATCACTGCGGTCATCGGTGCCGCCCTGTTACGCAAACAGGGGCTTTCCACCATGCAGCAGGTACAACGTGAATTACAGCGAGGTGAACTGCCTGCCACCAGTATGCTGCAGGCGATGCTGTTATTCATTGCCGGTGCCCTGTTGCTGACGCCCGGGTTTTTTACTGACACCCTTGGCCTGTTACTCATGATTCCACCTTTACGAAAACTCGTTGCGCTGTGGTTGCTGGAGCGAAGTGGCTGGATCGTGCAACTGCGTACCCAGCCGCCTCGACCCCAGTCGCGGCACGACGACGCGCATACCCTGGAAGGTGAATATCGCCGGCGGGATGACTAGGCGCGGCTTCACCGATTAACGATTTCCGGCCGAATGCTGCGCCAACCGGTTATTCGTCGTCCTGCGAGGCCGATCCTTACACGGCCTACGGTAAATTCCTGCCTTAATTCTTGCAAACACGCCTTTACGCTATACTATTATAAATAGTAAGTTTTTCGGACCGGCCAGCATCAAACAGGCGGATAGCGGCGCGCCGGCTGCATTCGCCATAGACATATTCATTAAAATGGTTTTTACTGGTCCCGATCTGTTAGCCACGCAATGTGCTGTAGTGCGCAAATACCCAATATTGCTTGTCAGGAGGAGCCATTGGCCTTTAATACCATCGTTGTCGGGATGCCGCGTTCAGGGACAAGCATGACCGCCGCCATCTTCGCCAGGGCCGGTTATTACGTGTCGGGCGATGACGAGAAGCAGTTGCGCATAGGCGACGAATATAATCCGGATGGCTACTGGGAGGCCCGCACCGCTGATCAAGGCGAACATAGGAAATCCTCAACGCGACCGGATTTGGACCAGATAATACCTGGATGTACGAACCGATTACGACCCAAGCGGCAGCACGTATTACCGAGCTGGATCGTCAGCTTGACCACCGCCAATCCAGACTGAACTCATAAAAACAACACATTGTGGCAAGAAGAAGGCCGGCCTGTTCACTTCTCCGTCCTCATATATTCGTATATATAAGGAAAGTGCCCGGATATATTTTGCTTAAAAACCACATTATTGGTAAGCTTTAGCCTTCACATTGGGAATGTACTGTGCTTTCATGCCGCACCGGATTTTCCGTCAACGCCGGGGCTGGCATGACCGGCTAATAACTAACAACTAAAATAATATAAGAAGAATAATGTCGTTGAGCAAAGCCGCCCATACCGATCACCGCCAATATCACTTCATCTCCGGCCTGCCTCGTTCCGGTTCCACCTTGCTGGCCGCGCTGCTGCGCCAGAATCCTCGCTTCCATGCCGACATGAGCAGTCCCGTCGGCGGACTCTTCAACACTCTGCTTGGCGAAATGAGCGCAAAAAACGAAGGCGAGGTGTTCATCGACGACGGTCAGCGCCGGCGCATCCTTCGGGGCCTGTTCGACAACTACTATGCTGAGCACGAGGCCGAGGTGGTGTTCGACACCAACCGGCTGTGGACATCCAAGCTCTCCCCCCTGAAGGCACTGTTCCCAGAGGCGAAGGTCATCGCCTGCGTGCGCCATCTGTCGTGGATCATCGACAGCATCGAGCGTCTGGTGCAGCAGAATGCCTTCCAGCCCTCGTCTATCTTCGGCTACCAGGGCGGTGGCACCGTGTACACGCGCGCCAACTCTGTGGCGGGCAGCGACGGCCTGGTCGGCTTCGCGCTGGATGCCCTCAAGCAGGCAGTATACGGCGGCGATGCCCCGAAGCGCCTGCTGCTGGTGCGTTACGAGAGCCTGACCTCCGATCCCAAGGCCACGATGGCAGCTATCTACGACTTTCTGGGCGAGTCTTCCTTCGCGCACGACTTCGATCATATCGCCTACGACGACAAGGGCTTCGATGCCAAGGCGGGGACGCCGGGGCTGCATACGGTGCGTCCGCAGATCGAGGCCAGCCAGCGGCAGACGATCCTGACGCCGGACCTGTTCCAGCGCTTCGCGAACGACGCCTTCTGGTTGTTTGTTGTTTTTCGGTTATTTCCGCCCGTATTCAAACTATTTGCACGCCCTCAGGTAGCGTGCTGGCATCTTCCCAGAAGGCGTCGT
>JARRNT010000111.1:0-6523 GCA_037384645.1 Gammaproteobacteria bacterium | reverse complement strand
CCCCCCCTGGGTCTGTTTGTCATTGCCTGGCTGACCAGCAAGGTATTTATCGGTACCGAAGGCAGCGGTATCCCCCAGGCCATTGCCGCCCTGTCCATGCCCAGCCACGCCGCCCGCTCCAGGGTACTTTCGCTCAAGGTGGCCGCCGGCAAGATTCTGCTAACCATTATGGGTTTGCTCAGCGGGGCCTCCATCGGCCGCGAGGGACCTACCGTGCATGTCGGCGCCTCCATTATGTATTCCCTGCGGCGAATAGCCCCGTTCCATGGTAAGGACATGGTACGCGCCCTGGTCCTCGCCGGTGGCGCTGCCGGCATTGCCGCCGCCTTCAACACCCCCCTGGCCGGGGTCATGTTCGCTATCGAAGAGATGAGCCGCTCCTTCGAGGAGCGTAATAGCGGTACGCTGGTCATTGCGGTGATTCTGGCCGGTATCACGGCCCTGGTCATTCTGGGCAATTACACCTATTTCGGTACCTCCACCGCGGAATTTTCGCCCTTTTCACCCGCCGGCTGGCTGACCGTCCTGGTCTGCGGGGTCCTGGGTGGCCTGCTCGGCGGCAGTTTCAGTACCATTTTGATCATGGGCAGCCGCTACCTGATGCCGTTTTATAAAAAGCATCCGCTCTGGCTGGCCCTGATCTGCGGTCTGATCATCAGCCTGGTGGGCTGGCTGTCCCATGGCGCCACCTTCGGTACCGGTTACGATCAGGCCAAGGCCCTGGTCACCGCCAATGCCCCGATTCCCGCCAGTAGTGATTACTTTCTATATAAGTATATCGCGACGGTAGCATCCTACCTCAGCGGTATCCCGGGCGGTATTTTCGCGCCATCATTATCGGTCGGCGCCGGCATGGGAGCCGACCTGGCCCAGTGGCTGCCGGCCTCCTTCGCGGCGGTGGTCCTGTTGTCCATGGTGGGTTACTTCTCGGGCGTGGTCCAGACCCCGATTACCGCCCTGATCATCGTAATGGAAATGACGGACAACTCCTCCATGCTGATGCCGCTGATGGCCACCGCGCTGATCGCCAAGGGTATCTCCCGTTTCGTCAGCCCGCTATCGATCTACGAGGCCCTGGCTGAGGCCTATTTACACAAACCCAAACCCAAAACGACTGAACAAACCGAGCCGGAGAAAGTCTCATCCTGAGAACCTTGCTTGTGCGATAATCCGAACCATGAGTAAACCCAATTCCATCCGCATCATTTTTCCGGCAGCCATTCTGCTGCTGATCATCATTAGCGTGGTCTACGTCTGGTTCAGTCCGAGCGGGGCGGAACCGGCACCCAACGTCGAAATGACCGAGCTCAAGGGCGGGCAGAAAATCGATCTTGCTTCGCTGCGGGGGCACCCCGTGCTGGTCACCTTCTGGGCCACCCGGTCACGCTCACCCCGACCCATTTTCTGATCAACCCCCAGGGTGAAATCGTGCAACACAAGATCGGTGACATCGACATCAAGCTGTTGCGCGCCCGCGTCCTCAACATGCTGAGAAAAAACAAGGAAACCTGATTCCGAACTGAAGCCTAAAACGGATGAAAACTTTACGTTTATTAAAAACAAAATATGCCCTAGGGCTAATTTTCATCGTGTTGGCCACCATTATCGGTATTGGAAGCTATAAATGGTATTACCGCTTTGGTTTTGCCCATGTTCCCAATATCAACATGACTACCCTCAGGGAGGGACAGACCCTGAATCTGGCAAAACTGCAGGGCAAACCTATCCTGCTTACTTTCTGGTCTTCCAACTGCCCCACCTGTCTCAGTGAAATTCCACATCTCGAAGACCTCGACCTGGAATTGTCACAAAAAGGTCTACAGATTGTTGGCGTCTCTGTTTACTGGGATAAACTGAATCGTCTGCGCGACCTGGTGCAAAGTGAACAGCTTCCCTACCCGGTCGTTTATGACGGCGACAGGAAAATGTTTCATGCCATTGGCGGTTACGGCGAAACACCGACGACATATCTCATTAACTCACAAGGTCGCGTCGTTATGAAAAAGATCGGTAAGATAAATATGCCAGCCGTCCGCAAAACCATTCTCGCCATGCTAGAAAAAAATTAGAGAGACAACATGCTCTGGTTCAAAGCACTACATCTGATCTTTATGGTGAGCTGGTTTGCCGGGCTGTTTTATTTGCCGCGTTTATTTGTGAACCACGCAATGACGGAAGACCCTGCCACGATTGAGCGCTTCAAGATCATGGAGCGCAAACTATATCGCTTCATCACCCCCTGGATGATACTAACCGTGGCCTGCGGCATCGGCATCCTGGTATCCGGTTATGCGATGGGACAGAATTACATCGACCAGTTATGGCTGCAAATCAAACTGGTCCTGGTCGGCCTCCTGATTATTTATCACTTTCACTGCGGCAAACTGGTGGCGGACTTCAAATACGACCGCAACAGCCACAGCCATGTGTTCTATCGCTGGTACAATGAATTTCCGGTCCTGATCCTGATAGCGATTATTTTCCTCGCCGTGTTCCGCCCGGTCTAATCAACATAGACCTTTTTCCCGTAGAAATTTTTCAATCGCGACTGCACAGCCCTGCGGCCGCGCCTGCAACAGGTAATGTGGACCATCGATGCCGATACTCTCGATATCCGGTCGAATCTGCTGAATCTCGCGTGTCGGCCGACCCAGGATCAGATGATCGTGCAACGCGTACAGATGCAGGATGGGTAATGGACAGTCGCGCAGGATTGTTGAAACATCGACATGAATCACATCATACAAACGTTGCATGATCACCCGGGGAGAAACCAGCTCATGTATCTCAAGGGCCTGCTCGAGCATCGTGTCCGGAACATCAAAACCGGTCACCAACAGGCGAGCCAGCCACTTTTGCGGCCGATGAGCGAGGATGGGTTCACGCAATAAGATGGGCGCAAGCCGGGCGAGATGCGGGCGCGGATTGCGGACAAAGGTTGCACATAGCACCAATGCCTGTAAATTTTTCGCGGCACGGGTGGATATTTGCAATGCCAGTGGACCGGCAAACGATTCTGCCGACAAGGGCCCGAACATGCGCCCGGTACCGTCAATTCCCGGCAGTAACACCGCAGTCAGCGGGGCGGGATCTGCCATCGACGGCCCCCCTCCTGACAGCCATAAAAAAAGGCGCCCTGTAACAGGGCGCCTGAATAAGTTTCCACACTAGGAGGAGAACATCAGATTGCGTATATACAGATGCACACAGCATGCCAGTTCTCAAATACCACTTATATCCCATGCATATTGCCGGTCCATGACAGTGATCGGCGGAGTGGAAGGCTCAAAACAGGGTGAGTTGATCATTTTCCGCCGCAGGCACCCGAAACAATTCGGTGTTGAGCGTCAGTTCCCTGCCGCCGAGGTCAAGGCGTTGACACATGGTTTCAAAGCGGCGGGCGATGATCTCGGCAAAGGCGCCACTACCCTGCATGCGCTGACCAAATTCGGAACGGTACAACGCCCCCTCGCGGGTATCGCGAATGCGCGTGAGAACGTGTTCCGCTTTCAGCGGATAATGCTTGTGCAACCATTCCTCGAACAACGGCGCCACCTCCAGCGGTAACCGCAACAATACATAGCCGGCTGTCCTCGCCCCATGCGCCGCACTTTGCTGCAGGACCGTCTCCAGTTCCGGATCGTTTAACACCGGAATCATCGGTGCCGCCAGTACCCCCACGGGTATCCCGGCCTCGCGCAGGCGTGCCATGGCCCGCAGTCGGCGCTGCGGTGTACTGGCACGCGGCTCCATCAACCGCGCAAGTTGCTTGTCGAGCGTACACACTGAGATCATGACCTGTACCAGATCGTGTTTGGCCATTTGCGACAGGATATCGATGTCCCGTTCGACCATGGCGGATTTGGTCACGATCGCCACAGGATGTCGATGCTCCAGCAGCACTTCCAGTAACTGCCGGGTAATACAGTGGGAGCGCTCGATGGGCTGGTACGGATCGGTATTACTGCCCAGCGCAATCGGTCGACACATATAGTTGCGCCGCGCCAGCTCCTTGCGCAACAGGGCTGGTGCATCCGGTTTGGCGACCAGCCGAGTTTCAAAATCCAGGCCGGGCGACATGTCCAGATAGGCGTGCGTGGGCCGGGCAAAACAATAAATGCAGCCGTGTTCGCAGCCTCGATATGGGTTGATCGAAACCGAAAACGGCACGTCCGGTGACTGGTTGCGAGAAAGAATGGACTTGCTGTGTTCCGGGCGTACCGTCGTCTTGCGCCTGGGCACATCGGCAGTTTCCACGAACCAGTCATCGTCGATCGATTCGCGGGTTTGTGACTGGTAACGGCAATCAGGATTACTGCGTGCGCCGCGGCCTTTGTTGGGGTCCTGTGACATGGCTGTTATTTTACAGCGTACTTGGCTAGCATGCGTAGATGCAAACCATCATTATCTGGTTCCGGCGAGACCTGCGCCTGAGCGATAACCCTGCACTACACGCGGCAAAAGGCGCGCGCATCATCCCGGTGTATATTCATGCCCCGGAAGAAGACAGCCCCTGGCCGGCCGGTGGCGCCAGTCGCTGGTGGTTGCATCACAGTCTCAGAGCCCTGGCGACACAGCTCAATACGCTCGGCAGTCGCCTGATCATCCGCCGTGGCAGTTCCCTGTCCGCGTTGCAGGATCTAATCAGCGAAACCGGTGCCGACGCCGTTTATCTCAACCGCCTGTATGAACCGGCAAGCAGTACCCGTGACAGTCACATCAAAACCGCGCTCAGCGAACAGGGCATCACCTATCGCAGTTTTGCCGGCATGCTGCTGTTCGAACCCTGGCAGATCCAGACCGGGGCCGGCAGTGCCTACAAGGTCTTTACCCCGTTCTGGCAGGCCTGCCAGAAACGCGGGCTGCCCCACGACCTCAGCCCGGCAGTGCGCAAACTCCCCCCAGTCAGTAAGCGCCTTGCTTCGGTCAGACTGGACAGCCTGGCGTTATTACCTGCCATTGCCTGGGATTCGCAGTTCTATACTCTCTGGCAACCTGGTGAATCCGGTGCACGGTCGCGTCTGCGCAAATTTATCAAAAACCAGCTTGGCGGGTATGACACCGCTCGAGACTTCCCGGCGCGCACGGCAACTTCGGGCCTATCAGCGCATTTACACTTTGGTGAAATATCTCCGCGACAGATCGTGTATGCCATTGAGCAGGCACGCCAGCAGCGACGAGATTCGCTTTACGCTAAAAACGCCCAAAGCTTCGTGCGTGAACTGGCCTGGCGTGAGTTTACCCATCACGTGCTGTATCACTTCCCGCACACGCAACAGCAGGTATTGAATCCACGGTTTGAAAAGTTTCCCTGGCAGAAACGTCAAACCCGCTTGCTGCGTGCCTGGCAACACGGACAAACCGGCTTTCCCATTGTCGATGCCGGCATGCGCGAGTTATGGGCAACCGGCACCATGCATAACCGGGTACGCATGATCGTCGGTTCCCTGCTCACCAAAAACCTGGGGCACCACTGGCTGGCTGGCGCAAAATGGTTCTGGGATACCCTGGTGGATGCCGACCTGGCGCAGAACAGTTTTAACTGGCAGTGGGTTGCCGGTTGCGGCGCCGACGCCGCACCCTATTTCCGGATCTTCAATCCGATCACACAAAGCGAGAAATTCGATTCGGAAGGGATCTATTTACGACGCTGGGTACCGGAGCTGGCGAGGCTGCCTGACAAATACATTCACGCCCCGTGGCAGGCGCCGCAAGTCGTTCTACAGAATGTCGGCATCGACATCGGCAAGGATTATCCTCATCCGGTTTGCGATTTGAAAACGACACGCGAGCAGGCCCTGCTCGCGTATAAACAACATACCCGTTCGTCTGCTTAGTGCAGTGCCTTTAGCGCCTGGTTCGCCAGGAAGATGTGTACAGTATGGGTTGGGTGAATGCCGTCCCAGAACAAGTAGTCTTTGGTATCGCTACATACTGCGTGTGCGATAACGCCAGGATGAATACAGGTACCTGTCACATTGGTCAGACCGATTTGTTGCGGATCCGTCTCCAGCGATTGCAACAGCGCATACACATCCAGGTGCGACACATCCAGTGAAAACATACTACTCACACCAGCCACCGCCGCTTGCAGCCCGGCGTTGTACCCATCGCTTAATTGCTGTGCGTAGGTTGTGAGCGGTTCACCCTGTAGCGCCACCGCCGGTACCTGCGCAAGATTGGGCGCATTACCGATCAGAAAATAGTGTGCCCCGGCGGCCGCCAGACTCTGCAGGTTGCCCGTCACCGAGGTCACCGCCTGTTGCACAATCAGACCACTGGTGGCCCCTGACGGATCGGACTGTAATGCGACGATCGCGTCGCGGATGTCATTGCCGCCGATCAGGATCACATACAGCGCGTTCGGATCGGCCGCCCCGCCATGTTCGCTCAGGTACAGGCCGACCTGATCGGTCAGGTCCGCCCCGGTCACGCTGCGCGCGCGGGCACCACCGATGGCATAGTTACTGAAGTTCCGGGGGTTGCGGAACGCCGGCCCGCTGGGCAGCTGCAGGTCCTTTGC
>JARRNT010000110.1:0-7606 GCA_037384645.1 Gammaproteobacteria bacterium | reverse complement strand
GCAAACCAACATAACCCAGGCCGATGATTGCGATGGTATGTTCAGTCATATTTGTTAAGCTCTCATTATATTTATAGCGGGAGATGCCAGCGTAAAAATTGGTTCTTAAATAGGACTTAATTATACTATATCAATTTGATTTATCGCAGCTTTTTCTTATTACTTTAAAATAACAAGGCAGGTTAGTTCTTGAGCACGTTACGAATTTTTAACCATTATGTCCGGGTACCGTTTCTTGTCCTGGGATTGATTGAGCAGTCGGGGGTTTTCGGGTCTGTAATTCTGGCCAGTTATCTTCTGGTGCGATACCAGTTCACCCAGCCAGATTTCTGGTTCGCCATCAGCCTTAAAGCGGGTGTCATGACCCTGGTGATGCTGTTGAGCATGATTGCGGCAGGCCTGTACCAGGCCCGCCTGCGCGAAGGAACACTGGGTTTTATCCTGCGCCTGACGACGGCGTATTTGCTGGCCATCGTCGGGCTGTCGGTGATTTTCTATATCTTTCCCGGTCTGCTTCTGGGACGTGGAATCATGGCGATTTCATTACTCAGCTCATTCGTCTTAATCGCCTTGATCCGCCTGATTATTTACCTGACCGATCCAAGCATATTCAAAAAGCGGATCCTGGTCCTGGGCGCCGGCAAAAGTGCCGCCGCAATTACGGAATTACGCCGTAAATCTGACCAGGTTGGGTTTACTATACTGGGTTTTGTGCATATGCGTGGTGAGTCCGATGTGGTCGATAAGGATCGAATTTTGAACATCAATATGCCCTTGCTGGATTTTGTCGAACGTAATGATGTGGATGAAATTGTAGTAGCGATTGAAGATCGGCGTAAAGGCATCCCGATGCGTGAACTCCTGGATTGCAAAATGCGCGGGGTCGATATTATCGATGTGTTGACCTTCTTTGAGCGAGAGACCGGCAAGATCCGGCTTGATCAGTTGCATCCGAGCTGGCTGTTGTTTTCCGATGGCTTCAAACAGGGAGGCATGCGTACTTTTAGCAAACGTGCTTTTGACCTGGTGATTAGCAGTTGTTTGTTGCTGGTAACCTGGCCGTTTATGGTATTGGCCGCAGTCGCTATCTGGATTGAATCGGGATGTAAATTCGGGGTACCGATATTATTCAGGCAAGTCCGGGTCGGTGAAGGTGGCAGACCATTCCAGGTGCTGAAATTCCGCAGCATGATCGTGGATGCGGAAAAGGGTGGCAAGGCGCAGTGGGCGACCAAGAATGATTCACGCGTGACGCGTGTTGGCAAGTTAATACGAAAAATCCGTGTCGATGAATTGCCGCAGATATTTAATGTCTTTCGTGGTGATATGAGCTTTGTCGGTCCGCGTCCGGAACGACCGGAATTTGTGGTCATCCTGTCGGAAAAGATTGCTTACTATGCGGAGCGACATAATGTCAAACCCGGGATTACCGGCTGGGCGCAGCTGCTCTATCCCTATGGTTCATCCGAGAAAGATGCCATGGAAAAGCTGCAGTACGATTTATACTACATAAAGAATCATAGTATTTTCCTGGATTTTCTGATTATGCTGCAAACCGCGGAAGTTGTGCTGTTTGGGCGTGGTGCGCGCTAATGCTGGTTATACTAAGGAGCAGTTAAGGAAATCGTGCTGCATTTATTTGAGAACGTGGGAACTTTGGGGTATGCGCTGAATGCCCTTGCCTACCTCGTTCTGAGCATCCTGTTGCTGGTTAGCTGGAAAAAAAGATTGCTCGGTGGTTTATTGCTGGTCGCGGTAATCTATGAGGTTCTCTGGTCGGTGGTGCTGGCTTATCATTCTGCCACATTACAACTACCGGCTTTGGCGGTTGAGATTACAGGAAATCTTCGTCTGATTATCTGGGTGGCGTTCCTGTTGGAAGTATTACGCAGTGCAGCCAACGCCATAACGAATAAGCGAATTTTCACCCTGTCATATGCGGCTATTTTTACGCTGTTTGTTATATCAATAGGCGTTGAGGTATTCGGTCGTATTAATGATATCGACGCTCCGCATATATTTACTTATTTGTATGATCTGTTACTGGTTACGTTTGGTTTGATCCTGACAGAACAGCTTTATCGTAACACTGCGCAGGATAAACGCTGGTCAATCAAATTCCTATGTATCGGTATCGGGTTGATGTTTGCCTACGATCTGTATATGTATTCACATGCCACCTTGTTTGAGGGTATTGACCGATCGCTGTGGAATGCCAGGGGTTATGTGAATATGGTGATAATGCCATTATTGGCGGTATCCATTGCACGCAACCCGACCTGGTCATTCAGGATGTTTGTATCACGCCAGGTTGTGTTTTATTCCACGGGTTTGATTGCGATTGGCATTTATATGACCCTGATGGCGATCGGCGGATACTATGTCCAGATATTCGGCGGAGAATGGGGGCAAGAAGCGCAGGTAGTTTTCCTGGTTGGCGCGATTATTATCCTGTTTGTCATTATGTCCTCGGGTGCATTGCGGGCAAAAGCCAGGATGTTTATGAGCAAGCACTTTTATGAAAACAAATATGATTACCGCGAGGAATGGATGGGGTTTGTGCAAAAACTTTCGCATATCGATTCTCCACGGTATCTGAAAGAACAAATTCTGCAGACCGTCGCCATGATCATGCATAGTCGTGGGGCTATATTATATTTGCGCAACGAAGAAAAGTATCAATGCGTCTCTGCCTGGAATACTGATTATTGTGAGCAATCGTTTGATGTCAATTCATCACTGGCTGAGTTCCTGAATAATCGCGAATGGATTATTGATGTAAACGAATACCGGCATCACCCGGAGAATTATGACGGGTTTAATTTGCCAGAAGAATTTTATGCGATTAACGCCTGGCTGATTGTTCCCCTTAAGCATTATTATGAATTGATCGGCTTTATTATTCTGCTTGAACCTTTTGTTAAGATGCAAATCAACTGGGAAGACCGGGATTTGCTTAAGGCAATCGGCAAGCAGGTGTCCAGCTATGTCGCTTTTATGATGGCGAGTGACTCGCTGGCCGAAGCCGAAAAATTTTCCGCATTTAATCGCCTGTCGGCTTACGTGGTGCATGACATGAAAAATTCAGTGGCGCAACTGGACCTGATTGTTAAAAATGCAGGCAGGCATAAAGATAATCCGGAGTTTATTGCTGATTCGTTTATGACGGTAGCGAATGTTGTAGACAGGATGAAACGAATGCTGAATCAATTCAAGCGAATGGATATGCATAAGTCCGAAGCTTGTCGGGTGGATGTTAATAATGTTTTACGCCGGATACGCCGGTATATGTCTATGTGGAACCGGACAGGTTTGAAAATGTGATTGAGCATATGGTGTCAAATGCGCAGGACGCAACGAGTGATGATGGTCGAATAGAAGTTCGTGTTTTGGGTAAAAATAATGAAGTGTGCATTGAGATCGAGGATACTGGCTGCGGCATGACGTCTGAATTCATCAGTAACCACCTGTTTAAACCGTTTGATACCACCAAGGGTAATGCGGGTATGGGGGTAGGCGTGTTCGAGGCTAATGAGTTCGTAAAATACTATGGCGGTCAATTGAATGTGAAAAGTGAACCAGGCGTGGGGACAACATTCAGCATATTACTGCCGATCTATAACGAGGAAGTCAGTTTTGAGTCAAAAGCTGTATAATCATACATTGCTAATAGTAGAAGATGACGTTGGCCTGCAGCGCCAGTTGAAATGGTGCTTCAGTGATTACGATGTCGTCCTGGCAGCTAATCGTGAGGAAGCTGTGGCGGCAGTGCGTAAATATCGACCTTCAGTGTTAACTCTCGACCTGGGATTGCCACCTGATCCGGCGAATGTGAGCGAGGGATTTGCTGCCCTGGACGAGATAATCAGTATTGCGCCGGAAACCAAGGTGATTGTGATAACCGGCAATGATGACTTAACTAATGCCATGAAATCGGTAAGTCTGGGCGCCTATGACTATTATCAAAAGCCTATTGACCCGGATGTGATCAAGGTTATTATCGAGCGCGCATTTCACCTGTCAACACTGGAAAATGAAATCAAGACCTTGCAACAGGGACAATCTGCATCGCCACTGGAAGGGCTGATTACCGCGGATGCGGAGATGTTGAAAATATGCCGGGTTATCGAAAAGGTGGCACCGACAGACACCACAGCCCTGTTGATTGGCGAAAGTGGGACCGGTAAGGAGATCCTGGCGAATGCGCTGCATAGCCTGAGTCAACGCAAAGACGAGAATTTCGTCGCAATTAATTGTGCAGCCATTCCGGAAAACCTGCTGGAAAGCGAATTATTCGGCTACGAGAAAGGCGCCTTTACCGGTGCGACCAGGCAAACGAAGGGCAAGCTTGAGCTTGCGGACAAGGGTACCTTGTTCCTGGACGAGATTGGTGATTTGCCGTTACAACTTCAGTCCAAATTGCTGCGTTTCCTGCAGGAAAGAAGTCTGGAACGATTGGGGGGGCGAGAACCCATTCAGGTCGATGTGCGGGTTATTTCCGCAACTCACCAGGACTTGCAGGCCATGATCGCCGAAAAGACATTTCGTCAGGATTTGTTTTATCGACTAAGCGATTTGACCATAGCAATTCCCCCGTTAAGAGAGCGAAAAGGCGACGTGACATTGCTGGCCAGGTCTTTTTTTGAAAAACACAAAAACCTGAATGCGCTAAATCTCAAAGGAATGACCCAAAATGCCCTGCAGATAATTGAAAACCACAGCTGGCCGGGGAACGTCAGGGAGCTGGAGGCGGTGATAAAACGCGCAATCATTATGGCGGAATCTCCGTTTATCGATGGGCCAGACCTGGGATTAACGAACATATCAGCCAAGGCCAGTCCGATGACATTGCGCGACGTTCGAGAAAAGGCAGAAAAAGAGGCCATCCGGTACGCGCTGAATATCACCCAGGATAATATTTCTCAGGCCGCTGAAATATTGGGCGTTAGTCGACCGACCTTGTATGATTTGATGAAAAAATATCAGTTAAAGTAGGCATGGGTTTGTTGTTCAAACGGAATTAAGCAGGCGTGAATTCGCTAACAGGACAGGATATGAAATATTCCATGTTGAAAAAAAGTTTGGCCGTGATTTTTTGTTTTGGCATGTTGTTGACGATGACATCCTGCAATTATTTTGAATCCGAGCAGGCCCGGTTGAAAAAGTACGGCACACTCTATAAGGTGAATAAATTTTACCAGTTTATTATCTGTACTAAAAATATTCTTCAGTCAGACGGCAATAGTTGCGAAGCCAGGGTGTTGCTTGGCAAGGCGCAATTTGCCAAATTCAGCCTGCTTGACGCGGAAGATTCATTCCAGAAGGCGGAAAAACAGGGATGTAAAGATCCACAGATATTTTTGTATCTGGTCAGGATGCGTCTTTACCGTGGACAATTAGCGCAAGTGGATGCCTTGTATAAGAATCCAAAATTTCTGCATGCACGGCAACTGCCCAGCATATGCGCAATATTATGCAGCAAGTCACGATAAGGCGGAAAACTGTCTCTCCCAGGTTAAGTTGAACCTGCTCAACAAGCATTATCAGGAAGCTATTGGGAAATCAGAATCCTGCGATATGGAATTTGCGAACAAGGGGAATTTCAATATTAGTGAAAGTCGTTACCTGAGAGCGCTTTCTCTGCTTAATTTAAAAAATACAGGCAAAGCTATCGAAACACTTGAGTCTGCTGTAAAGCAACCCGTCTCTGATAACCCGCATGCCCGAATTCAGTCCGCATTATTGCTGATGCGGTTGTACCTGGCGAAAAGGGAGGTAAATGATGCGGCAAAAATGGCCGATATCGTCTTCCGTTATATTGCGGTACCCGATGTCTATTACGCAAAAGGTCTGAAGTATGAACAGGAAAACCGTTACGGCCTGGCCGAAAAACAATTCCTGAATGCATTAAAACTAAACCCCGAGCATCGGCCCTCTCTGCTGGAACTGGCGAATATCAAATATAAAGAGGGGAATATAGAGCAGGCAAGGTATTATGCTGGAAAAGTAGATGCGATTGATGGCAAGAACCTGTTTACTAACAGGCTCGACGAGCTGCAGGCCCTGAAATATTTCCAGGCTGGAGATAACGATGCAGTTATTGACAAATTGCCGCATGATAAAAACGTAAAATCTCAATATATTCTTGCCCTGGCCTATGCCCGTAAGGGGGAACAGAACGCGGCGCTGAATGCTTTTGCGTATGTCAGTAAACAGCTGAAAGATAAAACCAAATCAGACTTATTGGAAGCGCGGCTATATGTTGTCTTAAAGGAGTATGCAAAGGCTAAATCGATTTACAATCCATATGTAAACAAGGGTAATGTATATGCTGTGATAGGTTTGGCTCAGCTGTATATCGCTGAGCATGAGTACGGAAAGGCAGAGGGCTTGCTAACGCAATACCATAAGCAAGGCCGGGAAAACCGTAGCATCAATATACTCATCGTCGAGCTGTATTCGGCGACCAACCAGAAACAAAAGCTGTTTGATTTTCTGGGGTCGGTTATAAAGAGTATGCCAGGTGATACGGGTTATCAATTGCTGCGAGCCGGGATGTATTATAAATATGCCATGCTCCCTGAAGCTATAAAACAATGTGATGATATTATTGAAACGCATCCCGAAAAACAGAAGGCCTACGTTATTAAGGCAAATGCCTATGCGCGCCAGGGTGATTTAGACGGAGCTGAAAATACGTATGAGGCATTATTAAAACAGGATCCCAGGAATGATTATGCTTATCTGATGTTATCTTTGTTGGCGGATAAGCAATCCAGGTATGCTGATGCGCTCAAGTACGTCGATAAATCACTGAATATCAATCCACGTAATATCAATGCTATCCATGTAAAAATCTCCACCCTGATAAAACAAAATCAGAATGACGATGCGATTGCATTCGCCAAATCATCCGCGCAATTGCTTGGGCAAGAAAATGCAGAGGATTTGTTGTTGGGTTTTGCCTACGATAAAGCCGGAAATATCAGGAAGGCGTACCAGAGTTACTCTGCGGCGCTGAATAATGGATTAAAGGATGTGCGAATTGCCGCCAAGGTTTATCTGCTCGCAAAAAAACTGAAAGGAGAAATGGCGGCAATAAAAGAGCTGGATAGATATATAAAGAATCACCATGCGCCCGGGGATATTTATTTTATCTCGAATTACCTGATGAATCTCAAAGACTATAGCCTGGCTGAAAAATATTATGAACTGTTTATAAAGCAAAATAAAACCAATCCTGTAGCATATAATAACCTTGCCTGGTTGAAATTGCATGCGGGTGATGCGACGGCAGCGCAGATGTATGCGGAACAGGCGCTAAAGCTATCGCCAGGTTCGCCGGCAATTATGGATACGCTGGGACAGATATTGCTTAAACAGGGTAAGTATGCGCAGGCAGGACCATATTTGTTGGATGCGCATAAAAAGTTAAAAGACAATCCAACTATTATTTACCATCTTGCGCAATATTATTATCACGTAAATAAATTGACTGATGCGAAGACGCTGTTGCGGCAGGTTGTTAATGCCAGCTTTCCTGAGCAGGAGCTGGCAAAACGGCTGCTCGCCAGACTGAATCAGTAGTGTTGCCAGCGTAATTCGG
>JARRNT010000109.1:0-7035 GCA_037384645.1 Gammaproteobacteria bacterium | reverse complement strand
TGGGCTGGGCCCATGCGGAATTCGTCAAGCTGGTGTTTTCCTACCTCTCGGGTGAACCCATCGATCGGCCTCACGCCGTGTGGCAACGTTACCAGGGCCAACGCCCGCGTGCCGCGACAGCCTTCTGGTTGCAACAGGCGCCGGTGAGCCGGATTTATCAGGGTATGCGCCTGTGCATCGGTTTACACCAGCCCTCGCTGGTTCGCTGGAGCAGTAACAACTGGCAACACATTCGAAATGTACCGACCTGCGATAGTGGTATCGGTTTGCACATCGCCGAGATTGATACGACAAAAATGCACCCAGGTACCAAGCTTGAATTCACGTATCGCCGCAATGGCGACGGCGCCTGGGCGGGACAGAACTATATGGTCGAGATTGAAACGCCGCGAAATCAATAATCGGTTCCTGAACCAGTTATAAGACGGCTATGGTTGCAGTGAATAGATACTCTGAGTTCTATGATTCTTAAAATCATCCCGGTTAAGCCACAAAAGCATTGTTTATGTATGATTTTGTGACGACGTTCACCTGAACGTTCATGCAGTGTAAATTATTTTATCCCTCCGTTACCGCGCGTATACCTGTCAAGCGACTGACAGGATTCAGAACCTGCGGTTTTGACCGATATATTATAATTATTCCAGCGCGGGTAGCTTGTTCCACCTGTCAACTGCGCGGGTAAATTTTAATCACGTTAATATGACCAGAAAGTGATCTGACAGGGATATGCTTTTAAATACTGTCATTGAATTTAACAGAAAAATCACGACACAGCTGCGTGATTCCGTACGCCTTGTTCCAGTGTTAAAACGTAAGCCGCAAATCTTGCGTTATTGGTTATTCAGTGCCCGAAAAGAACAGATAATTATCATCGCCTTACTGATCTTACTACCATTTGTCATTCTGCCAGCCTTGGATGTGGTCCTGTCCAGGATTTTCAGCCCTGTTACCATTGAATCGCTGTTTGGCCTGGTCACCCGGGAGGTGGAGAACCCCCACTTGCATGTCAGCGAATTGATTACCCACTGGTCACTCTGGTCGATGGCAATCATGTTTACGCTGTATCTTTTTCTGCGCCGAATTCCGGCGGCTTTGGAGCGCGCAACTCAGATTGCCCGGGAAAAGGAACAGCTTGCCGATCAACTGGCTAACTCCAATGCATCCGAGAGTATCCTGCTTTATTCGGCTGCACTGGCCTGGAGTAGTGACAGGGAAACCGAATCGCAAATCACATCCAAACTACAGGAACTCAACACCCGGTTGAGCCAGGGGAATCATGCTGCCACGGTCGCGGAGACACCCGCTTCGGCTGATGGCACGGTCATGATGACCTCCGATGCACAGGAGTCCACGAGTAAAAAGGCCTTAATCGCTGATCGTTATCAAATTAAGCAGCAACTGGGCGTCGGGGCAATGGGTATCGTTTATCAGGCTGGGGATCTCAAGCTGAACCGGGATGTCGCACTGAAGCAGTTAGCTCCAAACCTGGCAACTGATCAGCAGCTGCTGGCACGTTTTCGTCAGGAGGCCCTCGCACTGGCACGGCTAAGTCATCCGAATATTGTCCAGGTCTATGATTTTATTGAATGGAATGGTCTGTCATTGATCGTGATGGAATTTGTGGATGGACACGAACTCGAATCCAGGCTCGGCCATGGCAAGGCGTTGAAGATCAGCGAAGCTGTCAGGCTGGCCATGCAGATGGCGGATGCGCTTGGCTATGCCCATGATCGTGGGGTTGTACATCGTGACTTCAAACCAGCAAATGTGCTCATCAGTTGCAATGGCGAAGTGAAAATCACGGATTTTGGTATAGCCAAGCTTGCTGCATCCAGTGTGCATACCCAGATGAACACCGTCATGGGAACACCGGCCTACATGAGTCCGGAACAGGCGAATGGCGAGCAGACGGATCAGCGCACGGACATTTATGCGCTGGGAGTTGTCCTGTATCAATTACTCGCGGGAAAAAGGCCTTTCGAAGGAGATATGAAATCGATCATTGCACAACACCTGAGCAAGATGCCACCCGGACTGGCGGAAGTACGTCGCGATGTTCCACCCGCTTTGGATGCCGTTGTGAAAAAAATGCTGGCCAAGAAAGCCGCTGACCGCTATCAGTCGATGGCCGTGGTGAGCCAGCAGCTCAGGCAAATTCCGACAGACTGAACTGCTGGTGCGCGGAAAATATCGTGATTTTGTGAATTGCGACACGATTCATGAAGTAGCTTTCATGAATTTAGCGGTTTTGCCCGAAGCATTACAAATGCATGCGTATAAATCTTACAAGTTTTTCTTATCACTGCGGGGATCCTGCTCGGACTGTCTGCAGCCGCTGATCCCTGGAAAGATGAATCCGGGCAAGGTTATTATCACGAAGATGGGCCCAGCCGGCGCTATAGCCACGAAAGGGGCAGGCATCACCACAGAAAATGGCACAGGGATGATTATGACCGGAGAGATCGGGCGGAAGATGATGACGACCGTGGTGGATACCGCGATCGTCACGGGCCGCCACCCTGGGCGCCTGCTTATGGCTATCGTCGCAATCACCGTGACGATCGTCGTGAAGGCGATGAAGATCGTGAGCGTGACAGGGTGGCTGTTAATTTCAGAGCTACCACTGATCGTATCGGAATTTCATCCGGTCGGTGTAACCGTGAAGTAGTCGGGACAGTTGTAGGAGGAGTCGTTGGCGGTATTATCGGACACAATGTGATACATACCAGGGACAAAAATCTCGCTACCGTTGCCGGTGCATTGATCGGCGCCGTCGTTGGCCATCAGATCGGACGCAACATGGATAACGCCGATGTGAATTGTACGAACCAGGTGCTGGAACGAGCGCCAGATGGCAAGGTGGTTCGCTGGAAGAACCCGAATAACGGTTATCAATATTCAATCAAACCTTATAAAAGCTATCGACGTGCGGATGGGCACTACTGCCGGGACTACATTGCCGTGGTGCAGGGCGATAAAACCCATAAGTATCGGGAAGTTGCTTGTCGAACTGATAAAGGCGTATGGAAACAACAGTAGTTTGATCGTGTTGTAGAAACGATGCGGTGGTGGAACCTTACTCCTGGCGCCCAGTAAAACAAGGCCGGTCTTTTGGCTAAGTGTTAGACCGGCATTGTTAATTTTCGATTAATGCAAATTAGCCGAAAGCTAGAACAAAATAATCCATAAAGAATTACAGAGTATTGCTTTGAGTGACTGCAAAATGCAAGGTTTATGAGTTGGTGTGGGTATTCAGTTATTGCGGTGCCGGGTAAAACCGTGTAATTTTCTCAGTTAGTGAAGCAATCCAGTTAATACCGATTATGCATCAAAGCACTATTGTCGCATTTCACCAGTGGGCACGCCGTCATCGCGCGTTTTTTGCTGTTTTGCTGAGCATTGCTGTATTGTTCAATGTAGCGCGCGTTTTTGCCGCGGTAGATTACAAATCTGTCACCCAGGAACATACAGCGACGGCCGGTCATGTGCATGCGATAGTGTTTGATTATTGCGCCACATCCGCTGATAGCGGGTTTGCGTAGATTGCTTAAGGAGTTTCTACGATGAAAAATCGTCGACGGATATCGGCATCTGCCGATGTCATGGATGCCTCACGGCGTCGTTTTGTCCAGGGTCTTGCTGCTGGCGGTACCCTGATGGGGCTGAGCTTGTTTGACATGCCGGCCTGGGCTAAACAAAAGTCATTGAATAGTGCGGTTCCTCGCCAGGTTATGCGTGGTACCGAGTTCGATCTGGTGATTGGCGAGGTGCCAGTCAATTTCACCGGTGAAATGGGGGTCGCCACTGCGATTAACGGCCAGATCCCGGCTCCTGAATTGCGCTGGCGGGAAGGGGATACCATCACCCTGCGGGTCACCAACAAACTGAAGGCCCCGACCTCTATTCACTGGCATGGCATTATCCTGCCCAATCCGATGGATGGCGTCCCGGGTTTGACTTATGCCGGCATCATGCCAGGAGAGACCTTCACCTACCGTTTCAAGGTCGCCCAGAGCGGGACCTACTGGTACCACAGCCATTCCGGCTTTCAGGAACAAACCGGCCTGTATGGCCCGATCGTGACCGAACCGCGTCAACACGATCCCTTCAGTTACGATCGTGACTACGTGGTGATGTTGTCCGACTGGACCGATGACAGTCCGGAGTTTGTCTATTCGCGACTGAAAGAGATGGACGGCTACTACAACTACGCCAAGCTGACCCTGGGCGATTTCATTCGCGAGGCGAAACAACGTGGCCTGAGCGCGGCCTGGGCGGAACGTGCCATGTGGGACAGGATGCGCATGAGCTCGCGAGACCTGGCCGATGTCTCCGGTGCGACCTACACCTACCTGATGAACGGTGCCACCCCGGCGGGCAACTGGACAGGTAAGTTCAGGCAGGGTGAAAAAGTCCGTCTGCGCTTTATCAATGGTTCGGCCATGTCGTTCTTCGACGTGCGCATCCCCGGGCTGAAAATGACCGTGGTGGCCGCCGACGGTGTCAATGTCCATCCCGTGCCGGTGGATGAATTTCGCATTGGTGTGGCCGAGACCTATGACGTGATCGTCGAACCTGCTGGCGATCGTGCCTACACGCTGTTTGCGCAGTCGATGGATCGTTCCGGCTTTGTCCGCGGCACGCTGACACCGCGCAGCGACCTCAAAGCAACAGTGCCGCAAATGGACCCGGTGCCGACGCTCGGCATGTCAGACATGGGCATGTCCATGAGCAGCATGGATATGTCCGGTATGGATATGTCGAACATGAACGGATCCAGCGCCGGACCCGGTAACGCCGAGAACAGTAAGTCTATGGGCAATATGGGTGAGGCGGCCCAGGTCAAAACGCCGGCGATGAAATGCGGCGCCAGCATGAACATGGGTGCCAGTGGACAAGGCCGTCCCGGCATGGTGAAGAACGCGAATGCGGGCGGCATGATGAAAATCACGGAACACCCGGCGACCGAATACGGACCCGGGACGGCCATGCATGCCGAAGAAGTATCGACCCGGCTGGATGACCCCGGTGCCGGTTTGCGCCAGAACGGTCGCCGGGTGCTGACCTATGCGGACCTCAGGAGCCTCGATGGCTGGCTGGATAAGCGTGAACCGGGCCGTACCATCGAACTGCATCTCACCGGCAACATGGAGCGTTACATGTGGTCGTTCAACGGCGTCAAATTCTCCGATGCCGAACCGATCAGGCTGACGTACGGCGAGCGCGTGCGCATTGTGCTGGTCAACGACACCATGATGGATCATCCCATTCACCTGCACGGTTTGTGGAGCGAAGTGGAAAGCCCGGATGGTCAATTCCAGGTGCGTAAGCACACGGTCGTCGTCAAGCCAGGACACGAGGTGCGTTATCGGGTGCTGGCCGATGCCAGGGGCCGTTGGGCGTATCACTGTCACCTGCTGTATCACATGAAGGCGGGCATGTTCCGCGAGGTGCGTGTGGTATGAACCTGTTCAGAATCAAGGAGAATGTAATGCAATTCAATCGTCTCATTTTGCTGGCGGTAAGCATCCTGGTTGGGAGTGTGGTACCGACGGTTCAGGCTCAGGATAATTCTGCCACCTGGCCGTCACCGGTTCATGACAATACGATTTTCAGCAAATGGATGCTGGATCGCCTGGAGTATCGTGACGCCAATGCTGGCAATAGCAGTTACTGGGAAGGTCAGGCCTGGATCGGCAGCGACATCAACAAGCTATGGTTGAAGACCGAAGGCAGTCGTGTGAATGGCACGACCGACGATGCCGAATTGGAAGCCTATTACAGCCGCGCGGTGGCGCCGTTCTGGGACGCCCAGGTCGGGATACGGCATGAGTTTTCTACCGCGGACATGCCTTCACGCGACTGGCTGGGTTTCGGTTTCCAGGGGCTGGCGCCGTATTTGTTTGAAGTCGATGCCACTGCCTATGTTGGGAATAATGGACGCAGCGCATTGCGCTTTAAAGCTGAATATGACCTTTTACTCACCCAGCGCCTGGTCTTCATGCCCGAGGTAGAATTTAACGCCTATGGCAAAAAAGACCCTGAGAAGATGCGGGGTTCTGGCCTGTCCGATGCCAGCCTGACGCTGCGACTACGCTACGATATTCGGCGTGAATTTGCGCCTTACATCGGTATCATGTGGACACAGAAGTACGGTGGGACGGCTGACTATGCCCGCGCCGCCGGTGATCCGGCGAGCGAAACTTTCCTGCTTGCCGGTGTTCGCGTCTGGTGGTAACCAGGGACCATGCTGCGGCGGCGACAGGTCGCCGCAGTACTTTTGACTAACTGCAACTTGTTGCCGGATTGTGGCGGGGTATGAAAAAAATTAATACGGGATTCGAGCGGCAAGGCATTGCTTGTAAGCATTTCGGCAATCGGCTAGGGTAGCTCAATCGCTTTTTATGAGGGATCAGACAATGAAATGCATAATTATCACAATTTTTTCGCTGATAATACTCGTCGTACTCGGTGGTCTGCTTTTTATCTATAGCGGCAGCTATGATGTCGCGGCAACCAGCAAAGATCCTGGATTGCTCAAGTGGATACTGAAGACAACGCGCGAGCAATCCATCGACAGTCGTTATGAGAAAATTACGCCCCCGGACAAGAGTGTACTGACTAATCCGAAAACCTTGCGCATTGGTTTCGATCACTACAACGAAATGTGCATTGTCTGCCACGGTGCACCCGGCATCGAGCCTGGCGAGGCGCGGGCAGGTCTCAATCCTAAGCCACCGATTCTTGCCAGGATTGCCAAGAAAATGCCGGAACGGGAATTATTCTGGGTCATCAAGCATGGGATTAAAATGACCGGTATGCCGGCATGGGGTCCGACCCATTCCGATGACAAGATCTGGGCGATGGTTGCGTTGGTCAAAACCCTGCCGGGCATGACGCCGACCCAGTACAAGGCCTTGCAGGCCCAGGCAGGGACAGACCATGACCATCACGATTAAAGCTCTTTCTGTGGATAGTGAATGTCCTTGCGTGCTGAACGGCACGACTTATTCGAGGAAATTGATTTAAATC
>JARRNT010000108.1:0-3546 GCA_037384645.1 Gammaproteobacteria bacterium | reverse complement strand
GGGCAAGACGTCTGACTCAAAGCGGTTGTTATGTGTGTTTTTAGCAATTTCCTGAAACAAAATACTCAATGCTTTGGTCTCGTTTGAATACTATTTGAGGCAATTCAAATATGGACCCGTTCACTAATAACTTGGGAAAAATTACATAGAATTCATCTGGAACTGGTTTTTTTGGGTGTGCGACGAACGTGAAATTCGATACACCGTTCAACCCAAACCAGAGGTCGAAATTTTTCCCACTCATTGTCACTGCCCCGTCTCTATGCACAACAACACCCGATCGTTTGTAAGGTAACGCCAGTTCGAATGATGCAATTAAATTCTTCGAAGCATCAAATAGTCTTACCTTTGTTTCAGTCAGCTGCAAAATATTACCCTGTGGCACCGAAAAATTTATTTGGAAATTTAATGCGTCATTTGTTTCATCCGTTATTGATACGCTAAACAATATCTTCGAAATAGGCACTACAAGTCGCGATGGCGGCCCAACGGAACCGTGTCCGCGAAGTGGTTTGTCATGAGCGCTGTAGCAGTACGCTTTAGTAATGTAGCTTCCATTAATTCCGCTGGGTATGTTTGGCTTAAAGAACTGATGATGCATTATTGGCGCACATCCAGACGTGACAAATACAGACAATACGAGAATGCTTACGTTTAATTTCATGTGCATCACATTTTGAACATAACTTTATATAGGTAGCCGAAGCGCGACATAACGCCCCAGCGTTGTCTTGAATCTCTGTAATATTTTCACCTGAGTCAATAACTTATGTCCAATAAGCTTCCTAATTTCAAGGGGTTGTTATGTCGTAAAATGCAGTACGAATTATTTAGTTTGTTAATAATCAAGCGCTTATAGCTCTAGCTTGCTGCATTTTTCCTCTCTTGTAGGAATTTTCCTATTTTAAAATTCAGGATATTCAGCTACTTTTGTCTTAATAAGTATAGACCTCCAAGGATAGGAGCAATGTTATGGATGACAAAGCCTCTGCTGTGGCCAATCGGCCGCGCCTGCTTGAGCAAGTTCGGCATTCACTCCGCGTCAAACACTATAGTCTTCGCACCGAGCAATCCTATATTTACTGGATTCGATATTTCATCCGCTTTCACAAAAAACGACATCCTGCTGAAATGGGCGCACCGGAAGTCGAGGCTTTTCTCACGCATTTGGCAGTGAATCGCAAAGTCTCGCCCAGCACCCAAAATCAGGCCCTGAGCGCAATACTGTATTTATATAAACAGGTTTTGAAGGTCGAATTGCCCTGGCTACAGAATGTCATACGAGCCAAGACAAAAAAATATATTCCAGTCGTTTTTACCCGTGATGAAGTCAAACGACTACTCGCGCAATTTGACGGGACTTACTGGCTGTTATTTTCACTGATCTATGGTGCAGGTTTGCGTATTTCTGAATGCGCAAGGTTGCGAGTCAAAGATGTTGATTTTCACTACAAACAATTGCTAATACGCGACAGCAAAGGTAATAAGGACAGGGTCACGGTATTACCTGCTCCATTGATTGAACCTTTACGCAATCATCTAGCTCGCGTTAATGAATTACATGAACAGGATTTGGCAAATGGCTTTGGTGAAGTCTATTTACCTTATGCGCTGGCCAGAAAGTACCCCAGGGCCGCTATGGATTTCCAGTGGCAATATGTCTTTCCATCCCGAGACATCGCCACCGATCCCCGCACTAAAGCCAGAAGGCGCCATCATATATATGAAAAATCCCTGCATCGAGTGATTAAGCAGGCCATGCAGCGTGCTGGCATCGTCAAGCCAGCCAGTACTCATACCCTGCGTCATTCCTTTGCCACGCACTTGTTAGAAGACGGGTATGACATTCGGACGGTACAGGAACTGCTTGGGCATAAAGATTTAAAGACGACACAAATTTACACCCACGTTCTGCAAAAAGGCGGGGCAGCCGTGCGCAGCCCATTGGAGCGAATCTAGGCTATATAGATAGCAAAATCCCCACTATTGTGGGAATGTTTATCAGGCCGATTTACGCGACATGGATTTGCGTTCGTGTTCCTTGAGGTATTTCTTGCGCAGGCGAATGCCCTTGGGGGTGACCTCCACCAGCTCGTCGTCGTCGATGAATTCCAGCGCCTGTTCCAGGCTCATGCGCACCGGCGGGGTGAGGATGACGTTTTCATCGCTACCGGAGGCGCGCATGTTGGTAAGCTGCTTGGCCTTGAGCGGGTTGACCACCAGGTCGTTGTCACGCGAGTGGATGCCGACAATCATGCCTTCATACACTTCGTCGCCATGGGCGATAAACATGCGCCCGCGTTCCTGTAAGTTAAATATGGCAAAGGCCACGGCCTTGCCCTGGCCGTTGGATATCATTACGCCGTTGATGCGCTGGCCGATGCCGCCGGTCTTGGCCGGGGCGTATTTGTCGAAGACGTGGTACATCAGCCCGGTGCCCTGGGTCGCGGTCAGGAACTCGGTGCGAAACCCGATCAGACCCCGCGCCGGGATCATGTAGTCGAGGCGGACCCGGCCCTTGCCATCCGGGACCATGTTTTTGATTTCACCGCCGCGGGTGCCGAGGCGTTCCATCACGCCACCCTGGTGTTGTTCTTCCACGTCCACGGTCAGTTGTTCATAGGGTTCGCAACGCTGGCCGTCGATCTCCTTGAAGATGACTTCCGGTCGAGAGACACCCAGTTCGTAACCTTCGCGGCGCATGGTCTCGATCAGGATCGACAGGTGCAGTTCGCCACGACCGGACACGCGGAACTTGTCCGGGTCATCGGTTGCGTCCACGCGCAGGGCCACGTTGTGCAGCAGCTCCTGCTCCAGGCGCTCACCGATCTGGCGCGAGGTCAGGAACTTGCCATCCTTGCCGGCGAAGGGTGACTTGTTGACCTGGAAGGTCATGCTCACCGTGGGTTCGTCCACGGTCAGCGGCGGCAGGGCCTCGACCCTGGACGGGTCGCACAGGGTATCGGAAATATTCAACGGGTCAATGCCGGTAAAGGCGATGATGTCACCGGCCTGGGCCTCGGGGATCTGCGCGCGCTCCAGCCCCATCAGGCGCATGACCTGTTGTACCCGTGCATTACGGGTGTTGCCATCGCTATCGATGATGGTCACGCCGGTATTGGTCCTGACCTTGCCGCGAGTAATGCGGCCGATACCAATGACACCGACATAGGTGTTGTAGTCCAGAGAGCTGACCTGCAACTGCAGGGGGCCGTCGAGGTCCACGTCCGGTGGCGGCACGTGCTTAACAATGGTTTCGAACAGCGGGTCCATGTTGCCATCGCGGGCTTCGGCATCGAGACTGGCGTAACCCATCAGCGCCGAGGCGTAGACTACCGGGAAATCGAGTTGCTCATCCGTGGCCCCCAGCCGATCGAACAGGTCAAAGGTCTGGTCGACGACCCAGTCCGGACGCGCACCATCGCGGTCGACCTTGTTGATAACCACGATGGGTCGCAGGCCGCGGGCCAGGGCCTTCTGGGTCACGAAGCGGGTCTGGGGCATGGGCCCGTCCACCGCGTCGACCAGCAATAACACGGAATCCAC
>JARRNT010000107.1:0-3659 GCA_037384645.1 Gammaproteobacteria bacterium | reverse complement strand
GCGCGCTGCGGTAAATTTTCCTCTGACCGCTCAATTCGCGAATACAGCAGGGATATCTGGAAGGTTAAACCCGTCAGCATCAAGCTCCTGAGCACGGAGGCCGTCAAGGCGAACATTGCTCAATAATGGACATCCGCTAAACAGCCCCCAACTTTGCCAGTTTGATGGAGATGGCTTGATTCCGGGGTAGCCATCAGGCGATTGCATGCTTCACCAATCCTGACTTCGCGCCATTACCCGCGAGCTACAACATATAAGCCCGAGCGAATGGTTAAACGGGCCCGATTTTCTGTACGATAAGACACTCGCATAGCTTTGCATCACCCCCAGGCAAACCTGTTTTAAATTGCCTGGCGTTCTGAAAACGTGGAAATGTTCTCATGGCATTTCCGTGCGCATTTGAGGTCAGACTCGATTTTAGCGATAAAATTGCTAAATTTTATAAGTATCAAATAATATTTAGCCTCACCATCAGGAATACCGTGGCATAAACATGAATGTTCGACGGCATCGGGGAATCATATGGCGCTGGGCCAGCCTTGGCCTGGATGAAGATGATTCACCTGATCTACAGCTGAAAAAATCCGTCATGACGATTGTCTCCACGAGTATTGCCTCACTGGCTATTTTCTGGGGCAGTCTGTATATCTATAGTGGCTACCCCTGGGCCGGAGCTATCCCGTTGAGTTATTCGCTGATTTCGTTTAGCAGCACCCTGCATTTTTTCCGCACCAAACGCTTTGGCTTTTTCTGCTTCAGTCAACAGCTATTAATCCTGTTATTGCCTTTCCTGCTGATGTGGCGTCTGGGCGGTTTTGCCAATGGCAGTGTGGTCATGATCTGGGGATTTTTTGCCCCGCTGGCTGCCTTGTTTTTTATCGATCTGAAGGCGGCCGCCCGCTGGATGCTCGCCTATATAATCCTGCTCAGCTTTTCTGCCATATTTGATCATCACTTTGCGACCCTGGCCAGGCCAATGCCGGCTACACTGAATACCGTGTATTTTGTCATGAACACCGGTTGTGGTTTTACCCTGATCGCGCTTGCCCTGTATTACTTTGTTAAAGACCGCGAACGGGCGTATGAACAGTTGCGTCAAAATGAAATACACATTCGCGAGCTGATGTTGACGGATCCTTTGACGGGAGTGCCGAATCGCCGGCACCTCGATAACCGGCTGGCGATGGAACTGTCCCGGCAGACGCGTTACGGACAGCCACTGGCTATCATCATGACCGATATCGACCTGTTCAAACGGGTAAATGATTCCTATGGTCATGCCATGGGAGACAAGGTGCTCAGGGATTTTGCTGCCTGTTTGCAGGAAAACATCCGTGAAAGTGATTTCCTTGCCCGTTTTGGCGGAGAGGAATTTGTCCTGCTATTACCGAACAGTACGGAGAAAGAAGCACAAACCATGGCCGAGCGCATGCGTAGCGCGGTCAAGGCACTGCACTTTGAGATACCATCATTACATATCACGTCCAGCTTTGGTGTCACCTTAACCCGACAGGGCGAGGATATGTCGGCGGTACTGGATCGCGTAGACAAGGCAATGTATATGTCAAAAACCCGGGGACGTGATTGTGTCACGCTGCTACGTACCTAGGACCTGGGCTGCCTGGCGGAAAAAATGCCGGCATACACGACAACTACACCATCAGTATATCTGCGGCATACAGTGGCAATTTCAGCGCAAACTATCTGCGCGAATAACGGTCCAACCAGACCATTAGTAACGAGCCAGGAGAACAGAACAAGATGAAAAACGTGGGATTTATCGGTCTCGGCGCCATGGGCGCAGGCATGGCACGTAATGTCAGTAAGGGTGGTTTCACCCTGAGCGTCTTCAACCGTACACAAAGTCGCAGCAAAGCCTTTGCAGAACAGGGTGTCCGGGTATACGACTCACCGGCAAATCTGGTAAACGATAACGACGCCGTCATCATCATGGTGACTGACCCGGATGCCCTGGACGCCGTCCTCGCCGGTGAGCATGGCGTACTGGCCGGTCTTCAGAACAAACAGGCCGGCACCACGCTGGTTATTAACATGAGCACAGTCTCCCCGGCTGCCACCCTGCGTGCCGCTGAGCAGGTGACTGCTGCGGGAGGACGCTTTGTGGATGCCCCGGTCTCCGGCACCGTCAAACCGGCCGAAGACGGAACCCTGATCATCCTGGCCGCTGGAGAAGATGGCGATCTCGACCAGGCCACCCCCCTGCTTAACACCATGGGCAAGGCGGTGGTCCGCTGTGGCGCCTGCGGTCAGGCCACGCGGATGAAGCTTGTACTCAATTTGATCCTGGCCGGCATGATGCAAAGCCTGGCGGAAGGTTTAAGTCTGGCAGCGTCCCAGAATATTGATGGTGATGCTGTACTCGCCGCACTCAGCGGCGGTCCGCTGGGTGCAGGTCTCTACCAGATGAAAGGTGGCATGATGCTGAGCGATAACTTTACTAAACAGTTTCCGGTTGACCTCATGTTCAAAGATCTGAACCTGGTGCTGAACGCGGCCGGACAGGCCAACCTGCCCCTGCCCATGACGGCTGCCATTCGTGAAACCTTCAGTGCCGCACGCGGCCTGGGTTATGGCGACGAGGATATGGCCGCCGTGATCAAGGTGATACGGCATTTATCTCAGCCACAAGCTTAATCAGCAAATCCTGACCATAGCCCTTACGTACGGCGGTCGACCCTGACCGTTTATCCTGTTTTGATGCGGCGGGATTGACCGCAGGGGCTTGCTCAAATGCTTTAAATTACCGGCACTTAGTTCACTATCGCCGCCTTGGACCGACTAAAAAAGTCAAATCCGGTGGTCGATACTATAATTAGAATTACGGTGGAATGTCTTATTACCTGACTTAGTTATGGAATAGCGAACCAGGAGGTCATCCCGATGGGTACGGTAGAACATTTGCTGGCGAACAAGGGCTATAAAATCTGGACAGTCACACCGGAAGAAACCGTCTACAACGCGATTAAACTCATGGCCGACAAAGACGTCGGGGCTCTGCCCGTCGTCCTCAATAAAAATCTGATCGGGATTGTATCTGAACGGGACTATACCCGTAAGGTCATCCTGCAGCAGCGCCACTCCCAAGACACACGCGTCGTGGAAATCATGACACGTGATGTCTTCCACATCAGTCCAGCCATGGGCATCGATGAATGCATGCGAATCATGTCCAAAAACCATTTCCGGCATCTGCCCGTGGTCCTCGACGGAGAACTGATCGGCATTATCTCCATCCTGGACGTGGTCAAGGCCGTGATCGAAGAACAACGAGACAGGATAGAGCATCTTGAACATGATATATCCTGGGGCGAATCCTATTAGTCCAGCAGGCTGGATTCGGCGGCCGATTTAGCAGGCAGGTAAAAAAAGGATCTGGGCGGAACGGGCTCAGTCAATTGATCATTTCTGACGCTTTATTCATACAGACCAGGGTCTAGTATTGCAGGTTAAGCGCTGTACACAGGAACTGCATGAAGTGATCCGCGACTCTGAACCGACTAATCACCAACTCACGAAAACGCGCACCCAATACCTGTTCCTGTGTCAGCGCTGAAATGGCGAGAAAGTCCTTACGCTTCAGGTCCTCGATCAGGGGGTGATCTGCTGCATAGCCACGCGGCGCTCGTTGCAATGACGAT
>JARRNT010000106.1:0-5279 GCA_037384645.1 Gammaproteobacteria bacterium | reverse complement strand
GTTGCACACACTGCCTGCTAAAGGCCATTTCTTCCTGTTTGAACACTGGTGTGATGTGTTAAGCGATCTCGTCAACAAAAACGAGACTACCGATGCCAGGTCGTAAAAATCACACTGTCTCGGAAGAACGCTTTCTGGATCTGATTGGTCAGATCTATGACGCCGGCATGGATGCGTCGTGCTGGAATGACACATCAAAATCGATGGCCGACTTCTTTCAGGCTGAACAGAACAACTTGCGCATTATTGATCGGAACAGCTTGGAGATTAATCAATATTACGCGTATAACCGCGACCCTTACTGGGTACAGATTTACAAGGACCACTTCCACCTGCTCGACCACTGGAAGGACATGTTCCACAATAGCGATAAACCCCTTATTACTTGTACACATCATATTTTAAGTAACCGCGAATACAGGCAAACAGAATTCTATAATGACTATGTTGCTCCAACCAATGGCCATTATGGGATGGGTGGAGGTATCAAGGGCAACGGTCATTTTGAAATTTATTTCGCTATGCAAAGAGGCTGCAATCGTAACGAGTTTCACCGCGACCAACTGACCCTGCTTAAAAAACTGGCCCCGCATATCACTAGAGCCACACTCATCAACCAGCGTACCCAGCAACTTGAACTTCAGCGTAACACTCTTCAACAGGCATTGAACCGCATTAGCAGTGCCGTGTTTGTGGTGAATGATAGCCGTCGTGTGCAGTTCATGAATACGGCTGCAGAGTCCTTGCTCGACCAGCACCCGGCGCTGTCGTTTCGTCGCGGTGCTTTACAGCTGGGTACGGCTCAATACAACCAGCAACTCGCAAATTTGATAAATAATGCCACTGTTGGCAGGGCAGATAGCCGGGTAGTGGAAGCCGGTGGCATGCAATTCACTCAGGCGGGTCATGCTAAGGGGTTGTCTATCCTGGTCAGCCCGCTCAGTCGCGACAATATCGATTTTAATTTGACCGGTAACCGGGCGGCGATGGTCATGATCTCGGGAGTAAACGAGACGGCCCAGCCGGCGCAGGAGATGCTGGTGGCGATCTATCAACTCACCGAGTCCGAAGCGAAAGTCACTTCGCTATTGTGTGCCGGACTGACCCTGGCTGAAATCAGCGAACAATTGCGTCTGACATTAAACACCGTCAAGACCCATCTCAAGGCCGTGTTCCAGACCGATTTCAGCCTGAATTGACTGATATGAGACGGCGGGAAGTCGTTCGTCTTGCCTAAGACAATAGATATTAACTATTACAAAGATAGTTATAAACGATTTTAACTATCATTAGCCAACCCCGATAATTTTCTCCGTAGACAGATTTTTACACCTTGAGTGTAAGGAGGCCAGGGCCGTGACCAAGACCATGAGTTTCGCCATCGTCCACTTCAGCGTGGCCTTTAGCGTGGGCTACGTCATGACCGGCAGCGTGCTGGTGGGTGGTGCCATCGCCCTGGTCGAGCCGGCGATTAACACCGTCGCTTACTACCTGCACGAGCGGGTCTGGAGCCGGATGCAGAAACTGAAACAGGCTGCCCCGGGGTAATCATTTGTATAACCGATGTAATGACCAACTGATGATTTTTAAAGGAGAGTAATGATGTTAGAGAATCGTGAAGGCCAGCAAGTCCCGCAGGTGACATTCCGTACCCGTCGCAATCACGAGTGGGTGGATGTCAGCACGGATGACGTTTTCAAAGGCAAAACCGTGGTGGTGTTTTCCCTGCCGGGGGCGTTTACCCCGACCTGTTCCTCCACCCACGTGCCGCGTTACAACCAGTTGACGCCGGTGCTGAAACAGCATGGCGTGGATGATGTCGTGTGCATCTCGGTCAACGACGCCTTTGTCATGAACGAATGGCGCAACGAACAGAAGGCCGACAATGTGACCTTCCTGCCTGACGGCAACGGCGACTTCAGCCGTGGCATGGGCATGCTGGTGGCGAAGAATGACCTCGGTTTCGGCGAACGCTCATGGCGTTATTCCATGCTGGTGAAGGACGGCGTGATCGAAAAGATGTTCATCGAGCCGAACAAGCCGGGCGACCCGTTTGAGGTCTCCGACGCCGACACCATGCTGGATTACATCGCACCGGAAGCGGCCAAGCCGCTGAACGTGACCGTGTTCAGTCGCGAGGGCTGCCCCTACTGTGTGCGCGCCAAGGGTATGCTGCGCGATGCCGGGATCGAGTTCGAAGAGCTGGTATTGAATCGTGATTTCAGCGAAGCGACGATTCGTGCTATTTCCGGCGAAGCCACGGTGCCCCAGGTGTTTATCAATGGTGAGCGTATCGGGGGCTCGGAGGACCTGGAAAGCTACTTTGCTGCACAACGTAAGACTGCTGCTTAAGGCAATATGATCCAAAAAGGCGGGCCAGTAATATGGCCCGCTATGATCCTATCTGTGACTGGTTAAGTAAATACAAGCATGATGGCATAAGTTCTTTTGACAGTAGTTTAGCCGCTTATATGAGCCATCCAGAGTGCATAATTGGGGTATCCGGCTTATACTTCTGGCATGGGCCAGCAACAACCCGTTACCCAACTCCTCAAAGATTGGCGCGCCGGCGACGGCAAGGCATTGAATATCCTAATTCCTCTGGTCCATGACAGTTTGCAGCGCATTGCCAATAAATACATGCAGGGGGAGAATGCCGGCCACACCCTTCAGGCTACAGCCCTGGTCAATGAGGCATTTTTACAATTGGTAGATGCCAGGGTCAGCTGGGAAAGTCGCGCACATTTTCTTGCCGTTGCTGCGCGAACCATGCGCCGGATCCTGATCGATCATGCCCGTGCCAAACACCGTCACAAGCGTGGTGGTGATTTCTTACAGGTGACATTATCCGATACCCGTATCGGAGCAGGCAGTGAAGAGCCGGACATTCTTGACCTGGAAAAGTTGATGCAACGTTTACACGAGATCGATCCGCGAAAAGCAGATGTACTGGAACTGCATTTTTATGGAGGTATGACTTATGATGAGATCGGTGAAGCAATTGGTATCTCGCCTGCTACAGTCGATCGCGAATTACGCTTCGCCAAAGCCTGGTTATTGCGTGAACTGAAGGGAGAGGCGGCGCACTAACTCCTACTTAGAGTTCAGCATTTGCATCGCATTGACCAGACTGCGGCGCATGCGATTGAAAGATTCTGCAAGTACCGAAATTTCATCTTTCCCCCTGGCAGTACACTCCTCAACGTCAAGCTTGCCCATGCTGATTTCATGTGCGATACCCGCCATACGTTTGACTGGATTAATGACGATTTGGTTGAGTAACAGATTCAGTATAAGCATGATCAGAGCAAATACAGCGCCGACTGAGTACATGAACGTAACCAGGGTTTTATGCGCGCGATCCAGAGCCACTTCCATTGGGACATTCACAATCTGTGAGCCGACTATCTCGTTCATATGCCAGTCAAAACCATTGGCTTTGCCGTACTTGGCCAGCATGGTTTTCGGTGCGTCAGCTACATTGCCGTGACAGCTAAGGCAGGCTTCACTTTTAACCTTGATCGGACGCGCCATATAGAGGCTGCGGCCTGTTGCGGTTGTGTGTTCACCAACCAGCTGCTTTTCATTTGTGTGGTTGCGGAAATAATCGATGATACTGGTTTCCCAGCCTGTTGCACGTGCATTCGGGTTGGTTGGATTCAGAGTCGCCTCTTTGTATGTGAAATTCGGGTAGCGCTTACGCAACCCATTGATGTTTTGAGTGGCGGCATAGGCAGGTACGGATTGTGGCAAAAACTTGTGCGTCATTTGCGAGCCAATTAATGGCCCAATCTGATTGACCGTATAACTGCGAATGGCCATCGCGCCTTCCATCATCAATCCGGCCTGTTGCAGGATATTTGCACGAGCATTGCGCTCTAACATTTGCGATGCGACAAACCCGATACCGGTGAGTCCGAGGGCTGCAACCAGTAACATAACGAGATTAAATTTTAAACGTAAGCCCATATCAGTACCTACTATAGTGAAGTTTAAGTCACTGGCGAATCGGCTGTTGTATATTTCCCATGCGTTGGCAAGATAGCACGATTGTAAAAGACACTGCCATGATTACCTCTACTGAATCCCCGGTTGGCAGTACGAACTGCACTATTTTGCTGCATTGGATACCTGCTCCAGGAATTGCAGGCGTTCGCGTTCGTTCGGGATTTGATCCGCCAGCCACTGGCAAAGCTCAGTAAAGTTTCCAACAAACGTGGTGGCGCGTCGAATTAAAGCGCCGGCGATGGGGCCGATGAAGGGCGTGAAATGATTTTCCAGCACGGCCAATTCTTCCGGCGTCAGATTTATCCCGTTTTGTGACCCATTGGTGTGGACTTTTTCCGGTACCGGTGGGTGCGTATGTGCGACCACTTTAAGCTTGATTTTCTGAAGAAATTGTTCACGTTCTTTAGCTGACGGAATTTTTTCTGCCAGGCCCTGACTCAGTGTATTGGCATCAGCAGCCTGCTTGGCCTCATTACTCACTAACGTTGCAGCCAGTGGGCCGACGAAGGGTAATAAGGTATCGGTAAATTCCTGCAAAAGTTTTTCATCCCAGGCAAAGCGAGTATTTATTTTCGTACGAGTTGTTGAGTTTACCTGGTGTTTCCCGGTCAGCGTGTTACGCAAACGAATCAGATCATCGAGTAATGTATCCATATCAGGGAATCGTTGATCAATATCCCGGGCAAGGCATTGTTGCAACAAGGTATGCAATGAGCTTGGGAGATCCTTAGACAGGGATTGCAGGGGATCTATATTGGTATATAAAACGTATATAAAACGGCATTGACGATTTGTGGCAGGACATCTCCAGGAAAGGCGCGCTTTCCAGAGATCATTTCAAACAGGCTGGCACCCACCGCCCAAACATCTGCACGGGCATCAACAGGATCACCGCGCAATTGCTCCGGTGCCATATAGGCGACGGTACCTATACTATTGCCGGTACTGGTGAGCCGCATGTTATCCAGCTTGGCAATACCAAAATCAAGGATTTTGGCGCCATTGTCAGTCAGCATAATATTGGGTGGTTTGATATCGCGGTGTACGATGTGATGACGATGTGCTTCAGCTAATCCATCGCTGATCTGTATCGCAACTTCCAATGCATCGGTCAATGCTAAGGCGCCTCGGTCAATGTGTTTATCGAGGGTTTCGCCAGTGTAATAAGGCATGGTGATGTAGAGCTGACCGTCTGCAGTTTCATTGACATCATGGATTACACAAATATGCGGGTGATCAAGACGGGAGGCCGCGCGCGCCTCTGTCATGAA
>JARRNT010000105.1:0-3817 GCA_037384645.1 Gammaproteobacteria bacterium | reverse complement strand
CATTACTCACCCGGTTCCGCAACACCGTCATGTTAGGTGCGATTGCCCTGCTGGGCCTGCCTGGTCTGGCCTTCGGCGCATACACTTCCTCGCAATTCAGCTCTTTGCCTGTCACAGCAGGCCAGAACTCAACAAACGCCACTCCGCTGGTCATGCTGCTGCTGGGCAAGGACGATTCGCTGTACAAAAAGGCCTACACCGACCTGGTTGATCTCACTGGTGGTGGTGGACTGCCGCAAACCACCTATACCAACAGCATCAACTACTATGGCTATTTTAACTCGGCCATGTGTTATATCTACGATGCGACCGATGGCTACTTCGTGCCGGCAGCCAGTACAACCAACCACTTATGCCAAGGATCTGCCAACAAGTACTGGAGTGGTAACTTTCTGAACTGGGCGACCATGACGCGCATGGACATCTTGCGTAAGGTTCTCTATGGCGGCTATCGCTCCACGGACACAGCCGGTAAGACCGTGCTGGAGCGTGCTTACTTTCCCACCGATGCGCACAGTTTCGCCAAGGTTTATAGCGGCAGCGACCTGGGGGACCTGACCCCCTTCAACGGCTCAGCCACCACGATCACGATTTGTAATACCACACCCGCTGCGAGCGGAAATTCGCAGAATGTAACCAACCCCCCGTTGATGCGGGTCGCCAACGGTGATTTCAGCAAGTGGGCAGCCAACGAACGCTGGCAGTGCACCTGGGATGGCGAGAAGACCACTGACCCGGTCAGTGCACACTCCCCAAATGATAATGACCCGGACAAATCAAGTGATGGTTTAACCTCTAATGGTGCTGGCCCGGACTACAATGTGCGTGTCGAGGTATGTGATAACAACGTACTCAACGCATCAAACTGTACAAAATATACTGATAGTAGCGGCAATAGCGATTTCAAACCGACGGGCCTGCTGCAAACCTACGGCGAAACCGGCAAAATCAAGTTCGGCCTGATGACCGGCTCCTATACTAAAAGCAAGTCTGGCGGCGTGCTGCGCAAGAACATTTCAGACTTTTCCAACGAAGTCGATCCGAGTAACGGCACCTTCACCAACGTCAACGGCATCGTCTCCACCATCAACGCCCTGCGTGTGCATGGTTACGACAACAAGTATGGTTTTTATAATCCGATAACCGTTAACGGTATAACGTATAAAAATGATGAATGTTCATGGGGTCTGTCCTCGTTCACTGAACCCAACTGTTCGAACTGGGGCAACCCGATATCGGAGATGTACCTGGAAGCAGTGCGCTATTTCAATGGTCAAAACGCCGACTCCGACTTCAGTACTGATGACTCCAGTTATATCCCCGGTGTCAACGGTGTCCCGGGACTGAGTACTGCGACCTGGTCACACCCGTTGAATAAAGATAACTATTGCGCCAAATGCAGCATTATCGTCCTGAATACCGGGCCATTTTCCTATGACTCCGATCAGATCGATAGCGGCTTTGCTAATCTTAATGGGGGAACCCCATCGGCCGAAACCCTGACCAAAGATATTGGCGATTGGGAAAAGATCACCAACAATAAATATTTTATCGGCAACAACGGCACGACCAATGATGGCTTGTGTACCGCCAAAACCATCACCGACCTCAGCCTGGCCCTCGGTCCCTGCCCCGATTTGCCCCGCCTGGGCGGCTCCTATGACATTGCGGGTATCGCCTACTGGGCACACACCAATAACGTAAACAGCAGCTCTGGCCTTCCCGCCAATACCGACCAGACGGTGAATACCTATGCGGTATCCCTGAGTTCCACCACGCCGGTCGTCAACATCCCCGTCCCTGGCAGTTCAACACAGACGGTAAAATTGATGCCCGCCTGTCGAAACTCAGGTACTTCGCCGGCCACTGATTGCCGCATCGTCGATATGCAGATCACCAAGCCCTATACCGTGGTCAGTGGCACGGCTACCGGCCAAATCTATGTCAACTGGGAAGATAGCGAACAGGGCGGTGACTTCGACCAGGATATGTGGGGAACGATCGATTACTCAATCGATAGCAGCGGAATCACGATCACAACCCAGGTTTCGTATGAGTCAACAAGCTATCCCATGGGCTTTGGTTATGTCATTAGCGGTACCACGAATGACGGCTTTCACGTCACCTCCGGCATTCACGACTTTAAATATACCGACGCATCAATTTCCAATACGTGTGGTAGTGCAGGCAATACGTGTGATGCAGGCGCCGCTGCCACCAAGGTGTATTACCCGCTGGGCAGCACAACGGCTGGCATCCTGAAAGACCCATTATGGTATGCCGCCAAATACGGTGGTTTCACCGACTACTCGAGCTCTACCCCCACCGGTACTGACCCCATCACCAGTTCGGCGCAATGGGACACCCGCAATAACACCACCAATGCCATTGGAAGCGACGGGCTGCCTGATAACTACTTCAATTCGGCCAACCCCGGAAATCTGGAAACCAACCTTGGCCAGGTTCTGGCAAATATTACCGAGCAGGTATCTTCAGGTACAGCAGCCGCTGTGGTCGCAAACGCAGGCAGCGGCGCCGGCATGATTGTTCAGGCCCTCTACCAGCCGGTAAAGACAAACAGCAGTACAAATCCGGTTCAACGGGTCACCTGGGTGGGCAGGTTATATTCGCTGTTCGTCGACAACCATAATAACCTGCGCGAGGATAGCAACCAGAACGGCAAGCTTGATGATTACGCAACCGATGATGTCGTCTCGCTCGTTTATGACAAATCCAGCAACGAAACCAAGATCGCGCGCTACGACACGACAAATGGCATAGACCTCACTCTGAATAGTTATGCACCGTTGAGCGATCTCAAACCGATCTGGAGTGCGCGCGACCAGCTCGCCGCGATATCAAACACCACCATCCCGACACAACGGAATTATACGGACACGATCGACTCGACACATGGCCGCTATATCTTCACCTGGATCGACTCGAACGATAACGGTGTCGTCGATAGCGGTGAGGTTATTCCGTTTACTGACCAGTCAATTACTGCCAGCAACTTCGGCTGGTTGGATCTTCAGTCCGATTTCAATGGTGATAATAAGATCGATGTCAATGATGCCGATGATCTGGTCAACTTCATTCGCGGCGAAGACGGTATCGACAATTTCCGTTCACGCACCATCGACTACGATAATAGCGGTGTCGACAAGGTCTGGCGCCTGGGTGACATTATTCATTCCACCCCGCTGATTGTCGGGACTCCCAGTAGTAACTGGGACGACAAGTATGGTGATACGAGCTATACAGCATTTAAAAAGCAGTATGCTTCGCGCCGGGTAGTGGTCTACACCGGTGCCAACGACGGGATGTTGCATGCCTTCAACTCAGGGTTCTACGATGCCCTGAACAAGAAATACTGTATCGCCCCCCTCGCAGTGCCATCCGGCTCGCCCGCCGGCACTGCCGCCACCTGCCCGTCGAATGCAACCGGCGATCCCCTTGGTTCCGAGTTATGGGGCTATGTCCCCGGCAACCTGCTCCCTCACCTGCAGTGGCTTGCCGAGAAAGACTATCCACACGTCTATTATGTCGATGGCACGCCACAGGCCTTCGATGTGAACATTTTCCCTGATGATGCTACCCACCCGGGTGGCTGGGGCACAATCCTGGTGGTCGGCATGCGCCTGGGTGGCGGTGATATGAGCTACACACCCGTCAGCGGGACAAACGTCACCAGCCGTTCGGCCTATATGATCATGGACATTACCGATCCGGAACAGCCTCCCAAGTTGCTCGGCGAGATCAGTGATCCCTCGCTGGGCTTCACCACCAGCACCCCCAGCCTGATGGTCAGGCGCGC
>JARRNT010000104.1:0-3849 GCA_037384645.1 Gammaproteobacteria bacterium | reverse complement strand
CGGTCAGGATACAGGACGTCCCTGTCCTGTATCCTGACTGGCGGCGTCCATGCCGCCACCCTGCGGGCGCAACCTGCGCTGTTTCAACGCGAGTCTGTTGCGCCAACATGGGGGGTAAAAACCATACTGTATGAAGTTCCTCCTATATAAATTTATTATCTCTATCATTGCTAATTGGGGGTATCCCCCATTGAGATTGCTGTGAGTGGATTTTGACTGAACGCAAGGGGTGCCCGAAGGGGCGAGGCAGGACGCCGAGCCTGCGATATGAGGCAGGGATGCCGAATATCGCAGCGCCCCTGAGTACAGTCAAAATCCGCGACCGTTCAGCAATCGGGGGCGATTTTCTTTGGGTACTTTCTTTGTTCGCACAAAGAAAGTACCTCGCCCTTAGCGAGGGCGAAGTAACTCATTTAAAAATCAGTGTAAATTTAATAATGCGCTTGTTCCGGATAACGGGGACTCCCGCCCGTTTTCCGGAATGACAAACAAGGCGAATCCACCCATTTAAAGTACAATAACTCTCATGGCCGGCCGTATCCCCCCTGCATTCATCGATGAGCTGTTAAATCGCGTCGACATCGTCGAGGTGATCGACGCGCGCGTGCCGCTGAAAAAGGCCGGCCGCGAGTACGAGGCCTGTTGTCCGTTCCATGGCGAAAAAACCCCCTCGTTCAAGGTCAGCCCAACCAAGCAGTTTTATCACTGCTTCGGTTGCGGCGCCCATGGCACGGCCGTGGGCTTTTTGATGGAGTATGACCACCTGGGTTTTGTCGAGGCGATCGAGGAACTGGCGAAACAGGCCGGGGTCCCGGTGCCCTATGAACAGGGCCAGCGCCACAGCCCACAGCAGCAGCAGGCCAAACTCGATCAATACGAGGTCATGACCCGTTGTGACCAGTACTACCGCCAGCAGCTGCGCCAGCACCCGCAGGCAAAAACCGCCGTGGACTATCTCAAGGGCCGGGGCCTGAGCGGGGAGATTGCCGCCCGCTACAACCTGGGCTATGCCCCGCCGGGCAATAACCTGCTGCGCAGTTTCGGCAACCGCGCAGCTGACACCCTGGTCACCCTGGGCATGTTGATCCGTAAGGATAATGGCGACACCTACGACCGCTTTCGCCAGCGGGTGATGTTCCCCATCCGTGACAGCCGTGGCCGGGTCATCGGCTTTGGCGGCCGCGTCATCAATCCGGATGATGCGCCCAAGTATCTCAACTCGCCGGAAACCCCCCTGTTCCACAAGGGCCGCGAGCTGTACGGCCTGTACGAGGTACGCCAGGCCCTGCGTCACATCGAGCGCCTGCTGGTGGTGGAGGGCTATATGGACGTCATTGCCCTGGCCCAGCAGGGCATTGACTATGCGGTGGCAACCCTGGGCACGGCCACCACCGCCGAGCACGTGCAAAAGCTGTTTCGCCTGACCAATGAGGTAGTGTTTTGCTTCGACGGCGATCGCGCCGGGCGCGATGCGGCCTGGCGGGCCCTGCAAAATGCCCTGCCGGTACTTAATGGCACCCAGAGCGTGCGCTTCATGTTTCTGCCCGAAGGTGAAGACCCGGACACCCTGGTGCGCCAGACCGGCAAGGCCGCGTTCGAGGACAGAATTGGCCAGGCCCTGTCCCTGTCGGCCTTTTTACTCAACCACCTGCGCAGCGGTATCGACCGCCATGATCTGGACGCCCATCGGACCCTGCTGGAGAAGGCCCGGCCTCTGCTGCAAACGCTGCAGGACGAGACCTACCGCAGCCTGATCGTCCGCGAGCTGGCCAGCCATACCAAGCAGGCAGAACCGGACGTCTATAAACTGCTCGGCCTGGCCCTGCCCGGTACAGCCACCGGCGCAGCCCGGCCCCAATCCGCCGCCCCGACTGCGCGGGAGACCCCGTCCCTGGTGCGGACAGCCCTGCGTTGCCTCCTGTACCAGCCCAAACTCGCTAATTCGGTCGAAGACCTGCAATCTCTGTCCCAAATTGAACAACCCGGCATGGGCTTATTGCTTGATCTACTTGAAACTTTGCGATCTAACCCTAATCTTAATACAGCGGCACTGCTTGAACGCCGGCGTGATACGGCAGAAGGGAAGCAACTGGAGAAACTGGCAACGTGGCAACCCTCCCTAGATGACCCAGAATCCATCCAACATGAGTTCCTTGGCGCGCTTGCGCGGCTCGAAGAGCAACATCGAGATTCCCGAACCAAAGCCTTGCTGGCCAAATCCAGCCAGGCTGGCCTGAGCCCCGATGAGAAGCGCGAACTCCAGGCCCTGTTACGTCGTCCAGGCACAATTGACCCTGCCTGATCGGCACGCCGCTAATGAAATGAGACGGCAGATCGGGTAGAATCCACCGATTTTTCCGTCGGTAAAATTGTCTCACTCACAGGTGATATAAATTTGAGTATGTTTATGAATCAAAGCACGCAACAGTCACAACTTAAGTTATTGATTGCGAAAGGGAAAGAGCAAGGCTATCTGACCTACGCCGAGGTCAACGACCACTTGCCCAACGACATCGTCGACCCGGAGCAGATCGAAGATATCGTGGCCATGATCAATGACATGGGTATTACCGTGCATGAATCTGCGCCGGATACCGAAAACGTGCTGATGGCCGATACCAGCACGGCTGAAGTCGACGAAGATGCCGCCGAAGAAGCTGCGGCTGCCCTGGTTAACATCGATAGCGAATTCGGCCGGACCACCGATCCGGTGCGCATGTACATGCGTGAAATGGGCGCCGTGGAACTGCTGACCCGTGATGGTGAAATCGAAATCGCCAAGCGGATTGAAGACGGCCTCAACCAGATGCTGTCTTCTCTCGCCAGTTATCCGGCGACCGTCGCCGAGATGCTGCGCCAGTACGATCTGATCGATGCCGGTGAAGCCAAGCTCAGCGACGTACTGAATGGCTTTATCGATCCCAATGCGCCGGACGAAATTCCCTCGCCCGACGAAGTGATCGCCGCCGCCAACAACAACAATGACTCTGATGACGATGATGACGACACAGAGGAAACCGTAGATACCGGCCCGGATCCGGAGGAAGCCCGTGAGCGCATGAACAAGATCCGCAAGCTGCACAAGAAATATGCGGCGGCGGTTGCCAAGCATGGCGCCCACGACAAGAAGACCGACAAGGCCCGCGCGGAAATGATCGACGAGTTCATGCAACTCAAACTGGTTCCGCGCATGGTCGATGAGCTGCAGACCAATATGCGTCAGCTGGTTGATCGCATCCGCCAGCATGAGCGCGTGATCATGAACATCTGCGTCAACCTGGCGCACATGCCGCGTAAGGAATTCGTTACCAGCTTCCCGGAGAACGAAACCAATGCCAAGTGGCTACAGGAACACATCAAGTCCGGCAATGCTTACTCCGATGTGCTGAAGGCGCACGAGGAAGAGATCGAAAAGGCCCAGCAACGCCTGATCAATATCGAGCAGGAATGCGGCATGCGCATTTCCGAGCTGAAGGATATCAACCGCAAGGTCTCCATCGGTGAGGCTAAGGCCCGCCGTGCCAAGAAGGAAATGGTCGAGGCCAACCTGCGTCTGGTGATCTCCATCGCCAAGAAGTACACCAACCGCGGCCTGCAGTTCCTGGACCTGATCCAGGAAGGCAACATCGGCCTGATGAAGGCGGTGGACAAGTTCGAATACCGCCGTGGCTACAAGTTCTCGACCTACGCCACCTGGTGGATCCGGCAGGCCATCACCCGCTCCATCGCGGACCAGGCCCGGACCATCCGGATTCCGGTGCACATGATCGAGACCATCAACAAGCTCAACCGTATTTCGCGGCAGATGCTGCAGGAGATGGGCCGCGAGCCGACGCCGGAAGAGCTGGG
>JARRNT010000103.1:0-4499 GCA_037384645.1 Gammaproteobacteria bacterium | reverse complement strand
ATCGGCTATACCGATGATACGCATTTGTACGTTACTCTTATCCTTGAGATTTTGCAGGGCCTGACGTAGCTCATCCAGAAACTTCCCGGGTATATCTCCTACCATGTCACCATAATGTAGTGGCGGCACAAGGTTTTTCAGCACTGCCCGGCGGGAATGACCTTCCTTGTAATGCAACATACACATGGTTTCGACACGGCAGACCTGGATGCGTCTTACCTTCTGAGCCACGGTGACTTTTTCATTTACTTTTTTCTCGCTGACCTCGTCGTACCATACTTCGATTTCCACGCGGCGATTCCTGGCCCGCCCTGCTTCAGTCTTGTTGCTGGCAATGGGATTGCTGTCGCCCATACCCTCGTACGAGATCGCTTCTGGCGGCAAATGCAATGCCTTTTGAAAATACTCGGCAGCCGTCCCGGCGCGCTCCTTGGACAATCCCAGGTTGTCGCCGTATTTTTTCCTGGCCTCGCCAAACAAGGGGACATTATCGGTATATCCAACAAAATGTAATCGCACGTTGATACGATCGCGCATGCTGTTCAGGATATTACGGAGTTTCTCGATGTAATCCACGAGCTTTTTAGTGACCTTCTTAACTTCCACTTTAGCGTTGTGCTTTTTCCGGTAGGAGCTGTCGTCCTGTTTCCAGGCGGTAAACTTGGAGTCGCTGTCCAGTTGGGTTTCAGTGTTTTGCCCCAGCACGGGGTTATCCCACACGGTCCCCCCCGTGGAAGTATCACTTGTTGATGAAATGCTGGCAGCCATTGCCGGTGCTGCTATCACTACCAGCACTAGCGATAATAATCTCATCTGGTTCAGGCACTGACGCATCATCGGCTGAACCCACCATTGTCGACAGGACCGCCGTGACGCCAGAACACCTCGGTCTCGATGGTCAGCTTATAGCCACCTACCTGTTGCCAGCGCGTCAGGATGCGATCCTTGATTGCTTCTATCCGTGCCTTAACCAGGGATTTGCTTTCCACGTCGGCCAGATAGGTCAGGCGTAATAACGACGGTTTCTTGCGTAGTTGCGTGATCAAGAGCGCCAACCTTGGCACCCACTGGCTACGCATGTCGGTGGAATTATCTTTGAATACGCCGTTGGCGAGATCCAGGGTCACGACATGCTCCAGCGCCGCTCCAAAGCTGAAGTCGATCGCTTTACCGCGTGTGACTCGTTCGACCCTCGGATTCTCGGTCGTAACACGGTAACCGCTGGGCAAAGTGCGCGTATCCAGCTTGAGAATGACGTTACTGCCACGGTCTTCGTTTGGCACCGCCGCGCAGCTCAGGTGGAAACGGCCGTGCGGATCCGTGGTAATCAAATCTCCCCGTACCGTGGCCAGGCGCACTCCACCGAGGCCTTCCTCGCCTTTATCCTGATAACCATTCAGGTTCTTGTCGTCAAATACCTTGCCAACGATGTCGGAGCAATCAAAGGTGGGATCGGGCACCACCCGCACTGTCGCAGAAGCTTCCTGCGACGCATTGCTCTTGGTCACGTCGCTATAGACGTGAGCGCGATTGACATACTTACCTTCATGTACGCCAGCGCCAACGATCAACAACAGCTTGATGGTATAGGTGCTGCCAGTCGGAATGTTCGCTGGCCATCCCAACTCCAGGCCATTGATGGTCGGCGCAGTGGGCACGCCGTTAACCCGCGCGGATCCCTTAACGTATTTAAAGCCGGCAGGGAAGTCGTCGTAGATCGTAACGTTGTTCAATGCTATTGGCTGGGTATTTTTGACGGTTATGGTGTACGGCACGAGTTCACCACGGGTCACATTAACCTTGGCCGAAGTCTTGCTGATCGCCAGTGCGTTACCCAGATTCGGATCGATCGGAATGGGGTTGTTATAGATCTGGTTCGAGCCCGGTGACGGGTTGTCCAGGGTCAGATTCAGGTAATAATAGGTCTGCGGTGAACCAGCGCTGATGGATATCACCGGGGCACCGGTAAAGCTCTGCACTTCGCAGTAACCCGAAGCTGTCTGCGTTGCAGGGGACGGACAGGTCGGCACGTTGAACAGCCCGGTTTGCGGCGGGATTACCACCGACTCGCCGCTGTTATAGCCGGTCGGTGGCGTCACCTTAATCAGATAGTCACCGCCCGCCGGACAGTTGCTGCCCGCGAAGTTGAGATTGAACTTGTAGAAGCCGGAGGCCAGGGTCACCTGGTTCTGCTGTGCTTGATCAGCGAAACATGCCGTATCCACAGGCTGGCCGCTGGCCGCATTCAGCAGGGTCACGGTGGCGCCGGCCACCGGCGTCCGGCTGACGGAATTGTAAACCACGCCGTTGGGGGTGATCGGCAAATTGAGGTTGGTCAGGCTGTCGCCGGACTTGACGATGATGTTATCGATGTACTGCAGACCATCGGTAAAGGTATAGGTACTGTTGGAGGAGCTGGAATCCGCATAGCCGAGCTTGGCCGTGTTGGCACCGGCTCCCGGGGCGAGAAATACCAACTTATAGCGATCCGGCACCGTATCGTTCGGCGCCAGACCGGTGAAGCGATAGTCACCGTTGCTGTCGCTCACGGTGCTGGCCAGCAGATTGCCCTGGTAGTACAGCTGCAAGGTCCAGTTGGCCAGGTGGGTCTCACCGCTGTCGTAGGTCTTGTTGAAATTGCTATCGTGCCAGACCTTGCCGTTCAACGCGGCGCTGCCGGGGGTGCCGCCGAGCGAGATGGTGGCACTGGCCTGCGCGCTTTGCGTCGTGTTCCAGTAAACGTGCCCGGTATTAGTGAGCGAGGTGCCGATGGGCAGGGTCGCATTGATGTCCGCACGGAAGCGCAAAGTGAGTGTCTGTCCCGGCGCAAGATTGGTTGATGCGTAGTCAACGTTGATCACATTGCCGGTGACCGTCACCGGGGTCGTCGAGCCATTGAGGGTGGCCGGTACGGTGCCATCGTAGACCAGGTAACCCGGTGCGGCAGTGGCCTCATCGAGATCATCCTTCATGGTGATGCCCGTGCCCGGCACTGTCCCGGCGTTGGTGACAGTCACTGTGTATTCCAGTTGCCCGCCGGCCAGCGCAGGACCGCCGCCGACCACGCTGACCTGCTTGGTGATTGTCAACAGCTGTGCATCGCCGGTAATGATGACCGTGGGCTGGTCGCCGTTACTTTGATTGCCGTCGGCGTCGGTGGGTTCGGTAGCCTGTTCGTTGGAGGCCACGTAACCCTGGTTGCTGATCGTGACGCCGGGACCAACGCCGGCGTTGACGGTAACATTAAAGGTCACCGTCGCCGTGGCGCCCGGCGAGATATAACCCACCGTCGGCAGCGGTGGCGTCAAGTCCGAAGAGCTGATGGGCATACCATTCTCTAGCGCAGACGTAGTCGCGGTGGGATCGGGTACGGTTATCGTATTGAGTGTTGTCGTGCCAGGTACGTAAGTCGTGTTGACAGGTACCGCGTCGGTGAGGGTCACACCCGTGGCCTGCACCTTGCCGTAGTTGGTGACGGTAATGGTGTATTGCAGGGTATCCCCGGCATCAACGTAACCGTTGCCGTTGAGGTCGTTCACCAACTTGACGGTTTTCATCGAATCGATCAATGGCACGTTGCCAACCACGTTGATGGTCGGATCGTTCAGGACCGGGGTGTTCGGATCATCCGAGGGCGTAACGAAGATCGTGGTCGGCGTCGCCGAACCCGCAGCGTTGAGGAAGCCCTGGTTGGAGATCATCGTGCCGCTGACGGTACCGGCATTGACGGTCACCTCGAAGGTGATGGTCGCGACGTTAGCGGTGCTGGTACTGCTGTCAGCGGGCATGTTCCCCGCCGTGGTGTCCGCCGGCGAATTGATGAGCATGCCATTTTGCAGTGGCAAAACGGTCGAGTTGGGATTCACCGGGCTGCCGTTCAGGGTAAAACTACCCGCGACATAGGTTGTATTGGCCGGGACCTGGTCCTGCAGCGTGGCGTTAATTGCGTTTTCAGTACCGATATTTTTCACTGTGATGGTGTAACGCAAGGTGCCACCGGGCAACAGTGTGGTAGCCGAACCGGTTAGCGCGGAGGTCTTGTAGATCTGGAACCTGGGTGCCGAGCTGATCGTGGTGTGCGTTGCATCATTCGCTGTGGCGGTATTTGGATCGTCGCTGACCTGCGGGTCAATCGAGACAGCGCTGATGCTGGCCTGGTTAAGGATCACAGTACCGTTATTGATGACCGGCACTAATTGCACCGTGTAGGTAAAGCTCACGGTACTGTTGGCAGGTACGTTCAAACCGCTGATTTGTACGAGGCCGGTGCCCTTGCTGCCGCCGCTGGGATCCGAGGTACTTGTGGCCCCAGCCGGCAATGTCCCCAGTGTCAGGGTGTTAGCTACGAACATCGCCGGGGTGTTTTTGGCATCGAGATCATCGGTCAGGCTGATGCCATTTGCAGCCACCGAGCTGGTGTTCTTAAGGGTAATGGTATAACGCAAGGTGTCGCCGGGGTTAGCGGTAGTCCCCGAGGAACTGGTGGTGACGTCGTATAC
>JARRNT010000102.1:0-5285 GCA_037384645.1 Gammaproteobacteria bacterium | reverse complement strand
CGAGGCCATCAAGGAGGCGACCTTCAGTATTGAACCCGGCGCCTTTGTCAGTTTCGTCGGCCCTTCCGGCAGCGGCAAGAGCACCCTGCTCAACATGATCGGCTGTCTCGACTCGCCGACCTGCGGCAGCCTGAACGTAGTCGGTACCGATGTCAGTACACTGGACCCGCGCCAGGCCGCCATCTTCCGCGGCAACCATATCGGCTTCGTGTTCCAGGACTTCAACCTGATCCCGGTGCTATCGGTGTATGAAAACGTGGAATACCCCCTGATCATGGTCCAGCACTGGAACGCGGAGCAGCGCCGCCAGCGGGTCATGGAATTACTCGATGCCGTAGGCATGCTGGAACAGGCGCGCAAACAACCGCACCAGTTATCCGGCGGCCAGAAACAGCGCGTTGCCATCGCCCGCGCCCTGGTAACCAATTCCAAGCTGGTGCTGGCCGACGAACCCACCGCCAACCTGGACAGCGCCACCGCCCATCGCGTCATCGACCTGATGAAATCCATGCGCGAGAAATTTGCCACCACCTTTATCTTCTCGACCCATGACCCCAAGGTCATGGCCGAAGCGGAAGTGACCTTTACCCTGGTCGACGGCCGTATTGCCCCACCGGAGGTGGCCGCATGATCAATATCCTGAAGATCGCTGCCAAAAACCTGCTGCGCTACCAGCGCCGGACCATCCTGACCAGCCTGCTGATCACCATCGGTATCGTCGCGGTGCTGTTGTTTATTTCTCTGTCCGGTTCATTTCGCGCGTTGATGGTCGGCCAGATCACCGACGCCATGCTGGGCCATATTCAGATCCACAAGAAGGGCTACGTCGCCTCCATCGACAGCCTGCCACTGACCCTCAACATGACCCCGGCCATGGTGAAAAAGGCCACAGACTACCTGGATAAAGACCCGGACGTGGCGGCCTGGAGCCCGCGCCTCAAATTCGGCGCCATGTTCAGTAACTTCAAGGAGACCACCAGTATTCGTCTCAACGGCATCGACCCGCAAAAGGAGGTCGCCACCTGCCCGCTGTTGCCGGGCCGCCTGATCCAGGGTAACCCCAAGCAGCCCCTGGTCGCGCCGGGCAAGATCGTAATCCCGGAACTGATCGCCAAGGGACTCAAGGTCAAGGTCGGCGACTCAGTGGTATTGGTGGCAACCAACCGTGACGGCTCGGTCAACGGCAACACCTTTACCGTCAGCGGGATACTCGAAGGCGTGTCCGGCCCCGGCGGCCGCGACGGCTACATGGACATCAACGATGCCCGCAACCTGTTACGCCTGCAGCAGCCGGAGCTCAGTGAGATCGCGATCCGACTCAAGCCAGGGGTCTCGCTGGAAAAGGCCTACAAAAAGATGCGCCAGCATTTCAGCCAGATCACCAATGCCCAGGGCAAACCGGTGTTCGAGGTGCATACCTGGGAGGCGCTGTCGCCGTTTTCCAACATCGCCAAGATGATCGATATGCTCGATACCTTTATCAAGGTCATGCTGGTCGCGATCGTGTTAATCAGTATTATGAACGTGATGCTGATGGCGGTGTACGAACGCATTCACGAGATCGGCACCATCGCCGCCATCGGCACTACGCCAGCACGGATCCTGATGCTGTTTGTCAGCGAGGGTCTGCTGCTCGGTATCCTGGGCACTGTCATCGGCGTCATCATTAGCGTCGCCACGATCGCGATCATTAACGCCAAGACCATCACCTTTTCCTTCGGGCGCCAGGACAACCTGGTATTACAGCCGACCATTTCCGTGACGGAGATTCTGGTCATTTCGTTGATCGTGGTGCTGGTCGCCGTACTCGCCAGCCTGCAACCGGCCTGGAAGGCCTCGCGCATGAACCCGATCACCGCCCTGCGTCATTTTTAGGAGTCTGTCCCATGTCTGTTCGTCATTCACGTTTTTTTGTTTCTCTACTGATCTTACTCGTCAGTGTCGTAAGCCATGCCGAGGACGGCGAAGCGATCCTGAAAAAGGTTGATCGCAACCTGCAGCCGGAGTCCTACGAAATGTACCGCAAGCTGATCAATATCGAGCCCAACGGCGCGCGCAAGGAATTCGTGTTGTATACCGTAAAAAAGGGCAAGGACAAAATGGTCGCGCTGTTCCTCGACCCGCCCAGCGAAAAGGGCCGCAGCACCCTGCGGGTCGGCGACAACATGTGGCTGTACATCCCCAACGTCGGCAAACCCCTGCGCATCACCAGCCTGCAATCCGTGGTGGGCGGGGTGTTTAACAACTCGGATATCCTGCGCCTGGATTATCACGAGGAATACCACGTCACCTCCATGGACAGCAGCGGCAAGGAATACCTGCTGCATCTCAAGGCCAACTCCAACAGCGTGGCCTACGACAGCCTCAAGATGTGGGTCGATAAAAAACGCCTGGTTCCGACCAAGATCGAGGCCTATGCCGCCAGTGGCCTGCTGATCAAGACCCTGCACTATTCGAAGATAAAAGATTTTGGTGGCGGCATCATCCGACCCTCGGTGCTGACCACCGACAGCCCCCTGTACAAGGGCTATAAATCCATTATGTTGTTTGCCAAGATCAAAAAGCGTGATTTCCCGGACGAGGTATTCACCCTCAATTTCCTGCCGCGCGTTGAAAGCCTGCGATGAAGCCACTGCGGGCGCTGACACTGGCCGGCCTGCTGTTAGCGGCCGGCGCGGCGAATGCCGAGGAGTTTAATTTCGATGTCGGCAGCTATGAAAAAAAGGCTTACCAGTTCACTGGCTTCCTCGAGGCCAATCTGGATCACCAGGTCATCAACCGCGACAGTGTTGCCTCGCGCCTGCTGTTTTTAAACTCCACGATTCCCGACACTGTCACTGAAAAATCCGCAGCGCTGGAACTGACCGGCGACATCAAGCACGAACACTGGCATGCCTGGGCCACCTATCACGGGCAAACCTACAGTAGCGAACTTGGCAGTGATCACGAGGGTACCTTCTACGAAGCCCTCGCGGCCTACCAGCCCGACCCCGGCGTCACCCTGGAGCTGGGCAAGAAGACCATGAAATGGGGCAAGGGTTATGCCTGGAACCCGGTCGGCTTCGTCGAGCGCCCCAAGGATCCGAATGACCCGGAGCTGGCCCGCGAAGGTTACACCATGGCCACTGCCGATCTGATCAAAAGCTACAGCGGCGCACTCAAGACCCTGGCCTTCACCCCGGTGTATTTGCCGGTGCGCAACTCGGTTAACTCTGACTATGGACTGCCTGATCACGATAACTTTGCGTTCAAACTCTACGCCCTGTATCACGACACCGACCTGGACCTGATGTATCTCAGCCAGGGCAGCCGCAGTTACCGTTATGGCGTGGACTTCTCCAAAAACCTGGCAACCAATTTTGAAGTGCACGGCGAGTGGGCCTACCTGAGTGAGACCAGCCAGCAACTGGTCAGCAGTGGCGGCGCGATCACGACCACCGCCCATTCGGCCCAGCAGTGGTTGCTGGGTTTGCGTTACCTGACCGAAAACGAAACCACCCTGATCGCCGAGTATTATCATAATGGCGCAGGCTACACTTCCGAGCAGATGCAAAGCTATTTCAGCGCCGTCGACACGGCCAGTGCCAGTAACAACACGACCCTGCTCAACAGCCTGGCCAGTATTGGCACCAAATCGTATTTAATTCGTAATCCGGGTAGAGACTACCTGTATGTGCGTGTCAGCAACAAGGAACCATTTGACTGGCTGTACTTCACCCCGGCCCTGACCCTGATCGCCAACACCCAGGACCACAGTTACTCCCTGTCGCCGGAAATGATCTATACCGGTATCCAGAACCTGGAACTGCGCTTCAAAGCGACATTGCTACAGGGCGGCAAATACACTGAGTTCGACGAGAAGCGTAACTCACAACGCTATGGAAACAGCGGCTTTCTCAATCAAGTCTGGAACATCCGGTATTATTCCCAACCGAAAATCACGCCCTCGAGCAGGTTGTTAATGCCCTTGAATTCCGCGTCATTGGCCGGGATAAAGTGTTTGGCCTTGCCACCGAAGCGCTTGAGAATCGGCGCGGTCGCCTTGACTCCGTCACCCACGGTCAGAGCCTGTTGCATCAGTTTAATCTCGCGCGGCGTCACGCGCTTGCTCACCGTGATGCCCTGGTTCGGATAAGGAGGCGATGAATAGACGATCTTGACCTTGTCGCGCTGAGCCTGGGTCAGGAATCGCTTGTAGTAGGCGGTTCGCAGTACCGCCGCCTCGCATTCGCCCTTCATAAAGGCGCCAAACACGGCTTTACCGGCGCCGCGGATGCCCTTGATCACCGGCTGGCGAACCGGATTGGGGAAGGCTGCAATAATTGAAAGGCTGGCAAGGTTGGGTGGTGGCACACCGCAGAACTGTTTTGCTACCAGGTCATTAATATTGTTAATTTTATTATCATTCTTTTTCACCATCAGGTAGAACTGCAGATGGCCCGGCAGCCTGACCACAGCCTGGTTACCCAGGTGAAGGATACGCCAGGAGATAAAATGGGGGCCGTCAAAAATAATATCGTACTTGTCATTACGCATGTCACGCTGATATTTCAGCCAGTTTCCCGGGAAGACATATTTGACTTTGTGCCCGAACAGCTTGGTCAGGTACGCAGCCAGTGGCCCGTATTGTTTTTGACCCGCGGCAGGTTTCTCACGTGGTGGTGCGGTCAAAATCAGGTCCTGGGCTGATGCCAGCGACGAGAACAGCCACAGGCCGAGTACGAGCAGCCCAACGACAGACAGGCGGCATTTTCGCATTCCAGACTCCTTCTCTTTATGGTTTTATGATTTTGCTAGAACTCTAGTTATCGACAACTTTTAGCCAAGGTTTACAGTTCCAGCGCTTTCCCTGAGGTAAGGTGGCGGCCGGATCAGCGCAAAAAACCACCATCATTGCGTATGAAACACAAAATTCTCCTAAAAATCAATATTTTGTTTGCAATATTTCCAGTAAAAGCTAACTTTAGGGCAACAGAATAACCAATAAAAATTATCGCTTATGCCCAGATCCGCGCCTTCAGCTGACGGGTTGGCCCACATTTATCCCAGCCTGAGCCTGCCGGTACCCCTGCTGGCATTGCAACGGCCACGCCCGCCCTGGCGGGTCCGCCAGCTCGAGCAGTGGGCCCGTGAATTGCCCATCGGCAATGTCACCCTGGCCAGCCACCAGTTACTGGAAAAGCTCAGGTTGTTGAATCGCTCGCGCTATTCGGGCAGGGAACGCCTGCAACTGCACAACAGCCTGCGCCCGATTTTTGCCCAACTCACCCATGCCTTGCGCCAGC
>JARRNT010000101.1:0-4041 GCA_037384645.1 Gammaproteobacteria bacterium | reverse complement strand
TGGCTGACGCAACTGAAATTGCCCTGCTGTCCCGCGAATATATTGAGTACAACCTGGGCTGGGAATATACCCCGCAAAAGATTGCCCAACTCATCCGGCATGAGGCCAAGAATGTCGTGGTAGCCCGTGATAAGCAACAACTCGTCGGTTTCGGGATCATGACCTATCGTGAAGAAGAGGCGAACCTGGATTTACTGGCGGTCAGGTTACAACACCGCCACCGGGGTGTCGGCCGCCGGATCGTTAACTGGCTGGAAAAGGTTGCCCTCACTGCCGGTATCATCACCATCTATGTCCAGGTCCGGGAAATCAATACCGGTGCGATCAAATTTTACCAGCGACTGGGTTACCGGGTGGTTAAACAACATCATGGTTACTATCAGGGCCGGGAAACGGCCTTGTTCATGGCAAAAGACATCCGTCGCCGGCAGTAAAACCATCTATTGCTTGCTAGACGGCGGCCGATATCAGGCGACGGCCTTGTGGCGCTATCGCGAAAAAGGCAAGCTACACAAAAATACCAGCGTGCTCACCAGGATGACCAGCGGTCCGGCCGGGTATCCGGTGATTTGCGACAACACAATGCCCAGCAGGGCCGATCCCGCACCGATGACGACAGACCACAGGATATATTGCCGCAGGTTCCGGGCCAGGTTACGTGCCGCAGACGGCGGGATCGCGACCAGGGCTGCGGTCAGCAGTCCTCCGACCATCTTGACACCCAGCGCGACAATCACGGCGACCAGGAATAAATAGATAAAATTGTAAGGCCGGGTATCGAATCCTTCCGCCGCTGCCAGCTCCTCCGAGATATTACCCAGAATCATTCGCGGGTAAGTCTTTTTAAGGATCCAGACAATGGCCAGTGATGCAAGAACGGTGATGGCCGTACCACTGAGATTAGCCTGTGAGATATCACCGACCAGTGCAGTTTCGGCCTGCCCCATCGGCAAAAACAGGAAGGCGATCGCCACTCCCGAGGCAAAGACGACTGCGGTCAGGGCCTCCATCGGCAAGCGGGTCTTCATCTCGAGTAACCAGATCAGGATGACACCGATAATTACAAAGGGAAACGCACCAATTGACACATCGATGCCCCAGATCAGCGCCAGTGCAATTCCCGGCAATGACAGATGTCCCAGCGGTCCGGCCACCAGCGCCATTCTGCGACTGAGCATCAGGCAACCCAGGTAGGCCGCCGTACCGCCAATCGCAATGCCGGATATCAGGCTGAGAGATAAATTCTGCATCACTTGCTAATGACCATGGTGATGTTGATAAAACTTGACTTCCGTACCGTACAACCGGCGCAGGTTCTCCGGGGTGAGTGTGGCTAAGGGGTGGCCCATGCAAACGAGTTGTTTGTTGAGACACAACACGACTGAAGACAGACGGTGCACCACGGCCAGGTCATGCGTAATCAGTACCATGGTCAGGTTACGCTCGCGCTGAAGCCGTGTGAGCAGAGAATAAACAGTCTCTTCGCCGCCGACATCGACCCCGGTGGTCGGCTCGTCAAACAACAGGACATCGGGATTTTTGGCCAGCGCCCAGGCAATCAGGATCCGCTGAAACTGCCCGGAGGAGAAGTCGCTAATGAGTTTGTTTTCGGTCCCGGCCTCGAGGCCGACGGCCTGCAGCATTTCTCTAACATCCGTGCTGACATCCGTTCTCAAGGCAAAAAAGTCCGCGACGCTGAGCGGGATATTCCGGATGTAGGGGAGGCGTTGCGGCACGTAGCCAATTTCCAGTCCCTTTTGCCAGCTAACCTGTCCCTCATACGGTACTGCGCCAAGCAGTGCACGCAACAGCATGGTCTTGCCCGCACCGTTTGGACCCAGGATCGTCATCACCTCGCCCCGCTGCAGGCTGAACGACAGGTTTTCCAGGACAAGCTGGCCCTCGATCGTGACGTTCAGATCCCTGACTTCAAGTATTTTGCTGTCTTCCTGCCCCATCAACCCTGTCCTGGACACCGCCCACTCAGACAATACAGACCTCTATCCCCTGTGTAAATTGATCTACGTCCCGCCGGTTTAAAATCCCGTCTTCACCGGATTTCTCGCGAATGAAACCCACCCGCTCAACCTGGCGTTTTACCGCACCTCACAGATTACCGCCCTGGCCGTTTGAAGCGTTTGCGCGCACTTTCGACCTTGCTTCGCGTGACGCATTTTTCCACATGGTCATTTATCAGGCCCATTGCCTGCATAAAGGCATAGACTGTCGTGGGTCCCACAAACTTCCAGCCCATTTTTTTCAGTTCCTTTGACAGCGCGATGGATTCGGCTGAGGTCGAGACGCTTTGCGGTTTCACCCGTCTCCTGTTGTCCGGTTCAAACCGCCAGAAGAATGCGGCGAGGGAGCCTTCCCGTTTGACCAGTTCCCGTGCCTGCCTGGCGTTATTGATCACCGCCTCGATCTTACCACGATGACGAACAATGCCCTCATCTTTCAGCAAGCGAGTGACATCGCGTTGCGTAAAGCGCGCAACGCGATCAAAGTCAAAATGATGAAACGCGCGCCGAAAATTCTCGCGCTTGGCAAGGATAGTACGCCAGCTCAGGCCCGCCTGAAATCCTTCCAGGCAGAGTTTTTCAAACAGTCGCTGATCATTACTGACCGGGAAGCCCCATTCGGTATCGTGGTAGTGGAGATATTCCGGTGTCACATTGCACCACTGGCAACGCAGTTTGCCGTCAGGCCCTTTCGCCACCGTCATGAACAGAATATCCTTTTGCTGCCCGCTTGCGGGATTGATAAAGTGACAGGCATTTGATGTTTATCCGCTTCTACTGGCAACTCGCGGGCAAATCATAGCGATGATTTGCCCCGCTCACAAGACAATTCCATTAAGTAGAATACGCCGCTGTCGCGATTCAGGCTGATGCCACCAGTGTGCCCTGATGATAACACGCGACCCAGCGATTTTGCTGCCAGCGCCAGATCGTCGTACGCCGGGTTACACGATTCCCCTGGCGGAGCGTATATGTCAATAAATAGGTATCGATTGCCAGCTGCTGACAATAAAAGTCTTGCGTTTGCCATTCGCCGGCGTCCCCGGCCGCGTTATCGGCCTGGAGAGCATCGAGTATGTAAGCGCGGCTATAACGTCGACCCGAGGCGCCGACTTCCCAGAAATCTTCCGCGAGCATGGCCTCGCGCTCCTCTCGCGTCGTACCGAACTCCGGTCGGTGAAAAAGCGGTTCCCGGACACTGAGCTGCGACTGGATATCCAGCAGATGTGGTGGCGTATGACGTAACGCTTCCATTTTAATTATTTTGTTTCCGCGACTACGGCACTAGCCGGATACGGATCATCGCCTTTGATACGGATAATCCAGACCAGGCTGAATAATCCACAGACGACACCCATAATGCTCACGATGAATATAGGCCATCCCGGTGCACCGGCCTGTACGGTCGTGATGGTATCGATCACACAAAAATCATACAGGCCATGGGCCAGCACCGGCAAAATAATGCTACGACTGGCAATCGCCGCCAGGACCAGGGACGCACCAATCAGCATCGTCATGCCAAACTGCATCAACGCATAGAACGGCGTCATGCCGGATATCATGTTAAACAAATGCAATGCGGCAAACAGCAACAGGGATAATAAGGCACCACGGCGTAATCCAAACCAGTGACTCAGTGCCGCCAGCAAGATACCCCGATACATCCATTCCTCACTGACCCCTACCAGCAGGGCAGTTCGCAGAATCTTCAGTGACAGGACGCTGTCGAGCATAATAGCCGGATGCAGTGTCATACGGACATAAATCCACACGCCCACCGCCGTCGCCACCAGTAACAGCAATGGAACAAGTTGTAATGGTTTAATGAATTGTGGCCAACGCAGACCAACACGTAGCCGCGGAAAAAACAGCCAGGTCGCAATCAGTAATATCATGGCAACCAGTAACTCGGTGATCCAGAAACCGGCAACCAGCCGGGGATCATCATAGCTATAGGGTGCATTGATGGCTCCCCGCAGCAATATAGTCAAAGAAACCAGATAGACTGCCAATACCAGCC
>JARRNT010000100.1:0-4877 GCA_037384645.1 Gammaproteobacteria bacterium | reverse complement strand
AGATATACCCGGCAAGTTCCTGGATGAGCTACGCCAGGCCCTGCAAAACCTCAAGGATAAGAGTAACGTACAAATGCGTTTCATCGGCTATACCGATGATACGCCACTCAGTGGACGAGAAGCGCGCATATATGGTGATAACCTTGGCCTCTCAAAAGCGAATGCACGTCGTGTTGCACTGGCAGTACAGGATGCGCTCCATCTGCCTTCGAATGCAATTACCAGCACCGGCAAGGGAGCCAAGTTTCCAATCGCTTCCAATAGCTCGGAAAAGGGCCGGGCTCTAAATCGTCGTGTCGAAGTCGAGTTCTGGTATGACGATCCCATGGAGGATTTGCCAAAAACGCCGCAGATCTGTCCGGAGGCAGCCGCCGCCGAAACCGTGCAACGGATTTACAATCCGCCGGACGGGGACTTTAAACCCATTTACTTTAACCATGGCAAACCGGTGATCCCACCAGGGCTGATAGACAGGCTCAAACGCGGCATGGCCGCCGTGGCTGATAAAGGCAATGTACGTCTGCGCTTTATCGGTTATACCGGTAATAAGCGGCTGGACCGTCGTACTGCCCGAGTTTATGGCGATGACGTTGGCCTGTCTATCTCGCGGGCACGGCGTACCATGGAGGTGGTTAAACATCTGATGGGATTGACGGATAAACAGGCCGCGTATGAAGGCCACGGTTACGTACAGTCCAAGGATGTCGTGAATTCCGGTTTTGTTACCAGCAACAGATCCAAAGTGGTTGTCCAGATTGTTTATGACGAGCTGGCCATGCTGGATAAGGATAATGGCGTGTCGATCAAGCGCATCACCCAGAATGTCCATATCCAGAATCCTTATGCCCTTAACCTGATGCGTATCTCCGTGGATGGGCAGCCGCTCAATGACCCGGGTAAGAATATCGAGGACGTGGAGCGCTGTACTGACGTCGCTCTCGACAAGGCCAAGGTACAGTTCAAATATGATGATCTTAAACTGAAGCCACGTCTGAATATTACTGCCTGGCCCAACGTCATTGCCGAGCGGGACAATCCCGGGACGCGGTTTGTCGAAAACCAGACCAATTTCAAGCTTTACAGTAATTTCCCTGCCTTTATCAAGCGCGCAGAGGTACGCATTTTTGCTGCGGGTCAATCCACCCGCGACAAGCCATTAGCGGTAATTCCGCTTAACGCCGACGGCAGAGGCAGCTGGCAGTTTAAGCCCGGCGAGAAGGGGATGATCTACCATGCGCCACGCACTAAATATCAGTACCTGGTTCGCGTCTACGGTAAACACAATGCCTTCGATGAAACCAAGCAACAAACCCTGTGGGTTGTCGATCAACTTCAGACCGATCACAGCAAGCAGGATCCGGACAAGATGCTGCTGGTGGGGTATGGTGAAAACCGCCTCGGTCTCAGCAATATCGTTATCCCGGATAATAGCGGTACGGTATCGGTATTTGGCCAGGATGTCCCCGAAGGTTACCAGGCCTGGTTCGGCGGATACCCGGTACCGGTAAACGACAAGGGTGAATTCGGTTCAGAGCTAATCCTGCCGGCGGGCCTGCAAACTGTGGAGGTATCCATCACTGACAAGGAAGGCAACGGTGATGTTTACTTGCGCGATCTGAAGCTTGATAAAAGTGACTGGTTCTACGTGGGTCTCGCTGATTTGACTGTTGCCCGGGATAAGACCACGGGTCCGGCGAGCCTGGTAACAGGCGACACGACCCATTACAACAACGAGTTGTCTACCGATGGACGACTGGCATTTTATACCAAGGGCAAATTCAGCACTGGCGTCAAGCTGACGGCCAGCGCCGATACGCGCGAGGAGCCGGTTAAAAACCTGTTCAGCAACTTCGTGGAAAAAACCCCGGATGCTGTCTTCCGCCGCATGGATTCCAGGTACGCCTATCCCACCTTTGGTGATGACAGTACGCTACAGCAGGATGCGCCCACTTCCGGCAAGTTTTATATCAAAGCGGAGAAAGATAACAATTATGGACTGTGGGGTAACTTTAACGTTGCTTACACCGGTACCTACCTGGCCCATGTTGATCGCGCGCTCTATGGTGCCAATGCCAATCTGGAAAGTGATTCGACCACTTCGTTTGGCGAGAAGCGCTTCCGCCTGAATGCCTTCGCTGCCGAGCCGGGCACCCTGGGGGCACGCGATGAATTACGCGGTACAGGAGGTTCGCTGTATTATCTGCGCCACCAGGATATTCTTACCGGTTCCGATCGGATACGGGTAGAGATACGCAATGCCATCTCGGGTGAGGTGATAGGCGTTAAAAACCTGGTTTCAGGCCTGGATTACGATATCGATTATCTCCAGGGCCGCGTATTGTTGCGTCAGCCGCTGTCCTCGTTCGCCGCCAGCACCATGTTGATCAACGGTGGCGACCTCAGCGCTTATCAAACCTACCTGATTGTCCAATACGAATATACGCCTGGCTTTACCAGCATTAAAGATATTGCCAAGGGCGGTCGCGCCCATTACTGGATTGGGGATCACGTGAAGATCGGCCTGACCGATGAGAACCTGAGCAGCGATAACAGCAAGGCCACACTCAATGGCGCTGATATTACCCTGCGCAAAAGCACCGGTACCTGGTTGCGTGTGGAACAATCTTCTACCCAGGGACCGGTTTCCACCTCCCTGATGTCCAACGACGGTGGCTTCAATTATGTCCAGGCGGCGAGTACGACGACGGGTGATGTGAAGGCCAAAGGCCAGCGTTTTGATGGTAGCCTGGATCTTGCGGATATCACCAACGTGGTTAAGGGCAAGGTCACGATGTACCATCAGCATCTGGATGCCGGTTACTCAGCACCCGGATTAAACGCGCCTACTGATACCACTACTAACGGTGGCACCGCGCAAGTTGATGTGACGCCAGTGACCAGGGTCAAATTGAATGTCGTCGCCAAGAACCAGCAGGATGCCTTATCCCAGAGCGCGGTGGAAGTGGACGTCACGCAGAAACTCACCCCCAACTGGAGTATCGAAGGTGGCATGCGCCATGACAAGCGCGAGGATCATTCACCGGTTGTACCGGCGACCCAGGTACAGGGAACACGCAATGACGCGGCGCTAAAACTGAGCTACGACTCGCTGACACGCTGGAGTAGTTATGGCTTCCTGCAACAAACCATGAGCAGCGATGGCAACCGTGAGAAAAATGGCCGCATTGGTGTCGGCGGTAAGTATCGCACCACGGATCGGTTCAGCATCAATGGTGAAGTTTCCGGTGGCGATACAGGGACAGCGGCGAAACTGGGTACTAAATATAAGATTACTGACAACACCAATATCTACAGTGCTTATACATTGGAAAACGGCCGTACCGATAACGGTGTACGCGCGCGTCGCGGTAACTTTTCTACGGGTTTCAAGACTCATTACTCAGACTCGGCCAGTGTCTACATGGAGGAGCGTTATACCTACGGCGATGTCCCGACAGGGCTGACCCACAGCATGGGCTTTGATCTGGCCGCAACCGATCATCTGAATTTCGGCGGAAGCCTGGATTTGGGGAGACTGCGAGACAATATCACTGCGGCGAAGATCGATCGTAAGGCAGCTGCGCTGCGGGTTGGCTATCATGTTAAAAGCTTTACCTACGCGGGTGCGCTGGAATATCGCAAGGACGATACTCAGGCCAGCGATCTGAGCACGTCCACACGCACCACCTGGCTGACCAGGAACAGCATCAAGTACCAGCTCAATCCTGACTGGCGCTTACTGGGCACATTTAATCATTCCACCAGCCACAGTAGCCTGGGTGAATTCTACGACGGTAACTTTACCGAAGCTATCATGGGTTATGCGTATCGTCCGGTTGATAACGATGCCCTGAACGCCCTGTTCAAGTACACGTATTTCTACAATTTGCCGTCCAGCGATCAACTTACTGTCAGCAACACGGCCGCTGCCTATATCCAGAAAAGCCACATCCTGTCTCTGGATGTCATGTATGACGTCACGCAGAACTGGTCTGTTGGTGGCAAGTACGCTTACCGTCTGGGTGAACTGGCACCGGATCGGACCAATCCCGTATTCTACAAGAGCAATGCTTCATTATATGTATTGCGTGCCAACTGGCATGTCATCCGTATTGCGTGCCAACTGGCATGTCATCCGTAAATGGGACGTGCTGGTAGAAGGACGCATGCTTAAACTCCCTCAGGCTGGAGATCGTCGCAGCGGCTTTTTAACAGGCGTTTACCGCCACGTCGGTGATCATCTCAAACTCGGTGTGGGCTACAACTTTACTGATTTCTCCGACGATTTGACGGACCTGAGTTATAACAGTAAAGGTGTCTTCATTAACGTGATTGGAAAATTCTAGAGCACGGGCGGTTCGTAATAACCTGTCGCGGTCGCCACGGAATCCAGGAAAGTGAACGGGGGCAGAAGGTATGAATTTTCGATCCACTGTTACATGAACCAACTCGTGGTGCTCCTGAAATGCAGCAATGACTGCATAACCTCTGAACAACTGTTACTCATTTCATTTAAACAAAAGACATCACTATAATTTCTCTTCAAATCCGGGGCATTCCAGCGACGAGTCTGGCCTGCCGCAAATTCCATGTGCTGTTCATCAAATTTTGCCAGATGGGCTGATGCCAGTCCGGGTCGTGGCCGGTCACCAGTGTGACAACGATGATGCATAGCGGCGGTGAGACCAGACGTTAACTGCTTGAAATAGCTTACTTTTCACTCCTGGCATGCTACTTGCCCAACAAAGTTTCGTATTAGGAAACATTTCGGCGGTTTTGTTCGACGAGATGGGTCGCCAAATGTGTGAAGAAACATGGCGAGACGGGACGGGGGATACTTTTAATTTCTATGCCTTGCTATAACGAGTTTCGTCCAG
>JARRNT010000099.1:0-4252 GCA_037384645.1 Gammaproteobacteria bacterium | reverse complement strand
GTATAGGCCTTTTTATACAGCGAATCGTCCTTGCCCAGCAGCAGCATGACCAGCGGAGTGGAGTTTGTTGAGTTCTGGCCTGCTGTGACAGGCAAAGAGCTAAATTGCGAGGAAGTGTATGCGCCGAGCGCCAGTCCGGGCAGGCCCAGCAGGGCAATTGCACCCAACATGACGGTGCTGCGGAACCGGGTGAGTAATGAACTTGACATATTTTATTCCTCGTCTGCCTGTGTGGGCATTTACGTTACTGTCGATAAATCATTTCTTGTATGTGGATTGCAGCATCACCTTGGCATTGGGTGACTGACCTGTGCCCAGCGCCGTGACCCGGAACATCATCGGATCGCCCTTACCGGGACCAGGCAGCGTGCCTGGTGTTGCCCCGGGTGGGTTTACCCAACCGAGGAATTCAATGATGTACATCGGCTGGGCTGCGACCTGGCTGAACGCGGTTTGTACGGTGACGTGCTTGTTGGTATTAGCCGAATTCCAGACATCCAGGCTCTGATCCGACCAGTAGATAGGGCAGCCGTTGGTTTTATCCGAACAATCACATAACCCGCCAGATCCGCCAGTGCAGGTACTGTTAAACATACTTGGGTCCATGGAATTGCTCTGTAGAGAGTTCTCACCCGTGCGTAAGGCCGCTTCGGCGGTTTGAAAGGCGATTTGACGATCATGTTCGTTAGCCGCCATGCGTTCCTGCAGGGATGTGGTGGTCATGCCTGACACACCCAGGATAGTCAGCACCATGAGGATGATCAGGGCAACGATCAGGACCATGCCGCGTTGGCGGGAGAGGGTCGGGGATGCCTGGTAATGTCGCATAGTGTTTACTCCGCCGCTTACATGACGCCGCGGTTTCGCAGCTTGATCGTGGTGACGATGGGGAAATGCAGCTTTTTATCTGTGTCCGTAATCGTCTTGCCGGGCAGGTTGAACGTTTTTGTTGTCGCTGCTTTCAGCACATCCGTCGTGGTATCGACCAGCAGTCCGAGGCGGACGCTGACGACCTTCTTGAAACCATCCGTTATGGCACTTACTTTGTCAGCGGTGATGTATTGATTGGCCAGCCCATCGCCGTTGGTATCTACGCCGTAGAGGATTTGCATGTCCTCCACGCCCTCGGCCAGTTCCTCGGGATTTCCGGCTTTACCTTTGTCCATGGACAGACGATATAAGGCGTTCCCGGTACCGGAAGTGCTTTTGCCGATGTAATAGGCGGTTGCTACCAGCTTGAGCATGCCGGCACTCAGGCCATAAGCATAGTTAGTGCCGCTCGTATTAGTGCAGCCTGTGGTTGGTACGGGACTTCCCATGTTGTTGGTACAGTTGCCAGGGGTGCCGGTGCCGGTTTGGTGAACAACCGTGTTGTTCGTAGAGGGTTTAGTGTTTGTGATCTGAAAAATCGAGGCCTGGTTACAGTCGGAGACCATGACGATGTCAAATTGTGAAAGACCAGCTGTAGTACTCAATTGAAATGAGGAACTTGCTAGTGCGCCCGAACCATTAACCTGGGTGATTTGGTACTGGGTGTTTCCTCCGCGCAGCACGACGATGGCATCGGTGCCGGCGACGGCCTTGCTGGCAAACTCCGACGGAAAACTGGACATTTTGCTACCGTCCCAGCCCTGCAGGGGCGTGTCGAAGTCGAACATCCAGTTAGTCTGGTTATTGAGGATGTTGGCGACATTGACGGCGCGACAGCCGATGTAGCCGGCCATGCGAATATCCTCGCTCAGAGTATGCACGGCAAAACGGGCGTTTTCCTGGGCATGCGCCAGGCCATTGTCGAGGTGATATGAGTGTCTGCTGATGACGAAGACCTGGACCACGCCGAGCAGGAGAATGGCAGAGATGGCAATCGCGATCATCAGTTCCACCAGAGTGAAACCCTGCTCGCGTATCGTGTGACCTGGACCTTGATCTAATCGCATTTTAGAGTTCACTCTTGATCGTCAAACTTGATGTCCCTTTGGAAGAATATTTGTCGTTCCAGGTGACCTTTACGATAAAAACCGGTATGGGACCACTGTTGGTATTGCGTGTGATAGATCCATCGCCACCGGGCAGGACCTTGAGCGCCTGTTTCCATTCGGAAAGGTCAGCGATTGCTTGTGTTCCAGGTTGGCAATTTGCGCTGGTACCGTCGCATGAAGCGCTCTGTGAATAACTTTTACTGGAGGTAAGATCATAACCGCCGTTGAGTGCTGTATCTTTGTTCGCACGCATGCGGTCCATGATGTCGCTGATCAAAAACGACGCCTGGCTGCGTTGATAGGCGCCATTGTTATAGTCCACGGCTTTGATCTGCAAATCGGCCAGGCCGAGTAAACCGATGGAAAAGATTACCAGGGCGACCATGACTTCCAGCAGGGTGAAGCCCTGTTGCCGCGATGTCATCCGTTTTGACAGTGAATTGCTGTTTCGTAATCTCATGGGCATTTCACATTGGTGGTGTTGGTGTAGTCATCGACGATACCGTCAGGAGGGGTATCAGTGTCCGTGGCAAGACCGATTAAGCCACTGATCTTGATATTGACTGCACGGGCCCGTTTTTGGCGATCTGTCGCGTTATTCGGGTCAGATGCGTCACCCGGATCACACAGGGTAAAGGTGTTGCCGGTGTTATTTGCGGTCGAGGTGATGGGCGCGCCGCTCGGCTTGTAGATGATAGCGCCAGTGCTGGTGGTGCCGCTGGTGCTTAAACTGTCGCGCAAGGTGTCGTTGCCGCTGAGTTGGCCACCGACCCGTAAGATATCGCTTTTTGTCGGCTTGGTCGGGGTGGCGAAAGTAAAGGGTTTGGTGGTGTTGGTGTCGACGAAAACAATCCAGCCCTGTTCCCATTGGGTCGTATTGCAGTTCTGTTGATCCGTGCTGGCGCAGAGCACCACGTGGGCGCCGCGCTTGACTGCCTCGCTGCGGGCAACCTGCAGTGCAGAGATGAAGCTGTTGATCTGGGAAGTCAGGCGATTGCTGCGCATGAAATTATTCAGACGGGGCACGGCCAGTCCTGCCATGATGGCAATCACGGCGATGGTGACCATGAGTTCGATCAGTGTGAAACCTTTCGACATTTTCATATTTTGCGCAGATTCTTCAGTCGTTAGCTAACAATGTGGCAAGATTAAGTCGTTAATCTACCTAAGACTATTGTCGACCATCTTTTCGTATAGGTTGATCAGTCACTGGACAAATGGCAGGTTAATCAGGATGACTGGACTCACAAGTGCCTGATTTACAGCACTCACCCGGGTGATTGAGTGGGAAGTCAGGGCCTGGCGGGCCAGGTTTTGGCCAAGGGTCTGTTCCGGCCAGGGGCGTGGTTCAGATGACCCAGTCGGGGTCTGACCCACTGCCCGGATTTGCCAAGCGGGGGCCATTTTCAGTACAATTCGCGACTTCCACCCGTCAGGGTGGCGAAAATTTGAACTTCCTTGCTCCACCGCCGGTCGGGGGGCGTAAACCGAGAGGAAACTGTATGAGACACTATGAAATCGTGTTTCTGGTCCATCCTGACCAGAGCGAACAGGTCCCGGGCATGATCGAGCGATATCGCGCGAACATCGAGGGTAAGGGTGGCCAGATCCACCGCCTGGAAGACTGGGGCCGCCGTCAGCTGGCCTATACCATCCAGAAGATTCACAAGGCCCATTACGTGCTGATGAACATCGAGTGTGACAAGGAAACCCTCGATGAGCTGGAAAGCGCCTTCCGCTTCAACGATGCCGTCCTGCGCCACATGACCCTCAAGCGCGACAGTGCGGATACCGAGGCTTCCCCCCTGATGAAGAAAGAGGATGACCGCGGTAGTAGCAATGATAGCGAGCGTCGCAACAGTGACAACAAGGGTGAAGAGGCTGCATAAGCTCGCCCGTACCTGACTGAATTTTAGGAGTAGACCATGGCACGTTATTTTCGACGTAAAAAGTTCTGCCGCTTCAGGGCGGAAGGCATCAAGGAGATTGATTACAAGGATATCAATCTGCTCAAAAACTATATTATGGAAAACGGCAAGATTGTCCCCAGCCGGATTACCGGGACCAGCGCCAAGTATCAGCGCCAGTTGTCGACGGCCATCAAGCGCGCCCGTTTTCTGGCCCTGATACCGTATTGCGATTCCCACGAATAATCGCCCGTTGCCCAGAGGAAGAGATCATGCAAGTTATATTATTGGAAAAAGTCGCGAATCTTGGCGACCTGGGTGATCAGGTCAAGGTTCGTGCCGGTTACGGCCGTAATTTCCTGATTC
>JARRNT010000098.1:0-4282 GCA_037384645.1 Gammaproteobacteria bacterium | reverse complement strand
CGATTTTTGCCCAACTCACCCATGCCTTGCGCCAGCCATTGCGTCAGGCCGCCATACCCCTGGAGCATAAACAGCAATATAGCGCCAGCCTGCTCCAGCAATTGCTGGGAGAAATGGCCGCAGGATACAAGCTGGTGGTAATGGAACTGGCCATGAATAATGTCAGCCGTGAATCTGGCCGGATACTAATCCAGGAGGCCAGTTACCTGGCGGCCGTGTATTTGAGCCAGCGCCTGATCGAAGCCTACAGCCTGTACAGCATGGAGCCAGCCCGGGTCTGGGCAGATCTGAACCAGCTCTACCTGTACGCGGAAACCCGGGATTTTCATACACGCGTCGTCGATGAGCCGTATCCTGATACACCGCTACCGATCAAGGCAAGCCTGGACCAGATCTACAAACGTATCCTGCTGCTTGCCCTGGCCGAACCGTACCACCTGATGCAATACGAGGCGGCAGATATGCACCGCATGCTCGCCAGCTTTGTCGGTGCCTGTTCGCTTGAAGCGTTTACCGAACTCGTTACCGGTAATGAATTTATTGTCGATCTGGATGCCGATAGAGGACCGTACGTTATCCGCGAGGACAGGTTCGACACTCCCGTTGCCCCGCGTCTCATCGACATTAGCGAGGTAAAGCAACAACTGAATGCGCACCTGCAACAGCTGTTACGATCGAACATGCAAAACGCTGACCTGGAGTCAGTACCGCTGGTTGAACGCCAGCAGCGTGACATGTTGTTACGCCTTGCCGATGCCTGGAATGCATCCCTGCAGCGCAAGACACAACGCTTCAATCTCGATGGCCAGGTCGAGCTTACCGCCAGCCTGAATGCAAGCCATTATTTTATTTCCCGTGGCGCAAGTTTCACGCCGGAAATCGATGCACTGAGACTGGCCCAGGGTCTTGATAAAATCGATGACAGTAAACACACCGTATTTGCCACCGCCTATCGTGAAGCCCTGCAGAAGGATCGCCGTCATACTCACCAACGCTACCAGCTCAACCCCTGGAGGCAAAGTAACATCAGTCCTATCGGTATAGCCCTTAACGCCGAGGACATTGGCCAGCAACTCGATGTCTCCGTGGGTGAAATTGTTGTTTATCGTTTTACCAATAAAAAATTGCGGCGCTGGCAAATTGGTGTGATTCGCTGGCTGAAGACAACGTACAGCGAAGCATCGGCCGGCAAGGTCAATATTGGCATCATGAATCTGGCCAGAGGTGCCGTCCCCGTCGGGATCAAGGCCATCCGGGGGCTCGGCAGTGGTACCGATTATTTTCGTGGCGTGTTAATCCCCCGACAAATTTCCCTGCAACAGACCCGTAGCCTGCTGGTACCGGGTTTTCTATATGACGTGGGCACTGTGCTGGTCATGAACCTGAAACAACGCCTGTCATATGTACGCTTGACCCGGGTCCTGCTATCCACCAGCTCGTTCACCCAGTTTGAATTCGAGGTGGTGGAAAAACCGGATGACTTTATTCTGTAAGCTGTTGCATGGCGGCAATCTGGGTCGCGTACCAGAAAGGATCATTTTCAATTTCATCCCGACCGACGTTCAGCGCGCGCAGTGCACGCCGTTGTAATTTGCGCTGCTGCGTAAGCCGGGCATAGCGGTAGGTACTGGCAATCAGAACACTGGCCGACGAAGGCAGGGCACTGTCGCTGATCAGCGTGTTGCCTGTACCATATTTCAACAGCATGTGTTGTGCACGTTGCCAGCCCTGCGCGCCATAAAACCGCTGCCAGGCCGACGTGATCAATTGCTGCAGCCAGGCGGCATCGCGTGGGTCCCGCGTCAGTTGCCACCAGTCCATGACCCCCGCTATCACATAGGCGTAATCCTGCAGGGTACCCGGGCTGCGCTGGTCATGCCCGCCGATGGCCCGCGCCAGTTCCTGGCCATCCCATAGCGCGCTATACAGATAATCATGCAGGGCCCGTGCAGCCTGGCGATCTCTTTTCGCATGGGTCAGCCGCGCACCGGTTGCCAGCGCACTCAGGACCAGGCCGTTCCAGCCTGCAAGCTGCTTGGTGTCTCGGGGTAGCTGCCGTGTTGAGCGGGCGCGTAATAATTTTTTCCGCGCCGAGTCCAGGCGCTGCCTGACGACGGCCACATCGAGCTGTAATTTATTCGCCACCGCCTGCACGCTCCTCACCTGGCGCAAATGGTAACCATGTTCCGCGTCGGGCGGACCATTCAGGGGCCAGAGAATACGCACGACCGCCCATTCCGCCGGGTCAAGCAGCGACTTGATTTGTTGCTTGTCCCACAGGTAATAGCCGCCATCGACACCCTGAGCGTCTACAGCAGACAGGCTGGCAATGTAACCACTGTCTTTGCCGCGCATGCTGTGCAGCATAAAATCCAGGGTTTCCTGCCCGACCCGGGTATACCGGCTATCGTGGAACACCGCCCCCGCCCGTAAATACAGCCGCGCCAGCAGGGCATTGCTATAAAGCATCTTTTCAAAGTGCGGCACATGCCAGTTGGGATCAACACAGTAACGAAAAAATCCACCGTCCAGCTGATCGCGCAGGCCAAGCGTCGCCATGTTGTCCAGGGTCAATTGCAAAAACTGTTTGAGCTGCGGCCCTGGCTGACGTTGATAGGCTGCCAGCAGAGCATCGAGCTGCGGTACCGCGGGGAATTTGTTTTGCTGGCCAAAGCCGCCCTGCATGTCGTCTTCATTGGCGGCGGCCGCTTGCAGAAACGCCTGTTCCAGCTTCGCCGGCAGAGTGGCAGGCAGTTTGGCTGACGTTGTCACCACCGCCGTACTGAGCGACTGACTGGCAGACCTGGCCAGGGCCATCAGGCCGTGGCGATCCTTTTTCCACTGCTGTTCCAGTTTGCGCAGAATCTTCTCAAAATGTTTTGGCGGCTGGTATACCGTGCCGATCAGGGGATAGCCTTCCGGCGTGACAAATACATTCAGCGGCCAACCCCCTGCACCCTGGGTGCGCTCGACAAAGTCGATGAGCCTGGCATCCAGTGCCGGCATCAATTCACGATCGACGACCACCGGGATGTAGTCACGATTGAGCAAAGCGGCAATCGCCCTGTTCTGGAAGCTCTCATGCTGCATGACGTGACACCAGCGGCAGGCAAAATAGCCGCTGGTGACAAACAATAATTTCTTTTGTGCCCTGGCCAGGGCAAAGGTCCGGGCATTCCATAAATGCCAGTGCACCGGATCGTGCGCGTGCATGGCCAGGTAGGGTGAAGCACTGCGCGCCAGGACATTGGCCGCCGGCTTGGCCAGCTGTTTCGCCAGCAAACCGGGGCTGCCGGCAAGCAGTAGCAGGCATAGCAGCATACGTTTCAGCACTGGCACTCTCCTGCCGCGAAGCCGCCCGGGTTAAGCCAGTGCATTGTCCAGCCAGCGACCAATGGCATTAAGCTCCTCGGGGATGACAGTGTGCTCCATCGGATACACCCGCCACTGTATCGCACAACCCTGTTGCTGCAATTGCTGCATCGACAACTGGCCCAGCGACAGCGGTACCACCGGATCGTATTCGCCATGGGCCATGAATATCGGGGTGTGCGCATTGGCGCTGGCAATCTCCGTCGCCAGCTTGTCGGCCAGCGGCAGGTAGGTGGACATCGCCAGAATACCGGCCAGGCGTTGTGGAAAACGCAGGCCCAGGTAGAGAGCCAGGGCACCACCCTGGGAAAACCCGGCCAGCACGATATGCTCGTATGCCACGCCACGCCGGTGTTCCTGTTCGACCAGCCCGGCAATCCTGTCAGCCGCCTCGCGGATGCCGGCTTCATCCTGCCTGGCCCGCGCATCAATGGCATAAATATCGAACCAGGCCGGCATCTGGTAACCCATGTTCAGGCTGACCGGACGGATGGGGGCATGGGGAAAAATAAACCGGGTCTGCGGCTTTTGCCTGAAGGGTAATTCCGGCACGATGGGTTCAAAATCATGACCGTCCGCACCCAGACCGTGTAACCAGATCACGCTGTATTGTGCATCGGCCGCACCCACCGTCACGGCCTCGAGCAGAGCTTGCTCCATACTTTTGCTGCCAGGCTTATGAATACTGTCGGGCATAGTAACAAACCCGGTCATGGCCGCACATCGACTGACAGCCAACCTGCCAAAAAAAGAAGGCGGGGTTATTACCCCGCCTTCGACGTGCCATAAGCGGCGTCGTGCTTAGCGAACCTTGGTGGTATAAGAATCTTTCTCACCCAGGTTATCGACCCAGCTCATCTCGATGGTATCACCGGCCTTGCCGCCCTTAAGGTCAAAGGCAACATAAGGG
>JARRNT010000097.1:0-4295 GCA_037384645.1 Gammaproteobacteria bacterium | reverse complement strand
TGGTTACCTGCCTCGCGATTTATCGTGCAGTCCAAAATGGGTCGGGTGGTGGTAGCGATTCGTGATGCCGAGGACCGAACGCGCTTCATCGGTTACAAGGTGGAATCCTACAAATTATGGATCTTCGTGTTCTCGGCAATTCTCGCGGGTATTGCCGGTGCATTGTATGTCCCGCAGGTCGGCATCATCAATCCCAGCGAATTCTCGCCACTGAATTCCATCGAGCTGGTGGTGTGGGTAGCCGTCGGTGGGCGTGGCACCTTATACGGGGCTGTCGCCGGTGCCTTCCTGGTGAATTACGCCAAGACCTATTTTACCGGGGCCTTGCCCGACGTCTGGCTGTTTGCCCTGGGTGCCGTGTTTATCGTGGTGACCGTGTTTATGCCTAAGGGTGTGGTCGGTTTGCTCGCAAAGATCAAGACTAACAAGAAAAAGATTACACCAGATGCAACCGCAAGCAACACACTACCCCAGGAGTGACCAGTGAAACTGTTGGATAAAACGCAACATGGACCGTCGCAGCAGGAGCCCGGCGAGGTCGGCACGCGTACGCACTTCCCGCACATGCAGGGCATGCACACGGCCGATCCGACCAGCATCGATGTCAGTCATGGCACCATTCTCTATGTCGAGAACGTCACGGTCAGTTTTGACGGGTTCAAGGCGCTCAATGACCTGACCCTGTACATCGACGCTGGTGAATTACGCTGCATCATCGGTCCTAATGGCGCAGGCAAGACGACCATGATGGATGTGATCACTGGCAAGACGCGCCCGGACAGCGGCCGTGTCTTCTTCGGTCAGACCATGGACCTGTCGAAAATGACCGAGTACGACATTGCCACGGCCGGCATCGGGCGCAAGTTCCAGAAGCCCACGGTGTTTCCCAACCACACCGTGTTCCAGAACCTGGAACTGGCCATGCGCACCGACAAGCGGGTATGGAAATCCCTGTTTGCGAAATTATCCGGCGAGCAACGCGATCGGATTGCCGAAATCAGCGAGTTGATTGGCCTGGCCGACCAGTCGCAGCGCGAGGCCGCGTATTTGTCCCACGGCCAGAAACAGTGGCTGGAGATCGGCATGTTGTTAATGCAAAGTCCGCAACTGTTGTTGGTAGACGAGCCGGTGGCCGGCATGACTCACCAGGAAATGGACAAGACCGCAGAACTGTTGACGGGGCTGGCGGGCAAGCACTCGGTCGTGGTCGTGGAGCACGACATGGACTTCGTGCGCTCGATTGCCAACAAGGTCAGCGTGCTGCATGAAGGTCATGTCCTCGCGGAAGGCAGTATGCAGTCAGTACAAAACGATCCGCGTGTTGTAGAAGTGTATCTGGGAGAATAGTGATGTTAGCCATTTCGGGACTTGACCAGTTTTATGGTGAAAGCCATACCCTCTGGGACATCGATCTGGAGATCGAGCAGGGCAGTTGTGTGTGCTTGATGGGTCGTAACGGCGTCGGCAAGACCACCTTGTTACGCACCATTATGGGGCTGGTCAGGGCGCGTGACGGCGAGCTACGTTTTGAAGGCAACGAGCTCATTGAGCGGCGGGCCGAAGATCGCTCACGCCTGGGCATAGGCTATGTCCCGCAGGGACGTGAGATTTTTGCGCAATTGACCGTGGAAGAAAACCTGCGTATTGGCCTGTCGGCGCGGCGCGACAAGCTGCGCGAGATCCCGGAACGCATATTCGAACTGTTCCCGGTGCTCAAGCAAATGATGCACCGCCGGGGTGGCGACCTGTCGGGTGGCCAGCAGCAACAACTGGCAATCGGCCGTGCCCTGGCCCTGGATCCCATAATGCTAATTCTGGATGAGCCTACCGAGGGCATCCAGCCCAATATCGTGCAGCAGATCGGCGATGTCATTATCAAGCTCAATGAAGAAGAAAACCTGACCGTCCTGCTGGTTGAGCAAAAGCTGCCGTTTGCCCGCCGGGTCGGCAAGGAATTTGTCATCATGGATCGCGGCCGGACCGTGGCCAATGGCAAGATGGCGGCCCTCGATGAGCAACTGGTTCAACGCTATCTCACTGTTTGATGCGCACCGGAACGGTGCAAATACCGGTATTCCACCACACTTTTCTGCACCGAAATTGGGCGGTTCTATTGTAAAACTTCTATAACTGTTTGTTATTTCTACTATATTTATACTGGCACGGCCTGTGCACTAAAGCCCATCACTAGCAGACTTTCGCGCTATGTAAACACATTCACGAAGGTGGGGCGGAACAGGGGGAGACCCATTCGCCAGGCCGGGTGGGTGATAAATCAAATTAAACAGGAGGTACGGACCATGAAAATGGTTATGGCAATCATCAAGCCTTTCAAGCTCGATGACGTGCGTGAGGCCTTGTCCGATATCGGAGTACAGGGCATCACCGTCACAGAGGTGAAAGGTTTTGGGCGGCAAAAAGGCCACACCGAGCTCTATCGCGGTGCGGAATACGTCGTCGACTTTTTACCTAAGGTGAAGATCGAAGCTGTTGTGGATGACAGCCTGGTGGACCAGGTCATCGAGGCAGTAAGCAAGGCTGCCAATACCGGCAAAATCGGTGATGGCAAGATCTTCGTAGCAAATATCGAACAGGCAGTCCGCATTCGTACCGGTGAATCCGGTAGCGAAGCGCTGTAACGCTGGGAGGAAAGACACATGTTAAACAAACGATTCATGCAAACGCTCGGTAGCATCCTGGGATTGATCGCGCTGCCGGCAATCGCGCTCGCAGCGGATGCACCTAAACTCGATACCGGTAACACGGCCTGGATGCTGACATCCACCGCACTGGTGTTACTCATGACCATTCCGGGTCTCGCCCTGTTCTATGGCGGCATGGTGCGTAGCAAGAACGTACTGGCCACCCTGATGCAGTGTTTTGCGATCACCTGTGTGGTCACCATCCTCTGGGCCCTGTTCGGGTACAGCATCGCCTTCGGTGATGGCGGTAGTGCCAATGCGATTTGGGGTGGTCTGGGTAAGGCTTTCCTCAAGGGCGTGGGTGTGGACAGCCTGTCTGGTTCCATTCCGGAAACCGTGTTCATGGTCTTCCAGATGACATTCGCGATCATTACCCCGGCCCTGATCATCGGTGCTTTTGCTGAACGCATGAAGTTCTCCGCCATGCTGTGGTTCATGAGCATCTGGTTGCTGGTGGTTTATTCGCCGATCGCTCACTGGGTCTGGGGCGGCGGCTGGCTCGGCGCCAAGGGCGTCCAGGACTTCGCCGGTGGTACCGTGGTACACATCAATGCCGGTGTCGCTGGCCTGATGGCGGCTCTGGTGCTGGGCAAGCGTAAAGGTTACCCGACCACGCCGATGGCACCGCATAACCTGGGTTACACCCTGATCGGTGCTTCCCTGCTGTGGGTTGGCTGGTTCGGTTTCAACGCCGGTTCCGAACTGGCGGCGGATGGTACCGCAGGTATGGCCATGGCCGTGACCCAGATTGCGACTGCTGCGGCTGCCCTGGCCTGGATGTTTGCTGAATGGATGGTACACGGCAAGCCGACTACCCTGGGTATTGCTTCCGGTGCGGTTGCTGGCCTGGTTGCCATTACCCCGGCTTCCGGTTTCGTCGGCCCGATGGGTTCCATCGCTATCGGCGCGATTGCCGGTGTTGGCTGTTTCCTGGCTGCGACCAAGATGAAGAAGGCCTTCGGCTATGACGATTCACTGGACGCCTTCGGTGTACACGCCATCGGCGGTATCATCGGTGCGTTGCTGACCGGTATCTTCTCTGCTGCGAGCATGGGTGGTTCCGGTCTGAGTGATGCAGCCCATGGTTCCATCAGCGCACAGTTTGGTATTCAGGTCGTCGGCGTATTGGGGACCTTAATCTACACTGCGGTGGCTACCCTGATCATCCTCAAGATAATCGACGTGGTTATCGGACTGCGTGTGACCGAGGAACAGGAAGAGGAAGGCCTGGATATCGCTCTGCACGACGAGCGGGGCTACAACCTGTAAACAGCAAGCAAACTTGCTGTGCAAACGAAGGGCGCCTGCGGGCGCCCTTTTTTATTGAGGCTTAGTGACGAATTGCAGAAGGGAGGTTTTTAACAGGGCGGGTACGCGCAATGGATAAAATGCACAAGCGCTGTGCAGAAGCGGACAAAAAAGCAAAAATCTGCGCCTTAGCCGTGCATTAAATAAGACAAAAGGCCTGAAATACCGCGATAAATAAGGGGATGGGAGTTGGCACGCGTCCTGCAATACAAATAACAGGTAAGGTAAGTGTAACTCCTCTCCTCTTGGTGGTGAGAAAACTTTGGGCGTCTTAGGACGCCCTTT
>JARRNT010000096.1:0-4668 GCA_037384645.1 Gammaproteobacteria bacterium | reverse complement strand
GGCGTTGCCGGGGTGAAGACGGCAGCGCCGGCTGAACCAGGGCCTCGAGCATGTTGTCATGGATGACCTCGGCGTGGGAAAAAAACCGGCTGATCTGATGGCTGTAATAATCGATCTGTTCGAGCAGGGTCGGGGTAAAGTTGACCACCACACGGGCCTCAGGGCAGGCCTCCAGGTGTGCCGCCATGTCAATGTAATCCTTGATGACATGCAAATAGGTCCAGGGCAACTGGTAATTGCCGGTATGCACGTCCTTGTACAACGGCTGATGCATGTGCCAGAACAGCACGACGTTCAGCGGCTTAGCGGACATGGTGGATTTCCTGACCCAGCATTTCCGGTGTCACCAGCACGATGCCCTTGGGTGAGACATAAAACTGCTTTTTGTCCTTTTCCTTGTCCACGCCGATCTTCATACCGGGTGGAATCACACAGCCCTTGTCGATGATCGCATCGCGTATCACGCAGTGCTCACTGATAGTGACCTCGGGCAAGGCCACCACGCCGCTGACATCGGCAAAGGAATCCACCGTCACGTTGGAAAACAGCAATGAGCGGCGTACCAGCGCACCGGAGATGATACAGCCACCGGAGACCATGGAGTCGATGGCGTGGCCACGGCGGATGTCGTCATCAAACACGAACTTGGCCGGCGGCAATTGTTCCTGGTAAGTCCAGATCGGCCACTCCCGGTCATACAGGTTAAGCTCGGGGGTGACCCCGACCAGCTCCATGTTGGCCTCCCAGAAGGAATCAATGGTACCGACATCGCGCCAGAATCCGTGCTTGCCCGTAAGCGGGTCACGGAACGAATAGGCATAGGCCCGATACCGGTCAATAATGTTGGGGATGATGTCCTTGCCGAAATCGTGAGACGACTGGCGTGAATCGGCGTCCCTGATCAATTGCTCGATCAAAAAATCCTTGTTGAAGATATAGATGCCCATGGAGCACAGAGACATCTCCGGGTTGTCAGGCAAGGCAGGCGGGTCACTCGGTTTTTCCTGGAAACTTTCAATCCGCCCATACTTGTCGACGCCCATGACCCCGAAGCCGCTGGCCTGATCCCGCGGGAACTCGATGCAACCCACCGTGATATCCGCGGTTTGTTCGACGTGGTAGGCCAGCATGGCACCGTAGTCCATCTTATAGACATGGTCGCCGGCCAGGATCAGCACATACTCCGGGTTGTGGGTGCGAATAATATCGATATTCTGGAAGATGGCATCGGCCGTGCCCGCATACCAGGAGGTTTCGATACGCTGCTGGGCCGGCAAGAGCTCGACAAACTCGCCAAATTCACCACGAAACATGCCCCAGCCCTGCTGAATATGCACAATCAGGGAGTGGGCCTTGTACTGGGTCAGCACCCCGATGCGGCGAATCCCCGAGTTAATGCAATTGGACAGGGGAAAGTCGATAATCCGGAACTTGCCGCCAAACGGCATGGCAGGTTTTGCCCGCCACATGGTGAGTTGTTTCAGACGGGAGCCACGACCGCCGGCCATGATCAGGGCCAGGGTGTCGCGGGTCAACCGGCTGACGAAGCGGGGCGAGCGGTTATGACTCATCGCTAGAACCTAGACAGTAAAATATATGCACTTGTTTCAAAAGTATTGTTTGCAATTTATAAGCCAAAGGATAAGTTTGTCAGGTTTATGCATTATGACATTGATGTAACTCAACTGAACGCAGCATGAGTCCTGCGTGTCTGACAGGACAACCTTGCATGAGGTTCAATGTTGCACTAAAACACGGCAACACTTAAAGGTAGAGTATAGTGCCATGCACACCAATAAGGCATAGAATCTTGATGTTCTGACTGACTTTTCAGCTTTAGCCAACACAAAACTGACAAAAGTCGGCAATTGAAGCTGATTTATTTGCTGACTTGATGCGGACCAGTTACGCTGGATATATACACGAGATTTGCAATACAACTATAGTCCACAACCGGAAATTTACAGCCTGTAACAAAGTATGCGACAGTAACCGTGACCATGAAAACTAAAACCCCGCCGCCGACCCCACGGCCAGGCCTCGACCCGGAGCTGCAGCGCATAGTGGAGGCCCGCCACCACGATCCCCTGCATTGCCTGGGCAGGCATAGCCAGGGTACGCAGGATGTCGTGCGGGTCTATCGTCCCGATTGTCAGGAGATTCGCCTGAAAGAAACCGGCGCCCCATTACAGCGGGTCAGCGGGACAGACTTGTTTGAATGGCATGGTGATGCAAGCGGTTTAGCTGAACATTACCAGTTGGAGGCCACGGGTAAAGATGGCGTCTCGCGCACATTTCATGACCCTTATACCTTTAGCCCGTCGATTTCAGATTATGACCTGTACCTGTTCGGCGAAGGTCATCACTTGCACATCTATACCGTCCTGGGTGCCCATTGCCTCACTATCGATGGCGTTACCGGCGTCCGCTTTGCGACCTGGGCACCCAATGCCGAACGCGTCAGCGTAATCGGTGATTTCAATCGCTGGGATGGCCGCACCCATCCCATGACATCCCGTGGCGGGTCGGGGGTCTGGGAGCTTTTTGTCCCAGGCCTGGATGCCGGTACTATATATAAGTTTGAAATCCGCAATCGTAACAGCGGCCAGGTCAAAGCAAAGGCCGATCCCTACGCCAATGGCAGTGAGCTGCGCCCGCGCACCGCCTCGGTCGTGAACACATCCCGCTACCAGTGGAATGACCGTGCCTGGCTGGCCCAGCGCGAGGAACAACACTGGCTGCACCACCCCATGAGTATCTACGAGGTCCATCTGGGCTCATGGCAGCAGGATGCGCAAGGGCACTTTCTGAATTATCGCGAACTGGCCAAACGCCTGGTGGAATATGTCACCCGCCTGGGCTTTACCCACATAGAATTACTGCCGATCACCGAGCACCCGCTGGATGCCTCCTGGGGCTACCAGACCACCGGCTACTTCTGCCCGACCCGCCGCTTTGGCGAACCGGATGACTTCCGCTGGTTTGTCGATCATTGCCACCAGCACGGCATCGGCGTATTACTCGACTGGGTCCCGGCCCACTTTCCCCGCGACGCGCATGGCCTTGCCTTCTTTGACGGCAGCGCCCTCTACGAACACGCGGACCCGCGCCGGGGCGAACACCCGGACTGGGGCACCCTGATTTACAACTATGGCCGCAACGAGGTCCGCAATTTTCTGATCAGCAGCGCGATCTACTGGCTGAAAGAATTCCATATCGATGGCCTGCGCGTCGACGCTGTCGCCTCCATGCTTTACCTGGACTATTCCCGCGAAGGCCGCGAGTGGCTGCCCAATATTCACGGCGGCAATGAAAACCTGGAGGCCATCGAATTTATCCGCGAGCTCAATACCGTCACCCACCGGGAACATCCGGGGACCGTGGTCATGGCCGAGGAATCCACTGCCTGGCCGGCGGTGACCCGCCCCACCTCCATGGGCGGGCTGGGCTTCTCCATGAAATGGAACATGGGCTGGATGCACGACACCCTGGTCTATTTTTCCAAGGAACCGGTACACCGTACTTACCATCATGACCAGCTGACCTTTGGCCTGCTTTACGCCTTTACCGAGAACTTCATCCTGCCGTTCTCCCATGACGAAGTAGTGCATGGCAAGTCCTCGATGTTGTACAAGATGCCCGGGGACGAATGGCAGCGCTTTGCCAACCTGCGCCTGTTGTACACCTACATGTTCACCTACCCGGGCAAGAAACTGTTGTTCATGGGGACCGAATTCGGTCAGGGCAGTGAGTGGAATTTCAATAAGGCACTCGACTGGTATGTACTGGATTACGCCGGTCACCAGGGTGTGCAAAAAGTGGTAAGCGACCTCAACCGGCTTTACCGTGAACAACCGGCACTCTACCGGCATGAATTTGAATATAGCGGGTTTGAATGGATCGACTGTCACGATTCGCGCCAGTCGGTAATCAGCTACCTGCGCAAGGACGGTGATCGGCTGTTGCTGGTCGCGCTTAACTTCACCCCGGTGCCCCGGGTAGGCTACCGTCTCGGCGTACCCCGCAGTGGCAACTACCGCGAGATCTTCAATTCGGACTCCGAGTATTATCATGGCACCAACATGGGCAATGGTGGCGGACTACACAGTGAAGCCATTCCCTGGATGAATCGCGAACACTCACTCTGCTTGACCTTGCCGCCGCTGGCCGGCATCGTGCTCGAACTGACAGACTAACGACACCGGTACTGGATGGAAGCCTTTCGCATTCTGTTTTGCGCCAGCGAAGTCTACCCGTTGATCAAGACTGGCGGCCTGGCTGATGTAGCAGGCAGCCTGCCTCGCGCCCTGCAAAAACTCGGGCATGATGTGCACATCGTGTTGCCGGCCTATCCGGCGGCGCTGGAGCAACTCAAGCATCCGCCGAGCTTACGCGTAGAGACCCGCATACAGGATCATGTCGTCGGGATACGCCAGACCACGCTGCCGGGCTCACGGGTACCGGTCTGGCTGATCGACAGCCCCGAGTTATTCAAACGCCAGGGCAACCCCTATCACGATCAGCATGGCGATCCCTGGCCGGATAATGCCCTGCGCTTTGCACTGTTTTGTCGCGTAATTGCCGCCATGGCCATGAATCGGTGTGGACTAAGCTGGCATCCCCTGCTCGTCCACTGCAACGACGGGCAGACCGGGCTGGTGCCTGCCC
>JARRNT010000095.1:0-4778 GCA_037384645.1 Gammaproteobacteria bacterium | reverse complement strand
CGTTGGGCCCAGGTCATCGATGCCCGGCGTTCAGCTGGGGTGCGATCATTCGCTTCGTCTGGGCGCTTTTGTTGATTGCCTTTGCCATGCTTCGCCGGCGTCACCGGTGCGTAGTCAATTGATACGGATATCTCTGTTCAATAATTTCCAGATTTTCGAATTTGGTATATCAAACTCACAGGGGGAACAAAGATTAAGTAGTAGCTTAAGGAGGCGAGTCCTGCCGGCTTGCAGGTATGCAGTTCCAGACCAACGCAAGTGAAGACCAAGCAGAGTGTTAAGGATAAAACATCTATATCATTCTGCGAGCAGGATAGCAGATGCAGCCATTTACAAAGTGACGATAATGTTGCTTCCTTTAAATCTCGATTTCGTCATTGTCGATACCCCTAAATTTCAATACACTGGAACGCTTTTAGTTTAGCCCACCGTTATTTCCGAGGTACTAACGTTATATGCATGAATATTATAAGAGTAATCGATTCCACAAAGGTCAAATCGTATCGGTTCGTAGTCTCAAGGATATTATTGCAACGCTAGATGCCGAGAATAAACTTGAAGGAATGCCTTTCATGCCGGAAATGGCACAATATTGCGGCCATTCCTTCCGAATAGCTTGCCTCCCGGTCATGACTTGTGTAGAAGGGGCCAGCTTTCGTAGTCACAGCGGCACTGTCTTTCTGGAAAATCTTCGCTGTGATGGAAGCTACCATGACGGCTGCCAGCGCGACTGTCTCCTCTTTTGGAAGGAAGCCTGGCTCACTGATCAGCCAATTACCCAATCTCCTACTTCTGGCGACGATACCGCCGACCCAAGCAAGGATATCCTGAAGACAAAACAAGGGGAACGCTACTTCTGTCAATCGACGGAGTTGGTTGGTGCAACATCCGTATACAAGCCAGACACATCCCTGAAAGGAAAAGCGAAAAAGCTCCTCAGTGATGTCTGGCACGGTGAAATGACAATCCCGGCATTTCTTCTTAAGATTCTGAATGTGCCTGTGAACCGACTCAAAGGGATGCTCGGTTTGGATAAGAGCGGCTCGGTCACTGGCCCACACCAGAAAACGGAGACGCTCAGCCTCAATCTTCAACCGGGTGAATGGGTCGAGGTTAAATCCCGGCAAGAAATTGAAGATACGCTCGATATCCATGGTAAGAACCGCGGTCTTATATTTGATTCTCCAATGCTTGACGAGTGTGGTAAACAATTCCAGGTTGAATGCCAGATAAAGAAAATCATACTCGAAGAGACGGGCCAGATGATCAGTCTTAACAATACCGTGCTACTTCAAAATAATATCTGCACCGCCTGGGGTTGCCCCCGCGCCAACAGACCTTACTGGCGCGAGATTTGGTTAAAACGTATTGAGCCTGAAACCAATCGTCAATCCAAACCCGGCAACTGAGGCAATGCATAATCCGACAACAAGATGTGCCAGCATTATATTTTGCATGATACGGGAAAAATTATTATAAAATCACAATATGTTTTGTTCGGATGGCGCTAGCCAGCACATCGATATCGTGTTTTTCCAGTTTGGATATATGGCCGGATTTCAAAATAGACTATGACAACAGATATTGCAATTATTGGAGCTGGATTCACAGGCCTTTCCCTTGCCCACTCATTGCTAAACAACGACCTGGATCTCAAAATTACAATCATTGAGCGCCTGGAAAAATATCCAAATAATTTCCGCTCTGACAAGATTGGAACTCATCAGGCCCGCCTGATGCGCGAGCTGGGTATATTTAAATACATGCTCCCATCGGCAGCACCCATGGGCGAAATCGTCGTTTACGATGGCAAAAAAGAGACCCTGATGGAAGGAAACGAGCAGTATGGGCTCGACTATACCGCGACCATACATAACCTGAGAAAAATGCTCCCCGACTCGGTTGAATTTATTCACGCCGAAGTAAACGATATTGCTGACAGTCAGAATGGTAAAGTCATTTGTTTATCAAACAATACAAACATTCATGCCAAACTTGTCGCTGTGTGCACAGGTGGTGGCAATAAATTAATCGAGCGACTGGGGATAGAAAAACATCGCTCAGAAAAACTCAAATCACTCACGTTCGGCTTTGATATAAAAAGAAAAGACAACTCCCCCTTTGATGTAAATGGACGAAAGGCCTTCACTTATTACAACACCGAATTTTTAGACGGTGTCTATTTCATTATGTTCTTTCCGTTAGGCGATCGAATACGCTGCAATTTGTTTTCGGAAGTAGATCCAAAATCCACCGCTGCAAAAGACCTACGGCACCACATGCTCGAGTCCCTGCCCAGATATTTTCCAGACCTCTATGACAAAATCGGTGAAATCGAATTGACTTCATCTGTGCAAGTCATGCCTACCAAGTTATACCGGGTAAAGAATTTTGCCCGTGAGCGGCTGATAATTTTAGGCGATGAATTTCAAGGGGTAAACCCCGGCACCGGGACAGGATTTAGCAAAATCCTGTCAGAGATCAATGCGTTGGCGAGAACATATATCCCCAGGTGGCTCACGAATAATGATTTCTCAAAGAATGAAATCTCAAGGTATTATTACGACAAGAACAAGTTAAATTCTGATCGCAGTTCTCTGCAACAATGGATATATTTATATAGGGAAGCCAACCGTAAGAATGACCTATTTACAAAAATAAAACAACGCATGGTCTCATACGGCTATTTCTCTCTAATAAAATACTTATAAAAATGGATATTTGGGGTCAGAGTAAAAACTCCATGTACAGCTAAATAAATTGGGCAGACAAATATATTTTTACTCTGACCCCAAATATCCGTCTTTAATCAACCCCGGCAGTCGGTTCCGGCCGAGGGTGATGGCACTTTTATCAGCATCAAGTAGGGGTCACGGTCGATATACGAAGGTTGCTGTTGTGCGGTCATCCCGGGATAGGTTTTATCCAAAAGCGCCACCACGGCCTGCGCCTTGCCCTTGACGGCGGGATTGTAGTACAGCACCTGGCATTGATCCGCGGTAATGTCTTTGAAATTCTCAGGCCCAATCACGTAGCCCTGCTCGTCGAACACCTTCATGATATGCTGAATTTCTTGGTCACGCGCCTGGGTACTGGTCTGGGTAATATGCACTACGAAACGGTACCGGCTGTTGCCAAGCATGCGGATATTCTTGAGCGCCGCCACCGCCTCACCCCTCAACTGGTCGATATTGCGAAAGACCTCCTCGTACTGCGTTAGCTGTTTCTCGATCTTATCGACGCTGTATATATCCTCGAATTTCTTAACCTGATCGCTGATCGCATTCAGTCGCTCGATATTCTCCAGCGCATAATCCTTGGATTTATCTATCTGTTCCAATACCGCGGTCTGATTTTCAGCGATCGCTACCTGAGCCGCATGGGCCTGCACGCCGACCTCTTCCTTTTGTTTATCGATGGCCACCACAAAATCCTCGTAGCGCTGATAGCCGAAGAAGGCCAAAAACCCAATAAACAGGCCGAGGGCCACGGTCACCGCCCAGAACTGAATTTTGACCCACGAAAGAATCTCTTTCTGGGCCTCAGCGACCGTTGTCATACGCAGCTGTTCGGCCTCGGCCTCAAGAGTCTGCTGGGCTTTGTGGCTGGCGTCATCGATGGCTCTGCGAAGACCTGCGCTCAGCGAATCATCGTTTCCCATCCCCAAGGACGAACCGCAGTGGCAGCAAAATCGACTACTATCGGGGGTTTGTTGGTGGCAAGTTGGACATTCCATAACGGCCTCTCGTGCAATACTATTCAATATGGCCCAGTTTTGTTTTATAGTCATCTTCCAGGAACTTCATCATGCGGATATCGATTAACTTAACCGCATGGGCCCGCCCGTCGACGACCAATTGGCCGATCTTGACCTGTTTTTTCTCACCGCTTGCAACCGGGTTAGTCAGATAGATGTCGTGGGACTTGGAGTAGTTAATGGCGAATACCCCGTCTTCCTTGTAACGCGTGTCAATGGATAATTCGAGCATGGTGGGCGCTTCCCAATAATAGGTGGTCTGCCGTGGAATACGTGTCACATAGAAGACCGTCTCGACAGGAAGTGTCCCGGTGTACAGATCGGCGATGGGCGTGCGCTTGGGAACGATACGAAAATCGCCGGACAACAGAATTTCATTGTTCTTTCTGCGAACAATGCTATAGCGGCCGCTGCCGCCCAATACGACCTGGTGCTGTCTTACGGGGTCCAGGTAGACGACGAAATTGACCGTGCCGGTGACGTAAATATCCGCAGACTCGATTTCCTGTTGCAGACTCTCGAAAGTATATATGTCCTTGAGATTTTGCCAGTTGCGGCGCCCTACCAAACGCGTGAATACCGCGTCCATAAAGGCATCTTTAGTGCGATGCCGTTGGGCCGCGGCGTCCTCAAAGAGCCAGTCCGGCGCATCCCTGAAACCGGAAAGGTCGAAGGTCTGCACGAAGCTTTCGGTTTGAGGCACGCGCGCCATCTGAATGGGCACGAATCGGGTGAGGGAGCAGGCACTTAAACACAAGAACACCAGCGCCCATAGCAAAACACGTAATCGTGACATCCGTTCGATCATCCCCAAAATTGTCCCTAACACTTTTAAGTTTAGCACAGACAGGGCGCTGTCGGTGAGCCGTCCGGGATCACGGTCCACCGTCTCCAAGCTTCATTGCAGGCTATGCAGATCGAAGCGAAAGAGCCCACAATCGGCGACCGAATGGGCCCTTGTCCTCAGAAAAATTCAGGAGGATGGTGCACATCCCGTACCACCGGGTTTCAGGCGTTGTTG
>JARRNT010000094.1:0-4833 GCA_037384645.1 Gammaproteobacteria bacterium | reverse complement strand
TGACAAAAAAGTGGGTGAAATGGATATCAAAGCAACAGTTTACGCGGCCTATACTGGTCATGAGACCTTCGATATCGGGCGTGATGAAGGCATGCCGGTAAATGAGGAGTATGCCGACAAGGGAAAATTTGAATTTACCCCGGGACAATTGCACAAGGTGGTATTTGACATCAAGAATCCAGAAGAGAAAGTGGGTGCTTCTGAGTATGACTTAATTGAATAAGCTAAATATTTATTTGAAAAAACTGCGAGGGCTGTGGCCGGATTAAACCGGTCACACCCTTCTCAGCGGGCGACATGAGTATTGTATTGAGAAGCGGACACCTGATGAAATTAACTGGTTAAATAATTATTGCTTATAGTATGAGCAGCAAATATTTAATAGGAATAAAATAAATCAGGAGATAAAATTGAAATTATTTACAAAACTTTTCATGATCTTCAGTCTGTTTTTCATCACAACCGGCTGTTCTCAACAACCAGGTGAAAAGTTAAGTGATGAACAAATTGAAAACATTGTAAAAAGATCGTATCAGTATGTCGCTATGTACAATACCAACCAAAAAATGGCTTTGGCTGATTTAGGTGTTACAACAAAAGGATACAACAAGGGCATGCGAAAAACTGAATTGCTGGACCATACGGTTGAATTTATCGCCCGCCCGAATAATGATGTACTTTATCAACTGGCGATGCTTGATTTAACAAAGGATGCCATAGTTTTTGAGATTCCGGTAATCGAATCAAAATTTGTTTCAATGATGGCAACTGGTTATGACCATTATGTGAATATTCCTATGTCCACTGTCCAGGGTCCTTTAGACAAACCACAGACCCTTCTTTTTTATACCAAAAGAACAGAGCTGTACCACGGCGAGGACATTAAAGGCATTGATAAAAAATTTGAAATGACAGGTGACTTTATCTCATTGGTTATGAGGGTGATGCCGCACGCCAACGAACCAGAGCGCTACAAGCGCATCGTAAGTCAGATAAATGCAATCAAAGCTATGTCTTTATCTGAGTTTCTCGGGAAGTCGAGACCGGAAACCGATGAGGTTCAATTCCCTTCTTACGGGAAAACAGATGCCGACATTTACGGAAACAACTTACTGGAAGTGATGCAGTTTGTATTTAACCACACCACTTTCGATCCCGATTTCGAGCTGGACCGTGAGGTACTGGCTGCATATGCACCACTGGGTGTAGAACCCGGAAAAGAGTATGATCCTGAAAATGTGGCAAAAATCGATGGCAAGAAATTCAGGGAAATTTCAATCAAGGTCAGGGATGAAGAGATAGCAAAAATGAATAATACTGCATTGATAGACAGCCTTTTGCCAACTCTCTATCTATCCAAGGGTAAGGCAGGACTGGAATCGCTATTGCTGGTATCTGTTGTCGGCCCGATCGGACAGCCATCCACAGAAGCTATGTACCCTCCCATTACAACAGAAGATGGTTCACCGTTTAATGCCTTAAACGACTATGTCATTCGAATGACTAAAGATGAATTACCTCCAGCCAATGCATTCTGGTCATTTACACTTTATGATGCAGTAAATGGCTTCTTTATTCCAAACGAATACAAGAAATACAGTGTCGGGGAAAATGCAGGCAGGAAGCTCAATAAAGATGGCGGTATTGAAATATATATTGCTGCCGAAAAGCCGGCAGGCGTCCCTACAGAGAACTGGCTGCCTATCCAGAGGAAAGATCTGGAAATTACGATCACTCTTCGGATCTATGCGCCTGACCTGGAAAAAATGAAAACATGGAAAGCACCTATTGCAGAAAAATTATGATCTATAAAATAATTACTGGGGACATTATGAAATACGGAACGGGACATTTAATACGATCAGTCGTGACATTGTCTTTACTGGTGTTGCTGACCGTGGTACATGTCTACGGTCAGGACTCTCCCCCGGGATCACCCAGACTGATTCTTCAGATCACGGTCGATCAACTACGGGGAGACATGCCCGAATTGGTCCATGACCGCTGGGGACAAGGCGGTTTCAGATACCTTTACGAGAATGGAGTAGTCTATGAAAACGCCCATCACCGTCATGCCAATACCGAAACTGTGGTGGGGCATGCAACGCTTGCGACCGGGGCGGATCCGGCCGACCACGGAATGATCGGTAATATCTGGTTTGATAAGGAACTCGGAAGGGTTGTTTACAATATAGAAGACGACCGGTATACGCTCGTTGGTGAAGGCGGTGATGTGGACAAAGAGGTTGAACTTGACCCCACTCAGAAGGTTGCAGGAACCGACGGCCGGTCCCCTGCCGCCATCCTGACTACCACGTTCAGCGACGAACTGGCTCTGAGAACCAACGGCAAAGCGAAAATCTTCGGTGTATCAGTCAAGGACCGCGGCGCGGTCACGATGGCCGGTCACGCAGGCAAAGCCTTCTGGTTTTCAAAAACAAAAGGTGAATTTGTAACCAGCACATACTATTATGATACCTACCCGGATTGGGTTAACGTGTGGAACCGGAAAGGATTTCCGCGGGCTTATGCAGATACGTACTGGGATCTGATGTATGATAAATCGGGTTATACATACGGCAACTTTGATGATATGCCCTGGGAGACCAACCTTCCGGGTTATGGGATTGTTTTTCCGCATCCCTTCGGCAAGGCAGACGGCAAGCTGTTTACTACTCTGCTGACCTGCAGCCCCGCAGGTGATGAGCTATGTCTCAAATTTGCCCAGGAACTCGTTGTGAAGGAAGATCTGGGGAAAGATGAGATCACTGACTATTTATCCATAAGTTTTTCTTCCACGGATTATATTGGACATATTTTTGGTCCATCAAGCCTGGAGAGTGAAGATAATTTACTCCGTCTGGATAAAACCCTGTCTAAGTTATTTGCCTTTATTGATAAACAGGTCGGCCTGCAACGTACACTTATTGTGCTTTCTGCCGATCACGGTGCAGCTGAGGTCCCGGCCTGGTTGAACAGGTTTGGCATTGATGCACAGTATTTTGTGCCGGACAGTCTTGACAAGCAAAAGGCTATTGAAAGTATTAAGGCCAAATACGGTATAGCCGAGGAGCTTATCTCAGGATTTCATCATCCATATATTTATTTAAATCATGAAATAATACGACAATATAATCTGGATGTTAATGAAATATCGCGGGCTATTGCGGAAGAACTCGTTAAATTTAATGGGATTGCCTATGCAGTCCCAAGCATCGACCTGGTAGAAGGAAAAATTCCGGATACCCGGCTCTATCAACAGATTCTGCGCAACTTCAATCCGAAGCGTTCAGGCGATACCTACCTCGTTCTTGAACCCCAATGGTTTGTCAACGATTTTGACGGGCTGACAGTAGCCAGCACTCATGGATCGCCATGGCGGTATGACACTTATGTCCCAATTATTTTTACCGGAAACGGTCTGACTGCTAAAACAGTTTTCAGAGAGGTGCAGACGGTCGACATTGCATTAACGCTTTCAAAGTATCTGAGGATCAAAGCGCCTTCCGGCGCAACCGGAGCGCCGCTTACAGAAGTACTCAGTAAATAAATAACGAAAGATAGATTTGATCATTAAATCAAAAAATATTAAAGCTTTTATCAATTAATGATACAAAACTAAATAAATTCTAGTGAATAAAATGAAATCAAAAATTTACTTATGCATATTGTTTTTGCTCTGCTTTGCCCTACTAAACACATCATTTGGCCAGGATAAGGAAGAGGATCTTTCACAGCAGGCAGCGAATCCGGTTGCAAATTTAATTAGTCTTCCCTTTCAGAATAATGCGAATTATGGATACGGACAGTTCGACAGGACCACAAATATTCTGAACATTCAACCTGTTGTTCCGTTAGCAGACGGAAAGATTGTAACACGGACAATCTTTCCAATTGTGTGGATTCCTGATTACGCATCTGAAAGCGGATCGTACTCATCAGGATTAAGCGATATAACTTTTACTGCATTCTATGTCCCTGAATCGAAAAACGTTATATGGGGAGTAGGTCCTGTATTCGATATCCCGACCGGCGGTGAAAAAAGAGGTTCTCAAAAATGGAATTTGGGACCCTCTTTCCTGGCACTGGTTCAACCGGGTGATTGGACATTCGGAATCCTTGCAAATAACGTCTGGTCGTTCGCAGGTAAATCAGGAGTCCCGGATGTTAATCGTGGTCTTATAAATCTGTTTCTTGTCAGACAGCTTGGCGAAGGATGGTACGTAAACACCGCACCTATTATCACAGTCGACTGGAAAGCCCAATCGGGACAGCAGTGGATCGTTCCTTTAGGACTTGGAGCAGGTAAACTTTTGTTTGTCGGCAAGCTGCCTTTGAATATACAGGCAGGATATTATTACAATGTTGTTAAACCGGATTTCGGTCCGAAGTCACAACTTCGTGTTCAAGCACAAATATTATTACCGACTTCAATTTTCGGTGGTTGAAATTTTATTTAACTGTTGGACAATATTGATAATAAAATTAAGCAAAGCATTTAAAAAGGAGTTTATATGAAAACCAATAATCTGTTCGTTAGCAGGTTATTATTCTTTGCAGGATTACTGCTAATATTTACTAGTACAGGATATTCACAACTTGCTTCACCGCTGCAAGGAGGTCATTATTCTCCTAATGTAAAAAATATTCGAGATATGGCAAATCCTCCTTCCGGCTTATTTGTACTGTGGTATAATTCATTTTTTTCCGGCAATACTTTTTATGATAGAAATGGTGACGAGTTTAATCAGATTCGTTTAGATCAAATAAATCCAAATCTTCCAAACATACATGTGAAATTATTTGCTGGCGGATTTACCAGTGTTCCGGCAG
>JARRNT010000093.1:0-4996 GCA_037384645.1 Gammaproteobacteria bacterium | reverse complement strand
TGCCACGCCGAACAGGGTAATAAAGCCTACCGAAGCAGGTACGGAAAGATACAGACCTGACAGGTACAGGCTGACAATACCGCCGATCATGGCGAATGGAATATTCAAAATGATCAGACCCGCCTGGCGAACCGAGCGAAAAGTGGTAAACAACATCAGAAATATCAGAACAATGGCAATAGGTATGACCATGAGCAAACGACCACTGGCGCGTTGCTGGTTCTCGAACTGGCCACCGAAGGTCACGTAGTAACCCGGCGGCATCGGTACGCTACGCTCGATGGCGGCACGCACGTCATCCACAAAACCAACAACGTCACGTCCCTGCACGTTGGACTGGATCACGACCTGGCGCTTGGCCGATTCGTGGTTGATCAATACCGGACCGTCCACCTCGCGAATATCGGCCAGCTTCGCCAGCGGGATCTTGGCCCCGGAGGGTGCCTGCACCAGCAGTTTTTCCAAAGCCTGAGGCGAACTGCGGTACGCGTGCGGGTAACGCACCAGCACCCCGGTACGCCGATTCCCCTCGACGATTTCCGTCACCACCTTGCCGCCCACAGCCAGCTCAATATGCTGATTGACATCCTCGACGCTGACACCATAACGGGCAATGTCATCGTGACGAATATCGATTTGCAAATATTTCTGTCCGGACATCTTGCCACGAAAGACATCGATCGCGCCGGGGATCGTCTTGACCAGCGCCTCGATTTTCTTTGACAACTCATCCAGCTTAGAAAGGTCGTCACCGTACAGTTTGATGGCCATGGCAGCTCGCACACCGGTCAGCATTTCCGACACGCGCATGTCGATGGGTTGCGAAAAGGCAAAATCGATATTGGGAATCTTGTCCAGTTTCTCGCGCAGGCGTTTATGAAAATCCGCCAGGCTCGAGTTCCACTCCGAACGCGGTTTGGTGATCAGAAAATTATCGGTCTGGTTCAAACCCATGGGGTCCATGCGTAATTCGTCGGCGCCGGTCCGCGAAACCACACCGGTGACCTCCGGCAACGACATCATTGCCTCCTGGATCGGTTTATCCAGGGCCAGAGACTGCTTCAGCGAAATCGTCGGGGACTTTTCGATCATCACCACCGTCGTCCCCTCGTCCATGGTCGGCATGAATTCCTTGCCGATGAACGGGAACAGTGCCAGCGAGGCAACCAGGGCGATCAGCGCACTGCCGACCGCGGTGCGGCGATGAGCCAGGGCCCAGCGCATCACCGGCAGGTAAAGGCGCTTGAGCATACTCAGCAACCAGCCGTCACCTTCATGGCCGCCGCGCATTAACAGGCTGGCCAGGACCGGGATGACGGTCAGTGACAACAACAGTGAACCGATCAGCGCAAACGAGATCGTGATCGCCAGCGGCTTGAACATCTTGCCTTCCAGCCCGGTGAGACTGAACAGCGGCAGGAACACGATAATAATGATCAGGATACCGGATAGTACCGGGACCGCGACTTCCACTACCGCGCGGTACACCAGGTGCAGCTTGTCCACACCCGGCGGGGCCCGGCTCAGCTGGGTGTGAATGTTCTCCACCACCACCACCGCGGCATCGACCAGGATACCAATGGCGATCGCCAGGCCACCCAGTGACATCAGGTTGGCCGAGACCCCGAACAGACGCATCATGATAAAGGTAAACAGTACCGACAGTGGCAGGATCAGGGCCACGGTCAGGGCACTGCGCAGGTTACCCAGCATGATGATCAGGACCAGCAATACCAGCACCACGGCCTCACCCAGGGCCTTTTGCACGGTCATCACCGCCTTGGTCACCAGATCGGTCCGATCATAAAACGGGATGATGCGCACGCCTTTGGGCAGGGTCTTGGCGAGACTGGCCAGTTCTTTTTTAACCCCTTCGACCATGGTGCGGCTATTGGCGCCCTTGCGCAGCAGCACCAGCCCGGTCACCGCCTCGCCTTTGGCATTGGCCGTGACCGCGCCATAGCGCGTGAGTGACCCCAGTCTGATATTGGCGATATCGCGCATCAGCAGGGGAGCGCCATCACGCATCGCCACGGTGACGTCACCGATGTCTTTCATGTTGCGCAGGTTGCCCACGGTGCGCACCAGCAGCATGTCTTTGCCCTGAGTAATACGATCACCACCGGCGTTACGGTTACTGCGAACCAGGGCGTGTTCGAGTTCGCCAATAGAAAGACCATAGCGGACCAACATACCCGGTCTGGGCTGCACTTCGTAGGCACGCACCTCGCCCCCCAGGGAATTGACGTCGGCCACGCCTTCGACCGTGCGCAGGCGTGGACGGATCACCCAATCCTGCAAGACCCGCAGTTCGCGATTATCCAGACCACCGCCGGTAATGCGGTACATGAACGCTTCACCCAATGGGGTGGTAATCGGGGCCAGGCCACCGCTCACCCCCTCGGGCAGGTTGGCCCAGACCTGGTTAAGTCTTTCATTGACCTGTTGCCGGGCCCAGTAGATATCCGTGCCATCCTTGAAATCGATGACGATACTGGACAGCGCATACTTGGTTGTCGAACGCAGCACGGTTTGATTGGGCAGGCCCTGTAACTCCATTTCGATCGGTGTGGTGATGCGCTGCTCCACCTCGGTGGGCGACATCCCCGGGGCCTTGACGATCACCATCACCTGCGGTGAAGAAATATCGGGAAAGGCGTCGATCGGTAACGAATAATAGGCCCAGACCCCGCCAGCGGCGAGGCCGGTGGCCAGCATCAGGATCATGAGTCGCTGGATCAGCGAAAAGCGAATGAGTGCGGCAAGCATTTAGTGTTTTACCTCAGTATTGGCAGATTGAACAGCCAGCTCACGGTAATCATGCAAGGTCAGTCCATCGGCGAGACGCAGGTCTGCAGCTTCCATCCAGCCCTGTTGCAGCAATCCCAGATAGCGGAAATGCGCATCGAAGTGGATGTTATAAGCATCAATCAGGGTGAGCAGATCCGTCTGGCCGGCGGCAAAACTCTTGCGCGCGAGATTGAGGCTGTGTTCGGTGGGCAATACCAGCTTGGAATAATAATCAGCCGCCTGTGAAATCAAATGGCCCAGGTGCATTTCATGCAAACGCAGACGTCTGCTGAGATCGCGCTGCAATATCCGGTGCTTTGACTCGGCCTTGATCATTTCGGCGCGGGCACTGCTGACGCTACCATTATTGCCGTTCCACAATGGCACCTGGACACTGATCATGATCCCGTTATAGTCCCGCCGACTGCCACCGAGATAATCGCGCTCGCGAAAAACCGTTAACACCGGGTCAGCCAGGCGCTGGGACCGGGCGACATCGATACCGGCGCGGGCAGCCTTGATCTCCTGCATGCTCGCAACCAGGGCCGGATTCTGATCCAGCCTCGCCTGTAACACCGCGAGTGAGGGAGGTGCTGGTACCGGTCCGAGTTCAATAACTTCAGGTGAGCTGTCCATGGGCAACGCCAGGCTGCTACGAAAACTGGACATGGCCTCGTTGTACCTGCCTTCAGCCGTGGCCACCGACTGACGTGCGTTTTCCCGCAGGATACTCAAGCGCAGACGTTCTCGCTTCGACAAATAACGTACGATGGGATCTTTGCCGCGCTTGTCTGATTTGGTATAGGACTCGGCCACAGCCAGGCGTTCCTCAGCCAGTTTCAACCGTGCCTGAGCCAGTTGCAATTGATGGTAAACCTGCGCAGTGTGGTATTCCATCAATAGTCGCTGTTGCAGTAAGGATTGTTCTGCAGCACTGAGTTGTGCCGTGGCCATCGCACGTTGATGCCCCAGTCTGCCCAGCGGCAACGGCTGACTGATGGCGATCTGGGTCAGGTCAGTGCCACCACTGCCATCATCGACGCCAAGTTTTTGATCAGCACGCAATTCGATGCTGGGATTCGGGAAGGCACCCGCACGGGTGAGCTCGCCCCGGCGGACATCGACCTCGGCTGTCGCAGCACGCATTTCCGGTGCCACCTTGAGCATGTGGTCGATACTGTTGTTCAGGGTCCAGTCAGTTGATGCGGCAAACACCATTGAATGCGATGCTGTAAACAACGCAATCAATAAACCGTACAAAAGCAAATTATTTCTTTTGAGCATGTGCCGCTCCCTTATCTGAATACCTGAGCTTTGCCTGAATCGGACAAACCCATCCCGCGCAAGCAAGCCGGGCGGGCCTTAGCGGCCCCGTCCCCCGCTTTGGCCAGCACCCATGCCACCGGAACGTGTGCCATAACCACGGCCGTAACCGTTCTCGTTCTCAATCCGTTGACGCTCTTGCTTCAGTTCACCCTTGCCTGTCGTGTTATCTTCGTTAACACGATCGCGCTGCTTCAATTTCTCAGCCTCGGTTTCCACGCCCAGACGGGCACGCTCGTTATCATCCATGTTCCGAACCCGCATCCGCAGTTCCTGTTGCAGACGCAAGCGGTCTGTTTCGTTCATATTCTGGCTCTGGGTACGTAACCGCAACAGTTCTTCATAACTGTAGAGACTGTAATCCTGTTCAGCCCGTACGACACCCGACACCGACACAATGCTGGCTAAACTCACTGCCGCCATCACAAGAACCTTACCTAGCTTATTCATATAGAATCACTCCTTGTATCACAATGATCTTAATCAACATCAAGGAAGCCAACACCGTCCAGCTTCGATGTCAGCTATAATGGGCTCAGGATATTTCGCAAAGATTTCGGGCCGGCCAGAAAATGTAACAAGATGTTTCAGTCGGTCTTCAGGCTTGTCTTTACGCCCGCAGGCAGGTATGAATAGCGCGTGAAACACACTACTTCAGAACATCTACTGGTTGTGGACGATGATCCCCAGTGACGCGAGTTGCTGGCGCGCTATCTGGGCGAACAGGGTTTCCAGGTCTCGGCAGTCGCCGATGCGCGCGGCATGGACGATTTACTTAAACACGAACAACCTGACCTGATTATCCTGGACCTGATGTTGCCAGGTGAAGACGGTCTGTCGATTGCGCGGCGGCTGCGAGCGAAAAACGCGGTTCCCATCATCA
>JARRNT010000092.1:0-5043 GCA_037384645.1 Gammaproteobacteria bacterium | reverse complement strand
CATCCGTGGCAGGACCAAACCAGCTTGCGCTGAGGGCCTCACTCGAGCGTTGTGACGTCACAGGGAAATCACCTCTTCGCGTTCAAACGGATGCTTCATATTCACGCCAGGGGCATTTTCCCAACCCTTGTATTTGGCCATCGCCTTTTTAACAAAGTCATAATTCACCAGGTCCTTGGTCACAAAGTCCGGGTCCAGCTTGTTGAGGAAGGTCGTATTGCCGCTGACCAGGGTCTTGTTCATGGATTCCACGATCAACTTGGTCGCAGAGGGATAAGGATACGGTGAAAAGTCGATACGGCCGTTGCCCCAGTTGGGATGTTCAATCGCATCGGGTTTACTGTAATCCGAAGGTTTGTAATCGGTCATGGCACGGACTACGACCTTGGCCGGCATCGGCAGATAGCGTTTGCCGTCCTTGGACAGCATGACCGCCACTTCTTCCTTGTTGTTCTGGGCATACACCTCGGCACGCACGATGGCGTTCATCACCTTCTGGGTCCAGGTCGGCTTGGCCGCGACCACTTTCTCGTTCATGCACACCACGCAGCACGGATGGTTCTTCCAGATGTCACCGGTGAAGCGCAGCATCTTGCCATGGGCGAGCAGCTCGCCGGCGGCATTGAACGGTTCGGCCACGATATAGGCATCGATCTTCTGCGAGGCCAGCGCCGGTGGCATCGACGGTGGCGGCATGACCTGCAGGTTCACTTCATCCTTGGCAATTTGTTCCGAGGTAGACTTGATCACCGGCTTGAGACCGACGTGGCGCAGGGCCATTTGCAGAATAATATTATGCGAGGAATACCAGAACGGCACGGCCACCTGCATCCCGCCCAGGTCCTTGAACGAGGTCGCCCCCGTATGCTGTCCCACGATCACACCGGAGCCATTAATATGGGCCCAGGACATGATCTTGACCGGGAAGTTGTTGTTATAACGCATCCATACCGGAATCGGATTGAGCAGGTGCACCAGGTTAACCTTGCCGGCGGCGAAGGATTCCACCAGTGGTGACCAGCCGCGTATCAGCGTGGGCCTGACTGTTTTCAGGCCCTCGTCTTCGAAATAGCCCATGGCATGTGCCACCAGCAGGGAGGTCGCATCGGTAATCGGCAGATAACCGATACGGACGACTTCATCATCGGCCGACTTTTCCGCCGCACGTAACATGTTCGGCATGGTCAGACCCGCGGCCATCATGCCGCCGGCAGCAAGAAAATCGAGCATGAAATCGCGCCGGCTCATTTCATGTTTGTTGAGGTATTCAATATCGTCTTTATCGTCTTTGTTTGCCATGTCTGTCTCCTGGACGTCAAGCCTGATTTACTTATGCCACTGCAACCTGTTGCTTATGCAGTGGCGCCACATTGGTTTGCCGGGTATTGCTGGTATCACTGAACTGCTGCATGAGTTTTTCCCGCTGGGCCGAATAGTCACGGTGTTCACGACTGCGCGGCCATGGCAGGGCAATCTTCTGTTCGCCCACGATCTGGCCCGGACTCTGCGACATCATGAGGACGCGATCGCTCATGGCCACGGCCTCGTCGATATCGTGAGTCACGATGACCAGGGTAATGCCATGATTGCGCGCGATGGCGGAAACCTCGTCCTGGAGGCTCATGCGGGTAAAGGCATCCAGGGCGGAAAACGGTTCATCCAGTAATAATAATTCGGGGTCCGTGGCCAGCGAACGGGCCAGTGCGACGCGTTGTTGTTGCCCACCCGACAGCTGCTGCACGTTGACATCCGCCTTGTCGGCAAGACCCACCAGCTCCAGCAGCTCGTTGATACGTCGGTCGATGCGGTACTTCTCGCCGGCAAAGACCAGTCCCAGCGCCGCATTCTGTTTGACCGTCATCCAGGGATAGAGCGACGGCCGTTGGAACATCATGTTCCATTTTGCACTGGGCTTGATCACCTGCTTGCCGTGGATGCGGACACAGCCTTCTGTGGGCATGCTCAGCCCGGCCAGCATGTGCAGCAAGGTGGATTTACCACAACCACTGCGACCGATCAGCGATACCTGTTCGCCGGCTTCGATTGTCACAGCGATGTCTTTCAGGGTGGGTTGTTTCTGCCCCTTGAAGCTATGCGTAATGTAATCAATGCTAAGCAAGATGTGTCTCCTGTCACGAGCCGCGGAATTTGTCGTTAAAACTAATTTGCATCAAGCGTGCCAGGAATCTGCATCGATATCGGAACGTAATTTCATGGAGTTAACTGGCGGACAGGCAGGCACCGGGGCGCATTGTCGACAATTAACGACAATGGGCAATGAACAATGTGTCTACCAATATGCGTCTATGCGCACTCCGGTGTGGAAAATCATGCGTTCTGGATTGCTATCTGCCAGCTGTCGCCGACAATCCGGACGGATTACAGGTACCTGCAATGAGCGGGGTAACCGGGATTGTTTAGCTGGAGATTTTGCATGTTTAGTGCTGACAGACTCATGCGGCAGAAAGCGCCTGCCGTCCATGTGCCTGCATAAAATCAAGCTCAGGCCCCCTGGGAATGATGCCAGACGGATTGAGCGAGCGGTGACTGCCGTAGTAATGATATTTGATATGATCCATATAGACGGTCTGCGCCACCCCGGGGACCTGGTAGAGGTCGCGGGTATAGGCCCACAGGTTCGGGTAGTCTACCAGCCGTTTTTTGTTGGTCTTGAAATGTGAATAATAGACTGCGTCAAACCGCACCAGGGTCGTGAACAAACGCCAGTCGGCTTCGGTTAAACGCCCGCCGAGCAGGTAACGTTGCCGGGCCAGTTTCGCCTCCAGCGCATCCAGCGCCGTAAACAATTGCTCGTAGGCCTGCTCATAGGCTGCCTGAGTCGTGGCAAAGCCCGCACGGTACACACCATTATTGACATTGTCATAGATCGACTGGTTGACCGCATCAATCTCATCGCGCAGGGTTTCAGGATAGAAGTCGAGGTCTTTATGTTTGGCATACTCGTCGAATGCCGAATTGAACATACGAATAATTTCCGATGACTCGTTATTTACGATCGTGCCACGTTGCTTGTCCCATAAAACCGGCACGGTCACCAGCCCGGTAAATTGCGGGTCCGCCTTCTGGTAGTTTTCATACAGGAAATCTGCATGATTGACATGATCGATGGTGGCACCGGGATACTCGGCAAAGCGCCAGCTCTCGGCCGGCATCAGGGGATGCACCACGGACACCGAAATCACATCCTCCAGCCCCTTGAGTGCGCGAAAGATCATAGTGCGGTGTGCCCACGGACAGGCATGTGAGACATAGAGGTGATAGCGACCCGGCTCTGCCCTGAAACCCGCGTCACCGTCGGGACCCGCACTCCCGTCACGGGTAACCCAGTGGCGAAAACTGGATTCGACCCGAACAAATTCACCTTTTTGCGGCTTCGCATTACCCATCTTGATCTTCATCCTCTCTAAATTTCTTTATCCAAAGTGACTGGATACTTCTGAAAGACGGCACTCATTGGCAAGGCGCTACCTGCGCCCTGCCGGCGTACCCGTTTGCTGTCAGAACGTGTACGGCGCTTCGTGGAAATCCGTGTTGAAGGTTTTGCCGTTACGCCATGCCGGAACATTGACTCAAGCCGGCGGGCCGGGCTATCCGCTATTGTATAGCCGTCGGAATTCCTGCTCGAACTCACAGCCAGGGGGTTTTATCGCGTCCACGCTGCCTGGTACGCGCCAAACCGGTATTAGCCTTACGCCATTTCTCCGGTCGCCAGCCATCTGGCACTGGCAGGATCGAGTTCCTTTGCGGCTATCTTGTCGTACTTGGCAATCTCTTCCTCACTGAGCACATCCCGCCAACGCCCATTGATTCCCTTGTGAATAAAGGTCTCGGCGCCACCGTCCCAGAAGGCGCCACCCAGGGGCACGCTTTTTGTAGCATGGGCCTTCATATAATCAAACGTACAGTGTTCCACGATATCATCCCAGCGGGATTCATCAATGGGGATCTCGAGAAATTCAGCGATTTTACGCATCTCGCCGGGCATATCCTTTTTCAGGTTGGCGAAGTGCAGCATGTAAACGTTCGGCAGATTCCTGATCGCCCACCAGGAGCGTACGTTCTCCCAGAACGGCCACATGGGATAACCATCTTTATCCAGCCAGTCATGGTAATACTGCACGATCGAGTCAGGAGGGGGCTCAATCCGTGGCCCGACAAGACCCGGCGTATCATTCAGGGCCCCATACCAGTTTTCATTGGCGGTTGAGTGGTGGTTATACAGGCTCCAGATCACATCCCGTCCATCCCGTCCGATATAGATGTACTTTGCCTTGTCGGAGAACACCAGGGCATCCACGGGCAGGTGCGTTTTGATAAAACGGCGATGAGTCTGGGCCTCGACCGCGGGCAACTTGACATCCTTGGGTGGTACCCGCAAATCCAGCCAGGGTGACATCTCTGCCACTTCCAGTCCTTCCTCACCGTTGAACAACAGCTGCGAGATAATCTGTTGTACCCAGGTGGTGCCGGACTTGGCATAGGTGGCAATAATGATATCGTCATCGCGGAACTTGAAATCGTTCCAGATGGTGGAGTCGAAGTGATGATTGTGCAGTTCTCGGGTTTTAACAGGCAGGTCGTTATTTTCCATCAGAATCTCCTCGATATAGAGCTATATCGTGAAAGATGGCACGGGTGAAAGCGGTGGTAGCTACGTGCCGACCAGGATAACAATCGTACAGGCTTCAGGTGATACTAGCGCGCACGCACCGGGCTAGCAACCAGAAGGTGGGTTTTGGATATTGCTTTTGGCCCGATGCCTAGTGCACCAGCCGCGGGATCAGGGCATGCACGATGTAATACAGGGGTGGCGTGACCAGGCTGGTGACCAGGACACTGATGGCCAGCCGTAGATTGCGCCAGGCCGGCAGGCTCCCCCGGGGAGACGGGGATCATCCAGTAAAATGTGGCACGAAATACCCAGCCAAATATGGCCAGGCCGACTGCACAATCATCACTTCGACTCCACCATCTGGAACGATTTCAAGTTCCGCGATGACGATATCATTATTGCCACCTATG
>JARRNT010000091.1:0-5046 GCA_037384645.1 Gammaproteobacteria bacterium | reverse complement strand
TGTGGCGTGTACGAAGCTAGGAGCCAGGAATGAATTCACTCCCGTTGTGACAGGTCAAGGTTGCTTGTCGAGATAATCCAGGATCTGTTTTCGATCCGAATCAGTGGGTACGTGCCGATGTTGTTGTTTCATATACTGTTCCATGCGGGCAAGCACGTTGGGCCATTCGGCGGCAGTGTGTTGGGTCGGGTGTGGAGGCTGGTGGCATTGAACACAGTAAGACTGGACAAGCTTATAGCCCTTACGCACATCCGGCGCCGCATTCTTTGCCGGTGGCGCTGGGGGCTCAGCATCTGAACCCATCATACTGCCGCCCATGCCCATCATGCGGGCATGACAATAACCCGTCAGGCTCAGCATGGTGACAAGTAGCAACCATTTAGACAAGTTTTACTCCAGGCATGCCTGGTTGGATCAGGCCAGTGGAGAAAGTATAGCCTAGAAAATTGCTGTCAGCGCCAGTACCCAGCGGGGCAGGGGGATGCCGTTGGCGCCCATATAAAACATCGCACCGGTCAGGATGATGGCGATGGCAAACACGATCAGGCCAATACGTTGCGACAGGGTCATGGAATTAGAGGCCGTGGCCATGATGAATCTCCTATTCGAGTGTTAACCGGTGTGTGACGATCGCCGCCCGTCCGGGCCGTGACGGGGTACACAGACAGGCGAATAGGATCCCCGATCGATGCGGGGATGTCCAGTCGTTAGCGCGGACTGCCGTGAAAAATACTGCCCGGCTGGTTCCCCCGTGGCGGCCGCCAGCGCCGGTCTGCACCTGAGCGGGTAGATCAGGGCGCTTACCAGGGAATAATCTGGCCATCGCAGCGATAAAAAACACCGCTGTCTTTTGTACGGAAATTCTCAACCAGGCGCTGCATGTTATCGACGCTTTGGCTGACGGTATACATACCCTGGTTGCCACCCATGCGGGTTTGTACCCAGCCGGGGTGTACCAGCAGGATACCGATGCGCAAGGGTGCCAGTTCGTGCACGAGGCCACGCACCACGGCATTGAGCGCGGCCTTGCTGGAACGGTAGGCGTAGTCGTTCGGTCCGCCGATATCGTGCAGGCTGCCCATGTGGCTGGTGGTCATCACCACCAGACGTTTGTGACTGCGCGCCAGGTTATGGCGCAGGGCTTCGGTGACGCGCATCGCACCCAGCACGTTAACCTGATAGGTTTCCAGCCAGGCAGAGTAGTCGATACTGCCGAGCTTATCCTTGCCCCAGCGTTCGTAATAGACTCCGGCGTTATTGATCAAAAGATCAAGCGGGGTATTACCCAGGACCTGAGTCAGTGCTGACAAATCATCGGCATGGGTGACATCTAGGCGATGCAACGTGACATCCGGATTTACTGCCGCAAGCTGGGTTAAGGCATCGGCCTGTTCGGGAAACCGGCAGGTGGCATATACCCGCCAGCCCTTGCTGGCATAGTGTCGCACCCAGCCCAGTCCCAGTCCGCGGTTACTGCCGGTGATTAATATACTCGACATCCTGTGATTACCTCCCGATTTATAACAACACTCGTATCGGCTAAACAAAAAGTCAGCAGCATTATTTTGGCCGTAAACTACCACGCAGTTGAACTGTAATGCATATAACATGCGACAAAGGTTTACCGCGGGTGTTCAGTTGACACACCTCGCCGCTGCCGGGTAACCGGGCCAGCCTGCCGGCGACAACGGAGATGACATCCCTGTGCAAGGGTTATTTGTCAGATTGCGATCGGTGGCATGGGGCAATCGATGGCGTTGGCGATGGCGCGCAGCAATTCCGTTTCGGTCACGCTGACCTTGTCATTGGCAGTGATACAGGCGACGCAGGCCTTGAGGAATATCGGCTTGGCCAGTGGTTTGAGCATGGCCAGTCGGTCGATCGCGTCGTTCAGAGCGGTCAGGCTAAGCGATGGCTCGGACAGCATCTTCATGCCGGGCAACCCCAGTTCCTTTGCTGCTGCCTCGAAGGCCTGTTGCGTGACCAGCTCACCGGCATGGTCGACATGGGCAAGCAAGGAGATAACCAGTGTACATTCCTGGCGCAACTGCTCCAGGCGGGCATATTTGGCAGTGCGCGCCATGGGTGAGCGATTCTCGAATTCGTTGTCGAGGTGATGCTGTACGATCTTTTGCAGTGACCACTCGAACAAATCGATTTTATGATCGGCCTCGATCAAAACCTGCAGGTTTTGTTTGAACAGCTGATATTGCCTGGGAGAGAGCTGGCGCAGGCTGCCCATGGCGATATCAATCAGCGGCAGGTGAAATTGCCTGTCCAGCCGTTTGACATAAGGTAACAGGCCGATGGTCTCGGCGTAGACACCGCTATCGCCGTGATTCTTGAGATGAAGCAGCTGGGTGTCCCGTATCGCCGCTTCATCATTAACGACCAGGGAATAAATGATGGCGCGCGCCTTATAGGGTTCGCGTGCGGCTTCACGCAGGTTTTGCGGAATAGCGTTCAGCAGCTGGCTGGCATAACCCAGTTGCGCATCACTGGGTTGGCCAATGTTGTCAATCGCCTGCAGGATACCGGCACCCACAACCGCGGCAGCGACATTCGACGGCTGGGGCCTGGTCTCTGCGGCTGTCGTCTGTTCAGGGACCTCTTCGGTTTTGGGCTGGGTATATTTTCCATCCCAGTGCCGATCGAGTCGCACGATGCGCTTTGCCAGAGGTGGATGGGTAGCGAATATGGAAGTCAGGAACGATTTGACGCCATTACAGAAAAAGGCGTGACTCATTTCCGGGGCAGCCGGGTTATCCACGATCGAGCCATCTGCCATACCGCCGATCTTTTTCAGGGCACCGGCGATGCCATCAGTGTTACGGGTAAACTGCACGGCAGACGCATCGGCCAGGTATTCCCGTTGCCGGCTCAGTGCCGCCTTGATCCAGTTACCAAAGAAACTGCCGGCAAAACCGATTACGATCAAACCCAGGCCCAGGCCGAGAATCGGTCCGACATTATTGTCACGGCGACTGCTTCGAGAATAGGCAGTGGAGCGTAAGATGAAATAACCAACCAGGCCGATTACCAGGATGCCGTGTAGTATTCCCATCAGGCGGATATTCATACGCATGTCGCCATTGAGGATATGGCTGAATTCGTGCGCGATAACACCCTGCAGTTCATCACGACTCAGAACTTCGATACAGCCCCGGGTGACGCCGATGACGGCGTCGCCGGTGTTATAACCAGCTGCAAAAGCATTAATGCCCGACTCCTCTTCCAGCACATAGACCGGCGGTACCGGTGTACCCGAGGCGATAGCCATTTCTTCCACCACATTGAGTATCTTGCGGTGGACCGGGTCGGTGGAATTCTGGCTGATCAGGCGTCCACCGAGGGATTCGGCGACGACCTTGCCGCCTGCGGCCAGCTGCAGAAGTTTGTAAGCGCTGCCTACCAGGATAACGACGATCACACCAATACCAACCATGGTAAACAAATGCCAGTCGAAATGCTCCATCAGGCCCTGCTGGGTGATCGGGCCATGGCGATTGAAATAGGCGAGGACAGCCATGACCAGCAGATTGGTCATCAGTACCAGGGATATCACGGCCAGTGCAAACAGCACGACCAGACGCGTCGTGTTACTGCGGGCGTTGTCCTGTGCCTGAAAAAAATCCATACGTGATCGGGACGTGACTGAACCGAGGTATGTCGTCTAAAAGGAGACTTTAGGCGCGGCCTGTATCGCCTGATGATCTTCGAACTCCAGTAGGGTCGCGTCCTTGGCATGACCGAAGGTAGCGGCGAACATCACCGGGGGAAAGGATTGCTTGTAGGTATTGTAGGCCATGACCTGGTCATTGAATGCCTGGCGGGCAAAGGCCACCTTATTCTCGGTACTGGTCAACTCTTCGGAGAGCTGCATCATATTCTGGTTGGCCTTGAGATCGGGATAAGCCTCCATCACCATGTTCATGCGTCCCAGTGCACCGGTAAGTGTTCCCTCGGCGCCGGACAACTCCTTGATGGCGTCAGCATCGCCCGGGTCGCTGGCGGCCTTGCGCAGCCCAGTTGCAGCCTGGTTGCGGGCCGCAATCACGGCTTCCAGTGTTTCGCGCTCGTGTTTGATATAACCCTTGGCAGTTTCTACCAGGTTCGGGATCAAATCATAACGCCGTTTGAGCTGCACCTCGATCTGGGCGAAGGCGTTTTTATAGCGATTCCTCAAGGTGACCAACTGGTTGAATATGGCAATGACATACAGCACAACGACTGCAATGATGACCAGAATGACGATTGCTGCAACACTCATGTGGTATTACCCCTTAATCTGAGTTGTTAATGCCTGGGTGCGTGGCTGTTCCCATTCACGTTAAACGTTACAATTTGTAAAACGGGTTAAATCTGTTGTTTTATCCAGCCAATATTATCAACTGATGCTGGCCGCGTATGCGTTGTTGTCGAACATTTCACCAGCTTGTGCGTAGGCCTGAATATATATAAATAAGGTATAGTGAACAATAGCACGGATTTTCAATCTCGCCGAATCCAGCCTTTAGTGTACCCAGCGGGTGGAAATTTAATCGTCAGGCTATTGTGTCAAAACAATAGCGACATGCTGGTATGGGATAAAGCTGTTGCTGTGGATCAGTCACAGTTCGGGTAGCGATCTGACGGGAAAGTTGGGCATGACAACACCATATTTTACAGCTGAGACACTGGCCTTTTTATCCAAACTGGCAAAAAATAATCGGCGCGACTGGTTTGAGCAGCACAAATCCGTCTATGAGACCTGTGTGCGTGGTCCTGCACTGGCTTTTATTGCGGATATCGCCGATGAACTGGCCGTTATCTCTCCTCATTTCATGGCGCAGCCTAAAAAGCTCGGTGGTTCACTGATGCGTGTACATCGTGATATTCGTTTTGCCCGGGACAAGACACCTTATAAAACCAACATTGGTATCCAGTTTCGTCATGAACGTGGTAAGGATGTACATGCTCCTGGTTTTTATCTACACATATCACCGCTAGAGTGCTTCCTGGGCGTAGGTCTCTGGCGACCCGAGTCACGTGTGCTGGGTGTTTTGC
>JARRNT010000090.1:0-11661 GCA_037384645.1 Gammaproteobacteria bacterium | reverse complement strand
GTATCCTATTTTTCCTCCTGCTATCGATCGCTGCCATTAAAAACATCTGGGGCCTGAATGCATACTATGGCCTATTCGAACGGTGCTCGATCATTACTGGGTTGAGCTGGCAGAGTCTGTTTGCCGCCAGACTATTGACGTTACTACAACTGGAGGTCGATAGCGACGCCGGTAGTGGCTCTGGGCGAGAGAGATTGAAGGGGTCGGCGACAAATTAAAATTATTTACATTTGTTAACTGGCCATTTTTATAAATATTTGGGTTCAGGGCAAAAACATTTACGCTTAGGGATTAAAGCGTAATATTTGGTAATATTTGGGGTCAGAGTAAAACTCAATTCTCAAATATCACTGAATTATTAACCAGACAATAAAGTGTAACTTGCAAATGAATTCTTACTCTGACACCAATTATTGGGGCTGTTATTAAGTCAAAATGTTGGTTTATACTTCCTATACCTGGCGCACATCTCAGGTTTGATTTATGGCAGAAGAATCTAACCCTCAAGTGATCCAAAATATGGACAATAAAAAACTTCAAGACGCAAATGCTTTCGTTTCTGACGAGCAATATACACAAGCGCGTCTGCTATATCAGGAACTTGCTAATGACTATCCAGACAATCCGGAAATACGTTATCTCTTAGGAATCTGCCTTTACCAGGAGAAGGACTTCTCCCAGGCGATGGAAAGTTTCATCAAGGCGATTGAGTTGAACCCAAGAAAGCCGGAATATCGTGTTTGGTTAGCCAGATGCCTTGAATTAAACGGTCAGCGCCTGAATGCCATTAAAGTGCTTGAAAGTGCCCTGGAACTCGATCCTGATAATCTGGAAGCACTTTCGTGGAAGTCTAAGCTTCATATCTTAAACTTCGAAGACAAACAGGCTATTAAGCATTTGCAACATGCCGTTTCTCTCCAACCATCAAATGATAATAACCTTGCGGGTTATGCATTGGCACTGGGTAGAAGGGGGAGGTATGAAGAGGCATTGCAGCTTATTAATAAAGCCATCCAGATTACACCCAAAAACGCCGACTATTACACCAAGCTGGGAGATATACATCGCTCTAACGGTAATGTAGATGAAGCCGTACGCGCCTATGAAACAGCGCTCGATATAGAACCGACGCGAATGGAGACATATCATAAACTTGCAGCCACAAAGAAGATCTCCGATCCCAACGACAAGTTAATTAAAGAAATGGAACGCGCAATCAGCAGTAGCATGACAGTTACTGACAGAAGCTATCTTCTTTTTGCGCTTGGTAAAGCTTATAATAATTGCAAGGAGTGGGATAAAGCCTTTGCATACTTTGATAAAGCTAATATGCTTGTACAATCAAAATATGACCCCACGCAGCATTCTAAAGAAGTCTCCAGGATGGAGGAAATCTTCAACATTAATTACTTGAAGGATAATACCTCATCACAGGTTTCTGAATTTACTCCAATTTTTATCGTTGGAATGCCGCGATCAGGTACAACCTTGACTGATCAAGTTCTTGCCAGCCATTCTCGAGTACATAGCGTTGGCGAATCGTTGTTAATAGACATGATTGCTCATGGACTATGTCAGGAAAACACCCGAACTACCGAGTATCCTGATTGTTTAGCTGATCTCAGTGTTGAGAAACTAGAAGCTGGAAGAAAGCTATACATTGACGAAGTTTCAAAGGAAGCGGGCGACGCGGAGTTTATTATTGATAAACTGCCTTACAATTACTTGTATCTGGGTTTGATTTATAAATTATTCCCGGATGCAAAAATTATCCACTGCATGCGTAGTCCCCTGGACAATTGTCTTTCCTGTTATTTTACCCGATTCTATTTCTCGGAATACACTTGGGCCCATAGCCTTGAGTATATTGGTAAATATTATCGTGACTACCTAAAACTCATGCATCATTGATGTGCAATACGAAAATGTCGTCAGTGATTTTGAAAGCAACGCGCGGCGTATTATTGAATTCTGCGGATTGGAATGGGAGCCAGGCTGTATGGAATTCTATAAAACCAAACGCAGCGTAGTCACCGCTAGCGTTGTACAGGTGAGACAACCCATCTATTCCAGCTCTGTAGACCGCTGGGTGCCTTATGCTAAACACCTGCAACCGCTGGTTACGACGCTGGGAGATGTATTGAAAGATGATGCTCCACGTTTACAAGAGCTGGGTTTGAAGGCAAATATCAGTCAGTCTTTATTACAACGCTTAAGCGGCTTTTTTCCATTCCTAAGCAAACAGAATTAAAAGGGCCGGTGATAAAAGAAAATCTTTTATATTTATTGATTTACCTAATTAATATTTGGAATATTTGGGGTCAGAGTAAAAACTCAATTCTCAAATATCACTGAATTATTAACCAGCCAATAAAGTGTAACTTGAAAATGAATTCTTACTCTGACCCCAATTATTGCTTGGGCATACGGCCGAAAGTCGACAACATGCGTACCGAGAGCTGTTTGCGAATATGCTTGATAAAGATATCGTACATGCAATACGGGTATCAGCTCAGTTTTCGATGTCGTTAGGAACTAGCCGATTCAAAGAAGAAATAGAGCAGGCACTAATACGGAGAATGGGATATGCCCAAAGAGGCAGGCCAGTGAAGTCTATGGGCAGTGGCGTTTGATAATTTAACTCACTTGTCACCGACCCCTTAAACTCTGATGGATTTGATTTAAGTCAAAGATAAATCCCTTATTTTATTTATTATAATTCTATTTTTGATATCTTCAGTTATCTACATGTCCTGGCTTTTGGCTGCCAATATGTCATGTTGCGATGAGGGCTTAAGATGGGACTAAATCGGGCTAAAAATCTCTTGGTACTGGCTAGCGCGATATTGTTCATTGCTTCCTGTGGAGGTGGTGGTGATAGTACGCCCCAGACCATAGGCTTGTCCGCGGCAACCGTCACACCCAGTGAAGCACAACTCAGCTGGACACCTTCTGCCGATAGCGTGATTGGCTATGACCTCTACCGCAACGGAGTAGCGGTCTGGGATACACACCTCAGTGGTACCAGTTTTACCGATCGCAAACTCGAACCAAACAGCCGCTACTGCTATATTGTATATGCTGTCTCTTGGATCGGCATAACTGGCAAGAGCAATGAGGCCTGCATTACGACAGAGGGTACGGCAGGTTGGAACATTGAAACTATTGGTAACGGCAGTGATCCCTCACTGGTGCTCGATAGCAGCAACCAACCTCATGTTAGCTACCTCATCAGTGTCAGAGTTGTGCTTGCTTACAAAAGCGGCGGTGTATGGCAGCAGGATGCTATCAACAACAATGCAGGCAACTATGGCGATACCAGTCTACGCATTGATTCTCAGGGTGCAAACCAGCTAAGCTACTACGACGCAACAAACACTAACCTGATGCATGCCAGCAACCTCAATGGCGTCTGGACCAGTGAAATTGCCGACACTTCGGGTGGCTACGTTAATGCATTGATCCTGGATTCAAGCAATAATGCCCATATTGCCTTTAACAGTATAGAAGGCACCTCCTCTGGCGTTATCAGCTACACCACAAATGTAACTGGCAGCTGGCAAAAAGTACGGCTAGCTGGCTACTCAAACGCCACTATCAGCAGCGCCGCCATTGCCCTGGATTCCAACGGCGTTGTTCATATCGTCATTACTACGCGCGGTATCGATTGTTATGTTCATCACTTCTCCAACCCCGGTGGCAACTGGCAGGAAGAGATCATCGCTAGCGACTGTAACTATGGCGCTACCATCGCCATCGATAGCACAGATCATCTACATATCGCCTACACCAGCAAGTTTGGACTCCAGCATGTTTACAATAGCAATGGTAGCTGGCAAAGCGAACAGGTCGATAGCTTTAGCTGGATCGGCGGCAATCGAGTCAGCATGGTGATTGACAGCACCGACCATCTGCACATTGCCTATTCAGACAGCAATCAAGATCTCAAATACATTACGAATCTCAGCGGTGCATGGCAAAACTATTTTATTGACTGCATCGGCAATGTTGGTGCTAACCCCAGTATTGCCATAGACGCAAATGGTCGGGTGAGCATTGCCTACGAAGACACCACCAATGGCACCGTCAAACTAGCAGTCAGTCCATAAAGCGGTATAAAAGGGTCGGTGACAAATGAGAATTATTTACAGTAGAATATTCTAGAATATTTGGGGTCAGGGTAAAAACTCAATTCTCAAATATCACTGAATTATTAACCAGCCAATAAAGTGTAACTTAAAAATGAATTCTTACTCTGACCCCAATTATTGGTTCTGGTCGCTTTGTTTCTAATATTAAAGTGTTTTCCTCGTAAACCAGTCCCTATTAGTATGGCCACCGCGGCCCTGGGGGCGAACTGGAAATACCGGCCCTGAATGGGCGGATAAAGCTTAAGATTCCAGCCGAAACCCAGGGTGGCAAGCTGTTCCGTCCGCACGGTAAGGGTGTTCGCTCGGCCCGAAACGCTGCCGCAGGCGATCGGGTGGGCAAGGTCCAGGTGGAAACGCCGGTCAATTTGACCCAACGACAGAAGGCAGTGCTGCTGGGGGGGCAATGCCTCCCTGACACAGGATTCGCTCCAGCCCCGTCCCGGCTCCCCCAGTTGGCTGAATTGTATGAATAAATTCCTCGAGAATATGAAGTTTTTGCCAAATCTGCCGATTAAATAGAGTGTATTAACCTCATTTATATAGGGAAAATAGGGTCATGGGTATCCTGGACGACCTCAAGTCTCAGGCAGAACAAAAAAATAAGCCAGCAGGCGGGCAACCCGCATCGGCGGGTGCTGCTGAATTCTATCGTGCGCAGGTCAAGCAGCGCATGGTCATGGCCAACGATTTCCTTACCCAGCTCGTCAACCAGCTCAATACGATGAAACTCGTTATCAAGGCGGAGTATCCGTTCAGGCCCGAGGGGAAAAACGTTACCTTGCTGCAGCAGGGGTACAAGGCTTACAGCGATAACATTCCCGAGCCCCGTCAGATTACGCTCAGCTTTACCTGCATCCTGGCCAATCCAACGAGCTTCGATGTCAGGGGCCGCGGTCCAGCGCTGGCGCAGGGGGAGTTACTGGAACGTTATCAATTCAAGCACGAAAAACTGGAAGCCACTATTGCTAACCAATTTAGTCGGCCCCGGTACCAGCCAGTACAACCTCAAGCCCGAACAGCTGGACGAGACCTTCATGGATCATCTTGGTAAATACCTGTTACGCAAGGAGGCCAAACTGTTTCAGGAAGAAATTTCTGAAGATGCAAAAGCCATGCTACGCAAGAAACTGCAGCAAGAGCAACTGCAGCGCGAAGCAGAACTGCGTGCATTAGAGGAACAACGCCAGGCCGAGGAAGCGGCGCGCAAACAAAACTCAACCACGGAACAACTAAAAAAAGCAGTCAGCCAGTCGGTGGCCGAGAACCGGGAAAAGCTCAAGAAAGTCATGGATGAGCAGGTCAGGGAAAAAGGTGAAAAGCTCAAGGCCATGTTCAACAAGCTGAAAAATCGGACAGGTATTGAGACAGCTCCCGGGCAGACGTCTGCATCACCGGCAGTCAATACCCGCCAGACTGCAAGACCGACAGGCAATCCGGCTGTTCAAGCTCAGCCCCCCGTCAATCGGCAGGCGGGAACAACAGCATCTGCCCGACAAAATGCAACAAGGCCCAAACCTTCGGCTGAACAGAAAAAACCCACGCCACCAAAGATGTTTCAAGCCTCTGCTTCAAATCCGTTTTTGAAACCGGAAGACTTTGAACCGGTACCCAAAGGCGATGAAGAGCAAACGGAAGTCAATGCTGACATGAAAAATCCAGCAGCGCAGTTGCCTGGTGAGACGGCAATACCGTCAACAGCGAAGACACCAGCCCCAACGAGGTCACCTGCTGCTGCGCAAGCCAGGCCTACAGCCGGATCCAGTGCACCAGCGGCAAAGACAGCAAATCCTTTCCTGCAGACAAAGGCCGACGCAGGTCAGGCCGAGACGAAAAAAACAACGGCGCAGTCGCCAGCCCAGACCGCAACACCAGCAACGCCAACGATGTCACACGCTACTGCGCAGGCAAAGTCCGTAGTCGACCCCAATGCACCAGTAGCAAAGACAGAAAATCCTTTCCTGCAGACAAAGGCCGACGCAGGTCAGGCCGAGACGAAAAAACCAACGGCGCAGTCGCCAGTCCAGACCGCAACACCTACAACGCCGATGCCATCACCTGCTGCTGAGGCAAAGCCCGTCGCCGCACCAAACGCGCCAGTCGCAAAAACAGCTAAGTCCTCGATGCAGACAAACCCCTCGGCAGCACCGGCCGAAGCAAAACTGTCACTGGATCCATTTGCGTCAGACGCCGGCTCTTCCTCACCGGCAGCACCGGCCGAAGCAAAACTATCACTGGAACCAACTGCGTCGGACGCCGACTCTTCCTCACCGGCAGCACCGGCCGAACCAAAACTGTCACTGGAACCAACAGCGTCGGACGCCGAATCTTCCTCACCGGTAGCGGACGCCGGCTCTTCCTCACCGGCAGCACCGGCCGAAGCAAAACTGTCACTGGAACCAATTGCGTCAGACGCCGAATCTTCCTCACCGGCAGCACCGGTCAAATCAGGTCTGTCACAGGAAGCGAATGAGTCGGATTCTGAATCTTCACCGGTGGCGACAAAGACTGAAGAATCCCAACCTGAACCTTCTTCTGACCTCTCCGCTTTGTCCCTGGAAGATGAACTCGAACGCGACCTGGCCAGGTTTATGGAAAATGAACAACAACAGCCGTCGTTAGAGGGTGAAACTTCAGGTGATCCGTCTTCGACCTCTGGTGAACTGGAATTAGATCTGTCCTCTCCGGATGCACTTGAGATTCATTTCGAGAATACGGATATAGCTTCTGATCAGGATAATTCTGAACCAAAAAAATAGTAAGCTATAAATCCGAATTGATATCGTCTAAAAGCGGGGTCAGAGAATAATAGGGGACAGACCACGTTTTATTCCCTCCGCACCCTTTTCCAGTTTTTCAGTGAAAAAGGGAGGGATACTTCCTATACTTGGAATTCAAACTACTGCCTGGCGCACGGCCATCCCGTCCCGTGATCGCTGCGTTCGGGTGGTCGTCGTGGCAAGACATAAGGGACAAAACATTAAGTTCTGGGAGGAATTCACCGTGTCTCATCATTCCGTCTCTCTCGCGAACACACGTATGCACTTGGCCATCGTTTTTGGTCTCACCATGCTCCTCGCCGCCTGTGGCGGCGGCAGCAGTGGAACCACCACGCTGTGGACTGGCACCAGGCAACTTGGCGCGGCGGGGGCAACCGTGAATACCGGCGGCGACGCCACGGATGCCAACGGCAACGTCTTTATCACCGGGGATACCGACACCGGGCTCGATGGCAATACGCTCAGCGGAATCCGGGATTTCTTCGTCACCAAATACGACAGTGGCGGCACCAAACGCTATACTCGTGAACTTGGCGTTGCGAACGCCGATACGTACGGCGCCGACGTTGCCACCGATAGCAGCGGCAACGTCTATGTCACCGGAGACACCACCGGCGGGCTCGACGGCAATACGCTTGCAGGGACGGACGATTCGTTCGTCAGTAAATACAATAGTGCGGGAACCAAGCAATACACAAGGCAACTCGGCGTGGCCGGCGCTGCGACATATGGTGTTGCCATCACCGCTGATTCCAGCGGCAACATCTATGTCGCTGGGTGCACCACCGGCGGGCTCGACGGCAATACCCTCTCCGGCAGTGGAGATACCGATTTCTTCGTCACCAAGTACGACAGCAGCGGAAACAAACAGTGGACCCGGCAGTTGGGCGTCGTCGGGGCGAATACCTGTGCCGAAGGCATCGCTACCGACGCTGGAGGCAATGTCTATGTGGCGGGCATGACCACAGGCGGGCTCGACGGCAATACCCTCTCCGGCAGCGGCGATATCGATCTCTCCCTCACCAAGTACGACAGTAGCGGAAACAAACAATGGACCCAGCAGTTGGGTGTCGCCGGGGCGAATACAGAGCCGCGAGCCCTGGCTATCGATACAAACGGCAACCTCTACATCGCTGGCTGGACCACCGGCGGGCTCGACGGCAATACCCTTTCCGGCAGCGGCGACGCCGATCTTTTTGTCACCAAGTACGACAGCAGCGGAGCCAAACAGTGGACCCGGCAGTTGGGCGTCGCCGCGTCCGGAACCACGGGTACCTACGGCGAAGGCGCCGCTACCGATGGTAGTGGCAACGTCTATGTTACTGGTGGCACCTCTGGAGGACTCGACGGCAACACACTAACTGGAACGGAAGACTTCTTCCTCGTAAAGTACGACAGCAGCGGTGCCAAACAGTGGACCCGGCAGTTGGGTGTCGCGGGCGCGAAAACCCAGGCCTCGGGGGCCGCTACCGATACAGGCAACAATATCTTTGTTGCTGGCTGGACCAAGGGAGGACTCGACGGCAACACGCTCGCGGGATTCCAGGATATGTTCATCACCAAATACGACAGCGCCGGCGTGAACCAATAACGACGCTGGGCATGAGCGAAAAATAGGGAACAGGCGCGATTTCTCTGACTGTAAAAGGGGATAGAGGGATTTAATTATATTCCCTCCGTCCGCTATTTTTTACTTCATTGTGAAACCGGGAAAGGCTGGTCGGCCCGTGACGGAAAGTATAAATTAATCGTGGTCTGTCCCCTGTTATTCCCTATTAGCGTTAGCGACACCCTGTTCGCGTAGCATATCTGCAAAATAAAACTAATCTTTTAACATATTCTTTGTGGGGACGATAATTCCGCAAATAAAAATATATACGTAGCATATCTTATTACGTCTTATTTTGTACGGTGCTATAGTTGAATGGCATTCACATTTTTGTTTGATGTTTATCTCGCAAACGGTTTCATCGACATACAGGGCACCAAATTTAAATCACCCATAGTCACAAAAGGTAAACCAGCATGAGAATAGCTAAAGATGACATTGACGTTAAGATGGAAATCCCAGGTGCCGTGATTCGTCAACAAACAGAGTTCGGCGATGCCAGTGGATTAGGTAAGATCAGTGGTGAGTTTTTTAGCCTCGCGGCAGGAGTTGATACTACCCCATTGTTCCAGGGACTCGATGGCGATATGTGCCAATGCCCACACTGGGGCTTCGTATTAAGCGGTCAACTCACAACAACCGACATAAACGGTACACAGGAAACCATCAAAAAGAATGATCTGTTTTACTGGCCTCCCGGACACAACGTCAAGGTCACTTCAGATGCAGAGATTGTTATGTTCAGTCCTCAGCACGAGCACAGTCATGTCATCAATCACATGATAGAAAAGGTAAAACAGCTAGCTTAGTCGAGAGCCTCGGCCCGCCACAAACCAGCTTATTTGACTAACGAAAATCCGTTCGACGAGCACAAGGACGTTGCCGGCGTTACCGGGCAAGGGTCGCGCTCGGCCGCCGGTAAAGCTGAGGTAGACTCCAGGGCGGAATTACAGCGAGATACGGCCGATTTCCCAGATTGGTCGACAGTACCGGGTGTGATTGGCGTGGTTTGGCCGCGATATGGCCGGATTGCTGCGTGGGGGCAGGCTGGTTTTTGGGCGAAAAGGGGGTTTATACTTCCTGTACTTCAAACCGGCAGCAGCCTGGTAGCAGGCGTTGAGCCGTATTTCACTTCCAGCGATCGCGATCAGTAAACCAGTTTGAATCCAGTGCAATAGCGCTACTGATAACAAGACTCATCTCAAGGGGCCACGATGCATTACCGTCAGTTGGGCAACACCAGGCTACGCATCTCGGAAACCGGATTTGGTGCCTGGCCCATCGGCGGCGCGAGTTACGGTCAGGTCAATAAAGCCGAGTCGCTGCGAGCCGCGGCCGTGGCTGAAGAGTTGGGCTGTAACTTCATCGATACTGCCGAGGTTTATGGTGACTCCGAACTGGTGATCGGCGAGTTTCTGCGTGGCCGGCGCGACAAGTGGGTCGTCGCAACCAAATTTTCCAATGCCAAGGATACGATCACTGCTGCCGTCGAACGCCAGTTAAAACGGCTCAACACAGACGTCATCGACCTCTACCAGATTCACTGGGTACCGCGCGCGGAAGGCAAACGCTTATTCGACGAACTTTATCGCGTTAAACGCGACGGCAAGGTACGGTTTGTCGGCGTCTCGCTCTATAACCTCAACGACATCGACTTCGTGATAGATCACACTGAACTCGATACCATCCAGCTACCGTGCAATCTGCTCGAACCCTTACCGTATCTGCCGCGTCTCAATAAAATTGAACAAAGCGGCCTGGGTGTGATTATTCGCTCCAGTCTCAAGGGCGGCTTTCTTACTGGCAAATACACGCGCGACTCGCAGTTCTGCGACAGCCAGGATCAACGTAGCAAACTTTCTCGTGACGAATTAAACACGCTGCTCGATCAGGTCGAGGCCATGCGGTTTCTGGAACAGGAGGCAGGCTCGCTTGCATTGGCCGCTGCACGTTTCCCGCTATCTTTTGCGTCAACCTCAACCGTGCTGCTTGGCACCAAAACCGAAGCCCAGGCGCGATTTAATTTTGGCGAAATCCCCGGTGGCAAACTCAGTGAAGATCATCTGCAACAGATACATGCGATACAAAAACAACTTGGCCTCTATCCGCCTGCGTGGCAACTTTGGTTACAGGCTCTGAAGAACAAACTTAAATCTTGAGACTGGCAAGTCGTAACATTCCGATCGCAGGGAAGATTGGCGATTTATGCAAAGGATTAATAGGGGACAGACCACGGTTTTAGATTTGTTGAGATAATTTAATTGTGGTCTGTCCCCTATTATTAATTTCTGACATCCCTGGTCGGCAACATTTCGTATTCTTCGTTCTTATTTTCTCTGACAAAGCAAAGCAGTAGCAATGCCACGACGTGCACGGGAGTGGTGCGTAATTTGGGGCAGAGAACACTTTAGGAATTAAAGTGGTGCGTAATTGGGGGCAGACTACGCTTAAGGAATTAAAGAGGTCGGAATGATTTATTGAACATCACTCCGAAATTCTTTAACACTAGGTACAAATATAGGTATTAGATCACAAATTTCACTAATATTGGTGAATATTGTGCTCAGACACCTATTGTGTGGGTATACTTCCTGTTCTTAGTTATAGACACTAGCATAAATACTTATTAGTTTGATATTTATCTATAGCTGATATGTGTATTTGCTTAAAACAAATTTCAGGCCAGACTACAAGAATTCGGAGCATTACAGATGAAAATAACCACGATACTAAAGTATGCCAGTCTCGCAACTCTGGTACTTGGTGTTGCAGTAGGATGTAGCAGCACAAGCCAGGAAACCGCCTGCTCGCCGCAACAGGCAAAAGACGCGATCGCCGCGGCTAAAGCTGCCAACAAACGTGCCAAGTCCGTCGATAATGAATGGCGCGATACCGCCAAGATCATCGCGCAAGCAGAAAAGGCACAAGCGGATGGCAAGTGTGAAGAAGCCGTGAAGCTGGCCAACAAGGCTCGTAATCAGGCAGAAAATGCCGTGGCCCAGGCAGAAAAGGACAAGCAACCTGTGGTCGCTAGTGAGAAACCCGCACCGACTTCTAATGTTGGCAGCTATTCAGTGGTGAAGGGGGACAATCTGTGGAATATTGCCGCCAAACCCAGCATTTA
>JARRNT010000089.1:0-8150 GCA_037384645.1 Gammaproteobacteria bacterium | reverse complement strand
CTGACCTTCGCCATGTTTCCGGACATTGGCCGCGAATATCTGCAACAACGCGCCGACGGGACTCTGCAACCTGAAGTGCTGGAACCGCCGGCACACCAGAACGGCGAAATTAAAATGGCGGCCACGGAATTTAACGTGACCCTGCATGGCGAGACCTATCACATCAAGCTCAACGGCACGGGATACCGCAATCAGCCATCGCGCCCCTACTACATCAGCATTGATGGTTTGCCCGAAGAGATCATGGTCGAAACCCTCGACAGTATCGCGGTTAATCCCGTGCATGCCTCCGATGACACGCAATCGACACCACAGGGCAATGGCAAGCGGCCTCGTGCCACAAAACCGGGGCATGTCACTACCTCCATGCCCGGCACAATCGTTGAAGTCCTCGTCAGTGTCGGTGATAAAGTCGAAGCCGGCACACCGGTCCTGGTCACTTAAGCGATGAAAATGGAAACCGAGATCCAGGCCCCTATTGCCGGGACGATCACCGCCGTCCACATCAATAAAGGCGACGCGGTCAATCCCGATCAGGCCCTGATTGAAATCGACTAAGCAAGCTCGTTATCATACGCGCCCGATCGTTTCATCCCGTTTGAAAGTATTTTAGTTCGCCATGATTGATAGACTCGTTCTCGCTTCCACCTCACCCTATCGCAAGGCCCTGCTGGAAAAACTCCACCTGGCATTTGATGTCGCCGCACCGGATGTGGATGAATCCCCCAGGCCCGGGGAAAGCCCGGAACAACTGGTCGCGCGCCTGGCCGAGGCCAAGGCACAATCACTGGCGGACCAGTTCGACAACGCTCTGATCATCGGCTCGGACCAGGTTGCCGTGGTGGATGGCAAGATCGCTGGCAAGCCCGGCAATCACGAAAATGCCGTTGCCCAACTCAAGCGCGCCTCAGGCAAACGCGTTACCTTTCTCACCGGACTGTGCGTCTATAATACGCTGTCAAAACGCAGCCAGGTGGAAGTCGTACCTTTCTCCGTCATCTTTCGCCGACTGACCGACAAACAGATTGAAAACTATCTGCAACAGGAGCAGCCATACAACTGCGCCGGCAGTTTCAAATCCGAGGGGCTGGGGATTGCTTTATTCGAGCGTCTGGAAGGCGATGATCCGAATACCCTGATCGGTTTGCCGCTGATTCGGCTGATCCGGATGCTGGAAAGCGAAGGCTTTCCCGTCCTATGATATTGAATTTATCTCAAAACGTCATGAGCGCCGGCGAGACAAAGCAAAACGGCAGTCAATGAGTATTTCGAGATCATTTTTAACGCCGTATCGCCAAGCGCAGTAGTTTTGAGATGAATTCTAATTTAACTGGATGCGCTGGCCCCACTTAATCGGCGACTTGCCCTTCACCAGCCAGATGACCGGATAGTATGGCGGTGCTTCGGGAAACCGGCCTTCGGCATCAGTAAAATAAATCAGCAGGTCGGGCGTGCGATCCAGGGTATCGGCCCATTTGAAAACCGGGCGAAAATCCGTGCCCCCGCCACCACGTACCTCATCCGGCAGAGTAAATTCTTCCCAGGGTTCGAAGGTCCACGGTCCCTTTTCCACCAGGGTATCGTCACAGGCGTGCAACAGGATGCGCGCACGCATCTGGCCCTTGATCGCATCGATCTCGGTCACAAACTCCTGCATCTCTTCCCGGCTAATGGAACCACTGATGTCGAGCGCGATCACCACATCGACCTGGCTGCTGCGCAGGCTGGGAAAAATGGCGGGGTCCCCGCGCCGGGTGGATGGCCGGGTATAACTGTAATCGTCTCGCGCCAGCGCCGTGATGTAACGCGCCAGTAACATGCGCCAGGGTAATTTCGGTTGCAGCAGGAAATCCACCAGCCGCGCCATGTCGCCACTGAGCTTGCCCGCCTGGTGTGCCTGTTGGGCCGCGCCGGCGAGACGTTGCTGCCACTGTACGCTGAGGTTATCCGCTTCATCGTGCGACAGTGGCGGCGGTTGTGGCGCCCCGCCCTGGTTTTCATCCGGCAGTTGTTGCGGACTCTGGCCCTTGCCTTCGTCGTTCTCTTCCTGCGGCTGGGGTGGCGGCGGGTTCTGGCTTTGATTCTGGTTTGAGGATTCTTCCTGCGGTTGATCGTAGAGATGCTGGTCCAGGGTTTCCTGGTTTTCGTTGTCCTCCATGTACGGGTAGATCTCTTCCGCGGTCATACCGTCGAAGGTTTTTTCGTACAGGGTGCCCGGTGGCGCCTGCAGCCCGTCCTTGATCAATAACGGATTGATTGCAAAATCACAGGCCAGGTCCCAGCGATGTTTAATCCGGTGTTCGCGCCGGGCAAAATGCGACAGGGCACAGTGCAGGGCTTCGTGTGCCAGGATGAACTGGGTCTCGGACAGACTCAGTTGTTCGATGAATTCGGGATTGTAATAAAACTTGCGCGCATCGGTCGCCGTGGTCTGACACCACTGCGGGTCCGCCATCACCAGCGGCAAGCGCAACACCAACGCGCCGAGAAACGGCTTGTCGATGATCAACCGCGTCCGCGCCGCGGCCAGTTTATTTTCGATGTCGAGGTTGTCCATAGGCTGTGTTTAACGCAGAGACGCGGAGACCGCAGAGTACGCAAAGGTAAAAACATTCATAAACCTAAATGACTCACGCAGATAACGATATTGATATATGATCTTTTACTTTGCGATCTCCGCGTACTCTGCGCCTCTGCGTTGAGTCATTTTCAATTAAAATTTACGCTTCGTATAACATCAAATCAGCGACCTGATTTGACCAGGTAGCAAATTCCGGTACGGAAAAGATGTCTTCGCCGATGGCGCGGTGCATGTCGCTCACCAGCATCACGCCCATTTCCTTCTGTGGGAAGGTGATCGATCTCCTTGGGCGCCGGGATCTTTTCGCCGCGCACAATGGCATCCAGGTCCGGCATTTGATCAAGGTTATCGATAAAGGCCTTCACCTCGATCCCCGCGGCCTGGCCAACGCAGGCCTGCAACGAACCCAGCAATAACTCATGCGGGTGCTCGAACTTCTGCAAGGCGCGATGGGCAAACTCCCACGAACGCGGTGACGGGAAGGCCGCCGGGTTATGCGCCGGGTCGAAATCAAACAACAATTCGGGACGAAAACGAATAAAGGCGATAATGCGATCATCGATGCCGTTGCGATAGGCCCAGGCCACCCAGTCGTCGGTGTTGATATCGAAATCAAAGTGGGAAAAACGATTGGCCAGCGGCGCCGGCATGGTATAGGTCACGCCGCGATCGCCCTGGCGATTACCAGCAGCAAAAATCGCCCAGCCATCCGGAATCTCATAAGCCCCCAGGCGCCGATCCAGGATCAATTGATAAGCGGCGGCCGACACACTGGGCGGCGCCGAGGTGATCTCGTCGAGAAACAGGATACCGGCAGGCCCGTGGCGCTCGGCATCGGGCAACATCGCCGGGATGGCCCACTCCACCAGTTCGCCGGAGCGAAACGGGATCCCGCGCAAGTCAGACGGCTCCATTTGCGAGAGACGAATATCGATGAGTGGCACCTCGTGCTTGGCCGCCACCTGGGCAATCATCTGGGATTTACCCACCCCCGGCGGCCCCCACAACATCACCGGGGTATGATGTCCGGCGAGGGTACTGGCGAATTCTTTATCGAGAACCTGGGCGAGATGAGCTGGGCGCATGATGCAACAACCTTTCTATACAGCAATAAATAACAGAATCTTCATTCAGGTAACGACCGGCTAGAAACCAGCCTTGGCATACCACTTTTTGGCTTGTTCCAGATCCTGGGCCACGCCGTTACCTTCTTCGTACATCATTGCAAGGGTGGTCTGGGAACCGGCCAGGCCCTGTTCCGCTGCCAGGGTGAACCACTTTGCAGCTTCCGCGGCATCCTTGTCGACACACTCGCCTTCCAGGTACATGAACCCAATGCCGTGCTGAGCCAGGGCATGACCCTGCTCCGCGGCGGTCTTCATCCAGCGCACGGCCTGTTCGCAGTTTTTCACCATCCCCAGGCCGTTTTGTAGCATGATGGCGACCCGGTGCTGGGCATCGGCATCGCCGGCTTCGGCAAAGGGCATGAACAGCTGCATGGCCCGGGAAAATTGCTTGGCCTCGAACGCCGCCATGGCGTTGGCGTAATTAATGTCATTTTGTTCAGCCATTAGTCTCCTCAGTGTTCGCTAAGTTATTCTGTATATTAGAAATTCTTAAACTACCCGGATACGGGCGGACAGAGTATATCCCAATCGGGACAGTCAGGTATTTCGAGTCAGGCCTTGAAACGCTCCCTCCATGGGGATATATAGAGAAATCAACCACATCGCTATACTTTCGCCCACTTGTGCAATGAGGAAAACCCATGAGCGCGGCAACAATACCAGCTCTGAGCGACGCCCAACGTGCCATGCGATCCTGCATTGGTAAGGTCGCTACTGGCCCGGAATACAGCAAAGACCTGAATTTCGACGAGGCACATGCGGCTATGGCCCAGATCCTCTCAGAAACGGCGGACCCGGTACAGACCGCAGTATTCTTCATCGCCCTGCGCATGAAACGCGAAACGCTGGATGAATACAAGGGTGTTCTCCAGGCAATTCAGGACACCGCCAATATTGTTGAAGCCCCTGTTGATGATGTCCTCGACATTGCCGATCCCTACGATGGCCATTCCCGTGGCCTGCCCATGGCGGCCTTTGTCGCACCTGTGATGGCATCACTTGGCGTCCCCTCTGTTTCTCACGGGCTCGAAATCGTCGGCCCCAAATATGGTATTACCCAACGTAAAATCCTGCGTGCAGCAGGAAAACAGGTCGATCTGGATGTTGCCAGTGCAGCGAAACAGCTCGGTGAAGTTGAAATCGGCTGGGCTTATGTAGATCAAGCCGCTTTTGCTCCCAAATTGCATAATTTGGTACCGTTGCGGACCCGTATTGTGAAGCGCCAGGTGGTCACAACAGTCGAAACCCTGATCGGCCCGATTCGTGGCCAGAAGAAAACTCACCATTTAACCGGTTACGTGCATAAAGCCTACCCGCCAATTTATGCTGAACTGGCCCGCTATAGCGGTTTTGATTCCGCCATGATCGTGCGGGGTGTGGAAGGCGGCATTATCCCTTCCCTGCAACAGCCGGCCAAATTATTCTATTTTTACGACCGTGGCGCAGAACAGTCCATGGATCTCGACCCCAAGACCCTGGGCATTGATCAATCCAGTCGCGCGGTACCCCTGCCAAAAGATTTACCCGGCGTGTCCAACGAGGGTGATGCCATTGCCACATCCTTCGATGCCGATGCAGCCGCAGCGCGTGCCGCCAACTATGGTCTGGATGCCCTGCAAGGCAAGGCGGGACCTGCCCGCGATTCTCTGGTATATTCTGCGGCCATTTGTTTGCACCATCTCGGCAAAGCGACTGATTTGGCCGCCGCCGCGGACATGGTGCGTAAAGTTCTGGATTCCGGTAAGGCACTGGCCCATTTCCAGGCCGGTTGATTACCAAGTGTTAAACAAACATGCATGCAATGATCGTTAAGAGGAGATAACAATGAACCCAGCGCAACTTAAGATTTACCACGACGCCGTTGACGCCATGGAAAAAGCCGGTGTTGACCCTGAGTACATTCAAGGTTGGCAAGGTGGCTTCCTGATTAACCCGAAGCGTGAAGAACAGCGCATTACCGAAGCCTATGAAGCCGGTTATGGCGACGGCGCCGAAAAAAATGCTGATAACTTCAAGAACTGGGTCAAGAAATAAAGACCTGATTCTATTGCATTAATAAAAAAGGCGGGGACACCCCGCCTTTTTTATTTGCGACATTGTAAATACGGATCACATAAACAGGTTTGGTAAGGAACGATTAAGCGTGCCGAGGATTTCCGGCACTTCAATATCGATAATCTGATCCGACACCCAACGCTTGTTTTTCTCTCCCATCTGCTGGGTCACGAGGTCACCAAAGAAACGGCGCATAGGGAAACTCGGACCGTCCTCTTCGTCATACTGAAATTCCGCATAGTCGCCCATACGCTGGTTGAGCGTGTCGATAAAGCCCTGGCGGTAATCGCCCTTGCCGAGAATATCCCGCATATTGTCTTCCATGTGCTTGGCACTCTTGCTCGCCAGCTCGGTCATGAAACGCATGCGGTCTTCTTCGTTGAAGCGCTCAATGGTCATACGGTCGATGATATGAATCGTGAAATACAGAAACTCGGCAATGATTTGCAGGCGCTGGACCTGCGTGTCCGTCTGGTAGTCGTTGTTCTCCAGGGTCAGCACGCCATTCTGTGCGATCCTGAAAGCAATAAACGCCAGTGCCGCGCCGATCTCCTCCACGCTATGGGTCTTGTCCTTGCGATTCCACTTACTTCTGACTCGCACACTCTACTCCTGTTTGAATAATCAATAAAATCATGAGGTTATTAGGTCAATCGGGCCGACAATCGTGTGGCAGCAGGAAGTTGACCATGCTAGGATTGATTTGGGTATTTTACTGGGTAACTGAAGTCACTCCAAGTAGTCGACTGGTAAGTCCGTTACAGCCATGAGTCTTGACCTGCACAACATTAAGCAAACCGTTCAGAAAAACTGCCACATCGCCGATGCCAATTCCGCCGGCAACTATACCCTGTGTGTATACCTGCTAAAGATGCGTGAATTCTATCGCTGGGAAAATGGCTACAACTTCGGTGATAACATCCCCAGAGATGAGGTGGGAAACTGGTTGCGCGAACGTGAAGCCTTGTGGGAAAACCTGCAGGACGCGGACTTCGAAAAAATCCCGGTACACGACCAGTTATTTGATCCCTTCGATGCATCGGCCATTAATCAAACCCTGCATGATCAACACCTGGTCTACAGTGCCGGCCTGGGTCGAGACAACGCTGCCCACTTTTTCCTGGGTGTACTGGAACGACGCGAACACCACCATGACTATGAGATCATCGTGGTAGCCGATGAATACGCACGGGATCTGACCGCGCCACCGGCCATGAGCCAGGGCAAAACCATCTACATCCGGCGCGAGGCCTTCTACCGCCTGATGTGGGAAAAATACGAACAATGGCTGTGGAACCGACCGGATAACGCCATGGGGCGAGCCCTCGCCTATTACCCATTTGAAACTGATCTGGATACTGCGCTGGAACAGCTCACGCGTAATGAACTGAATGCCGCCGTCCTGCATGAGATCGGCGAAGCCAGGGCGCATGACGTGCTGGGTAATGCCTGGGAAGAACTGTTGCTGTCGCTGCCCCATTCCAAGCTGGCGCTGATGCTGCGCGCCATTCGCGATCACTATGCCGATACCCTCTCCACCCTCCCCGCCTTGCTCGAGCAGGAAAACGTGGCATCGCTGCATTTTTATATCGGCAACCTGACCAACCTGCGCAAAGATCTGTTCCCGTCGCTTATGACGGCCTATCAACAATGGCACGAGCAGGGAGATTTGCAGGCATTCAAGGATTTGACCAGTGAGGGAAAAACCCACTGGGAAGAGGTCTGCGGCAATGTGCTGGAGATTGCGGCCACGAAACCGGATAATCTGCAGACCGAACTCACCGACTATATCGAAAGCAAACGTCTGTAACGCCAGTCCCGCAAGCAAAATCATTATGGAAAAGCGCATCAAGCCCCTGTCGACGATTGTCGAAGTCAAACCCAACAGTTTTGTTTACGAAAAACGGCATGCCCTGCCCCCTGAAGCCTGCGAGGAAATGATTCGCCGTTTTGAGGCGCATGCTGACGAACAGTATCTGGGGCGGATTGGCCAGATGGCGCAGGAAGACACCTCAATCAAAAAATCCACCGACCTGGTGGTCAGCGGCAAGGAGCACTGGAAAGACGTGGACCGTGCCCTGTTTTACTCGCTCGGCATCGCGATCAAGGAGTTTCGCGAGACCTTTACCTATTTCAAAGGGCCGTTCAAGGATATGGGCTATGCCATCCAGCGTACCAATCCGGGTGAACACTACCACTGGCATATTGATGGCGGCAGCCATGATTTCAGTCAGCGCCAGCTGGTAGCGCTGTGGTACCTGAACGATGTACCCGGCCCCGGTGGTGAAACCGAATTTCTTTACCAGGATATCAAGATCAAGCCCGAGCAAGGCAAATTGATCCTGTTCCCGCCATTCTGGACCCATGAGCATCGCGGCGTCACCCTG
>JARRNT010000088.1:0-5361 GCA_037384645.1 Gammaproteobacteria bacterium | reverse complement strand
CCGTGATGCACGGATCAGCCTGGTCAGCAGCATACGATGCCGTCGTTGCTGTTATTTATTTCGGATTAACCCCGTAGCTGTTTTCATCCGGATTACTGTCGTACAGGTAAAAAACAAGTAACACGATGGTTCCAATCAACGGTACCAGGCCGATAAGCAGCCACCAGCCACTGCGATCGATGTCGTGCAGGCGGCGCACGGACACCCCCAGGCTCGGCAGCAAGACAACCAGGGCATAGATCATGCTCAACATACCAAACGTCGCTTTCTGACTTGCGCCAGCCATACTTACATCAATAATCACAAGCACAGCCGTGACGATAAAATTGAACAGGGTGAAATACCAGAATTCCTTTCTTCTTGCTCTCCCACTGAAATCGATATATTTCTTGAATGCCCCAAGATACCATTGCATTTTATTTTCTCCTCTTCATCTTCTTTTTACTAAATACCAATAGCATGTGGTAACGCTTGTCCTGTGGAGAGAAATCTATTCCACCCAACGATATCCCTATCTTTTTTCTTATCGCGAACAGAACAGGTGACCTGCTATTCATATTAGAACCCGAACACGAAAACAGGAGGCTTTGACACATTTTTTTACAATTAGCCCCGTACCGCGGCAGGTTCCCTGGAGATAAACTTAGGGGAAATGGATTCGGGTTATTTCAATCGCATGTGGTTGTTTGCCAACCAGTGCAGCACGCCATGAGCCGCCGCGTATCCGCTGGCAAAACAGGCCGTCAGCAAATAACCACCGGTCGGTGCCTCCCAGTCGAGCATCTCACCGGCACAAAACACGCCGGGTAGTTGCTTCAGCATCAAGTGGGCATCCAGGGCTTCGAAGGGTATCCCGCCGGCGGTGCTGATCGCCTCGTCGATGGGACGCGCACGCTCGCAAACAATCGGCAGGGCCTTGATCGCCTCGGCGAACGCCAGCGGATCAGACATCGTCGAGCTGGAAATCAGCTCGTGAATCAATGCAAGCTTTACGCCGGTCAGCCCCAGTTGCCGGCGCAGGTATTGTGACATTGAGCGCTTGCCGCGTGGTTTACGCAGTGCAGTGTGAATCTTTTCAGCCGGCCAGTCCGGCAGCAGGTCCAGGTAAAGCGTGGCCTGCCCATGTACGTTGATGATCTCGCGGAGCTCCGCGGCAAACGCGTAAACCAGGCCCCCCTCTATGCCGTAGGTCGTCACAACAAAATCACCCTGTTGTTGCCTGCCGACACCGGCTCGATCGAGCAAGCGAAGACTCACTGATTTCAATGCCTCACCGGCGAAGCGCTCACGCAGGTGTGCGCTCCAGTTCACCTCAAACCCGCAGTTGGCGGGCTGCAAGGACCGCAGGCTAATCCCGAACTGCTGCAGGATCGGCACCCAGCCTCCATCAGATCCCAGTCTGGCCCAACTCCCACCCCCCAGGGCCAGCACGGTCGCCGCAGCTCGTACCTGAACTTCGCCATCCGGCGTGGCGAATCGCAGGCCGCCATCCGCAGTAAAGCCCAGCCAACGATGGCGCACATGAATACGCACACCGGTCGCGCGCAAGCGGTGTAACCAGGCACGTAGCAACGGGGCTGCCTTCATGGCCGTGGGGAATACCCGGCCGGAACTGCCGATAAACGTCGCAACGCCCAGGTCCCGGGCCCACTCGCGTAATGCCTGTGGGCCAAAGGCCTCGACCAGAGGAGTCAGAACGTCGCGGCGATCACCATAGCGTGACAGAAATCGGTCGAGATCCTCGGCATGGGTGAGATTCAGCCCGCTTTTACCGGCCATGAGAAATTTACGCCCAAGTGACGGCATCGCGTCATACACCGCCACTGCCACCCCCTGGCGGGCAATGACCTCGGCGGCCATGAGCCCGGCGGGACCGCCGCCAATAACGGCAACAACTGGCTCGGTTGTCAGGGAATCAGGCATGACTGGCAAGCAGGATTAATGAGTGTCGCGCGGATTGTTCCACAAAAACCAATGTCTGTCCGCCTCTTGACAACCTAGGACAAATGTCCTACTTTACCTGCACAATTAGGTCAACTGTCCTAGTCCAGAACGAAAAATCAAGGAGAATACGATGTCTGCAGATCTGTTTGAATCATTTCAGTTAGGCGACCTGACACTGAGCAACCGCATGGTCATGGCCCCCATGACCCGTAATCGCGCAGATGAAAATACGGCGGTGAAACCCATGACCGTGACCTATTACGCGCAACGCGCCAGTGCCGGCCTGATTCTGACCGAGGCGACCCAGGTTTCCCCCGAAGGCGTGGGTTACCCGGCAACACCGGGCATCCATAGCGACACCCAGGTCGCGGCCTGGCGCAAGGTGACCGATGCCGTTCACGCCGAGGGCGGCCATATCTTTTTGCAACTGTGGTATACCGGCCGGATCTCACATCCGTCGTTACTGCCTGACAATGCCACCCCGGTGGCGCCCTCCGCGATCCGGCCCGAAGGTCAGGCCTTTACCTACGACGGCCTGCAGGATTTCGTCACACCACGCGCACTGGAGGCCCATGAACTACCGGACATCGTTGCCCAGTTCCAGCACGGTGCCGCGATGGCCAAAAAAGCAGGTTTCGATGGTGTCGAAGTCCATGGCGCCAATGGTTATCTGATCGATCAATTCCTGCGCGATGGCGTCAATCAGCGCACGGACAGTTACGGCGGCAACCCCCAGAACCGGATGCGACTGCTGAACGAAATTCTGGACGCGGTCACCGGCGTCTGGCCCTCCCATCGGGTTGGCGTGCGCCTGACGCCTGAAAACAGCTTCAACTCCATGTCCGACTCCGACCCGCAGGCACACTTTGGCTATTTCATCGGGCAACTGAGCCCTCGCGGCCTGGCCTATGTGCACGTCCTTGAGGGTGACATGATGAGCAAACAACGGACCCTGAACTATCGCGCCCTGCGCGCCAGCTTCGACGGGCCGTATATCGCCAACAACGGTTATGACCTGGCCAGGGCCAGGGCCGCTATCCAGGACGGCGCGGCTGATCTGGTCGCATTTGGCGTACCGTTCCTGGCTAATCCGGACCTGGTTCGCCGCTTCAAAGAGGGCCTGCCACTGAATGAAGCCAACCAGGATACGTTTTATGGTGGTGATGAAACGGGCTATACCGACTATCCTTTTTATAAGGAAAAAACTGAAGTAGCATAACATCAGGGCAGGAATGGCCGGGCATATCCGCCCGGCCACCATGACCCAGGTAGCCCTTTATGAGTGATAAGTGCACGCGATCGCGTATTATCAACGCCGCTGATGAACTGTTTTATCAGCAAGGTTACGATCAGACCTCGTTTGCCGACATTGCCAAGGCAGTGCAAATCTCACGCGGCAATTTTTATTATCATTTCAAAACCAAGGATGAAATCCTGCAGGCCGTGATCGAAAATCGCCTGAGCAGCCTGCGCCAGATGCTGGCACGCTGGGACGCGGAGCTGCCCGACCCTGGTGAACGTATTCGCCGCTATATCGATTCACTGATCACGAACCAGGCCAACATCAAGCATTTTGGCTGTCCCGTGGGAACGCTCTGTTCCGAACTCGCCAAACTGCGCCACGCCTCACGCGCCGAAGCCACTGCCCTGTTTGCCCTGTTCCGCGACTGGCTGGCCGCACAATTCCGCCTGCTCGGTCACCCGGCACAGGCCGAAACCCTGGCGATGCACCTCATTGCCCGCGGCCAGGGTATCGCCACCCTGGCGAATGCCTTTCACGATGAGCAGTTTTTAATGCAGGAAGTTGCGCAGTTGCACGCCTGGCTCGACAGCATCGCCGAACCCGTTCCCTCTCTCACCTAATCCGGTCCTGCGCCTGAGGTACTAACTATATATATAGTATCGTCCCGGCCATGGCTGGCTTGCGATACATTATATCAGTTGTTATTATAACATTTGTTATAATAAACCATGACAGTCTATGGATCGGTTACGTAATTTCGGCTTTTTGCTGACCGAAGTCAGCCGCAAGTATCTGTTGCGGTTTGAACAGCGCGCCAGTGAAATCGCTCTGAGCCTGCCAACCTGCAAGGTCCTGGCAAACATAGAGCGCAATGAAGGTGTCAATCAGACGCGCCTGACCGAACTGACCTCGCTGGATCCCATGGCGATCGTACGTATCCTCGACCGGCTGGAAGCCGACGGCCTGGTCGAACGCCGTCCCGACCCCGCGGACCGGCGTGCCCGCTGTCTCTACCTGACGCCCAGTGCCGCCCCGACCCTGCACGAGATCTGGCAACTGGCGGCGCAAACCCGGGCCGAGGTATTTGCCGGCATCAGTCAGGCAGACCGCGATGCGTTTCTCGACGTATTGATACGGCTGTCAGACAACCTCGATAAACTGGGACCCGGCACCAGCCACGCCAGTAAACCGACACAGACATCCAGTGCGCGCACGAAATCGCGCACGCCTTAACTTTCAGAAGGATCCAACATGAACGATACCAGGCAAGATTCGCCTGATACCAACACGCGCCGGGCACGGAACAAATCAGAACAGCGCAAGCGTTTACGCAAACCGCTTATGTTGGCGGGAGCAATCGCGATTCTGGCAGGTGCCGGTTATCTGTATTTCACCAGTGGTCGATATGAGTCGACTGACGACGCTTATGTAAAAGCCGCCACTGTTGCGATCAGCGCTGACGTTGCGGGTCGCGTCAACAACATTGCCGTCCATGATAACCAGCATGTCCACAAGGGGGATGTCCTGTTTCGACTCGACGATGCCACGTATCGCATTGCCGTCGATCAGGCCAGGGCAGCACTGGCCGATGCAAGACTGAAAGTTCAAATGCTCAAGGCGACATATCGCCAACGCCAGGCGGACGTGGCCACGGCACAGGCCAATCTCAAATTCGCGCAAACAGAATATCGACGTCAGCACCACCTCGCCGCCACCCGTCTTGCCAGCGAGGTCCAACTCGACCGGGCAAGCCATGCGCGGGCAGATGCGCGCAGCCAGCTTGAAGCTGCCCGGCAGGCACTCAATGCCGCCGTCGCCAGCCTTGCCGGCAATCCGGAGATCAATCCTGACCAGCACCCGGCGGTACAACAGGCACAGGCCAAGCTCAATCACGCCCTGATGAATCTGCAGGACACCGTGGTCAGGGCACCGGCCGATGGCATTGTGACCCGCGTTGAGGAATTGCAGGTCGGTAATTATATTCAGGCCGCTACCCCGGTGTTTGCCCTGGTATCCAGTCATGACATCTGGATTGAAGCCAACTTCAAGGAAAATCAGATCACCCACCTGCATGCCGGTGATACCGCACGTGTCGAAAACGACAGTTATCCCGGTAAAACATTTGTTGGCAAGCTGGTCAGTCTCAGCCCCGGCACCGGCACGCAGTTCTCCGT
>JARRNT010000087.1:0-5423 GCA_037384645.1 Gammaproteobacteria bacterium | reverse complement strand
GACAGCTGCGAGGAACCGAAGAATTCCTTGATCGCGGCGGATACCGGCTTGGCATTGATCAGCTCCTGCGGCATCAGGTTTTCGGATTCGGCCAGGGACAGGCGTTCCTTCACGGCGCGCTCGACCCGGACCAGACCGACGCGGAACTGGTTTTCCGCCATCTCGCCAACGGAACGGATACGGCGGTTACCCAGGTGGTCGATGTCATCGACACTGCCCTTGCCGTTTCGGATATCAATCAGCACCTTGAGCACTTCGATGATGTCTTCGTTGCTCAGGGTACCCGGACCGGTGATCTCCTTGCGGCCGACGCGGCGATTGAACTTCATGCGGCCGACGGCGGAGAGGTCATAGCGCTCTTCGTTGAAGAACAGGTTGTTAAACAGGTTTTCCGCGGCATCCTTGGTGGGCGGCTCGCCCGGACGCATCATGCGGTAAATCTCGACCTGGGCTTCCAGCTGGGTGGTGGTCGGATCAATCTCCAGGGTCTTGGAAATGAACGGGCCGTGATCCAGGTCGTTGGTGAAGATGGTCTCGAAATGCTTGAGGCCGAGTTCCTTTAACTTTTCCAGGATCTCGTCGGTAATCGTGGTGTTGGCCGCCACGGCGACCTCGCCGGATTCCTTGTCGATCACGTCGTGGGCCAGAACCTTGCCATAAACATATTCATTCGGCACATCCAGGGTTTTGACCCCGGCGTTTTCGAATTCGCGGATGTGGCGCGCGGTGACGCGGCGGCCCTCTTCCACGAGCGTTTTGCCCTTGATCACGATATCGAAGCTGGCGGTCTCACCGCGCAGGCGCTCCGGCACCAGGTCCAGGGTGATGCCATCCTTGGTGAAATTAAAGGTGTTCTTCTCAAAGAACATGTCCAGGATCTGCTCGGCGTTGAAGCCCAGGGCCTTGAGCAGGATGGTGACCGGCAGCTTGCGGCGGCGGTCAATACGAGTGAACACGCAGTCCTTGGGGTCGTACTCGAAGTCGAGCCAGGAGCCGCGATAGGGGATCACCCGCGCATTAAACAGGAGTTTGCCTGAGGAGTGGGTCTTGCCACGGTCGTGGTCGAAGAACACACCCGGCGAGCGGTGGAGCTGGGAGACGATCACCCGCTCGGTACCATTAATTATAAAGGTGCCGGTCTCGGTCATCAGGGGCATTTCACCCATGTAGACTTCCTGTTCGCGGATGTCCTTGACCGTCGGATTCTTGGATTCCTTGTCGTAAATCACCAGGCGGACCTTGACCCGCAGCGGCGCCGCGTAGGTAACCCCGCGCATGGTGCATTCCTTGGTGTCGAAGGTCGGCGTGCCCAGGCGGAAACTAACGAATTCCAGCGCAGCATTGCCGGAATAGCTGGTAATGGGGAAGACGGACTTGAAGGCGGCTTGCAAACCCTTGTCGGCACGTCGATCCGGGTCAACGTCTTCCTGCAGGAATGCCTTGTAAGAATTGGTCTGCATAGCCAGCAACGCGGGTACGGAAAGTACGTTTGCCTGCTTACCAAAATACTTACGAATGCGCTTCTTCTCGGTATATGAATAGCCCATCGCTATTACGCCCTCTGTCACTGTTGCGGGTTATGGAAAACCCGGCGATTTACAAAAGACAAAAACACAACAGCCCGGCCGGTGGTCCTGATAACCACCGGCCAAGCGTTGCGTTTATGTTCTATGAAATAAAGATGCCACCTGAATCTGCCAAGTTTACCCGAAATCCCCGCAAAATGGGAGACCCCGGGGCCACTTAGACAGCACAAAGCAACTTTATTTCAGCTCGACCTTGGCGCCGGCCTCTTCCAGCTGCTTCTTCATGTCCTCGGCGTCTGCCTTGGCCGCAGCTTCCTTGATGGTAGACGGTGCACCTTCAACCATGTCCTTGGCTTCTTTCAGGCCCAGACCGGTGATGGCACGAACAACCTTAATGACAGCAACCTTGTTGTCACCGAAGCTGCTCAGCACGACGTCAAACTCGTCCTTGGCTTCTGCCGCTTCACCGCCGCCAGCAGCGGCAACCGGGGCAGCGGCCACGGCCGCAGCCGCGCTAACGCCAAATTTCTCTTCCATAGCTTCAATTAAATCAACCACTTCCATGACGCTCATGTTAGAGATGGTTTCCAGAATATCTTCTTTCGATACAGCCATTGTCATATCTCCTAAATTTTCAGTGACAAGCCATTAATATTTGTAAGGCTTGTCGTTGCGTACGCGTTACAGTGCTGCCTAGGCAGCCTCTTTTTGGTCGCGAATCGCAGCCACAGTACGGACCAGCTTGCCCGGGACCTCGTTGAGGGTCTGGGCCAGCTTGGTGATCGGGGCCTGCATCACCGACATGAGCATGCTGATAGCCTGCTCCTTGGTCGGCAGCGATGCCAGGCGATCCAGATCAGCGGCCGGCAATAATTGCCCGCTCACTGACAGTGCCTTGACCACCAGTTTGTCATGCTGCTTGGCGAATTCCTTCAGTACCCGTGCCGCGGCACCCGGGTCTTCTTGCGAAAACGCGAGGATCAGCGGACCGGTAAAGACTTCGGTCATGCAGGCATAGTCCGTTCCTTCTACCGCGCGACGAGCCAGGGTGTTTTTCACAACTCGCAAATACACCCCACCCTTACGTGCCTCGGCACGCAGGTCATTGAGCTCGTTCGAGTCCAACCCGATATATTCCGCGCAAACAGCGGAATACGCGCTGGCGGCGACTTGGGCGACATCAGCCACGATGGCTTTCTTTTCCGAGAGACTGAGTGCCAAGTTGACCTCCTAAAGTTACGTTCTGAATTCACGGCATCGATGTTACTGATACCGCACCGGTTAGTGACCCTCATCTGACGACACCGCTACGGCGCCATCACTAAAACGGATTTGGCTCACCATCTACACAGGCCGGGACATCCCGTTTATTCCAGCCCGAAGGCCGTTACCCGTGGTCTTTGACGGCAACCCCGCAAGCGGGGAAGCCACAAAGTCTGTCAGCGCCTAGACGTAGCTGGCGCTGTCGATCACGACGCCTGTACCCATGGTGGTAGAGACCGTGACCTTCTTTAAATACTGCCCCTTGGCACTGGACGGCTTGGCCTTTTTCAGGTCGGTCAGCAGCGCCTCGAGATTTTCTTTCAATTTATCCGGGTCAAAATCCACGTTACCAATGGCAGCGTGAATAATGCCGGCCTTGTCCGTGCGGTAGCGTACCTGGCCGGACTTGGCGTTCTTGACTGCGGTTTCCACGTCCGGGGTCACGGTGCCGACCTTGGGGTTCGGCATCAGGCCGCGCGGACCCAGGATCTGACCGAGCTGACCGACCACGCGCATGGCGTCGGGGCTGGCGATGACCACGTCAAAGTCCATGTTGCCGCCCTTGATGCTCTCGGCCAGGTCTTCGAAACCGACGATGTCGGCACCGGCTTCCTTGGCCTTGTCGGCATTGGCGCCCTGGGCGAATACGGCGACGCGCACGCTCTTGCCATTGCCGTGCGGCAATACGGTGGAACCGCGCACGACCTGGTCGGATTTACGCGGGTCGACACCCAGGTTGATGGCCACGTCCACGGATTCGATGAACTTGGCGCGGGGAAACTGTTTCAGCAGGGCAAAGGCTTCGTCCACCGGGTACAGCTTGCTGCGATCCACCAGTTCACGGAGGGCCTGTTTACGTTTGCTAATCTTTGCCATGTTACACCCCCTCCACGTCGATACCCATGCTGCGTGCGGTACCGGCGATGGTACGAACGGCAGCGTCCAGATCCCCGGCCGTCAGGTCCGGTTCCTTGGTCTTGGCGATCTCTTCCAGCTGAGCACGGGTCACCTTGCCCACCTTGTCGCGGTTGGGGACACCAGAACCCTTGGCAATCCCGGCTGCCTTGGTCAGCAGGATGGATGCCGGCGGGGTCTTGGTAATAAAGGTAAAGCTGCGATCACTGTAAACGGTGATAACCACCGGGATCGGCAGGCCCTGTTCGACCTGCTGGGTCTGGGCGTTGAACGCCTTACAGAATTCCATGATGTTAACACCATGCTGACCCAGGGCAGGACCCACGGGCGGTGATGGGTTGGCCTGACCGGCCTTCACCTGCAGCTTGATATAAGCTTCAATCTTCTTGGCCATGCTGGACTCCTTCCGGGTGCATACGCCTGGCTAGGGCTCCCCGTGTCAAACCGGAACGGCACATACCGTCCCGTAAAAACTTAACCTTTCTCGACCTGGCTGAAGTCCAGGTCCACCGGCGTGGAACGGCCGAAGATCGACACTTCCACCCGCAGGCGGCTGCGGTCGTAATCCACTTCCTCGACCACACCATTGAAATCGTTGAACGGGCCTTCGGTGATCCGTACCACCTCGCCCGCCTCGAACAGGACCTTCGGCCGCGGCTTCTCCGCGCCTTCCTGGACCCGGTTCAAAATCTCGTCGGCTTCGCGATCCGTAATCGGCGCCGGCTTATCCGACGTACCACCGATGAAGCCCATGACCTTGGGCACGTCCTTGACCAGGTGCCAGGTATCGTCATTCATATCCATCTGCACCAGCACGTAGCCCGGGAAAAACTTGCGATCGGACTTGCGCTTCTGGCCGTCGCGCATTTCCACCACTTCTTCGGTGGGGACGAGGATATCGCCAAAGTGGTCCTGCATGCCACGCAGCTTGACCCGCTCCTCCAGTGAACGCTTCACCTGAGACTCGAAGCCTGAATAGGCGTGGACTACATACCAACGAAGACTCATCCTGGTCTGCCTCTTAAATTAACCTGGCCACAATCAGGCGCAATACGGAATCGATGATCCAGATTGCCGCGCCCAGGATCGTAACAAATACCACCACGATCAGCGTGGTCTGGGTGGTTTCCTTACGGGTTGGCCACACGGTCTTGCGCATTTCCATGCTGGCAGCACGCCCGAAGGCGACCACCTGCTGGCCCTGCGCCGAGGTGACCGCGATTGCCACTGCCACGCCGATGACGACCAGCAGACCGAGCACCCGGTACAACAGGGCTACCTGGTCGGCATACCAGTAAAAGCCAACGATCCCGCCGACCACCAGCAGGATTGAGATCGCTAACTTTACCTTGTCCATCATGTCGTCTATCTGCGCTTCTATGTAGTGGCAGGCCAGGAGGGAATCGAACCCCCAACCTGCGGTTTTGGAGACCGCCGCTCTGCCAATTGAGCTACTGGCCTTCGTTCAATAAAACACGGGGACAGCACAGTGTCTGTCCCCCTGCATTCAAACCTGCCGCCCCAAACGGGTGGGCAGGATAACACGTTTTACTCGATGACCTTGGACACCACACCGGCGCCAACGGTCCGGCCGCCTTCACGAATCGCAAAGCGCAGGCCTTCTTCCATCGCAATCGGTGCAATCAGCGATACCGTCATCTTCACGTTATCGCCCGGCATCACCATCTCGGTGCCTTCCGGCAGGTCACACGCCCCGGT
>JARRNT010000086.1:0-5873 GCA_037384645.1 Gammaproteobacteria bacterium | reverse complement strand
ATACCAGGATATATCCGGAAACGGAAAGTTATCGCCTGTTATTTGTCAATGGCCAGTGTGTACCGGGACTGTCTAACATCGAACAGTTACCTGCCAGTATCAAAATAGGCAGCTTGCGCGCAGCCCTGTCCACCGACAAGCAGGTGATTACTGACACCTTGTCAAAGCGGCATGACAGGCAGGACGATGTATTCAGCGCTTTAAACCGTGCTCTGCTGAACGATGGACTGTTTATTCATGTAGGCGCAGATGCGGTCGTCCCCCGCCCGGTAGAAGTTGTCTATTTAAATATCAATTTTGAACATCACACCCTGTCGCAACCTCACTCGTTGGTCATTCTGGAGCCGGGTGCGGTACTGAAGCTTGTCGAACACCATACCAGTACGGGTTCAGCTGATTATTTCTTTAATGGCATTAACGAGATCATCCTGGGTGAAAACTTCAATCGCCATCAGGTACAACAGCAGCGCGCGAGCGACTACCGTGCCTGGCATATTGCCAGTGGTGGCGGCTGGAACAGGACTGATGTCAATGTCGACTTCGCCGGGACGCAGGCAAATTGCGAGTTGCAGGGCCTGTATACCGCCGGTTCGGGGCAGTACACAGATATTCACCTTGATGTGCAGCACAGCCTGCCAGCCTGTCGTAGCCGCGAAAATTACCGGGGAATTGTTCACGGTAAGGGCAGGGCGGTATTTGATGGCCGTATTGTTGTGGCGAAGGACGCGCAGGGCAGTGATGCCTCGCTGAGCAACAGGAATCTGCTGCTTAGTGAAAATGCTGAGATCGATACCAAGCCGCAGCTGGAAATATATGCTGACGATGTCAAGTGTGCACATGGCACCACGGTCGGCAGGCTCGATCCGCAACAGGTCTTTTATCTGCGCTCGCGCGGCATCCCTGAGCCAGAGGCGCGGCGTATGTTGTGTATGGGCTTCGCAGAACAGATCCTGGCGACGGTTGAGGATGAGCGCCTGCATAAGTTTATGCTGAAAGAAGTCACCGACAAGCTGCAGCAACAGGAGGTCGACGCATGAGCGATGCCTATGTGCATTTTCAGACGACGCCAGGACAGGAGCTTGCAGATCTCCCCGCCGATGCGCCCTTGCACGACAAATTGGTTGCTGCATTGCGCAGCATCTACGACCCCGAGTTACCCGTAAACATTTATGATCTTGGGCTGATTTATGAACTGGATATCCAGGGTAAAGACGTAAACGTGGTAATGACGCTGACCACACCGAATTGCCCGGTGGCCGGCTCCATGCCGGCCAGGGTGGAATCGGTGCTGGGTCAGATTCCGGGAATCGGCAAGGTCTCGGTCAGGCTGACCTGGGACCCGCCCTGGAACATAGAACGGCTTTCGGACGAAGTGAAATTAACGCTGGGGCTTTTGTAAGGAGAATAGTTATGGCGGTAGCACTCACAGAAAATGCGGCAGCACGTGTCAAAACGATGTTACAGCAACGCGGGAATGGTTTTGGTTTGCGTCTGGCGACACGCAAGTCAGGCTGTTCGGGTTTTATGTACGTCGTGGATTATGCAGACGATATCGAGGACAGTGATACTGTTTTCGAGAGCCATGGTGTCAAGGTGGTCATTGATAAACAGAGCCTCAGTCAACTGGATGGCACTACGGTGGATTATGTCAGGACCAATGCACTTCACGAGGGTTTTGAGTTCAGTAATCCCAATGTGAAAGATTTGTGCGGCTGCGGTGAATCCTTCCGGATTTGATAAGCAGAGACAGGGAACAAGATGCAACTGGATGAAATTGCAGAGACGTTTGAGCTTCTGGGTGACTGGGAACAGCGCTACCAGTATCTGATCGAACTGGGTGAGGGCCTGCCGGTTTTCCCGGAGCAACTGAAGACCGAGGATAACCGGGTCAAAGCCTGTATGAGCAAGGTATGGCTGGTCGCAAGTGAAACAGACGGGCGCATCCGGTTTGAAGGGGATTGCGATACCAGTGTCATCAAGGGGGTGCTGGCCCTGCTGATTGGATTATGCAACGGCCTGACCAGCCAGCAAATCGAGAAGATTGATATGGATGAAATCTTCAGACGCCTGAACCTGGATGAACACCTCTCGCCCAATCGGCATGTTGGTGTTTATGCCATGTTTGACCTGATGAAGCAGAAGGCACGCAGTGTACATCAGGTCACAGCTGTGGCTGGAGACACCATGGCATCATAATCTGGGACCGCCACGCCGGTGTTTCAGCCGGCTGAGCAGGGTCTTGCAATCTACACTCTGGATGTGTTCGCGCGAAAACAGGTTATCGTTGGCAAAGCGTTCAAGTACATCCATGTCTTCCGTCAATGTATGCATATGCAGGCTTTGCATATCGTTCATAATATAAAGACTGATCACTTCCGGCTGTTGCGACAGTGAATTGGCTACCTCGGTAATACCCTGTGGAGCGACCTTGACATCAAAAAAGGCAGACACGGCCTTGCCGAGTTTTTCTGGATTTACCACGGCTGTGAACTGTTCAATGACGCCATCGTCCATGAGTTTGCTTACGCGTTCACGCGCGTGCGCACGGGAAATCCCGAGTATGCGGGCAATCTCCGCAAAGGAAGAACGTCCATCCTTGATCAACAGGCCCAGGATCTTGGTATCCATTGGTGTCATTTTAGTGTTCTCCGAAAAATATTTGCTGGCTAATGTACAAGTGATAGCAGCTATCATGCCAGCCATGATAAAGCACGGGCATCATGGCAGCAGAACCCTGCATTCACCTTGTTTTTAAAGCAAAAAATGCACAAATTGCTTCACTGTATCTGATCGCGACAAGTCTGCTGTCATTTGTTGGGTTGCCTCTAAACCATGCGCCTGAATAGTGCGCCCGAAAGAAATTGCACTGTCTTAGTGCCGCTACAGATTCGTCCTGATTCATCACATGTACACCGGCTACAGAGTGCAGAAACCATATGTAATCAAAAGAAATTTCTAGCGACGCAGATGTGCGCGTGATGCCCTGTACAGGTGAAACACCTGACAAATGTCAAACAATGGTGAGGCGCCAGCTTGGTGCGTAAAAAACGAATGTCAATTCGTTTCGATCCCTTGCAAATCTATAAAACATCCAAAATTATCAATATCTTAAGTGATAACTTGAGTAGCTGGCATGGGTGTTGCAGTTAGCTAATGCACATTAGCAGGGAAAGCAATTGACATTCGGTCGATCGCCGCGGCTGGAAGACCAGAGGCGATGGCTAAACTTCCAAACAAGATTATGGGGAAATCATTATGAGTTCCGAACGCAGAAAATTTTTGAAACACGGTCTGGTGGCTGCGGCTACTGCCGGGACATTGTCCGCGCCAGCGATCGTGCGTGCCGCGTCCAAGAAAACCTATCATTTGAAAATGACCAGTGCCTATCCGGCCGGCTCACCGTTTTATACGACGGGTCCGGGTAGTGCCACGGATTTCGTTAAGCGCGTGGAAGCCATGTCAGGCGGCCGCATCAAGATCAAGTTTTATGCGGCGGGTGCACTGATTCCTGCACTGGGTGGATTTGATGCTGTGCGTGAAGGTACCGTGGATATGAACTGGGCCAATGCCTATTTCTGGGCGGGCAAATCCTTCGCTGCGCAATTCTTTACCAACGTACCTTTCGGTATGGACGTGTTGGGCACCAACGCCTGGTTATCGCAGGGTGGTGGTCAGAAGTTATGGGACGAGTTATACGCCCCTTACGGTCTCAAGGCACTGGCGGCAGGTAACACCGGCATGCAGATGACCGGCTGGTTCCGTAAACCCATTAACAGCATTGCTGACTTCAAGGGCCTGCGTATGCGCATCCCGGGTCTGGCAGGCAAGGTATATGAACAACTCGGCGTCAGCGTCAAGCTGCTGCCCGGTGGCGAGATCTTCCCGGCACTGCAACGTGGTGTCATCGACGCTGCGGAGTTCGTCGGTCCGTATCTCGATCGCAAGCTCGGTTTGATGAATGCCGCGAAACATTATTACACTCCGGGTTGGCACGAGCCTAACAACGTCACCGAGTTGTTGATCAACAAGAAGTTGTGGGACGGCATGCCACCGGATTTACAGGCCATCATCCAGAATGCGGCGGCAGCCTGTAACGAGATCAGTTTCTCCTGGTGTAACGCGAACAATGCGGCTGCCCTAAAGGACCTGGTAGATAATCATGGCGTCAAAGTCGGCCATCTGTCACCGGAAATCATCAAGCACTTCCGCGAAGTGACCTTTGATACCCTGGCAACACTGACAAGCAAGGATCCGAAGGCGAAGAAGATCTACGATCATTACTTCGGATTCAAGAAACAGGTCGACGCCTGGCTCACGACCAGTGAGGCCGTGGTGCTGACACAAAATCTGTAGGTTGACAGGCAACCGATTATGTCTGTTACACATAAAAATGCGTCACACCTGTTGAAACAGGATAGGCAAAGTACACGGGAACGCGCCGGGTCAGTCACCACTGGCCTGGCGCGCGTCGCCAATGTGCTCGACCGTTGTATTGGGATCAGCGGTCGGCTCAGCAGCTGGCTGTGCCTGTTGCTGGCCCTGATGGTCGCGGGTGACGTCCTGGCCCGTTATATCTGGCATGTCGGTTCAGTCGCCGAGCAGGAACTGGAATGGCATGTCCTCGCGGTGATTGCCATGATGGGCGCGTCGTATACCCTGCAGCAGGGAGAACACGTGCGGGTCGATGTCTTTTACCAGTACTACAGCGAGCGGTTTAAACAATGGCTCGATGTGCTGATCCCGTTGCTGATCGTTGTGCCGACTGCTGTCTTCATCGCCTACGTCTCGCTGCGCTTCGTGCAGATGTCCTATAACCTGCACGAGGGGTCACCTGACCCGGGCGGCTTGCCTGCCCGTTACCTGCTCAAGGCTTTTATTCCGCTTGGTTTTGGGCTGGTCGGCATACAGGGCGTGGCCATGTTTCTGGATGGTCTTGTCAAACTCCTGCAAAGCAGGCAAACCTAACTTAATATATACGTAAAGAAGTCGAATTATGGAGCAGGAAACGCTTGCAGTTTTCATGGTGATCTCCCTGTTTGGGTTGATCCTGTTTGGCATCCCGGTGCCATTCGCCCTGGCGGCCAGTGGTATCGTCTTTGGTCTGGTCGGGTTTGGTACCGATCTATTTAACCTGTTACCGATGCGCATCTATGGCGTCGCCACCAATTACACCATGCTGGCGATTCCATTATTTGTCTTCATGGGCGTGCTCCTGGAGAAATCGCGCCTGGCCGAGCGCATGCTGGACGTGATCGGTCACCTGGCCGGGCGCCGGGCCGGCGGTATGGCCTTCGCGATTATCCTGGTCGGCGTACTCATGGGGGCATCCACGGGCATTGTCGCCGCCACCGTGGTGACCGTGGGCCTGATTACCTTGCCCACCCTGTTGCGTCGTAATTACGATCCGCGTGTGGCCTGCGGCACGATTTGCGCGTCGGGCACCCTGGGCCAGATCATCCCGCCGAGCCTGGTGCTGATCCTGCTGTCCGATATTACCGGCTCTTCAGTTGGCACCCTGTTTGCCGCGGCGCTAATTCCGGGCTTAATCCTTGCGGGCCTGTACCTGGTTTACATCATAGGTATGTCGTGGTGGCGACCCACTACGATGCCGCCGATTCCCCAGGAAGAGCGTGATGTTGTTTCGCGTGGACAACTGATGTTCGATCTGCTCAAGGTGGTCGTACCCCCGCTGGCGCTGATCGTGGCGGTATTGGGTTCGATCATCGGTGGCGTCGCCGCGCCAACCGAGGCGGCTTCGATGGGGGCAATAGGTGCATTGTTCCTGGTCGCCGTCTCCGGACGTATGAGTCTTCCGGTCATGAGTGATGCGGTTAAATCGACATTCAAGATCACTGCCATGACCCTGTTCGTGT
>JARRNT010000085.1:0-9060 GCA_037384645.1 Gammaproteobacteria bacterium | reverse complement strand
TTATTTTCACTCATCCGTTCTCTCCCTTCATCCTCCATGTATTTTTTCAGCGGTATACACAGTAAAGCCAGTGAATCTGTATACATTACATGGATTAATGCCCTCGTATATTTTTCAACCGATCCCTGTACAACTCATACTTGTCCTGTTTCTCCGTAAACCAGTTAAACAGGTTCAAATTTACGAACACACTGTAATGATTATCGCCCCTGTCCACTACGCCGATACTGTAATTATTGTCAATATGAAACATCAGGCCGAGTCCCAGCCGTTTACCACTGACCCGATCGGTATACACACTCGCCAGGGATATCCCCAGCGGAACTTTACCCTCCCACTTATTGATCCCTACCCATTCAATCGCCAGGCTGATTTTAGTCTGATCACCACGCTGCGCATTACTGTACTGATCCAGCACCAGGTCAGGGTGGAACAGGAAATACTGGTATTTGGGCGGCCCGACCCAGTCTTTGCCATTGTATTCATCCCGGTATATCCGGGTTGTTAGCCATTTATCAATGAAAGTCTGGTGGCGGGAGTGTGCGCTGAACTCATTCCAGCGGGTATTCAGTTCATGCAGGCGTTTGATCACCCGGCCCGTATGGCCGATCTTGATAAAGTAATTATACGGCGCAATCGCATTTCTCAGGCTGTCCAGGGCATCAAGACAGTTCGCAAAGCCTGCTTGTTCGCAGGCATTTTCCTGCGCTTCGCTTTGTGGACTGTTATCGAAAAAATGATACGTCACGTCTGCCGTCGATGAGCGATATTGCAACGAAACCGTGCAGCTGCGTTCGCCAATGGTGGCGCAGTTTTTTGTTCTGACAACAAGTTCCTTGAAATCATCCACATTCGGAACTGAACTGGGCTGATAAAAGGCAAAGTCATAGGCAATCGCCTGCATGCCGGTGAAAACCCCGGGATTAAAGCGCTTCATCCAGGTTTCGTAGAGTACGGACTTGAACGAGAACTGGACGCCATCATTTTTATCTTTAAGCTGGTCCGTCCCCTTCAATAACACATTGACGTCCTGGATCGAGCCGTGTTTCTCTATCGCACCCTGGGCCTGCGCTTTACCCTGGACGAGCAGGAACGGGCGCAAAAGGCCTATCACCCAGCGTATCGATGAAGTCGAGAATATCCTGGTACGTCTGCCCCGTTATCCCCTGGATACTGCTGGCGTGATAGGCCTTTTGCGCCCGTTCCTGCTCGTCCAGGGTAAAGCGCAGGCCCAGGGTGCGATAGAGAAACAGGCGAGTCACCTCCGGGCAGGCCATGTACTCACTCAGGTCGTGCGGGTTGAGTTTCAGCTCGCTGTCTTTTATTTCCCTGACTTCATCGAAGACGATCTGCCTGCCGTACTCGATTGGCCGGTCATATTGTTTGACATACAGAAAGGGATCAAACTTGTTACGTACGTTGTAAAAATAATTCGTGCAACCTGCCATGTCCGGATTGCTGTCATGCACGATCGAGGTCAGCGGATCGGTAAACCTGGTCAGAATACTCAGCAGGCGCGACACATTCGCCACCATCCACAAGCTTTGGCGACATCCAGCCAGTGGCTGTACAAAAAGTCATCGCCACCGATCCTGGCCTCGACCTCACTCAACCATTTTGCGATATCACCGAGGATGCCACCTGAGATTAACTGTAAATACTGGTTGATTGAGCCCTGGTACTCGGCTGATTCCTTACGGATTTCATCAAGCAAGGCCGAGTAATTGTATTCGACAAAGTCGACCTGCTGTGCAATATGAAAATCCTGTAAACCCAGATAGGCGGCAGCCTGATCCACTCCCCTGGCAAAGTCCCGAGTCATGTCACCTTTCGCAAAGGTGCCCATACCATGAATAAGAATTACGATGGGAGGCGCCATAATGATCTCCTTATATAGTGAGATTCCATGTCGCAATACGACTACCTGACTGATTACACATTGTTATGCAGCCAAGAGAAATGATGCATATCAAGAATGGGAGACTTTCAGCTGGTGAAATCAAGCAATGTCAAGAGCCTGTTTTTTATACGCACTTATCCGATGACACGTAAACCGTATGACAACGTGACGACCGTCGGCATAGCTGCCAACATCACCTGTTACTAATATTCGCTATGGCCAGGACAGACAATGATAGTCACGCTGGTATCAATAGTAATATTATTACTATGTATTCCCTGACACGATTTGCTTAGACTCATAACACGTTTATGCCATGAAGATGCTCTCACCACGCAGCCGCTATATCCTCGATCACCCATGGCGTTTTATTCGCCAGATCGTAACCGGCTTTCGCGCCAACCAGGGTTTTCTGCTGGCCGGGGCCGTGGCCTATTACACCCTGTTGTCCATTGTCCCCATGTTCGCCCTGATCCTGGTGGCGCTATCCCAGGTTATGGATACAGCGGCCCTGCTCAAGGCCCTGCAGGAATACCTGGTGTTGCTGGCCCCTGGCGAGGCGACCGCCCTGGTTCAACAGATTAGCGTGTTCCTGCAGAACTGGAAGGTTGTCGGAGTCGCGGGATTATTGCTCTTGCTGTTTTTCAGCTCTATCGCCTTTACCGTGCTGGAAAGTGCTATGTCCGTGATCTTTTTCCACCGCATTGCGGTGAAGCGCCGGCACTTTCTGGTGTCGGCCATTATCCCGTATGCCTATATCCTGCTACTGGCCATCGGTATGCTGGTCGTGAATGCCGTGAGCAGTACCCTGGCAACGCTGGCCAGCCACCCTTTGACCCTGCTGGGTCACGTGATTTCGCTGGGCGGCGTGGAAAAACTGTTGCTCTACCTGTTCGGCATCGTTGGCGAGATCCTGCTGCTGACTTCACTCTACATGGTGATGCCGGTCGGGCGGCTGGCACTCAAGCAGGCCCTGATCGGTGGCATCACCGCCGCCCTGTTGTGGGAGATCACGCGGCACATCCTGGTCTGGTATTTCGCTACCCTGTCACTGGTCAACGTGATCTACGGCTCGTTTGCCACCACGATTGTCATCCTCCTCAGCGTGGAGGCCGCGGCAATCATCGTCCTGCTGGGGGCGCAGGTCATCGCGGAATACGAGCGTATCGGGATGTCGGAGACACCCGCACACGGCTTACAGACCTAGGCAGATTCAGTTGCAGCCACAATCAGTACGACGAAAACGGTGGATGTCGATCAGTGGGTAACTGCAGCAGCGCCAACACATCCCGTGTCGTTATGGCATCACAGACCTGGGCCGCGCGCTGTTCACATGCGTCGCGCGTCGTCTGTGCAATAACTTCAGCAAGATAGGGAACGAATGGCGCATCCACCGAGAAACTGCGATACCCCAGGCCCAGTAATACTGGCAGAATCCCCTGCACCTGCGGCAACACCCCGCACAGCTGAACACGACTGCACTGGTCTGCGGCGGCCTCGGCCACCTGGCGCAACAGGCGGAATAACACCGGCGCATAGGGATCCAGGTAGTAGCGCAATTCCGCCAGGTCCCGATCGGTTGCATACAAACCCTGCATCAAGTCATTACAACCAATCCCGACAAAGTCCGCCTCCTGCAACAGGTTGGCCACATCCAGCACACTCGCCGGCGTCTCCGCCATCGCCCCCACCGGCACCTCGGCCGGCAAGACCTCGCGGATCCGATCCCGCCAATAGGCAAACTCCTCAACCCGCACTACAAATGGAACCAGCAGGCGCAATGGAAAGCTCTCCGCCAGTTGCGCCAGCGCCGCCAGTTGCGCATCGACGACCCTGTCGATGGGATCAAGGTGATACAGGCGGACACCCTGCAAACCAAGAGGCCGACCCACTGCCGCCTGGTGGGGAAACCAGCCCGGCAGCTTGTCGGCCGCCACGTCCAGCAGACGGAACGTCACAGTCAACGGCGCCGCAGCCTCGCAGATCGCGCGAAAGGCGTCGCGATAAAACACGGTGTCGGGCACCTTTTCCGTCGGCGGTAATAAATACTCGGAGCGCACCAGGCCAATGGCCTGCGCCCCCAATCGCGCGGCCTGGCGGGCAGCCTGCGCCTGGCGCACACTGGCATACAGCTGCAACGGTTTTTCATCGCCTCGCAACTGTACCGGCCCGAACGCTTGCGCGGCGTGCAAGCCTGTGAATGCCGATGGTTGGTCATCGGCTTCGCGAACACGACCGCTAGCCCCATCAATGGTCAGCTGCATGCCATCGTGTAAGCTTTCGGCTTGCTTCGCACTGATCAATACTGCTGGCACCCCCAGCCCCAGCAGCGTGATCAGCTTATGGGAAAATGGCGCGGCTTCCACTACCAGGATGCCGGCCGGCAATGTAGCCAGTGCACTGATCTCGGCCTGGCCCAGCAGCACGATGCACGAAGGGCTTATTCCATGCGGACCCCGTTGCAACTTTCCTGTCGCAATCCCGGGCACATACGGCATGCCCCGCATGTCGTTCGCCTGGCGGGTCATTTTAAACAACTCGCGCGCCACAACCCGGCAGCCATCAGCATCAGTCCCGGGCCGTACAATAACCAGCAAAACTGTTGCGGTTGATAACCGCGAAACGCGGCCTCGCCCCGGGGCAACAACATGGCGCCCGGCAATAAAAACGCGGCCAGGGCCAAACCCGTACCCAGGAGAAACAGCAGCAGCGCGCCGCGGGTAAAGCGCACCTGCCTCGACGTCATCAGTGCCCAGCCGCCCCACAGCACAAACAGCAGGGCGATCAGCGCCGGGGTCAGCCACGGCCCGAACCACGGCCATGGGATCAAGTACAACACATCCCATTCGCGCCAGCTCACCGGCCAGCCCAGCAGGATCTTCAGCCACAGGTAATAAAACAGATCCCACCAGCCGAACACATAGACAAAGGCGGAAAACACCCGCACTGGACCGCGCACCGAGAGCAAGGCCACGGCCAGGATCATCACTACCGTGGCCAGTTCACGCACCAGCTCGATTACCAGGTCACGATGGGAGAGCAAGGCCAGGGGAAAAAGCTGCAGGGGGTGGCCAGGATAATAGAGGTCACGCAGGTAGATGACGATACTCGCCTCCACCTGCGCCATCGCCAGGGCAAAGAATGTCAGCCAGAGTAGCTTGCGTCCTCGTTCAGACATGTTAATAACCTGTCGCCTGCTTATCCTTAAACATAGTAAAGACAACGCAACGGCTGAAGTCACGCATTCGGCACAACGCACGCCTGTATTTTTTTCCGTCCCGACAGCCAGGCATTAACCCGGATACACGCGGTTAACGCGATGATTCAATACGCTGCCCACTCTGATCAAACAGATAAACATCAGCCGGATCGACGTACAAGACTGATTCGGCATCACGGCTTGCAGTAAATTTACCAGCGATGCGGGCAATCATGACGTGCCCGGCTTCAGCATCATGCATAGCAAAAAGCGTTACATAGGCCAGGGATTCATGCCCGATGTATTCCACGGACTGGATCCGCACCTTGATGGCAAGGTAATGCTTTTCATGGCGGGTCGAAATTGCCTCTGGCCGTATGCCAAGGTAGCTTGCCTGGCTCTCAAATTGCTTCAGACTGGTGGCGGGGATGATATTCATACCCGGACTGCCTATGAACCTGGCGACAAAGGTATTTGCCGGTTGCTGGTACAGGATTTCAGGTGTCGCGACCTGTTGTAATTGACCGGCATGCATGACCGCCACCCGGTCCCCCAGTGTCATCGCCTCGACCTGGTCATGCGTGACATACAGAGTGGTTTTCTGTAGCCGGCGTTGCAGCCTGGCTATATCTGCCCGGATCTGTGCCCGCAACTGGGCATCCAGGTTGGACAGGGGTTCATCGAGTAAAAACACACTCGGGTCGCGGACCAGGGCCCGGCCCATGGCAACCCGCTGACGCTGACCACCCGATAACTGTTTCGGCTTGCGTGCCAGCAATGCCGACAGGTCAAGCAGCTCGGCTATCTCCTTCACCCTGGTCGCGATGGTTTGCGTTGGCATACCCGCCATCCGCAACGGAAAGGCCAGGTTGGCCTGCACGTCCATATGGGGATACAGCGCATAATTCTGAAAGACCATCGCGACATTACGCTGCTGTGGACTCAGCGTGTTGACGCGCTTGCCATCGATCAGGATCTCGCCGTCGGTCACCTCCTCCAGGCCGGCCAACAGGCGCAGCGCCGTGGTTTTGCCGCAGCCGGAAGGCCCGACCAGTACCACGAATTCGCCATCGTCAATCTGCAGGTTCAATTGCGACAGTGCCAACGCCCCGGCAAAACGTTTGCTGACTTGTTGAAACGCGACACTCGCCATGGCCTAGCCTTTCACACCCGTGGTCGCCACGCCCTGCACAAACCAGCGCTGAAACGCGATAAAGATGATCAGGACAGGCGTCACCATCATCACGCCGAAGGCAAAGATGTCGCCCCACTGCAAGGGCGGCAAGGTATAAAAAGCCGCAATCCCCAGTGGTAGCGGCCTGACCTGTTCACTATAGGTCACCATTAAGGGCCATAAATACGAGCCCCACTGGGTCAGGAAGGTCAGGATCGCCACCGCGGCAAACACCGGCTTGGCATTGGGTATCACGATCAGGAAAAAGATCCGCCAGGCCCCGGCGCCATCGATGCGCGCCGCCTCCTCGAACTCCTTTGGTAACCCAAGGAAAAAGGTATAAAACAGGTAAATCGAAAAGGCATTGGCAATGAAGGGCAGGATCTGGACCAGGTAGGTATCACGCCAGCCCATCAGCGTAACCTCGTAAAATAGCGGCACGGCGATGGCCTCGATCGGAATAATCATCAGGGCAATCACCAGCAACAGGATACGATCCCGTCCAGGCCAGCGCAGCCGGGCCAGCGCATACCCCGCCAGGGAATTGACCAGCAGCCCGCCGAGGACAATCAGGGAGGTGATGATCGTCGAATTCAATAGATAGCGCAGGAAGGGCACACGCTGAAATACATCCTGGTAATTGTGGCCCGATATCCCGTTCGGGATCAGTCCACGCAAACTGCCGGCATCGAGCAGGACCCGTGCATTGGGTTTCAGGCTCCCGGCGATCATAGCGCAAAGCGCTGCAGTAAGGTTAATAACAGGACGATAGTGAAGAACACCACGGTCATGGCCGCTCCCCTGGCAACCTGCTGGCTGGCAAAAGCGGCATTGACGGTCTCGTACATCACCGTCGTGGTCGCGTACTGCGGTCCGCCCTGAGTCATGATTTGCACCTGGTCAAACAGGCGAAAGGCCAGGATGGTGGTGACCAGCACGACAAAGATCAGCGCATTACGCAACTGCGGCAGGGTAATAAACAGGAATTGCTGCCGGTTACTGGCACCGTCAACCCGCGCCGCCTCGTAAAGTTCACCCGGGATCGATTGCAGCGCTGCGAGCAGGATGACCATTTGAAAACCAACGCCCTGCCACATGGAGGTGAGCGTGATGGCCGGCAATGCCCAGTTCGGGTCATGCAGAAAATCCCGTGAGGTCCAGGCGCCGAAGCTGACGATATGCAGCAGGTTGTTGAGCGTGCCTTGCGGACCAGGCGCAAACAGCAAAATCCAGATCACGGACACCAATGATAACGGGAAGACCACGGGCATAAAGAACAGGGTACGAAACATCGCCATGCCACGCAGGGGCCGGTTGAGCAGCAGGGCCAGGCCCAGGGCCAACGCGGTTTGCAAAGGCACTACGATCAGGGCAAAGCGGGTGTTGTTCCAAAGGGCGTGCAAAAAGGCACTGTCAGTAAAAATTCGATGATATTGCGTGAGCCCGACATACTTGAGTGGCAAGGGTGAACCCAGGCGCAGATTGGTAAACGACAACACCAGCGCCAGCGCAAACGGTAACAGGACAAAGCACAATAGCCCGAGCAGCGCGGGCAATGAAAACAACCAGGCCGTGGTGGTCTCCTGCTGAGGCTTCTTATCCGGGTTTAATAACATTACTCTGCAACAAACGGGTATCCCTGGTTATCGCGAATATCCTGATCGATGCGCTGGGCCGCAACATCCAGCGCGGCTTTTACATTAGCACCGTTGCGGATCTGTTGAAAGGCTTGCTGGAAGGCCCGGGTGATCACCGGGTAGGCCGGGGTCCGCGGCCGCGGGACCGCAACGCCAGCAACCAATTGCTCGGCGAATAAATGCAGGTCACCGTGTTTGCCATACAGCCTGGAGCGGCGTAAGGCCGTGTGCGTGCCGGGTACCGCGCCATTGGCGTCACACATGGCCAGCACCTGATCCGGTTGCAACAGGAAACGCAGGAAATCGGCAGCGACATGGGGGTGTTTCGCGCCAGCCGTGATCCCCCAGTTCCATGAGCCCTGTCCGGTTTTGCTACCCTGCCCGAAATTCGGCAACGGTAATACGAGCAGATCATTTCCCCAGGCGCGCTTGTAGCGTGCATACTCCCAGTGTCCGGACCATGACAGGGCCACTCGCCCGGAGACAAATGCCGCGTCGTCCAGGTTTGGATCCACCCAGCCCCGCTGAATCCAGTGCTGGACCTGTTGCAGCGCGGCGACCGCCGCCGGACTGTTGATAAACCCGTTGCTGGTCTGGTAGGTCCTGCGATCGATGAGGTCGCCACCGGCAGACTCGATGACGGGCGAAAAGGCGTAGGTATACCATTCACCGGTATAATTGAGTTTCAGATCCAGCACTGCCCTGTCCGGATCCCGCTTTGCCAGTTCGGCCAGGATCTGATCGAATTCAGCCACGCTCCAGGCATCTGCGGCACTACGGGGGATACGGGCATGGATTTTTTGCAAGGCACTCTTGCGTGCATACAGGCCCAGGCCGGAATCGTACACCCCGATGGAATATAAATGATGGCCGTAGGTTCCCTGCTTGATGATGGAAGGCAACAGGTCATCGATCAATTTGCGCGGCAGCAGCTTGTCCAGCGGTCGCAACTGTTGCTGCCAGATATAGTTGTACAGATAGGGTCCATCGAACTCGAGAACATCGGGCAGGTCCCCGGCAAGTGCCGCTGCCTGTACCTGGGCATTGTACTGGCGCTCGGGAATAAACGTGAGCGCAATGGGATGCTTGTAGTGCTGCCGATTAAACTGCGCAATCTGTCTTTGCAGGACCGCACGCTCCGACGCCTGGC
>JARRNT010000084.1:0-5630 GCA_037384645.1 Gammaproteobacteria bacterium | reverse complement strand
CGCGCTGAAAGCTGCTTCCGGTATACAGGCGTCGCCCGAACAATGATTTTATTGCCATGATTTTTATTATGCAGTCAGGACACAGCTACAAGTATAGACGGCAACACCGGGCTTACCGGCTTTGTCCGCTGCTGTCCGGTTAAAACCTGTCATTCCCTTCCACCTTCAGATTATTGATTTTTGTTTTGCCAAGCAGCTTTAATAACAGGTTCCTGAAAAATCTCATTATCGGGTAGACGACCTCTGAAATGGCTTTTGACCGGAACAACCAGTAGTTGACACAATTAAACACACCCGAGCGGCTGCCGATCAGCGACAGCATGTGTATCGCATCGGCACCGTAATATAAGGCATCGCCCAGTTTCAGCACCATGCCCTGGTCGATATCCAGGCCGGCGGCGGTAATCTCGTCCATGACCGCGCTCGGCGCCCTGGCGTCAACCAGCTTCAGATCGCCGACCGAATCGCGAATGCGCACCAGCTGGCAATAGAAATGACATGCAGGGCATTGTTTGTCGTAAACCAATAGTATCTGCTGATCCGTCATGTGCTTTTTCTCACCGGCATATCGCTGTTAGCCACTCCACAATGAGCATAGACCTTCACGCCAGCCACTCAGGTCAGGGCCTCATCATGGCCGGCCAGGCCGTCCCGCGGCGGTTGCTTGCCCCGGTGCGACGGGCCGGGCTGGCCGCTGATGCCACTGCCGGGATGGTCGAAATAGGCGGGATCAAGGATCTGGACAAAACGCCGCGCCTGTGGCGAAAGCTGTTTGTTGCTGCGCAGGACAATGCCGTAACTGCGGCGCGGAAAATACCCGGTCAGCGGGATCGCGGCCAGGGCTTCCTCACCCGTGAGGCAGATACTGGTGACGATGGACACACCCATGCCGAGTGCCACGTAACGCTTGATGATCTCCCAGCCACCGGCCTCCAGCACCACTTTGTAATTGAGTCCATGTTGACGAAACACCAGGTCGACAATGTGCCAGGTGCTCAGGTGCCGCGGCGGCAGAATCAAGCCACACTCACTCACTTCTTCCAGCGTGACGTCCTTGCGCCCGGCCAGGGGATGTTCCAGTGCGGTGATCAGCATGGGCTCGTAATTGAACGTCGGCACATAGGTAATATCGCGCGGAATATCGATCATGGAGCCGACGGCGAGATCCACTTCGCCGTTGCGCAGCATGGCCAGGCCGTCGCGGCCGGTGACGTTGTGCAGGCGCAGCTCCACCTGGGGATACTCGGTGTTGAACTGGTATACATATTTCGGCAGCAGGTACAGGATAGTCGACTCGCCCGCGGCAATGTCCAGCGAACCGGAAGTGATCTCGCCCCGGCGTTCGGCAAAAGTCGCCGGCAGATTATCCAGTTGTTCCAGCAGCGGCAACGCGACCTCGAGAAAGGCCTGACCGTCATCGGTCAGCTGGATGCGCGGACCGCGCCGCTCGAACAGCAGGACCCCCATGTCCGTTTCCAGGCTTTTGATCATTTGCGAGACCGCCGGCTGGCTGCTGAACAGGCGCTCGGCGGCACGCGAGATATTGCCGGTCCGGGCGGCCATGCAGAAAGCCCGCAGTTGGCGCAGGCGGTTGGGGGGAGTCGGTTTGTCGTCGACGGGTGCCATGGCGTACCCCGCTACGTTATTTAAGTATTCATATAAATGATAGTAAGTATTTTGATAATTACCTAATCGGATGGTCAAACAGAGCATATGGTTATGAAAATGCCACCATGGAGTCCACTATGAACCGAACAGAACAGATCCACGCGCTGGAACAAGACTGGCGCCAAAACCCGCGCTGGCATGACGTCCAGCGGACCTATCGCGCCGAAGACGTGGTTCGCCTGCGCGGCTCCCTGCAACCGGAATACACCTATGCCCGCCATGGCGCCGACAGGTTGTGGCAACTGGTCCACGGCGCAGCGAAAAAGGGTTACGTCAATTGCATGGGCGCGATCAGCGGCGGCCAGGCCCTGCAACAGGCCAAGGCCGGGGTCGAGGCCATCTACCTGTCCGGCTGGCAGGTTGCCGCCGACGGCAATACTTCCGAGACCATGTACCCGGACCAGTCGCTCTACGCCTATGACTCGGTGCCGACCATGGTGCGCCGCATCAACAATGCCTTCAAACGCGCCGACGAAATCCAGTGGGCGCGCAACATCGGTCCGGGCGATCAGGGCTACACCGATTACTTCCTGCCGATCGTGGCCGATGCCGAGGCCGGCTTCGGCGGCGTACTCAACGCCTTCGAACTGATGAAGAACATGATCGCCGCCGGTGCTGCCGGCGTGCATTTCGAGGATCAGCTCGCCGCCGCGAAAAAGTGCGGACACATGGGCGGCAAGGTCCTGGTACCGACGCAGGAAGCGATACAAAAACTGATCGCCGCCCGCCTGGCGGCGGACGTGTGCGGGGTACCGACCCTGATCCTGGCGCGTACCGATGCCGAGGCCGCCACCCTGCTCACCAGCGACGTTGATCCCAATGACCGACCGTTTCTTAGTGGGGAGCGCACCGTCGAAGGCTTTTATCGCGTCAACAACGGACTGGAGCAGGCCGTCTCGCGTGGGCTGGCCTATGCGCCGTATGCCGACCTGGTCTGGTGTGAAACCGGGACCCCGGATCTCGGCTTCGCCCGCGAATTCGCCCAGGCCGTTCTGGCACAGAACCCCGGCAAGCTGCTGGCCTACAACTGCTCGCCCTCCTTCAACTGGAAAAAGAACCTGGACGAAAACACCATCGCCCACTTTCAGGACGAGCTGGCCGCCATGGGGTACAAGTACCAGTTCATTACCCTGGCCGGTATTCACAGCATGTGGTTCAACATGTTCGACCTCGCCTATGACTATGCCCGCGGCGAGGGCATGAAGCACTACGTGGAAAAGGTGCAGGAGCCGGAGTTTGCGGCGCGCGACCGGGGTTATACCTTTGTCTCGCATCAACAGGAGGTGGGCGCCGGTTACTTCGACGACGTGACCACCGTCATCCAGGGCGGCAGCTCATCGGTGACGGCACTGACCGGTTCCACCGAAGAAGCCCAGTTCAAATCACGTGCTGCGGGGTAACGCCATGCTGACCATGACCCAGTATTCCACGGCCGACCTGTGCGATGGCCACGAACAACAATTGCAGGTGTGCGACCCGCTGTTGCGGCATTTTGGCGGTCGCCGGGAATTCCAGGGCGAGATCGTGACCCTGAAGTGCATCAAGGACAACTCGCTGGTGCGCGATGTCCTGAGCGAACCGGGTTACGGCAAGGTGCTGGTGGTGGACGGTGGCGGTTACCTGCATTGCGCCCTGCTCGGCGATCGCCTCGCCGCCCTGGCCGTCGAGAACGGCTGGGCTGGCATCGTGATCTACGGCTGTATCCGCGACTCCGCACAGATTGCCAAGCTGGACATCGGGGTCATGGCCCTGGCCACCCACCCGCGCAGGAGCATCAAGCTCGGCTGCGGCCGGCGTAACCTGCCGCTGCGTTTTGCCGGCGTGTATTTCACGCCCGGTGCCTACCTGTATTGCGACGAGGACGGGATCCTGCTGGCCGAGCAGGCCCTGGACGAGGAGCTGGAGTAAGCAGTGGATAGCTCTCTCGCCCAGCGTATCGCCGACGTGTTACTCGCCGAGTTTGATCAGCACTACGCCCAGTACCAGCAGATCACCGCGGCGGCACGGGATCGGTTTTGTCGCGCCGACTGGGAGAGCGTACAGGCCGCCGCGCGCGAGCGCATCGACTATTACGATCAAACCGTGCAGGCCACCACGCGGCTGTTACAACATGACTACGCCATTGCCGACCTGGATGAATCGCTCTGGCAGGCCATCAAGCTTGCCTATGTCATGCGCCTGCACCAGCACCAGCAACCGGAGCTGGCGGAAACCTTCTACAACTCGGTGTTCTGTGGTCTGTTTGACCGGCGTTATTACAACAACCGCAATATTTTCGTCCGTCCCGCGGTCTCCATCGATCACATCGATGCCGAGACGCCGACCTACTCCTCGTATTACCCGGATCGCGACGGCATGCACGGCGTGGTGACGCGCATACTGGACAACTTTGACTTCGGCCTGCCGTTTGCCGACAGGCGTCTCGACCTGCGCAACATCCTGCGTTTCATACGCCAGTGGGGCGCCGCCCAGCACGGCGTCAACCTGCACCTGGCCGTGCTTAACTACGTGTTCTATCGCAACAAGGCGGCTTACCTGATCGGCAAGCTGGTCAACGGCGAGCAGGAAACGCCGTTCGCCATCCCCATCCTCAATAATGAACGCGGCGGGCTGTATGTCGATACCGTGCTGGCCGGCGAATCGGAACTGGCCAACCTGTTCAGCTTTGCCCGCGCCTATTTCATGGTCAATACCGACGTGCCGGCAGCCGTAGTGAACTTTCTCTCACATATCCTACCCGGCATTACCCGCGCCGACCTGTACACCGCGATCGGTCTGCACAAACACGGCAAGACCGAGTTCTACCGCGACTTCCTCGATCACCTCAAGTACTCCGGCGACGAGTTCATCACCGCGCCGGGGATCAAGGGCATGGTGATGTACGTCTTTACCCTGCCGTCCTATCCCTACGTGTTCAAGGTGATCAAGGACCGCTTTCCGCCCAACAAGGAGGTGACCCGGGCACAGGTGGAAGCCAAGTACCAGCTGGTCAAGCAGCACGATCGGGTCGGGCGCATGGCCGACTCCTGGGAATATTCACAGGCCGCCTTCCCCCTGGCCCGCTTCACGCCCGAACTGCTCGCCGGGCTGCGTGAGCAATGCGCCTCCAGCCTCGAATTCGAAGCGGATCAGCTTATCGTGCGCCACCTGTATATCGAGCGGCGCATGGCGCCCTTAAACATGTATATCAACCAGGCCGATGACGACGAGTTACGCAAAGCCATCAGGGGCTACGGCAACGCCCTGCGGCAACTGGCCGGCGCCAATATTTTTCCCGGCGACATGCTGTTGAAGAATTTCGGCGTGACCTGCCATGGCCGGGTCGTGTTTTATGACTATGACGAGATCTGTTACCTGAGCGAGTGTAATTTTCGCCGTATCCCGGCCGCCCCCTACCCGGAATTCGAACTGAGCGCCGAACCCTGGTACAGCGTCGGCGCCAACGACGTGTTTCCGGAGGAATGGGCGACCTTCCTGCTGACCGACCCCCGCGTACGCAAGCTGTTCCTCGAATACCACGGCGAACTGCTCACGCCGGAATTCTGGCAGGCCAAGCAGGCCCTGATCCGCGCGCACGTGTATGAAGACGTGTTTCCCTACTCGCTACGCAAACGTTTTCCGACCCGCCGGCGCGAGCCGGGTCTCAATGAGGAAAACCTGGAGACCCGTGCCGCCTGAAACCGGCCATTCACAGCGCTAACGCCTGGTCTTTTCTCAATGCCAACGAAAGGTGGTATTGAACCCGCCCGAAACAGGTGGCAGCGCCATCCTGGTTAGATTTCGGCGTCTATTTTATCGGGGAGGTTCTTCCACGACTTGAACGACTTGTTATAATTTTGCTATATACATAAACTTAAAGTCGACAATGCTTCTTTTGTAGCAGATTCTATGCTTTCAAATATAGAACCGCCTCCACAAGGACTCCAATATCCGCTGCCAATGTATTCGATTTCAGACAAATC
>JARRNT010000083.1:0-5837 GCA_037384645.1 Gammaproteobacteria bacterium | reverse complement strand
GTTGAAAAACACTCGCTATTTGGCGGGTGTTTTTTTATGGGGAAGGAAAATTGGATTTGTCACGAGCAGATTATCGTGATTCTGATCGCACCGAAGTCGCAATCTGCGCTGTTTCAACGCGAGCCTGTTGGTTGCCGGCATGAGGGTAAAACCATTCGGAATGAATAAACCACGAACGCACAGCAATCGGGGGCGATTTTCTTTGGGTACTTTCTTTGTTCGCACAAAGAAAGTACTTCGCCCTCAGTGAGGGCGAAAATACTCAATCAAGACTTCAAATTCTCCGCCAGATACATCCACGTCTGTACTACCGTATCCGGATTCAGAGATACGCTCTCGATATTTTGCTGTACCAGCCACTCCGCCAGGTCGGGATGATCGGATGGGCCCTGGCCGCAGATACCAATATATTTATTTCTCTCGCGACAGGCCTGGATAGCCATGGCCAGCAGTTTTTTGACCGCCTCGTTGCGTTCATCAAACGACGAGGCAACCAGTTCGGAGTCGCGGTCGAGCCCGAGAGTGAGTTGAGTCAGGTCGTTGGAGCCAATGGAAAAGCCGTCGAAGTGATCCAGGAAAGCATCGGCCAGCAGGGCGTTGGATGGAATTTCACACATCATGATGATCTTGAGGTCGTTTTCGCCGCGACGCAGACCGTTTTGTTCCAGTAGACGGATTACTGCCTTGCCTTCTTCCACGGTACGGACAAACGGGATCATGATTTCGATATTGGTGAGTCCCATCTCGTTGCGTACCTTTTTAAAGGCGGCACACTCCAGTTCGAAACAGGGCTGGAACATCTCACTGATATAACGGGAGGCGCCGCGGAAACCGAGCATGGGGTTTTCCTCGTGTGGCTCGTAACGGTCTCCGCCAAGCAGGTTGGCGTATTCGTTGGACTTGAAGTCCGACATGCGCACGATCACCGGCTTGGGGTAAAACGCGGCGCCCAGGGTGGCGATGCCTTCACTGAGTTTGTCGATGAAAAAACTGACCGGATCGGCATAGCCGGCGATGCGTAAATCGATTTCACGCTTGACCTCGGCTTCCTGGTCAGCGTAATTCAGCAGGGCCAGCGGGTGAATGCCGATCATGCGATTAATAATGAATTCCAGGCGGGCCAGGCCGATACCGGCGTTGGGTAGAAACTGGAAGCTGAAGGCGCGGTCGGGTGTCCCCACGTTGAGCATCAACTTGAACGGTATATCGGGCATCTTGTCCAGATTGACCTCGCGGATGTGAAACTCCAGTTTGTCCTTGTACACGTAGCCGGTTTCACCGCTCGCACAACTGACGGTCACGTCCTGACCTTCCGGGATTTTGTCGGTAGCGTCACCACAGCCGACGATTGCGGGGATACCCAGTTCACGGGCGATAATGGCCGCATGGCAGGTACGCCCGCCACGGTTGGTCACGATCGCGGCCGCACGTTTCATAATGGGTTCCCAGTCCGGATCGGTCATGTCGGTGACCAGCACGTCGCCTGATTCGACTTTATTGATTTCACTGACATTCATGATCACCCGGGCCTTGCCGGCACCGATACGCTGACCGATGCTGCGTCCAGTCACGATGACTTCGCCGGGGTTTGGCAGGTCATAGTGTTGCAGTACCTGCTGATTGTCCTGACTCTTGACGGTTTCCGGACGTGCCTGGACCACGTAGAGCTGGTTATCCTGACCGTCCTTGGCCCATTCGATATCCATGGGCCGGCCGTAATGCTGTTCGATCTTGACCGCGATGCGGGCCAGTTCCAGGACTTCCTCGTCGCTGAGCGAGAAACGTTGCTGGTGTTCGGCGTCGACATCGAGCGTGACGGTGGCCTCGTTCTGATCGGGTTTGTCGTTGTAGACCATGCGAATCGCCTTGGCCCCCAGGTTGCGCGACAGGATGGCGTGCTTGCCTTGCGCCAGTATCGGTTTGTGCACATAAAACTCATCGGGGTTGACCGCACCCTGGACGACGGTTTCACCCAGACCGTAGGCGCTGGTGACAAAGACCACGTCGCGAAAGCCGGATTCGGTATCGATGGAGAACATGACGCCACTGGCGGCCAGGTCGCTGCGTACCATCTTCTGTATCCCGGCGGACAACGCCACCTGCCGATGATCGAAATGCTGGTGTTCACGATAGGCGATAGCACGGTCATTAAATAAGGAGGCAAAGACGTCCTTGATGGCATGCAGCAGGTGTTCTTCACCTTTAATGTTAAGGTAGGTTTCCTGCTGGCCGGCGAAAGAGGCCTGGGGCAGGTCTTCGGCCGTGGCCGAGGAACGCACCGCGAAAGAGGCCTGGTCGCCGTAACGTTTGACCAGATCCCGGTAGTTCGTACGGATCTCCTCCTCCAGTTCCGGGGGAAAGGGCAGGGCCACTATCCAGGCGCGTATATCGCGGCCGGCTGCGCTGAGTGCAGCCACATCATTCACATCCAGCTCGTCGAGGCGAGTATAGATGCGTTCCGCCAGCCCTTCATGGGCGAGAAAATCGCGATAGGCATCGGCAGTGGTGGCAAATCCACCAGGTACGCGGACATCTTCGCTGGCGAGACCCTGGATCATTTCACCCAGCGAGGCGTTCTTACCGCCTACCTGGTCTACATTGTGGATTCCGAGGTGTTCAAACCATTGGATATAACGAGACATGCTGATCATCCTTCGCTTACTGGCCCTGGTACAAGTTTATACTGCATACACTACACTGATTAAAGTGAGTTTTGATCAAGAGCACAGAAATATGAAATATGATGTCTTTCTGGTGTCTGACAGTACCGGCATCACCGCCGAACGTCTTGCCCAGAGTCTGTTGAGCCAGTTTCCCGATATCAATTTTGATATTACCACCCTGCGCTATGTCGATACGGTGGAAAAAGTCGCCGATGTCTGTCAGCAGATTGATGCCGTCTCGGCGCAGTCGGGCAACAGACCCATTGTCCTGGGTACTTTGGTCAGTGGCCCCTTGCGCGCCCGGTTGCAGGAGGCCAACGCGCATGTGCTGGACGCGATGGGGGCATTTTTGACCCCGCTGGAGGAAATTCTGGGCCAGCAGGCCGTGCCGGGGATCGGCCTGACCCATGGCCAGGGGGCACAGGACACTTATAAGCAACGTATGGATGCAGTGACATTTGCCCTGCTGCATGACGATGGCGGTGTGCTCTCCCATTATGACCGCGCCGACATCATTCTGATCGGCGTGTCGCGCTCGGGTAAGACACCAACCTCGGTGTATCTGGCCATGCAGTATGGCCTGTATGTCGCCAATTTTCCCCTGGTAGAGGAGGACCTTGACAGCGGGGAGCTACCCCGGCCAATACAGTCGTTTAAGGATAAATTGTTTGCCCTGACCATTCTGCCCGAACGCCTGCACAATATCCGTGAGGAACGGCGGCGGGGCACGGTCTACGCCTCCCTGGCTCAGTGCCAGCACGAGGTACGCCAGGCCGAGGCCCTGTATCGGCAGCACCGGCTGCCGGTATGCGACGTCAGCCGCCTGTCGGTGGAGGAAATCGCGACCCGTGTGCTGCAGCAGCTGGGTATCCCGACCCGGACCCTGCACCCTTGAATTGCACCCGGTTTGTCCCCATGTTCAGCCTCATTAGTTTGTTACAGCATAATAACAGGAGTCGCTATGAGCGTTGACACCCAGAAAGAGACCCGTAGTTTTCAGACCGAGGTGAAGCAACTGCTGCACCTGATGATTCATTCGCTGTATTCCAACAAGGAAATCTTCCTGCGCGAGCTGATATCCAATGGTTCGGATGCCTGTGACAAATTGCGCTTTGAAGCGCTCACCAGTGCCGACCTCTACGAGGATGATTTCGAGCTGAAACTCCGTATCGATTACGACAAGGACAACAAGACACTCAGCATCACCGACAATGGCGTCGGCATGAACCGCCAGGAAGTCATGGATAACATCGGCACTATCGCCAGCTCCGGCACCCGCAAATTCCTGGAGAAGCTTACCGGCGATCAGGCCAAGGACGCCACGATGATTGGCCAGTTCGGTGTGGGTTTTTATTCCGCATTTATTGTTGCAGACAAGGTCACCGTCGAAACCCGCCGTGCCGGGCTTGGCGCAGAGGAAGGCGTCCGTTGGGAATCCAGCGGTGAAGGCGATTACACCATCGAAACCATCGAACGCAAGCCACGCGGGACCACCGTGACCCTGCACCTGCGCGATGATGAGGACGAATATCTCGACAGCTGGCGCCTGCAGAATATTATCAAAAAATATTCCGATCATATTTCCCTGCCCATCGAAATGCGCAAGCAGGATGACAAGGGTGAACTAAGCGAGGAATATGAAACGATAAACAAGGCGTCAGCCTTGTGGGCCAGGCCCAAGTCGGAAATCAAGGACGAGGAATACAAGGAGTTCTACAAACACGTCGCCCATGATTTTGACGAGCCGTTGACCTGGCTGCACAATCATGTCGAAGGTACTCAGTCGTACACTACCTTGTTCTATCTACCCAAACGAGCGCCGTTCGATTTGTTCGACCGGGACGGTCGTCATGGCATCAAGCTGTATGTGAAACGCGTATTCATCATGGACGATGCCGAGCAACTCATGCCCAACTACCTGCGTTTTGTGCGCGGGGTGGTGGATTCCGACGACCTGCCGCTTAACGTGTCGCGTGAGATCCTGCAACGCAACAAGCAAATCGATACCATTCGTGGCGCCTCGGTCAAGCGCATCCTGGATATGCTGGCGAAAATGGCCAGGGATGAACCGGACAATTACAAGACCGTCTGGCAGGAATTCGGACGTGTTCTCAAGGAAGGCCCGGGTGAGGATTTCGCCAACAAGGACAAGATTGCCAAACTCCTGCGCTTTGCTTCCACCCATACAAACAGTGAAGAGCAAAGTGTCTCGCTGGACGATTACATCGGCCGCATGCAGCCCGAGCAGGACAAGATCTATTACATCACCGGGGAGTCTTTTAATGCTGTCAAGAACAGTCCGCACCTGGAACTGTTCAAGAAAAAAGGCATTGAAGTTCTGCTGATGTCGGATCGGGTTGACGAGTGGATGATGTCCTTCCTCAATGAATATGCAGATAAGAAGTTTGTGTCTGTGGCCAAGGGTGAGATAGACCTGGGCAAACTGGAGGACAAGGAAGAGCAGAAGAAAGCCGAAGAGGCGAGCAAGGATTACAAGGAGTTACTCGAGAAGATGAAGGACGAACTTGGCGACAAGGTCAAGGAAGTGCGTATATCTCACCGTCTGACGGATTCCCCTTCATGCCTGGTGGTGGAAGAACATGACATGGCCGTGAGTATGCAAAAGCTGCTGAAACAGGCAGGCCATAGTTTGCCGGATACCCAGCCAATCCTGGAAATCAATCCCGAACACATGCTGGTGAAGCGATTGCGGGAAGAAGCGGGGGGTGAGCATTTCGCCGACTGGACCCACATCCTTTTTGACCAGGCCATGCTCAGCGAAGGTGGGCAACTGGAAGACCCGGTAACCTTCGTCAAGCGCGTGAACGACCTGTTTGCATTGATGGCAAAATAATCGAATCGGGCAAGGGCGGTTTAACCATCGCCCTTGCCAGCCGATGTCCATTAAGTTTGCGGGCTAGAGCTGTGTTTTAACGAATCCTGTATTCCGCTTTCTGGCTTGCGCTGGATGCGCAGTCGTTTCTGATTTGCCTTATCAGATCAGTCAGATAGAATACGTTGGATGTTGGCCATCGGAACAGGATTTCTGAATATCTAATGAATAACCATGCAGCAAGTTTGCCGCTGGCCGTAGATATGGACGGAACCCTGGTCTGTGGTGACACCCTGTGGGAGGCCTGTGTCAAACTGGTGGTGCACAAACCCTGGCTGGCT
>JARRNT010000082.1:0-6400 GCA_037384645.1 Gammaproteobacteria bacterium | reverse complement strand
ATGTTGCAGATTTCAATACAAGTATCGCTATTCTTGAAGGTCCGCATTAGGGAAGTATTGTTACAAAATTATTCACTATTTGTTGATGACCGCTACGGGTCGTTAGCTGCCCATCACATCTTGCTCTAGCATCATTAACTATTTGTAGTCGCTAACCGACCTGAAACTGCTCGCCAGTAGTTTTCTGCTACTGAATTAAAGGCACATGCTAAAGGCTTAATTCCGCGCGCAATGTCAGTCAGGTTTCTCTATTGCGCCGATAAATAATATTATCTGGATAGTTTACACACGAGGTTTGACTGGAGAGCATTTAATTATCCTGATTTAGATACATTATCCATTCTGCAACAAGGCGCGCAAATCGATAATTGCCGCGTTCACCCTGGAAATATAATTTGCCATCGTTAGGGAATAGTTAGCAGTTAAACCAAAGCCTTCACCGTTTAATACCATCGGCGAGAAAGTCGGCCTTTGTGCTTCTCGTAACTCGCTAATAATTTGCTCTACGGAGGGTTTTGCATTCTTTTTCCGCAACACCGCATCGAAATCGACGTTGATGGCCGATAAAATATGATAAAGCGCCCAGGTGGAACCGCGCGCCTCATAAAAAATATCATCAATCTTTAACCAGGGAGTTTTTACCATAACCGTATTACCCGTGGCGGTAGATTGTTTGGCGGCGCTATCCCCGGCCAGGTCAGTATTCACTCTTAACTGACCTACACTGGCCGACAGTCGTTGAGATAAACTTCCAAGGCGTTGGCTTACGACGGTGAGGTATTGCGCCAGATTATCTGCCCTCGCGTAAAACTGGGTCGATGTATCCTGTGTTTTAGCCAGGCCATCACGGTAGCGTTTCAAGGCCGCAATCGCCTTCCGATATTCGCGCTCGGTAAATAACCAGGAATTATTGTCGTAATTGAACTTCGGATCGGCAATGGCAAGGTCCGGGTTTTCAATCGACTGGGACTGGGAGCGCGAAAAATAATTACGCAACGAGGACGTCGCGTCGCGCAGCATCACCAGCGCCCCGAATTCCCAGTTGGGAATATCATCCATAAACACACCGGGCGGAGTAATATCGTTGGAAAGATAGCCTCCTCGCTTGTACAAAAGCGTGTCACCAATATGAATCAGGGCAGTGGTATATGTGTACCCAGTGACATCAGAAACAGATTCTTTATGCGCATCCTGTGCAGCAACTTTCTGCACATTAAAAATGGCAGGTTCCTGGCTCCAGTAAAATAGCAAAAAGGTCGTTACTAGAATATAGACGCCGATTAACGCTGACAGGATTCCGCCAACACGGCCAAAACGGTGCTCAGTAAAATACCGAGTCACGCTATCGAAAAATCGATTAAATTGCATTATCGTCCCGTATATATGGATACTATTAAATGTAGAGTAGTAATATACTACTATTTAGTATCCGAAGTGCTATTTTTAAAGGCCCATCAATGATGGCTGCCTGAACGGCTTCAGGGATTCGGGTTGCTTTTCGGTGGCAAACGTCCCGTGATACTGCGCGCAATGACTATCACGATGAGCAACAGGGCCAGCACCAGTAATTGTTCCGTCGCGGCAATCTTGCCATAGATTTTAATAATCATTTCCCGCAGAATGAACACGGCCGTCACGTCGATCAACAATGACAGGCGGATGCGATGTGTTTTCACGTAGTTAATAAAGATACTGAACAGTTCAATTACGACGAACACGTCCAGTACGCTTACTACCATGTCGCGAAACTCAACATCGTCCAGCTTGATTTTAGTCAGTCCGGGGATCAGGTGTATGATATCCACCAGCACATCGATGAAAGCAAAGATCAGGGTCGCCAGCATCAGCAGGATAAGGCCATAGACAATCACATCAATGGTGATGTCGTAGGCGCGCTGAATGTGTAATTTAAGCTCGCTGGGGCTTTTGTTTTTCATTATTGCACCTTCAGGAGAACATCATATTCTCTGTAACGTTAGCACGTCCTGCTACAAAATCACCTGCGTGCCCAGTTCGACCACGCTATTGGGTGGCAGGTTGTAATAGGTGGAGGCGCCTTCGGACTGGCGGGTCATCCAGGCGTAGAGTACCGCGCGCCAGTGTGGCAGGTTGCCTGGCCCATCTATCACCGTCGAGCGCGCTACAAAATAGGTGGTTTGCATCGGAATCAGCTCGATATTATGTCGTACCAGACCTTCCAGCGCCCTGGGTACATCCGGTTCCTCACGGAAACCGAAATGCACCGTGACCTGGTACATTTCATCACCGAGCTTTTTCAGGGTTACCCGGCGTTTTCTCGCCACGTAGGGAATATCCTCGGTTTTCACGTGCAGGAAGATCGTGCGCTCATGCATCACCTTGTAGTGCTTGAGATTATGAAACAGCGCACTGGGGACCAGCGTCGTATCGGAGGTCAGGTACACGGCCGTACCCGGCACGTGCGGAACGCTGGGCAGGGGACTGGAAAGAAAATCACTCATGGGGATATCGATTTCGCGCCGCTGCACACCGACCAGGCGGGTACCCTCTTTCCAGGTGGTCAACAGGGTAAAGATAAATAGCCCCAGCAATACCGGTAACCAGCCACCCTGCCCCAGCTTGGTCATATTTGAGGTGAGGAATAAGATTTCCATGACGCCGAAACCGAGCAGTGCGGCAATCAGGAGCAGGCGCGGCTTGCCCGGCAGGCGCAGGGTGATAAACAGGGTCAGCATGGTCGTAATGATCATCGTACCTGACACGGCGATACCGTATGCCGCGGCCAGGGCGCCACCGGTTCGAAATTGTATCACCAGGATCAAGACCATAATCAGCATGACCCAGTTCACGCTGGGAATATAGATCTGGCCACGATGGATATCAGAGGTATGTAGCACCCGCAGGCGCGGCAGGTAGCCCAGGCGCGAGGCCTGCAGGGTAATCGAATACGCGCCGGATATGGTGGCCTGCGAGGCGATAATGGTGGCAGCCGTCGCCAGCACCACGAGCGGGTAAAGCAGCCAGTCCGGTGCCAGCAGGTAGAACGGATGATTAACCATGGCGGCATCGCGTAACACCAGTGCCCCCTGGCCAAAATAATTTATCAGCAAGGCGGGGCACACCAGCCCATACCAGGCGACCCGCACGGCGCGTGCGCCAAAATGCCCCATGTCCGCATACAGCGCTTCGCCACCGGTCATGGCCAGGAACACGGCGGCCAGAATAATAAAGGTACGCTCAGGTTGTTCCACCAGGAATTTCACCGCATGCAGTGGATTCACGGCGAGCAGAACTTCCGGTGTTTTGATAATACTCAGCACACCCAGGATTGCCAGGGTGATAAACCAGATCAGTGTGACCGGACCGAACAGGTTGCCCACCTTGCCGGTACCATGACGCTGAATCATGAACAGGGCGATCAGAATCACGATCGTGATGGGCACGATCCAGTGTTCAAATTCCGGTGTCGCAACCCGGATCCCTTCCACCGCCGAGAGCACCGAGATGGCCGGCGTAATAATGGCATCCCCGTAGAACAACGCTGCCGCGAAAATACCGACCGTGACCACGATCTTGGCCCAGTGCGGGCTGTGCCGTGCGAAGCGGTGCGCCATGGCGGTCAGCGCGAGAACGCCACCCTCGCCCTCGTTGTCGAAGCGCAGCATCACCCAGACGTATTTAATTGAGATGATTAATAACACTGACCAGAACAGGGCTGACAGTGTCGCCAGGACATTGGCCTGGCTGGCAATCAGGGCATGCTCGCCGGTAAAGGCGTCCTTGAAGGCATACAGTGGGCTGGTCCCGATATCGCCATAGACAATGCCCAGCGCCGCCAGCGCCATTAAGCCCAGATTGGCGTGCTTTTCCTGCGGCTTGGCGGACATAATACTGGAATCTCGTGGGGAGCTAATGCGTCGTAATGAAACGCTCTGCCAGATCTGGTCGTTTAGGCTGAACTTGAGCAGGCACGAAGATTCTGCTGCAACTGCGACGACTGGCGGGGTAATAAGACATGTAAAACATACTTCATTTTATAGTTTCCGCGAGTATAAAAAACACACTCCCGATAGTCCATACTTGTTCCGTAATATGCACCTGTCAACATGGATAACTACGAGTATTGCCGCCACAAGACATGACGGCATTCCGTCCACAGGGCACGCCCTTTGCATAACGTAACCTGAGGGTATACTTGGTTGAAGTAGCCTGGATTGAAAAAGCATACCGTAGAAACAAATGATGATCCTCATCCGGCTGAAAATCAAAACGGGGAGCATTGCTCCCCGTCTGTTCACTGAACACCATCCATGATGGTTGCAGAATTACTATTTGCACAATGCCTCAGCAAGCGTTTTGTAATCCTCAACAACCTCTTTTGTCACTTTTGCAGGAAACTTGAGCTCTTCAAGAATAATGTGTGCCGGGTGACTGCTGACCGTAGTACCAGCTCCCTCACCCACTGCATCTCCTTCCAGAACCAGGTCACGTGGTGCCAGCTTTTCATAATGATCAGCCCATAATTCAATCTGGCCGGCGGTGATCTTGATAACAGCAAGTGCAAGTCTGAAACTTGTTTTCAAGCCTTTATGTTGGTCCTGGTCACAGGCATTATCAATGAAAGACTGAGGGTCCTGCATGGCTGTGCTCACAGAGGGTAACGATGCCAGAACCTGTGCATTGCTGTTCATCAGCACCACCTTGGTCTGCATATTCTGCAGCTGAGTTCCAATAGCCTTGTGCAGGATATACAGGAACGAGACCGGTAACTTACCTACCAGCTGATTCACCCTATCCAGACTGTTACTCAGTGCCTGTTTATGCAGTATCGCCTGGTTAAAGGAGGAAAAATTATCGAAAATGCTTTCCAGGTCACCACGAAAATTTTCGGCTCCGCCGTTTGCAAAATCATCATAATCACTCATGGTATCTCGCAGATAATCGATGTTATTCATCAGTTTTTCTTTCAGATGAATCTGCTGCATTTTTTGCACTATAGGCATACCATTCTCAAACTTCTGGTAAATGTCATTCAGTTTACCGGACATATCCCTGACCTTAGCCTCGAGATTACCGGGTGTGGCAGCGACGCGGTGCGCGACCTTGTGCTCGCGGCTGCTGACATGGCCGAACCAGCTTGCCTGAGCCGGCACGGCGACGATGACACTACTTGCCAGTACAACCCCCATGGCAGCATGACGGAATTTGTTATAAACAGAAGGTTGTTTCGTTTTCATGGCGCTTCTCCTTAATCAGGGTTGGTAGATGGTTCTATTGGCCAGGCAACAATGCGGTGGCCCTTTAACCCTGTAAGCGCTATCCGAGGCAAAACTCCCTCATCAATTTCGAAAATATTTTTACCTTCTCCCCCCACTCTAAATAATTATCATTAAAAACAATTAGTTATTACAAATTGATGGGGAAATACTCCCAGAAACCATTATTCCTCATAAAATGTAATGTATCTTTTGCAAGCTTTTCCACATTTCCGAATGCCATGCGCTATGCTAGCTGCGGTAACAGCACCTTACGCATATACAGGAATTTCCATGGATAAAACGCGCTGGAACAGGATGCAGTCATTATTCGACGCCGCCTTGTCGCTGCCAGAAAGCCAGCGTGTGCACTATCTGGAAACAGAATGCGCAGATGATGAAGACTTGTTGTTAGAAGTCAGGGAATTAGTTGAAGCACATACGGATGATCTCCCGAAATGGACGACATCGATCGGTAGCGAGGTCAGGGAGGTCATCGACAGTCGCATTGGCAAGCACATTGGCCATCACGAAATCATCGAGAAAATCGGCGTTGGCGGGATGGGCGTGATCTACAAGGCCTATGACGCACGACTCGACCGTCATGTTGCGCTCAAATTTTTGCCTGACTTCCTGATGACTGATCACGAAGCCCGTGAACGTTTCATGACAGAGGCGCGCGCGGCCTCCCGTCTTGATCACCCGCATATTTGTGTAATCCACGATGTCAATGAAACAGCAGACGGCCAGCTTTACATCACCATGCCGTATTACGCTGGCGAAACCCTCGATAAATGCATTGACCGTGGCGCCTTAACGTTAACTGATGCTTTGGAGATTGCAATCCAGATCAGCGATGGACTCGCAGAAGCACATCGTCATCACATCGTGCACCGCGATATCAAACCACCTAACATTTTGCTGACTGACAATGGCGCCAAAATCCTTGATTTCGCTATCGCCAAGCTGGATAACATGCGGCTGACCAGTACCGGCAATAGTATAGGTACCGTCGCCTATATGGCACCGGAGCAATTGCGTGGTGACCCTGTTGATGCCCGTGCAGATGTTTGGGCGGTGGGTGCCAGCCTGTTTGAAATGATCTCTGGAAAGCGCGCCTTTCCTGGAGATGTCCTGCCACAAATCGTCAATGCCGTTTTATATAC
>JARRNT010000081.1:1471-8108 GCA_037384645.1 Gammaproteobacteria bacterium | reverse complement strand
CTTCAGGTACAGATTTTCATTGATCAATTCAGCCGTCTGTTCGGCGATCAGGCGATTGACCGTGATGAAGACCGGCCAGACCGCGCTGATCCAGAATATCGATGATGAACCGACCTATCTGGCCCGTGCCGTGTCGCGCACAACCCTGCCTGATGAGACCGTGGCCTATCTCGCCTTGCCCCTGTTGCGGGACGATAAGCCAATTGGAGTCCTGGCGGTGCATCGCCTGCGCAAGCGTCAGCGGGCGTTTGACAAGGACATTACCACCCTGCGGATCATCGCGACCTTTATTAGCCAGATTATCACGGTCAATCGCCTGATCGCCGAACAGACGGCTGAATTGATCAATGAAAATCTGTACCTGAAGAACGCCCTGGATCACCAGGGCAGTCACTTCGGGATCCTGGGCGAAAGCCCGGCCCTGCAGTCGTCACTGCGCCAGGCTTATCGCGTGGCCAATACCCAGGTCAGTGTCCTGCTGACGGGGGAGTCGGGTACCGGCAAGGAAAAGTTTGCGCGCATGCTGCACCTGGCGAGTACGCGCAAGGATGCGGCCTTCGTCGCGATCAATTGTGCCGCGATTCCGCAGGATCTGATCGAGTCTGAATTGTTCGGACACGAGAAAGGCAGTTTTACCGGTGCAATCCAGAGCAAAAAGGGCAAAATCGAACTGGCCAGTGGCGGCACCCTGTTTCTCGATGAAATTGGCGACCTGGATTTTGATTTACAGGCCAAACTGTTACGCATGCTGCAGGAGCAGGTCATCCAGCGCGTCGGGGGGACCCGTGAAATCAGCGTGGATGTTCGTATTATCGCCGCGACCCACCGTAACCTGCAGCAGGCCGTGAACGACGGACGCTTTCGCATGGACCTGTACTATCGCCTGAACGTGTTTCCCATCCACCTGCCGCCACTGCGCGATCGGGTTGAAGATATTCGCCTGCTGGCGCGCCATTTCCTCAGCATTGCCAACCATGATTACAACCGCAACGTTCTGCTGGATGAATCCATTATGCAGAAGCTGGAACGGTTTGACTGGCCGGGAAATATTCGCCAACTGGAAAACGTGGTTAAACGGGCGGTACTCATGGCGCATACGAACCAGGTCAGCGCCTCTGAGATCGATATCATTCTTGGCGAGGAGTCGCGTGTAGCCACCCCGCAAGTTGCGCCGGCCCCGCGTAACCCGCCGTCGATGTCAGCTGCCGGGCCTGCGCATACCCTGGTCGATTCCAGTATTCGACCCTATGCCTGGGTACGGGAAGACGAATCGGAACAGATTGTACAGGCATTGCACCAGGCCGGTGGCAACAAGACGCGGGCGGCTATCAACCTGGGACTGACACCGCGCCAGTTACGTTATCGTATGGTGAAGCTGGGCATTGCGATCTAATCGCGTGGCGTAAAGCGAAAAGATTACAGCCCTGACAAGAGTCTGTCACAGTGAAATGACAAACACGATTCAATCATGTTTTTCAGCAACAGGTCGGGATTTTTTAGCGAGGATGATGGCACGTGCCCGGCTGATACGGGCCCGGGTTGAGGGGGTCATGAGGTAGGTGACGCAATACAGATCCACGCCCAGCACGATCAGGGATGGCAGGGGGTATACCTGGAATCCCGCGTGAAGTGCCAGCCAGATAAAACGGGTCAGCAGGTAGCCCAGTTGTATCGCCAGGATAGCAAGTGCCAGCTCGACATAGGTGGGATGGCACTGCAGTAACTGGAAGCCGATCACCAGCGCAGCGACTGTGATGACGATGAGGAACAGCATGGTGAGCTGAGGACCAAACTGCGCTACCAGTATGTCCTGGTTGCGCAGGGGAATCCCGATCAGCCAGATGGCCAACCAGATACTGATAAAATACATCGTGAGCGGGCGGGTCATGACGACATCATACTGCAAATGCCGCATGATTGCGTTGTCTCAGGCCGAGACAACGCCAGGCTGACTCCGCAACAGCTGAGAATATTGTCTTACTTCAGGCGCTTAGCTGCTGCGATGCGGCGGCTTCCGACTGTGCCTGCAATGTCGCCATGACGTCGGTATACAGCCGCTGGCCATATTGCGTGAATGTGCCGCTCAGGGCAAAACCCAGCAAGCGGCCGCCCGCCAGAAATACCAGGTAATGGCCCTTGGCGTCGGCCTTGACCAGGTGCCAGTGGCCGCTATGTTGTGCCGGCGGGGGGCAGACGACCAGTGGCAGGCTGGTGGTCTTGACCCGGATCAGGGGCTGGTGCGGAATGAAAGGCCGGGTCTTGCCGGCCAGACTGGCCACGAGGGTCTTGGCCTGACGATGAATGGGTTCGATGTAGGAAAAACACTGTTGCCCGACCTGGGCGCAGTCGCCAAGGGCATAGATATCCGGGTCGCTACTGCGCATGTCCTGTGCATCCACCAGGATACCGCGTCGACAGTCCAGATCGGCGGCGGCTGCCAGCCGGGTATTCGCTACCAGGCCGATTGCGCTGATGACAACGTCGGTCTCCATGACACTGCCATCCTTGAACGTGATCAGCAGGCCGTGATCGATCCGATCGATGGCATCGACTTCGCGCAGGACCTGGCAATGTATGCCGCGTTCCGATAATTGTTGGCGCAGGGACTGGGCCAGGGTCCTGGGTAGAAGTTGTAATAATGGCTGGCTGCCGCGTTCAACCAGCGTGACTTCGTGCCCACCCCGGGTCAGGTCGTCGGCCAGCTCACATCCGATCAGGCCAGCGCCGATGATCGCCACCCGCTTGCCGGGTTGCGGCAGCTGCGCTCGCAGCTGGCGATAACTGTCCAGATCGTTGACGCGCAGCACGGCATCAACACCGTTGCCGCGACAGCGCAATTCGGCCTGGTGTGCACCGGTGGCAAGGATCAGCTTGTCGTAATAGATAGAGCCGCGCGTGGTGAGCAGGCGCTTACGTTTGCGATTAATGGCAATAACCTTGGTATGTTCACGCAATACAATGTTCAGTTCTGCTGCCCTGGCCGGGCCACTGGCTTCCACGATGGCATCGGGCTCGCGTTGTTGCGTATAGGCCATTGATAACAATGGTTTCGGATAGTAGTCGGCAGCGCCACCGCTGATCATGATGATCGGCGTATCCATGTCGTGCTCACGGATTTCTGCAACAGCAGTCCAGCCCGCGATACCGGCACCGATTACAACGATAGCATGTTTGCTGTCGGCGCAACGTCGTAGATGAATGTCAAACGGCGTGACACTTGCCGCGGTTTGCAGATCCTGCTGGAAATCGTCCAGTAAGATCATATCGACCTTGGATACGCCACACAGCGGACAGGTCCAGTCATCGGGTATGTCGGCAAATCGTGTGCCTGGCGGCAGGCCACTGTCCGGATCGCCTTCGGCCTCGTCGTAAATGAAGCCGCAGATACGGCAAATATATTTTTGATACGGGATATTAGTCATGGGCTGCTTCCGCTGTCGTCAGCGTCACCACACTCAGGATATTGACAAAAATCGCGTCGAGTTCCTTGCCGATCGCTGTGAGTGCCGGATTTTCGTAAGCCGCGAAAGTTTCCACCGCCGTCCGGTAGGCGACAATGACATTGCCGGCTGAATCTTCGTAAATATGAATGCGCAGCGGGATATCCATTCCGGCCGGTTTGCAGGCTTCCCATACCCGTACCGCGAAATCGGGGCGAAACACCTCCAGGATCTGATCGGGCGGCACGTCACGACCAATTTTGGCGGCGTTGGCCTGCCCGTTAATATGCGCCACCAGTCGCATCTTGTTATCAGTGATGGCGGTGATCAACCTGGCGCTGATATCGTCAGCGGATTCTGTGCATTCATACGTTAACATGAGCTTTCCTTCTGTAAGCGTTGTATCTGTTGCGAGTTCATAAACGGGTCAGTTGCTTACCATAGCGTCGAGTTCTTTACGCAGGTGTTTAATCGCCGGGGTGACAATCGCGACAAAGTAAGCTTCACGCAGCTTGCGTTGCGCCGGTGCCTGCGCCAGGTAACCGCGAGCACCAGTGTGAAGCATGGCGGAATGGGCGGCACGCAGACTCAGTTCGGAGGCTTCGAGTCGCAACTGGATGACCTGCTGGATGAATTCGTGACTTTCGTTATAGGGGTCAGCGAGTGCCAGGTTAAGACGCTGGCTGAGGTCATCAAGGTCGGCAGCCAGCTCCTCGGGGCGGTCCTCCAGGTAGCGATTTACATGACCGAGCATGGGTTCGACCTCACGCATGATATCGATACAGCTTTCAATCACGCCCAGGGCCATGCCGCCCTGTAACATGATAAAGCCGGCCTTGATCTTCTGAATGAAAGGTTTGACCGGGTCAGCAATAATATGAGTTTCCGGGATAAAGCAATTGCGGAACTGGCAACCAAATGTGCCGGTGCCTTCCATTGCGGTGAACTCGGCGTTATGTAACAACTGGAAACCGTCGCTTGCACAGGGGACGAGGAACATGATCTCCCGTGGACTGGCATCATCCGTGCGTGCAATTGCGCCAAAGTAATGATCCGGCCCCAGGTTGGAAACCCAGGGCAGAGTGCCATTCACCACGTAACCACCGTCAACCGGTGTCGCGCTCAGTTGCAGCGGTTCGATATTGGAAAAATATTTCATGGGGTTGGACAGGGCGGTGCCACCGAGGAAATTCCCGGTTGCGACCTGGGGCAGAATTTTCTGCTGCAGGTAAGTATTCTCGGAATTCTCCAGATACCATCCCAGTACATCCTGGCACCAGGTCATGAAGCCGGTAGACATGCATTCGCGGGAAACGATCCCCATCGCCGCCACGGCTGTGTTCAGATCCGTCATTGCAGCGGGGTTTTGGGAAGCGAGGTGTTGGGCAAATACGCCGGCCTGTCCCAGGTCCTGTAATACCTGCCTGGGATAGAGTCCCTCCCTGTCAATTTCCACCGTTAATTTGCGTAACGTTGACTCACTGATCGCCTGCGTCGATTCGAGGACCCCTGAATTAAGTTGAAAAGGTGCTGGACTTGCGTCCAGCACGATATCACTTCGTTCTGATGTGGCTGTTGTCATAAGATTTCCTGCGCCATTCTGTAGTCAGTAAAAGGTCACAAATTTCAGCCAAGTGAGACATCCACGTTGACAGGGTTGCGCAGGGTATTGGCAACAGGTGACCAGATATTGGCATGCGCGACCAGCTCTTCGAGTTGTTCACGACTAGCGTCGCCATCGAGATGAATTTTAACGCGCACATCGGTAAAGCCGAGTAGCTTCTCTGGATCCAGATCGCCGACACCCCAGACGGCGGTCACGTTAATATCGCCTTCCAGTTCCAGTTCCAGGTTGGTGAGGGTAATGCCCTGGGCGGTGGCATTGGCGTGCACGCCAACGGAAAGACAGGCACCAAGGCAGGCCAGTACTGCTTCAGACGGGTTAGGCGCGTTGTCTTCTCCCAGCAGATGCGGCGGCTCATCGATCAACATCGGGTCCAGGTTGCGTACATAGGTCATGTTGCGAAACTGGCCTTCGCAAACGGTCTTGGCCTTGAGCGTCACAACATTTTGCGGGTTGGCCTTGCCCTTGACGGCCAGGGCGCCCAGGCCTTCCTTGTCCAGCGGGCGCAGGGCTTCTGTACTCATGCTCAGGGTGGAAGTTGCAGTTGTCATAAGATGTTCTCCTTCGTCGTTGCGTCTATGTAAGTGCCGGCGCTGCGCTAATTGCCAGGCCAGTTTTATTTTCTATGGCAATCCTTGTGCCAAGTGTTGAAGGCCTTGTTTTTGAAGGCATTATCATCCTGGGTGCACAATGCGGTGGGGTTTGGACAAGTACATTGTCCGGCTTTGTCGACAATGTGCCGAATTGCCTGTATCTGGCTGTCTGTTTGTCATTGATGACAATGTCACTGTGCAATTCGAGATGCAAAGCAGGCGTAAATCGGTATGCGCTGATAAATTCCACGATAAAACATGGCATTGCAAGAATTTGTAGAAACTGGATCGGCTTTTGCTTAGGAGTTAATGACGAACTTGCGTGACATTTTTTTATGTATAACCAACCTGGCGACGAGAAGGAGCACGATCATGAAGACATTATTACAGCCGATTGAATTGGCTAACCTGATGGAGAATACTCCGGTTGTCGTAATTGATACCCGCGACCCGGAGAGTTACGCTGCAGGGCATATACCAGGCGCAGTCAATATTCGTGAAATCTTTACCTATCTTGCGACAACGGATACGGATGGGCTCGACGAACTCGAAGACAAGTTTGCCGAATTGTTTGGCAAGGCCGGACTCTCCGGGGAAGAAACTGCCGTCCTGTATGAAGATGCGATGAACACCGGATTCGGTCAGTCGTGCCGTGGCTATTTCCTGCTTAAATCACTTGGCTATGAAAATGCCGCTGTATTGCACGGTGGCCTGGCCGGCTGGGAAGCAGAGGGCCTGCCCGTGACCACAGACGTCCCGATGCCCACGCCGGTAACGTTTCCGGTCAGCAGCAGTCCGACCAGCCTGATCGCGACAGAAGATGAAGTACTCGATGCGATTTCGGATCCCGATATTGTCCTGCTGGACGTGCGTGACAAGGATGAATGGATCGGCGTGAGCTCTTCGCCCTATGGTGTCGATTTCTGTCCGCGTAAGGGGCGTATCCCCAGTGCCGTCTGGCTTGAGTGGTATAACCTGAT
>JARRNT010000081.1:0-1421 GCA_037384645.1 Gammaproteobacteria bacterium | reverse complement strand
CCGCAAACCGTGGCGGAGGCCTGCAGCAAGATCGGCATCAATGCTGATTCGGAAGTCATTATTTACTGCTTCAAGGGGGCGCGGGCTTCTAATACCTTTGTTGCCCTGCAAGAGGCGGGTATCAAGAATCTGAAAATCTATTTCGGTTCCTGGAATGAGTGGTCACGCAATCTCGATTTGCCTATCGACGAGAATGTGCTGGCCGCGGCATAAACCAGGTTATTTTCAATTAAGACAATTTCAGGAGTAATACTATGAGCACTGTTGCAGCCTATATCACACCCTCTACCGGCAATGCCAAGGGCATTATGAGTAAGGAAGAAATGACCGAGGCGATTATTGGCGCCAAGCTGGCCAAATCGCTGACCTGGGAAGCTATCGCGGAACAGCTGGGCGTGGGTGCGGTCTGGCTAACGTCCGCCTGTTTCGGCAAAAACAGCATGAAACCGGAGCTGGCGGAAAAGCTTTGTGAAGTACTGGAGCTGGGGCCGGATGTGAGCATTGCCCTGCAGACCTTTCCGCACAAGGGCTGGGACAAGACCGTGCCACAGGACCCGGTAATTTATCGCCTGTATGAGATCGTCGGGGTCTACGGCGATACCATCAAAGAGATCATTCATGAGAAATTTGGTGACGGCATCATGAGCGCCATCGACTTCTCTCTCGATATCGACAAGGAAGAAAATCCTGCCGGCGACCGAGTCGTAGTGACCATGAACGGGAAATTCCTGCCCTACAAGAGCTGGTAACCAGCATTCATCGATCCGGAATAGGACGATAAGCGGCTGCATGTTCGGGCGATGCGACAGGCATCGCCCGAAGTGCCTCGAAAACCGCAATGCCCGGTTTCCCAGGGCCTTTAGATCCGGTTTTTACGGCCTCTGGTCGGGACACAGGTTGATTGCCAACTGCAGTCCTGGCTAGTCAAGGGGAACCCGCCGGTTCCCGGGTTTGGCCAGGAGCATATGCACGTCGCTGATAGCGCGTTCGATGAAGCCGCCTTCGCAATAGCACAGGTAAAACTCCCACATCCGCATGAATTCCTGGCTGTAGCCCAGTTGGCGCACGGCTTCGGCCTGCCTGAAAAAATTGTTGCGCCAGGCACGCAGGGTAGTGGCATAGTGCGGACCGATATCCTGCAGGTCAAACAGGCGCAGGTCAGTGTGCCCGGTCACGGCATTGAGCATGGCGGTGACTGAGGGTATACAACTGCCCGGGAAGATGTAACGCTGGATAAAATCAACCGAGTTTCTGGCGGCTGCGTATTGTTGATCAGCGATGGTAATCGCCTGTAATAACATGAGCCCATCGGGATTGAGCAGGCGACTGCATTGTTGAAAATATGCCGGGTAATACTGATGCCCAACCGCTTCGATCATTTCGATCGATACGAGCTTGTCATAGCGCCCGTCAAGATTGCG
>JARRNT010000080.1:0-12400 GCA_037384645.1 Gammaproteobacteria bacterium | reverse complement strand
CGTGTGTAGGGTTTTACCCTTGCCTGATATACCTAATCCGTTATGGCCATGGCATGCGGCACAGGCTTTGACATTTGCAGTACCCTGAAAATAAATCGCTTTGCCATTCGCGGCATTGCCCGCTTTTGGCGGGGGTGGTGACTTGTGCTTACTGCCCAACGAACAGGATGGCAGAAAAAGGATAGCACACAGCATGAATAGAAATACCGCTATGCATCGAGCCGTGTTATTTATCATCGCTCTCACCTTTAATGAATGGAATTTTTAGAGTTAGGATAGTATCAATATATTTTGACTCATGCGCTGAGTTTCTTGTTCTTGGTTCGATATAACGCTAATCTGTAATCGGCTTCCGCAGTCTCCTGAGACTGAAAAACCGGGGTCAGAACACTCCAGAATCCCTTTGAGATTCACCGAGTACTTCCTGCACCCTGCGGGTTCTGGTCGCACAGTTTTCTCTAATGTTAGAAATAATGGAGTTCTAACCCCAAATATCGATATTTCAACTATCTCGAAAATAATCCTGTTTATTAGTCAAATAATGGCGCTATGGCCTAAAATAACAAAGATTAGTCTGGCGAAGGATTCTACGTTTGGTCAGGCGGATGGCCTCTCTGAGGCAGATTAGTCAGTCATAAAAATCGAGTAACGTGATTCGGCATAAACGTCACATCTCAAATACCATCCGGTATTTATCGGGGAGCCTACGTGATTCAGTCTGAAAGTCTCTATCGTTCGGTCTTTGAGCACAGCATGGAAGCGGTGTTTCTGACCTCGCCCGACGGCAATATTCTTGCGGCAAACCCGGCCGCCTGTAAATTATTTGGGCGTAACGAGGAGGAGATGTGCAAGCTGGGTCGGGAGGGACTGGTGGATGCAGACTCGCCGCAACTCAGTGACTTCCTTGACGAGCGGGCCCGTACCGGCAGGGTACGGGCTGAGCTCATTTTGATACGCGGGGATGGCTCCCGGTTTCCGGGGGAAGTCAGTTCAGAACAGTTTACCGATGAACATCAAAAAGTCAGAACGATTCTGACCGTGCGCGACCTTAGCGAGCGCTACGAAGCAGAGCGAATGCTGGCTGAGAGTGAAGAGCAATATCGTCTGTTGATTTCCGCGATGGAAGAAGGGGTGACATTACAGGACGAGAACTCAAAAATCCTCGCCTTTAATAAGAGTGCGGAACACATTTTAGGACTCAGCGCGGATCAATTACTCGGCAAAACCTCGTTCGACCCGGGCTGGTATGCCATTCACGAAGATGGGTCACCGTTTCCCGGTGAAACGCACCCGGTCGTGGTGACACTCAGAACGGGGGTACCACAATCTGATGTAATCATGGGCATCCACAAGCCTGATGGGAGTTTGACCTGGATTTCAGTCAACGTTCGGCCCATCTTTCAGGAGGGCAAGACAACGCCCTACCGTGTGGTCGCGACAATGCACGACATTACCGAACGCAAACTTGCGCAGGAGCATATTGAAAGGCTGGCGCACTTCGACCAACTCACTGGTCTGCCGAATCGTACCTTATTGAATGACCGGTTCAGATATGCGCTGAGTTTGGCGCAACGCAGCGGTGAGCCTCTGGCTGTGATGTTTCTTGACCTTGACCATTTCAAGGATATCAACGACACCCTGGGTCATAACATCGGCGATCAAGTCCTGATGGAACTGGCGAAGCGTCTCAAGGAAGCGGTGCGCGAAGAAGATACGCTATCGCGCCAGGGAGGGGACGAATATATTTTGATCCTGCCCGCCACGGATGCAGATGGCGCGGGGATGGTGGCATCCAAGCTAATCGAAGTCGTTGCGCAGCCATGCCAAATCGAGCATCACGAGTTGATTGTAACGGCGTCTATCGGCATTGCCATCTATCCTCACGATGGTAAAAATCTGGAATCATTGTCCAAGAATGCCGATATCGCCATGTATCGTGCCAAACGTGAGGGACGAAATAGCTTCCGATTCTATACGGCGGAAATGCAGGCACATTCCGCCCGTAACCTGAAGCTGGCGAACGGGCTGCGGCATGCCCTGGAGCGCCATGAATTACAGTTGCACTACCAACCACAATTGTCTCTGCAAGACGGTCGTATCGTCGGGGTAGAAGCCTTGTTGCGGTGGCAACACCCAAAGATGGGCCAGGTCGCACCCGCAGATTTCATTCCGATTGCAGAAAGTACGGGCCAGATAATCAAGATCGGCGAATGGGTACTTCGCACGGCAACCAGGCAGTTAAAAGACTGGATGGATAACGGGCTGCCGCCAATGATGATGGCACTGAATCTATCCGCGGTGCAATTCCGCCAGAAAGATCTACCGGAGCTGGTCGATCGCATCCTTGAGGAAGTGAAATTACCGCATCATCTTCTGGAGCTCGAATTGACCGAGGCGACGACCATGGAGAATACACGGGCGGCCGTTAATATGATGAACAACCTGTATGAACGCGGTATTCGCATGTCGATTGATGATTTTGGAACCGGTTACTCCAGTTTGAGTTATCTGAAACAATTCAAGGTTTACAAGCTCAAGATAGACCAGTCTTTTGTCCGCGATATCGCCGATGATCCGGGCGACAGGGCCATCGTGACCGCGATCACGAACATGGCCAGCAGTCTCGACTTGCAGACCATTGCCGAGGGAGTGGAAACCGTCAACCAATTAAATTTTCTGCGTTTACAAGGTTGCAATGAAGCGCAGGGCTACTACTTCAGCAAACCGCTGACAGCGAAGCAGTTCGAGGAATTTGCCAGGACAAAAATCGAATCAGAGAATAATCTTCACTAAGATTAGCCTGATATTTGGGGTCAGAGTAAAAACTCTTAAACCCAGTAAAACGTCAGCATTTTCCTTCTCTATATAAATGGCGGGTCAGAGAGCACTTAGAACCCTACGGGTTCATCAAGTACTTCCTGAACCTCTCAAGTTCTGGTCGCTTTGTTTCTAATATTAGAGAATATTCCTCTCTGACCCAGTTCTTCTTCCTGAACCGTCCTTCATCCTGCTTCAGTGGGTTCCGAGATTATGTGGGTTGCCAGGAACAATTTTATCCCATATCCAACCCCCTCCATTTCCAATGGGAACCGCATATTTTCCATCCTCCTGTGGCAGGATCGCAGCACATTTCTCTTGGTTCATGTGCTTGTCCTGATAGCATAATTCACCTTTCTCGTTGATATTCCAACTAGCCTTGCCTTTGTTGCCGTGAGCGTCAAGTTTGCGCAGTTCGCCACTATCTGCAAAATACCAGAGCATGCTTTTATTCCATTTAACATTTTTACCTTCCGCCGTATTACCTTTAATGAGCTTTACGGCTTCGTCGTGGTTCAAGGCCTTGGGTGCTGCCATCGTAGCTGTTGCAAAAAACAGGGTAAAAAGTGTAGTCAAGAAGAATGTGATACTTCCGTTCATGAGGCACCTCCTTGTTTGGTTTTATTGAACAATTTTGACCCTAACAGGCTATACAGGAATTGGTATGATTTAAGTCAAGAAACAGCGGGTCAGAGAGCACTTAGAACCCTGCGGGTTCATTAAGTACTTCCTGAACCTTTCAGGTTCTGGTCGCTTTGTTTCTAATATTCGAACCGCCTAATGTATGGCGAAGGGCGGGAGGCGGCATTCGCGCCTCCCGTCATCTCCGATTTAGCCGTGGCGATGATGATGCGGACCAAACTGGTCAAACACCGCTTTTTGTTCGGGCGTCAGTACCTGCTCGAGTGCGGTGCGGGCCTTTAGGATGGTCTTCATCCCGGCCAGGCGTTGCTCCATGAAGGCGATGTGCGCCTGCATCCCATCTGGGCCGCTGGCCATGCCGTGGCCCATGCGATGACCGGCGCCATGTGCTGCCATCTGGGCGCGGACGGCTTTTTCAAATGTGTCCCAGGCGGGTTGTTGCTTTGCGGTCAGCTTCAGCTCGGTCTTGAGGGTGTCGAGGTGGGCGCCGGGTCCGCCTTGTTGGCAGTGCGCCATTGGGCCGTAGCCGTGTCGGCCGTGGCCATAGTCATGCGCCAGTACCATGGAGCTGGTGGCGATACCAGCCGCGGCAAGCAGGCTCAGTGCGATTTTGGATGACGTCTTCATAGTATTACTCCTGTTTCAGAAGGGTTGGTTTGGTTACGGCTTTATTCAAGCAGAATCAAGTCAGGCGATGGTGTCACCCGTGTGGCATTTTGTAACCGCATGCAACGGTCAGGCGACCTGTTACATTGCGTTACAATTCTCCTCGCCAGTGAGGGTGCCAACGCGGTATAACCTTATTTATGCAGCGCACCGAACATATCCTGATTGTTGACGATGACGTCGAGATTCGTCATCTGTTACGCGACTATCTGGAGCGCAACGGCCTGCGCGCCACCGCGGTGGCCGACGGCCGTGGCATGCGTTCGGCCCTGAGTAAGGGGCAGTTTGATCTGGTGATCCTCGATCTGATGCTGCCGGGGGAGGATGGCCTGGTGTTGTGCCGGGAACTGCGCGCACATTCCAATCTACCGGTGGTGATGCTCACCGCACGCGGCGACGAAACCGATCGTATCGTTGGGCTGGAAATGGGCGCCGACGATTATCTGCCCAAGCCATTCAATCCGCGCGAATTGTTGGCGCGCATCAAGGCGGTATTGCGTCGCACACAGGCTTTGCCGCCGACGCCGGAACGTTCCGAGGCACGCCGCCTGCACTTTGCCGGCTGGACACTTGACCTCGCGCGTCGCCAGTTGGTGTCCGCCACCGGGGTGGTGGTGTCCCTGTCCGGCGGTGAGTACCGACTGCTTCGGATCTTTCTTGATCACGCGCAGCGAGTGCTGAGCCGCGATCAATTGCTCGATATGAGTCATGGGCGGGAGGGCACGCCGTTTGATCGCAGTATCGATGTACAGGTCGGACGACTGCGCCGACGCCTGGGCGACGACAGTGCCAGCCTGATTCAGACCGTGCGGGGCGAAGGCTATGTGCTGGCCGCCGAAGTGGAGGTCGAGCGATGACTCGCTGGTTGCCGCGCACACTCTCCGGTCGCCTGATGCTGACCCTGCTGATCGGCTTACTCGCTGCGCAATTGGCGGCGGCATTGATCCTGTTGCGTGATCGCGCCAGCGTGATCTACCAGGCGAGTGGTGTTGGTGCCGCGCAACGCATTGCCGGTATCGTGCAAGTCCTGGATCATCTTGACCCGGTGTCACGTGCTGACTTGTTACCGGCCTTCAATAGTCCGCAGTTGCAGGTGCGGCTGATGGCTAAGGCGCCGACACCCGAGATGGCGGTGAGCGAAAACCGGCATGCGGCACACTTGCGCAAGCTATTAAGACGGCTATTGGGCAAAGCCACACCCGTGCAGGTGAGCGTCATCGGGCACGTGCCGAGAAGGGGAGAGCGTCATGATTTCGAAAGACATCACCCGCGATTTGGCCCCATGGCCGAGTATTTTCCACGCCGCGATATCGCGTTTGAAGTATCGGCCAGGTTGCAGGATGGTACCTGGGCGAAGTTTGAATATAACCTCGGCGGTGAGCCTTTTGCCCGTCCCTGGCAATTGTTGCTAACCCTGGCGGTGTTGTTGATCTCGGTGATTGTCCTCGTGTTGTTTGCGGTGCGCTGGCTCACGCGGCCGTTGGCCGTTCTGGCAACCGCGGCGGACGACCTGGGGCGGGATATGCATCGTCCGCCGTTGCCGGAAAAGGGACCCGCCGAAGTGCGACGCGCGGCGTCGGCATTTAATACCATGCAGGCACGGATTCGCACCTACCTGCACGAACGCGAACAGATGCTTGCCGCGGTATCCCATGACTTACGTACACCGATTACACGCTTGCGCCTGCGGGCGGAACTGATCACGGATACCGCCCTGCGCGAAAAGATCGATAATGACCTGGCAGAGATGGAAGCCATGACCGCGGTCGCACTCGATTTTCTTCGCGGTGCGGGTAGCGACGAACCGGTACAGCAGGTGGATGTGATTGCCTTACTCGAGAGTCTGCAGGCGGACATGGAAGAAGCGGGTGATGACGTTAGCTTGCAAGAACCTGCAATGGCGACACCGTATCCGGCACGGCCGCTCGCGCTCAAGCGTCTGCTGACGAACCTGCTGGATAACGCCATCAAGTACGGCCGCCGCGCGACGATCCGCATCGAGGATACACCGACACAATTGCGGATCGTGATTGCCGACGAGGGTCCCGGGATCGCCGAGGATCAGCTCGAACGCGTATTCGAACCGTTCTACCGCATCGAGGGATCGCGCAACCGCAAGACCGGTGGCGTGGGCCTGGGCCTGGCGTTAGCGCGCGATATCGCCCGTGCCCATGGCGGGGATCTGGTGTTACGTAATCGCCCAAACGGCGGGCTTGAGGCCGTCCTGAGTTTGCCGAGGTAACCATTTAGAAGATGAAGTGGCAGGGTACTGGACGGGAGACTAGTATTTTAGAGAAAAGCGACCAGAACCCGCAGGGTTCAGGAAGTACCTATGAACTACCGCAGGTAGTTCCGATGTAAACCTAAGATATTTGGGGTCAGAGTAAAAATTCTTAAACCCAGAAAACCGTCAGCATTTTCCTACCCGGATGTCATCCATAACTGACAGCACAAAATCAATATCATCAATATAATCGCGATTCTTTCCCCTGTAACAGCATCTTACAAGGAGTGTGAGATGGCACGATTACCACGGCTTTGCTTACCGGGTATTCCCCAGCATGTGATTCAACGTGGCAACAATCGTCAGGTCTGTTTTGCATCCAATGAGGATTTTGCAGCCTACGCTCACTGGTTGGCGGAATATGCCAGCAAATATAGAGTGCATATCCATGCATGGGTGTTTATGACCAATCATGTGCACCTGCTAATGACCGCGGAAACAGCAGATGGTATCTCGAAATTAATACAGACACTGGGTCGTCATTACGTTCGCTATTTCAACTCTACGTATCATAGAACGGGTACCTTATGGGAGGGGCGTTTCAAATCCTGTGTCGTGTCGGCGGAGGAATATTTCCTGCAATGTCAGCGCTATATTGAAATGAATCCCGTCAGGGCGGGGATGGTACCGGCGCCGGGTGAGTATGCATGGTCCAGTTTTCGCTCGAATGGTTTGGGACAGCCGGCGCGTCTTTGGACGCCGCATGAGGTATATACTGCGTTGGGGGATACTCCTGAATCGCGAGCTCGTGCATATCGTGAGTTATTCCGGGGTCATATGGATCTGACACTATTGACGCAAATCCGTCAAGCTGTGAATCAGGGTATGGCGCTGGGTAATGAACGATTCAAACAAGAAATTGCACAATTGAGTGGGCGCAGGGCCAGTACGTTAAAAAGGGGACCTAAGCCAAAATCAGAATCGTCAAATGAGTTTTTACTCTGACCCCAAATATTCATAAGAAATTTTAATCGCTATACGCTTACTTGTCTTTTCAGCTCTCTTGATCGAAATCAACGTATTTCCGTCCTGCCGTATTAATCTGAGTATATAGATAACTAAACAGGAGGTATCTATGCAAATTCCATTGCAAATCACCTATCGCGATATGCCGCCATCTGAAGCAGTGGATGCCATTATCCGTGAGCGGGTCCAGAAACTGGAACACTTTACGGACAATATCACCAGCTGCCGGGTTGTGATCGAAGCCCCGCACAAACGCCACCATCATGGGAAATTATTTTCCATCCACATCGATATCACCTTGCCCGGCCATGAGATCGTGGTTGCGCGTCAGCCAGACGAACACCATGCCCATGAAGATATTTATGTCGCTATCCGCGATGCCTTTGATGCGGCGCGTCGCCAGTTGGAAGACCACAGCCGACGCCACCGTGGTAAGGTGAAACACCATGAGGCGGAACCGCACGGACATATTGCAAAACTGATCCCGGAGCAGAATTACGGTGTCATCCAGACACACGATGGTCGGGAAATTTACTTCCATCGCAACAGTGTCATAAATGCAGAGTTTGATGACTTGGAGCCAGGTGCCAGTGTTCACTTCACCGAGACCAATGGCGATCAGGGACCGCAAGCCAGTTCGGTGCATATCGAAGGCAAGCATCACACCGTCACACGGTGATTCTCGCAAGACATGACGCCTGATCGCCTGCTCAGCAACATCGAAGTACTGACACTAGCGAAAATACAGAATCTGTCACGTCATCTGGCCAGGGCGATACAGGCTGATCGCTTCTGTCCTGAGGTTGTGATCGCCATTGCCCGAGGTGGTTTTGTCCCGGCTCGGCTGCTCTGTGACTATCTCGATATTTATAACTTAACTTGTATCCGTATCGCTCACTATACCGGGACAGACAAAACCGACCAGGCGAGACTGTCTATTCCGTTAAATATCGATATCCGTGGCATGTCGGTGTTACTGGTCGATGATGTCGATGATACCGGTGATACCTTGCAACTGGCCTTATCGCATTTGCAGAGTTTCAGTCCGGCACTCATCCGTGTCGCCGTACTCCACCACAAAACTGCCTCAAGCGTCGTGCCGGAATATTACGCCGAAGAAGTCACCCACTGGCGATGGGTAACCTACCCCTGGGCTATCACTGAAGACATTCTCGGCCTTGTCAGAAAAATGCAGCCAATCCCGGCCTGCATCGATGCGGCTATCGACCGTATGCACCAGGACTATGGCCTGCATATATCAAAAAAGGTCATGGAAGATGTGTATCGTCTGTTAACGATAGATTGAGAACTGATCTCAATCTCTTATGAATTGACTGTAGTCACGATAAATACAGCGATCCATCACCACAGTAATCCCGCTAGCCTGAGCACGTAATGCTGCTGCCTCATTAATGACACCATCCTGCAACCACAGCGCAGGAATGTTCAGGGCAATACAGGCATCGACAATGGGATCCACATACTCCGGGGCGCGAAACACATTCACCAGATCGATTCGTCTGGGCACTTCCGATATCTCAGGGTACGCTTTTTCGCCGAGAACACTCTCCACTGGAGAGTTAAAGGGGTCGGAGTGATTTTTAATTGACCACTCCCAAGAATTTGTTATAGTTTTATCGCATCGGCAGGAAGCCGATATTCACAATTCGTAATTAACACAAGGAGTGTGTTATGCCACGCAAGCCAAGGATGTATCTGGCTGGAATTCCAGCCCATGTTGTTCAACGCGGTAACAACCGTGATGCCTGTTTTTTCTGAATAGTAATAGGGGACAGACCACGTGTGTTAGATCAGACGAGTGAGATTAATCGTGGTGTGTCCCTATTTACCGAAGAGCAATCTCGAACGGGGCAACCTGGCAAGCTATGAACTGGATTGTGAGAAGCCTTAAGACAGAAAATTTTAGCCCCGTACAAAATCCTTTATAAGAGCTGGAAGGTTAAAGAGCATAGTATGCTTATACTTTGCGTTCCTGTTTAAGCTGTTTCTCCAGGTCAATGACCTTCTTTCTTAGTTCAGAAAGTTTCTTCACCACGGCCGCGTTTTTCATGTATTGACCTAAGGGCTGAATCGGCAGGCCTGCATACATGCCACGCGATATCAAGATGATCCAGTATTCCCACCTGCCCACTCGCAATAATTCTGTCGCCAAGCGTCGCCGAGCCCGCCACGATAAACCCGGCGGTTAATAAACAGTCTTCCCCAATCCTGACGTTATGTGCTATGTGACACAGATTGTCCATTTTCGTACCCCGTCCAATTCGGGTATCGTCATAGGTGGCGCGGTCTATACAACAATTTGAACCAATAATGACATCATCCTCTATGACGACAATACCCATTTGAGGAATTCGATGACTCACGCGTTTTGCATCCTGTGAGAATCCAAACCCTTCCCCACCGAGCACAGCACCGGATTTTATCTGACTACGCTTGCCTATGCGTGAGCCGTAACCAATAATCGCGCCGGGGTGTATGATCACGTCTTCATCGATATACGCATCATGCTCTATTACTGCCCTGGCCATGATGACTGATCCCTGGCCAATGTTCACGTTCGCGCCGATCACCGCCCCCGGTCCGATGATCACATTACTGCCTATCTTTGCTGTGTCATGTACGACTGCAGTTTCATGAATCCCCTGCCATTCTTCCTTGTGATAATCTCTGTCCCCGTATCGTTGCCGTATCAATGCGTGCGCCATCGGCACTGACCTGGTAAGTAAGAATGTCTGATTAGGTCGTTTTGGCTGGTATTGCTCTGCAATCTGAGGAGTCGTGACAACACAGCATTTGGCATCTGAACTGATAGATGCCATGTATTTTTCCTTATCGACAAAGACGAGTGTATTATTTTCCGCCTTTTGCGCCGGCACAAAGCCATGGATATCTAAATCGGGCCCTTCCATCCCCTGAACAAATTCGCTAGTTGAGAATTCTGCGAATATTTCTGATGCTTTAATGGTAGACATTCTTAATTATCCTTAAACACTGCTGGGAAACCAGTTATATGTATAGTATAAAGTATTTAAGTTTTATCATAATTCACCTGGCACAGAAACCTGCACCCACCGCGGTGGGCAGGTAAAGGTACTTGCGAGTATAGAAGACCCGGTGGTTATCAAGAAGATTCTCGAACATCTGAAGAAAAAAGACGAACCCCAGGAAGCCGTAAAATGCTCGGATGCACGTGCTCCGCCGCAAGGTGTGGTAATAGGGGACAGACCACGTTTGTTAGATCAGACGAGAGAGATTAATCGTGGTCTGTCCCCTATTGACTGTGATCACCGCGGGCGATCATCATCAACCAATAGCCCCAGGAAATGGCCAGGGTCAATGCATAGTACGCCAAGACCGGCCGTCGCCTAATCAATGTTCCCATTGTCCCGTCCAGAAATATTAAAAATACGCAGTGCGGCTTGAATCAATCCTATGTAACAGCTTAATTTATACTTTAGACCATGATAGTGGTATGTCCCCAAAACCGGGGTCAGAACACAGTTTTCTCTAATATTAGAAAGAATTGTTAGCAGTCCCGATTATTTGACCTAATATTTAGAGTAAATTACTTTCTGTTTCCGGTTTTGGTTTTTGTTGCGTAATTATTTTAATCGAGTGATTATGGGTAACGTCGTTTTACAATACAAGCGGTCACGAAAATGGGCAGCATTTCAACTTATTTTGCTTGGCATTACATTTCCGGCAATGTTCGTTCTGATTGTGTCTTTTTTCCCGGAGGAAGACATCAAAGAGATCTATGCGGTGGCACAGTATGCACTTGCAGTATTGAGTATAGTTCTGTTCATGCTGGCCTGGTGGAACTATAAACATCCCGCGCTATTCGAATTTACTATTACTGACAAACGCATTGAATCAAGATATCCGGACAACTATCCGGCATGGACGTATTCTATCGCTGTTGACGATGTGATCAAAATTGAAATCCGCACCCATGCTCAAAATCGGCCGCTACCAAAATATTACCTGGTTACTCGAGATGGGGGAAAATACGAAATACCTATTAACTATAATAATCCTGTACATCGTATTGGTGATGCCTTGCAAAAAATTAAACCAGGATTGAAAATAGAAAGGACAGTAGGTTTTTAGTCTTCAAGAAAGCCGGGGTTAGAATACAAATATTTGGTGTCAGAGTAAAAACTTCCTCAAGTTGTCGTGAAAAACGTCGTCTGTCCCCTATTTACTAACGGGCTCCAGATCAGATATAAATAACGCTCGTATTATTATCAAGAAAAACGCATGTCGATTTTCTCATTGTCAAAACCCGCAGGATTATTCACATTAATTGTTATATTGCTTGCCGGTTGCCAGGCACCATATCCGAAGGGGGTAACGCCTGTACAGGCGACCTGGTTGCTTGGCTATCATACGATTCCGGCCCGGTATACGCGTGATCACCTGGAAAAATTCTGGCGTCATACCCTTGACTGGCAGGCACAGGCTTCAAAAGCAGTCAGGGCTGATATAAAAATTCCTGTTGCCCTGTATCTGCATGGCTGTGCGGGTATTGGGCGTGAAGATACAAGCTATCGAAAATTAATGCTTGAGCAGGGCTACGCCGTATTTATGCCGGACAGTTTTGCACGTAACAGAATGCCCTGCGCTGATGAAGGTTCATTATCGGATCGAGTTTATATGCGAACTGCCGAGGTGAGGAATGCCCTGCAGCAGCTGCGAAAACTGCCCTGGGTGGATCAGGACCGTATTATCCTGATGGGTTTCAGTGAAGGGGGGAATGCGGTGGATAACTGGTCACGCCCCGGCTTCAGGGCGATGATTATCCTGGGCAGCGCCTGTACCGAGGGTTCGACAGACAAACCCGCTGCACCCGGCAACGTGCCGGTACTGGCAATCGTGGGGCAGAATGATACCTACCGCCCAGGTCTGCACTGCAATATCACGCGTACCATCGGCGGTTCGCGTTCGATTGTCATACCCGGGGCCGGTCATAAAGTTGCAGCCTATCCTCAAACAAGGGAAGCG
>JARRNT010000079.1:0-13823 GCA_037384645.1 Gammaproteobacteria bacterium | reverse complement strand
AAAAAAGGATACCAATTCCGCTCATTACGGAATAATTTGCCCAACCTGTCAATTTCCAGCGACGAAATTGCCACGCAAACATAAAACACGCCGTAGCCAAAACGAGAAACCCCGTAACTGAAAACAGAACATGCAGCGTCCCATGCCAGGTATGTTCAAGTTGGAGGCCAAATGTTCCGGGGTAATTGACTCCAGGCATATCGGTCTTAAACAGCCCCGCCCCGATGACAGCGACAGCCACTATAGCAAATAGCGAAGCACGTCCGGCTTTCTCATGGGCTTGCCTGAAGTAATGACGTATGCCAAAAGCAAATATCATAATTAACAAGCCAGTTATTTCGAAATTAGCGACTTGTAGCCAACCATGCCTGCCATTAGCCAGAGCACTGACTGAGTTGCGTAGCGCGCTGTAATGGGGGCGTAACATGCCGATAAGAATAAACGTTATGATAAACAATGGCCCGGCAATAACACCACAAAGTAATCGCCATTTGGCTTTCATAATTTTTCTCCGGGATACCCTGTCTTCTCCTGTACACAATGTATTTACATTTACTGGCACCCACACTGGAAATTCGGGCAGTGTGGAATATTCTCTCGTTACGCTTACTGCCCAAAATGGTAAGTCACGCCGAGATTCAAATGGTTCGTCCATACTTTCGTCTTCAGCGTCCCGCCGCCATTCAAATCGGCTTTCATATCCGCATAGCTGATTTTGTACTCAGCAAACAGGGCAAAGCCTTTACCGAGGTCATAATTCAGGCCTGTCATCCCATTTATGGCCCAACCCGCCAGCTGATATTCGTCGGTATGACTGCTGTTAATTTTGACCTCGACATGTGGATACGCCAGACCCGCACCGAAACCAATAAATGGCTGTAAGCGTGGTTGCGACATCCAGCGATACATCGCATTGATGGTCAACAGGTTAAAACCATGCGACATCGCCAGAACGCTAAAGGTGTTACCTAACACCTCCTGATCATTGACGGTGCTACCGGCGCGGGTGCCTGTCACGTTTACGGTGGCACGAAGGTCGGCATGAATCTTCGCGTGGGTAAAATCCACAGCCATGCCCCAGCGCCTGGCATGTGGAAACCAATACGTCAGGCGCGCCCCCCAATAGACAGGATTATCCAGGGATTGGTCATCCCAGCTGACATTATGGAAAGTAAGACTGGTGTTTACTGGCTGAGTTAGTTGGACATCACTGTTACGACTGTCGGACACGCCACTGTAAATTGTGGCGTCTAATTGTGCATGAGCACAAAGCGGCATCAACAGCAACACAACTGCAGTTGCTATCCCTGGCGAGTTTGCTATACGGTGGGCCATGAATGTCATCTCGACCTCCTGGCTGCGAAAGCATGCACAATTACTAACGTTGCAGATGTAGATTATTAAGTATAGCACACGGAAATAGTGGAAAGACCAAGATCCATTTACACCGTGAGTAACAACCTGGCATGACGAGACGGCTTGACCTGAACACTAGCAAAGAAGCACTGAATGAACCCGAAGGGTTCTACAGTCCGACCAGAACGAGCGTAGCGAGTTGCAGTTAACCTGTATTGCTTTTCAATGAGTCAGCCTTAGGACTTTTTTTACATTCATATATTGTGGCCTGATGATTACCCTTTTCAATGCTCCGGAACGTATCAGCGATACCGTGACTTCTTTCTTGGCTCTGGCCGCCCAATGACCGTCGGTATTCTCCCGAGAGACGACCTGGTTTCTGCTTAGCGACGGTGAGGCTTTCTGACGTTTTTTCAACGCATTGATATATGGTTGACCGAGAGCATGGATACGCTGACGACAAAGCTGGTCGGCGCAATCATGGTTCCAGACAGGCTCGTAGGTTTTGAAGAGATTCTTTCCATAATAAGCGACTGCGGCAATCTTGTTTTCAAGGATGATAGCCTTGCCTTTTTTGTCAGCCTCTATGACTTTTCTCATCATGATAATTGCCGCCTGCTTGGATGGATATTTCCCCTGTGCACGCATTTCTTTGATCATCGCGTTGCCCGTGTTCTTTATAATAATTTCGATTGCCGCCTGGCAGAAGTGGAGCGGAAGCATGGGGCACTGGGTTATATATTTCTTCCGATATGAATTGCGCCACTTAAATACCTCCTTCTCCAACAGGTCGTGCGGTGGCACGGTCTCGCCCTGTGTTTCTTTTGCCAGCGTGGGTGAATAGTGATAGTCGCGTGAACAGATCGTCCTTTCGTGGCAGGTAAAATGCGCGCCACCCGGTGGCAGCGTAATCGCTATCTGCGGAAACCATACCGGCCAATCCCAATGATGAGACCAGACGGCAACATCGACGAATACACGTGCGGCAAGACCCGGCGTGACTTTAAACTTCAGTTGGTATTCTGGTTTGCCGATCGTGAAACTGCTCGAGTGATCCTTAGGATTAACGGAAAGCGGATAGGGCCGCCCCGAACTGTGCATTTCAGTTACCTTTCCAGTGCGGTCGTCTTTTAGTGTGAGTTGCAAAAGGTCACAGGTGAGGCCGGCTTTTACTCCAGGCAATACCTGGGCCCCGACGACGCCGTAGTTGGCAAGGCCGCCAAGCAAATCCGGATTGTCAAATATAATCTTCGCTTCTAGCGGCTCATGATCGCCCGGCGCAGGCGGTCTGAACTGGCCGTTGGTGAAAGGGGCTGGCAGGCCCTTCGTAAAATCTTTACCTACCTTGAAGCTTACCCCATCAGTGTAGAATGGCACTTTAAAGTTCATGCCTGCATGGGCCTGTACCTCGGCAACCAGTTCCTTGCCGTTAAAGATTTTATCGCCCGGCAGCCCCGTCGCGGCATAATCGCTTACATTGCCGTTAATCGGTTCAAACACGGGTGCAACGGTTGCCGACTCCTGGCGGCCGGCGCGGTGGTAGGCGTAAAGACCGCCTACTTTGATTGGAAAGCGCAGCCCGAAACCGTAATCAAACCCGGCATTAACTTCGACGAAATAGGTCACCTTGCAGCTGACCAGGCACGTATTGACCGTCACAGAGACACGTCTGCGCCATTCGTACTGATTTCCAAGGGTGAATCCGGTGAGAAAGATGTGCTCCTGGAGCGAATGCTCTACGCCAACCTTCTGCGGCGGGATGGACCTGAGCACCGGCAGGTGCGCCTTTACTACCCGCCTCGTATACACCGTATTGTGTTTGGGTATATACATGATATCTTCGATCTTGATATCGGCGGAATTGATCGCCGCCGCTTCTAACTGCTGGTTATTCAGTGTAGCCAGCCTGTTTGCCTCCTTCACACCAAGCTGGGCTACGACCTTCGCACGTTGTGCGGGATCTTTCATCATGGAACGGAATTTCGCGATACCTTTGTCTAAATCCGCCTTTTGCTTCGCCGATTCCCTGTTTGCGATGGCGATGACCTGAGCCCGCTTCGCCGGATTGGCAACGTAATGCGGATCATTCGGGTTGGTATAGGCTGCGGCCCTGGCCTTTACTGTCAGGTGGGCAGCACAGCGGGTGCCAGTCTGCATCAGCTGCTGTCGCCGGACTGAATTCGAGCAGACGCCCAGCTTAACGTGATAGTTCAGGAACTGGTGAACGATCAGGCCCTGTGTGACCTGAAGCGCTTCGGTTTTCTTCGCGATAACAGAGACCAGGGCCGGACGGCTCTGAAGGCGGCTGGTGATATTGACAAGTGATACCGGGTTTTTTAACAGGGGACTCATGTCAACCCGGCTTTTCCCCAGCTTTATCGACGGCTGCCGGCGGAGTGATAACAGTGAAAAAGTGCGTGTGACGGTGAGCGACTTGATGATACTGTTCGTGCTACCCGCTTTAAGGATCACTGAACCGGGGCGGGCATAGACTGCTGCAGAAGGGGGAGGAATAATTTCCAGTTTTCTTGCCGTGGGCTGTTGGGCATAGGCAGACTGTACCAGCACGAGGCATGCGATCAGGGATAAACCGCTGAAGGCCGGCACCTCCCTGATGACGAACTTTATCGTCTGCTTAACATTCACCAACTGAGCTAATTTCAGGAGTTGAGCATAAAATCGAGAACTTTTTAGATTTTTCATTAGCTGCATTCACTTGTTATTTATATTTAAGCGAAAAGCTATATCTGATATGCAGGGTGCGCCTTTATGTTTATCAAGCCTACCAGTTGTGGTTGCTGGCTAACCACCATCATCTTATCCCATGGGTTACAGATAGGATACAAATAGAAAAGAGCTAACGATTATTTCCACACCTAAAATAGCACGATTAAATAGGGGATAGACCCCAAATTTTCAGCATCCCATAAACTACTCGGTGTATATTGCACCACTCGGCAAGGGCTGATTGGTCGCCAGTTCAGCCAGGGCACGCAAACTTGGCATAGCTACGATGTTAACGAAGCGGCGATCCACTTCGATGACGCCTTCTTCCTGCATGTGGGTCATGATGCGACTAACAGTTTCCACAGCAAGTCCGAGGTAGTTGGCAATATCATTTCGGGACATGCTAAGATTGAATTGTTTGGTGGAAAATCCAAGCTTGTTAAAGCGCGCGGACAAGTTCAGCAGGAACATCGCTATTCGTGCTTCCGCCGTCTTTTTTGTTAGCATCAACATTATAGCATGCTCATCAGCGATCTCGTGACTCATCAGGGCCATTAAATGTTCTCTTAAACTCGGCAATTCCTGAGCAAGGATATGCAGGCGGTTGTATGGCAGTTCGCAAATACTACTGGATTCAAGCACCACCGCGCTGCTGCAATGTCTGTCATGCCCCATAGCATCAAAACCAAGTAACTTGCCCGGCATATGAAAGCCTATAACCTGTTCGTTACCATCATTGGATCGCAGGAGGAGCTTCACCGAGCCAGCGCGAATCACATACAGCGAGTTGAATGGCTGCCCGATTTCAAATACCGAGTCGCCTTTAGAAATTGGGTGTTCGCGTTTTACGATAGCGGAGAACATCTCTACTTCTTCAGCATTTAACCCGCGAGGGAGGCATTGCTGGGACAAACTGCACTGGCTGCAGGAAATCTTGATGGACTTGATGCCGCTGACTTTCGGCACAGTCACTCCTGTTCTGCCGCTGAGGACATTAGGCGAGGAATTTACCCAGGAATAAATGCATTCAATATCACAGCTTGTAGTGCCACAATTAGGGATAGCATGTGCTCACACAGCCGTCTTGATAGCTCAACATACTTATGAAATCTGCCTGTACCAGCCTGTTACTTATGTTGGCTTTACCTTGAAGGGTCATAAATAATTGAGACTTTATATCTTCTCGCCTGATATGGCTTAAGACGCAGAGGCATGCTGCTGGCCATTGCCAAGTAGCTGGAATACCGCATCATCTGTTATCCATATGAGACCAAATGCATGGTTACGCACCCAGGTAACGAAACCCCGAACATGCGGCCATGCGGCAGGCGATGACCTATCGGGAGCTGGCAACGTCACTTCAACGATGCTGCCGAATTCAGGAATATCGTCGGCAGTAATAATCCGTGCTCCCAGGTCACTCAAATCTATAATTCTGCCAACATGTACCACCTCATCTAAGGCCACATACTGCACATGCACGTTAGTCTTTTTCCGCTTTGCGCAACGATGTTCCATTAGATATCCCGCTCCGCATCAATCGCTAACTCCGCTGCAAGCCAGTCTTCCAGTTCGTATCCCGATATAAACCCGCGGCGTTCTGCCAGGTAATAGGCGGTTTCTGCAATCATTTGATGTCGTAAGCTTGATGATATAAAAGGTGGGGAATCTGCTTTTTCCGAATTGACAGCTTGTTTCATGCCTGAAGAAGCAGGTTTACTGGTTTTCTTTGCGCGTTTTTTGGTTCTGGCAGCTGCATTTGCGGCCTGCGCCACTGAAGATTCTGTATGCTTTTCGGCCATCAGGTAACTTCTCCATTAAGATTCCTGACCGAATACTATAGTGCAGGCTGATCGGTAGCTATAACTTAGGTTACAGTGCCACCTGGTTAATCCGGAATTTTTACCTGTCGGCTACGATCTCTCAGGTCTGAATATAATGCTCGGCCTTTTGCAGGAGTTTTTCCAGATTTTTGACATGAAGCTCACCGCCCCCCGTATTAATGAGCCCTTCATCACGCAATTCACCGAGCAGACGATTAACCACGACGCGTACTGTTCCGATCATATGCGCCAGTTCCGCGTGAGGTAAGTCCTTAATCAGGTTACTGCGATTGGGTAAATCGCCATCAGAATCACCGAAATAACGTAATATCAGATGCACCAACCGCGTCATGGTGTCGTACAACGCCAGGTCACTAGCCAGCTCACTGAGCTCATGCAGTCGACTAATAACGTAGCGGTGCATGGCGAGATGCAGCGCAGGATAGGTACCTAACCACTTTATCCACTGCCCGACTGGTGCCGAAAGCGCCTCGACATCATCGAGGGTTTCAACGGTCAATTCATGACGTTGACCACCCAGCAGGCTGATAACGTTGAATCCGTCACCAGGTCCTAGCAGAAATAACGTGATCATCCTCCCGGTTTTCGGATTCTGATTTACCACCTTAACCCGCCCCTTAACCAGGAGATAAAACCGGTGCATCGTATCTTCCGGAGTCATCACCACGCGATGCTTCGGCCATTGCTCAGACTTGAGTGCATCGATGATATGGCACATCGCCTCTTCTTCCAGGCCCTTGAACAAAGGGCTGGCCCGCAATGGCATTTCTGCTGTCATTGGTTTATTTCTCGTGATTTCGAATCTGTTTGTTTGAACCTATCTCAAAGTGTCACGTGCACTGGTGAGTGCAAGCCGAAAATGAAAGCAAAAAGCGAAGTTTATACGTAGTAAATGGATATTTTGAGTTCAAATTTGATCATAACCACAAATTAATAAAATTAATAGGGTATTTGTAGTCGTCATTACCAAGTGGGGTGCCAGTCTACCAGGCAGTACGGATATCTTTTAACTGGCCCTCTTCCAGGTGGGCCTTGAAAAGCGACTTATACGCCTCTCAGCGACTGTCTGTTGTTTTACCCAGGTGGGTATAGCGCTGAGCGACATGGGCCGGAATACACGGTAGAAAAAAACGGGGCTTGCGTGGTATCGGATTCCCATCCTGTTGTCTGCGTTGAACAGATTATATCGAATCGACAATAGCAGAAATCTATCTTTTAAAGGGCTCTGATCCCTTTAACTGCTTTTAGCATGCCCCCCTTCAATCATCTTCGATGATAAATTCAACCAGCTGATCAGGATGGACATATTCTTCTGATTGCGCGAACCATTTTGCGGAAACACCTGCATCGTGAACTGAATTCCTATCACCGCTCAACAGGTAATGCCATGCCGGCAAGGGCTGACCTGCATTTAATCGTTTATAGGCACAGGATTCCGGCAACCAGCTCATTTCCTGAAGGTTATCCAGGGTTAACCGGGTACACATGGGTGCCTTTGTCAGTCGATTTTCATAATCACTGCATCGACATGTCGCGACATCCAGCAGGCGGCAACTGACTGTGGTATTGAAGACGTCACCACTGTCTTCGTCCTCTATCTTTACCAGGCAACACAAACCACAACCATCACACAACGACTCCCACTCCTCTGGTGTCATCTGCTCAAGTGATTTCGATTCCCAGAAATGATCGCTAATCATCAACGCAATATCCGATTTGTTATCTTCCCAAAAAACCGAGTCAGAGAGGAATTAACGCTAATATTCAAACTGGCTTATATTAGAAACAATTGCTCTCTGACCCGGTTTTTTCGATGTATCCCCTATCATTTATTCTTATCATTTGATTGCAATCCTGACAACATGTTCTATCGCATTTACAGGATCGGTCAGGCACAGACCACAATTAAACTATCTCAACAAATCTAAAAACGTGGTCTGTCTCCTATTACTCGCTAAATATCCCTGATGAATTCGCCCCATTTCTTCCAATTTGTGACTCCTCCAAATGATATATCTGCCCTTTTCAATCAGTAAAGCTTTCCTATACTTAATTGGGGCCCTGGAGAAAGAGGAATTTGGCAGTGCCCTCTACCATTAGTGCTCATTGTCTTTGTGAGTGATTTTACAAGGAGGAATTACTGACATGATCAATATTAAATGCAATCAAAAATTGGGCTGTGCAATCCTGGCCAGCATTCTGGTTGCCTTACCGGTATTTTCTGCACGTGCAGAGGGCACTCGCTGCCTGGTTGTGCATGTACCGCAAGCCAGTCCCGTGGCGTTCAAGCAAGCGGTCAACATCATGAACAACATTCCAAAGCAACTCGGGGCCGACAATGTCAGGATAGAACTCGTTGCACAAGGGTCAGGACTCAAGCTGCTGACCAAGGGTAGTCCCGAGGCTGCTCGTATAAAGAGCGTAATCGTGCAAGGAAAGGAAACCCTGGGTGGTGGTGTACAGTTCAGTGCCTGTGGAACGACGATTGCGGGTATCAAGAGACGGACCGGCAAGGAACCTGAGTTGTTGAAGGGCATCAAAGTTGTCCCCGGAGGTGTGGCGCGTGTCATGGAACTCCAAGAGCAGGGCTGCTCTTATATTCGTATCTAAACAGTCCCATCTCCAGTTCATTAGGAACCTGCCCCGCCTTCGTGGCGGGGCTTCTTATTAGGCAGGGTCCCGAAAACAAATATGGATACCTGTTATATCTCGCTAATCAATCAGGACTGCAATGGGAATTACATTTTCTCAAGCAATCCAGACATCCCTTGACGACTTTTGATCCGTTAGAGCACTGAATGCATATTCTTGCAATGAACCCCATTGTCCACCAATTCCGTTTCTACTTACGGGTGCGGTTTGATATTGATCCAAAACTTCTTGGTGATGGTTTGCACACGCATCGGGCAGTGGTCACGTACTAGTATTAGAATCGGACGGTAGCCTGCACCGCAATTGGTTCCCGCCATTTGCGGGTTCACACACTTTAACTGTCCTGTAATGCGGCCATCGGCGCGCAGGATCAGGCCAAGCGGTATGGAGAAATGCTGGCCGGGAGAGCGGTCGCATCGTGGTGGCGTTCCATCGGGCGGTACCATCATCGCGCAGTACTCCAGGGGCGGCACACCGCCTGATGCATTGATCTTGAAGTTGTACTCACCGCCGATGACGGTGGGTGGCAGCTGCGCTGCGGTGTCGATCAGAAAGTACTTAATGAAACCGCAGGGTTCTAAGTGCTCTCTAACCCGGTTTTTCATAGAAACTATCGCTTTGCGCACAAGCTCATGGTACCTTAATCCGAGGTCGTATGGACGCGGCATTCCAGGGGAGTAAGTAAACTGCCTAAAGCTAAAATACAGCATCTGAGCATTTTGGCTTGTATATTGATTGCAGGTTTATCCATCTTGCCCATGTCAACTTGGGCCGAAAGCAAAACGACTACATCCAACACGCAAGCTGCAGACACTAACCACGCATACACTGAACAGAACTGGGGTATAGCTATTGGCCTGCGCTATGCGGAGATTCCCTATAAGACCGCTAGTGGGGATCGTTCCGTGGTGGATGCCGTGCCACTGTTATTCTTCGATGATAAGCATTTCTATATCCGCGGTCTGGAAGGAGGAGTCAAGCTTATCAACACGGAGCAGTTTAAACTTAATGCGTTGTTGCGCTATCGCTGGTTTGATATCCCCGCCGATATGCAGAATCAGGTCAAAGGCGATGCCTGGGATGGCGGCGTGCAATTGCGAAATCGAATGGGTAACTGGGACCTGCGCAGTGAATTCATGACCGATGGTGATGCCCGTTTTTACGCGGATATTGGTTTCGATACCAGCCTGGGTGACAAGTACGCCACCTTGTACCCTTATATTGGGCTACGCATCAAATCCGCTAAATTCAACACCAAGTACTATGGCTTCGAACAGGAACATGTTGAAGGCGGTATTGATTTACTTGCTTCCATCGAAGGTCGCTATCATCTTGTCAGTAACCTGTATCTCATCGGTCGCCTGGGTGGGACCATCCTGGACGGGAACGCGCGCAAGAGCAGTTTTGTACAAAAGGGTTCTACCTGGGAAGCCTATGCCGGTGTCGCCTTCTTCAATAACCCGGATACCCCTCTTAATCATACTTTAGACAATAATGCCTATGTGCGTATCGCACACGGTGAGGTTACACCGTCGAGTCTGGGTGAGGTTCTCAGTGGTCACAAAGTGGATGACATCTATCACAATCAACTGACCTCCTTGTTCTATGGTTATCCATTGACGAACGAGTTATTCGGTCTCCCTCTCGACATTTATCTAACCCCCGGCCTTGTTTATCACCACCACTCAGAAGTTCAAGAGAGTTTCTATGAATATGTCATCGCGGTAAAAGCGTATTACACCATCAAATGGCCGGTACGCTGGCGTCTAGGACTCGCCGAGGGCCTGTCTTATTCAAGCCAAATTAATTATGTCGAGCGGACTGAATTGCAAGCTAAAGGTTATCGTCCCAGTAAGGTGTTAAATTATCTGGACCTCAGTGTGGATATCAATATTGGTGATATCTTTCATGTCAATAGTTTGCGCAATACCTGGCTGGGTTACGGTATTCACCATCGTTCGGGTATGTTCGAAGCAGGTTCTGAATTTGGTCGCATCAAGGGCGGGAGTAATTACACGACGATTTATTTGCAACAACACTTCTAAATAAAGATAGAATAGCGTTAGCCTATACGAGACAGACCACAATTAAACTATCTCAACAAATCTAAAGACGTGGTCTGTCCCCTATTACCCGCAGAGTTCTAAGTGCTATCTGACCCGGTTTTTCGCGGCGATTCAGCGCATAGTTAATCTAGCGCATATAGGCAAAACCCTGTTGCTCAAGCATGATGATTTCCGCATCGCCGTCCGGCACCATGCTGACAAAACCATGGATATCCTTTGGTTCTAATCCCGCACGCTTGGCTGCCAGCCTGCACATGCGAAATTCGATGACACCACCTACCGATAGACTTTGGGCTCGCTGCATTAGCGTTTTGTATTTCGTGTAATTCTTGATGGCAAAGATGGGCGTGGCATCACCAGAATGAACTTGCTGTCGAAAGGATCGGCATTGTTGATTCGACTCAGTTCGCTGACCCGATCAAGGATGCGATTGATGATTTCTGGAGAATCTTTGGTGACATCAAACACAGCTTTTTGCTGGCGGTAGTCGCGTTTGACTTCGTGTGCGCGCCCCCATGGTGCGACATCTGCCGCTACTGCCGTTCCTGCGCAGATCTGGATAAGGCTAAAGACAAGCGTTGTTAAAATGAATTTTTTCATCGCGGCTACTTACAGTGATAAATGAATCCGCCGGCTGTCGGATTTTCCTATGGCCGGTCGATTGTCAATCAGGGCGCTGACTTACTTTTTCAGTTCAGGATGCTCCAGATAGCGAACGTCCTTGACTGTTAAATAGCTGTCAGAGATCAAATTTCACTAATATTCGAGAATATTGTGCTCTGACACCCATTTCTTAAAAAACGTGGTCTGTCCCCGATTATTTTATTCCTTAAGTATTAATGTTCCAACCTGTATTTAGTGACTTTGTCACCACCAACAAGATGTAACCAAACGACATTGCGGTTTACAGCTTCGACCGTAAAACATCCGCTAGTGGGATAGGTAGCTTTAAACCAGCCGAAACAGACCTGCCCGGCTCCAGAATTTATTTTCATTTGTCCATCCGCATTACTCAAATTACAAGCTTCACAATATCGGGCTGCATATCCGTAGCTTTCCAAAGTAATCGTATAGTCTGGATGGTGGGGTGGCTTCGCAAGCAATTTCAAACCAGTCGTAAATAATTTTTTAATTTGCGAGCCAGTCAGTATATGCGCAGACTGAGTTGAAGCTTTCGTCGCGGCGCTATTCGACGTCTTTTTACTCGACTTATTACTCGACTTATTGCTATTGTCGCTCAATAATTTTTTCATTTCTGCCTTGCCACGTCTCGAGATGTTATTTACTTTTTTACCCCGTTTAGCTTTAAATTGCTTCTCAGCAGCGTGCTTCACATCATCCGACGTATCGTTCAGCAGTTTCTTTAATATCACCATACTGGCGTTTCTGTTTAGCGCCGCGCCCCATCGCACTAAATACCACTCAGAATCGGCATACTGACCAATTTGTTCCTTGTTCTTTGTCGTCAGGGCATCCAATGCATGTATCGTTATTGTAGACCGCGGTATTCTAATCTTTTTCAAGAACGCCTTGTCATTCGCATCAATCACATCACGTTTCATCTCTTCACTAAAATTACCGAGAACTATTTCCCTCATAGGATAGGCCGGCAATTTATGATATTTAGCAAGAAATTCTTTTTCATCTGATTCAAAATGATTTCTGCCTGACAAAAATGCAGATTTTTGCATACCCAGCGATCTGTTCACTGCATTATCTTCCGGCTCCAGCAGACTAATCTTTATGTGTCCAACGTACGTCGTCGTCTCGGGATAAATATGGAAAAACGTGTCATAAAATTTATAAGTCAACGGGATATCGTCTGCGCCGGTCAATTGCATTTCTGAAATATAATATTCACCCGCAGGTAGGACGTACATCCTGGCTTGATCCTTTGCCGTTAACTGCAATGAAGCCACGTTATCTCCTGCCAGTGTCGAAATGTCGAACTTCATTGACTTAATATCGCCTTTCCCTTCAAAACCAGCAAAAAGAATCCCCTGTTGCGCATGCAGTTTAATCTTCGATGGAGATTGATTAACTCCCACCTCAGTCGCCATATTCGCACAGGATGACAAGACAAAAACACTAATAATCACTAAACATAATTTTATTTTCATACTAAGCTCCAATGCGCCAATAATGGCGTTTTTACTCCGCCGCCGAATAATCCATTAACATTTGAAACACCTATGTTAAGCACGCGGCTATCTTCAACTTTTATCGATGTAGTTTTATTTCAGTTACTTTTTTACCCAACAGACCGAGATACGTATTTTTATTAAATTCTGTGACAGTCACTGTAACGAGAAAATCCTTATACTTCATACACCTAATATCAATAAACATTTTTTTCTTTCCGAGTTTACTATCGACGACAGCCTCCATGGCAAAATGATTTCCGATACTAGATTTTGAGTAAGGCTGTACAGCTTTCGCGGGAAAGGATTTATTCATTGCGGTGATCGTATCTTGTAGACAGGAAGTTGCTGCACTTTTATCTGATTCATCGCCAATTTCCGGAGATTGTTTCTTGTAATTAAAAATCATGACGCCCAGGGCAGTTGTAGATAACCGGGCATTTTTATTGTTAATAAAACTATAAACAGTACTACCGTGCACTACTGCTGGTGTACCAGGTCTGGCTAAAAATTCGTCAGGCAGACTTATTTTACCGATTTTTATGTCAAAAGTACCGGCGTAGACATTGGATGTTAATGTCATTGCCAGCATATAAATCGAATATGAACACTTCATGGCCTTTCCCTCTATATGTAAATAGAAACTCTACCTGGTATATTCAGCAAAAAGTGACGCTTTATTTCTAATATGACTAAATAGGGGACAGACCATGTTTTTCAGATCTAATATGAGAAATTTACCGTGGTCTGTCCCTTATTACCTGCATTATTCGACATTTCATTAGGGTGTGGCTACCACTGAAGGACTAAGCAAATTGCGTGTTGAGATAAATGGGGTCAGAGAGGAATTTATTTCTAATATTAGAGAATATTCCTCTCTGACCCGGTTTTTGTAACAAACTAAATTTAGCGACTTTGCTGTAGTTGTTGTTGCTGTAATTGTTTGGATTTGTGAATATATCCTTGATATGCAGGGATAGCGATCGCAGCCAGTATACCTATGACCGCAATGATGATTGGCATACCTAAGCCCAGAA
>JARRNT010000078.1:0-6894 GCA_037384645.1 Gammaproteobacteria bacterium | reverse complement strand
ACAGTTAACAGGTGGAGCAAGCTACCTACCCTGGAATAACTATTATATATCGGTCAAAGCCGCAGGATCTGAATCCAGTCAGTCGCTGGACAGGTATACGCGCGGTAGCGGAGGTGTAAAAATAATTTATACTGCATAAACGTTCAGGTGAACGTGGTCACAAAATCATACATAGACAATGCTCCTGTGGCCTCGCCCAAACGATTTTAAGAATTATTGATCTCAGAGTATTTATACATTGCAACCTAAGCTGTCTTATACCTGATTCGGGAACCGATTATGGGTTTCGCGGCGTTTCAATCTCGACCGTGTAGTTCTGCCCCGCCCACGCGCCGTCGCCATTGCGACGATAAGTGAATTCAAGCTTGTTACCCGGGTGCATTTTTGTCGTATCAATCTCGGCGATGTGCAAACCGATACCACTATCGCAGGTCGGTACATTTCGAATGTGTTGCCAGTCGTTACTGCTCCAGCGGATCAGCGAAGGCTGATGTAAACCGATACACAGGCGCATACCCTGGTAAATCCGGCTCACCGGCGCCTGCTGCAACCAGAAGGCTGTTGCGGCACGCGGGCGTTGGCCCTGGTAACGTTGCCACACGGCGTGAGGCCGATCGATGGGTTCACCCGAGAGGTAGGAAAACACCAGCTTGACGAATTCCGCATGGGCCCAGCCCAGCGGCATGGCCGAACCGGTCGGCTTGCCTGGTTGCAGGTGACGTTCCGGGATAGCGGTGCCGTCCCAGATCTGTTCCGGTAACATGCCGCCCTCGCCGGTCATGGCGATCATGGCCTGCAGGTACGGCATCGGATCATTACCCGCCAGTAATTCATAATGCCCGCGTTCGCCAGTTAATAAAGGCCACAGCCGGCCACGCCCGGTACCGTCGAAAGCTCGACCATCACTATGTTCGCCGTAACCATCATTGTTGTAACGATGCCAGCTGGGCCCGGCCGGGGTATCGACCTTGAGCAGGGCGTCGATCACATTGACCGAATCACGAATCAGGGGATCATCGGCCCGACGCAGGCCAAACCTTACCAGTTGCAGAAAATCCGTCCCGACCTGTTCATCAGCGGGCACTTCCGGATCGGTCACGCGATTCTTAATCGGCAAAACCTGTTTCAGCACGGTATCGTCCGCCAGCGCCTGTACCGGTGCCACGCGCACGTAGTAACCGCGAATGCCGAGTTGTTGCTGCAGGCGGGTCCCGCTCACCGTGGTCCAGTCTGCAATGTGGGCGTTCCAGTAATCCGCCAGGGCCAGGGCCACTTCGCGGCTATCTTCCGGCAGGAATTGTGCGCCACCAACCAGGGCGGCGATACACACCGCCAGGGTAAAGGCGTTGACGCCGCTGTCTTCTTCCCAGCGATCCTGTTCCGAGGCCGGTCCATGACGGGCGATAAAGCTCAGTGCCCGGACAATCATGTCCTGCACCTGTACGCCGTTCAACACACCTTGCTGTAACAATGACGTCGCCAGTAATACCGGGAAGCCGGCCTCGTCCAGCTGAATACCCTGCCAGTATGGCTTGCCGCCGAGCCACTGGTTTTGATACCAGTGGCCATCTTCATGCTGAGTCGCGATCAAGTAGCGCAGAATATTACGGGCTTCGTTGTGCGCGCCAAGCACCGACAGGGCACCGGCACATTCGACCAGGTCGCGCGGCCACACCAGATGATAACCGCCAACGTCGCTCTTGGTGTTACCCCAGGGGATACTCAGGCTCGCCACCATGGCACCCGGATAGACCTTGTCCTGGTGTACGCGCAAGACCATGGATGAAGTGATGAGTTGTTCACGGATATCTGCGGATAAAGCAGCGCATGCCGTATCATTCACCACACACTGCTGGTGCCACTGCGCCCAGTTTGCCACCTGCTGTTGCCAGGCCTGTTCAAAGGGTTGCAATAGCGCAGACAATGCCAGGGTTGCTGCCGATTCTCGACTGGTGGCAAAGCCCAGGGCCAGCACCGCGTAATGCGGCAGCTTGCCCATCAGGGCGACCGTGCCCGGCCCGGCCTGCTCATATTGCCATTGCATGGACTGGTTGTGCGCGAAATCCTGCCAGCCATCACTGACACCGACATAACCGACACTGCCCCGGCGCAAGGCATCGCGTTGTTGCCGATCGACCGCTGCCAGCGCCAGACCGAACGGCCCCTGTTCCGCCCATAACACACGACGGCCGCGATACTGGCTGACGGAAGCAAAATTATTGATACCGGTCCCGCCCAGATGCGGGGCCAGTAAGGGATACACGGCAAGCTCGGGATCACCCTGCAAATCAACTTCAATCAGCAGGACGTCACGCTGGGGGTCCGGTGAAATGCGCAGCCTGAATTCGAAACGCGGATGACTGTGCACGATCGTCACGGCCGGGACACCGGTATCCGCCGGTGTAATCGTGTGCTGGTGCAGCCGTTTGACTTCGACCCAGAAGCCTTTGTTGTCAGCAATAATAAAACCCAGGTCGCGAATTTGTGGAATATCAACCCGGGGATAATAGACTTCGTTGATAACCCCGTGACCGACGGTAAACCAGACCCGTGAATCGGTCAGTGCGGTCCCGACCATCTGCTTGGCGCTGGAGGTCCAGGTCGGCGGCAGACCCGGACTACCGGGTGCCGATTGCGTCGTGTCCTGCGCCGTGATGCGGATATCCATATCGTAGAGTGTCATCACTTTGCCAGTAACATCAAGTTAATTTCGATATTTGATCTCGGGCAGGGTCGGGGTCATCCAGCTCTTGCCATCGGCAGCGATCAGGGTCTCAGCGGATTCCGGCCCCCAGCTGCCTACCGCGTAATTGGGGAAATCCGTGGCCGGGGTCGCCTCCCACATATCCAGCACCGGCATGATAAATTTCCAGGCTGCCTCCACCTGGTCGGCATGCATAAACAGGGTGGCATCCCCCTGCATGACATCCAGTAACAGGGTTTCGTAGGCGTCCGGCAGGGTCGTCTGGAAGGCGTCGGCATAATTGAAGCGCATATCCACCGGGCTCAAACGTAACTGGGCACCCGGCTGCTTGGCCATGAACTTGATCACGATACCCTGCTCCGGTTGCAACTGGATAACCAGTCTGGCCGGCGTGGCATTGAGTCCGACAGATGCCGGAAAAGCATGGTGTGGCACATCCTGGAAGCGGATTGAAATCTCGGAAACATCGGCAGCCATGCGTTTGCCGGTGCGCAGGTAAAATGGCACTTCCTGCCAACGCCAGTTATCGATATAGAGTTTGAGTGCCGCGAAAGTTTCGACATTGGACCTGGGATCCACGTCAGACTCGGCACGATAGGCATTTTTCTGCTCCCCGTTAAGCCAGCCTCCGCCGTATTGTCCCCGTGCCGCTACGCTGGCGATATCATCGGGATCGATGGGGCGCAAGGCGCGCAACACGTCAAGCTTCTTGCCACGAATGTCATCGGCATCATAAGCAACCGGCGGCTCCATCGCCACCAGGCAGGCAAGCTGCATGAGATGGTTCTGTATCATGTCGCGCAGTGCACCGGCGCGTTCGTAAAACTTGCCACGCTGTTCGACACCCAGCGTTTCTGCCACTGTAATCGCCACGTGATCCACGTAACGACGATTCCAGATAGGCTCGAAAATGGGATTGGCAAATCGCAGGGCCAGGATATTCTGGACGGTTTCCTTTCCGAGAAAATGATCGATGCGAAATATCTGGTTTTCCCGGAAATAGTGGCGAATCGTCTGGTTGATATCCTGGAATGAATCCAGGTCATAACCCAGTGGCTTCTCGACCACGAGGCGCGCGCTGTCCCGGCGACGCGCCAGCCCGGCTTCACCCAGGCCCTTGGCAACGGCAGTGAACAGTGATGGTGGGATTGCCATATAAAACAGGTGTTCGCTTTTGCCACCCCACGCCTGTTCCTGTTTGGCCAGCACCTCCGAGAGCGAGTGGTACAGCGCAGTATCCGTAAGATCGCCGCGATGATAATCCAGCATGCCGCTGAATTCCTGCCAGTGTCGATCATCAACAATCCCGCGACGGGAAAAATTCTTGATGCCCTGCTTGAAATGTTCGGCCAGGGACTGGCGATCGTAATCATGCCGTCCAACACCAAGTAGCCTGAAATGCGGCGGCAGTTTGCCGTCCAGGAACAGGTTATACACGGCCGGCATGATCAGCCGATCGGATAAGTCACCCCCGGCACCAAACAGGATTAATTGCACGTGCTCAGGCTGGTCTTTCGTCAGAATCATATGACAGTGTTAGTCCTTTAATCGTCGACAGGTGAATGATGACAGGCAGCTGACGCTGCTTGCTCGCCACCATACCTGGTGAATGACCGCAACAACAAGGTGGTGATACAGCGAATACCACCCTTTGCAAAGTTGGAAAAGGCGGTCGTGATAAAGTTCCGGAATCACTCGCGAGCCGACGGCAACAGACCCGCTGTACGTCCTGTTAAAACCAGATCATTTTAATCCCGACAATCAGGAGAAATATCGAGAAAGCGCGTTTGAGTTGTATCACATTCAGGCGATAGGCAAGCTTTACGCCCAGTGGTGCGCATAACATGGTGGCGGGCACCAGCGAGGCAAACGCCAGCCAATTGACGTAGCCGGTCGAGCCAACGGGTAAACCGCTGACGTGCCATCCGCTATATAAATAGCCCAGTGTTGCCGGGATGCTGATAATCAGGCCAAATACGGACGCCGTGGATACCGCGCGATGAATCGGAAAGGAAAACAGGGTCAACAGCGGCACCATGACGGTGCCACCGCCGATGCCGAGCATGGATGAAATGGTGCCAACGATGAGCGCCATGCCGTTCTGGGCTGCGCGTGGCGGCAAATCGGCAAACACGCTTAAAGAATAACGGGTACTGATCAACATGTGTACCGACACCAGCACCAGTAACACGCCAAACAGCATCTTTAATAATTCCCCTGAAATATAATGGCCGATCAGGGTACCGACTGCTACGCCAACCAGGACGGGGACGATCCAACGGCGGACCAGGCTTTCGTCAACCCCGCCACGGCGGTGGTGATTGCGCGCGGATACCCAGGAAGTCAGGACGATGGTCGATAACGATGTCCCCACCGAGAGCGGCATGGCGATATCCGGTCCCACGCCATAGACTGTGAAGACATGGTACAGCATGGGCACGATGACGATGCCGCCACCGACACCCAGCAAACCGGCAAGAATGCCCGCAAACACACCGCAGGCCAGCAAGGTAAGAACGAGCAATATCAGGTCAGTAGACAATACCATATCAATAGCCCAGCGCCGCGCCATCACTTCGCGGATCGTAGGCCGCTTCAATCACACCATCTGGCCGATGGACCAGCGCACCGGCATGCCCCATGACTTCATCGTAATCGGCGAGCACTTCCACGTCGTGACCACGCTCGCGTAAGGCGGTCATGACTTCCGGGGCAAAGCGCGCCTCCAGTTTCAGTGTGTTACTGTCCTGCCCCCAGGTACGTCCCACGACCCAGCGCGGTAAACTGATACAGTCCTGCAACGGCCGGTTAAACCAGGCATAGCGGGTAAATACGCAGGACTGCGTTTGCGGCTGGCCGTCTCCCCCCATGGTCCCCAGCACCATGTGGCGCCCGTCGTCAAACCGGACCAGGGAGGGGCAAAGGGTATGGAATGGCAGGCGACCGGGTTTGAGTGCACGCGGATGTGCCGGTTCCAGGGAAAAGCTGCTGCCACGGTTCTGCCAGCAGATCCCGCTTTGTGGCAGGACCACACCACTGCCGAACTCATGGTACAGACTCTGGATACAACTGACGGCGCGTCCTTCGTTGTCGATCGCACCGAACCAGGTGGTATCGCTCATGTCACCTGCACCGGACCAGGGCATCGCCGAGGTCATGTCGATCTGCGAAGCCAGCTGGGCCAGCGCCTCACTGGACAAGGCCTGATCAAGCTTCAATACCGGCATGTCCTGCGGATCGCGAACCAGTCGTTCCCGCAGACGAAAGGCCTGCTTGGTCGACTCCACCAGGTAGTGCACATAATCGGTCCCCAGATCATCGTCAATGCCCGGTGGTCGCTGTGCGAACTGGCCTAATATATAGAGTGTCGCCAGTCCCTGGCTCGGTGCCGCGGTGGTAAAATAGCGACCGATACCCGGCAACTGCAGGCTAATCGGCGCAGGTCGCCCGACGGTATGGGCGGCGAGCGCCCGTGCGTCCACGGGACTGCCACACGCGGTCAGATCCTCGGCAATGGACTGGGCCAGCTCACCCTGATAAAAGTCCTGCAGGCCGGCACGTGCCAATTGGCGTAATGTCGCGCCCAATCTGGACTGGTATTGCTGGCTACCTGCCGCAGGGGCCTGCCCCTCCCGCAAGTAGATGGACGAAAAACCTGGCTGGCCGATCAATTCGCGAAACTTGTTCGCTGTTGCACCTGCCTGGCTGTCGGTAACACGACAACCCCGCTCGGCATAGTCAATCGCACCCTGCAATAACACCGATAAGGGCAGTCGCCCGCCCCAGTCGCGACGACTGATCGACAGTGCTGCATCCCATGCACTTAGCGTACCGGCCACGGTGTTCGCCGCCCAGGGTCCGCGCGTGGGCATGTCAGTGAAACCGGCCGCGCGATAGCGAGCGATATCCAGGTCCTCGGGGGTCCGGCCTACGCCAGTGAGCGCCTGAACATCGTGACCCGGCCGAGATAATAGCCAGAAACTGTCACCGCCCAGCCCGGTCATGTGTGGATACAACACGGCGAGACTGGCGGCGACGGCGATGGTCGCTTCAATCGCATTCCCACCCTGGCGAAGCACCTCCAGTCCACACTCCGCCGCCTGGGCATGCGGGGCGACCACCATGCCATTTATTGCCTGTGCCGTTGTTATCACGCAAGAAGACCTTTGTTATCCTGAAATGAGCATTAT
>JARRNT010000077.1:0-7134 GCA_037384645.1 Gammaproteobacteria bacterium | reverse complement strand
ACATCACGAAAAAGTCACAAAATGTAACAATCTTTCAGTATGTGTGCGTGAAGTATACCTTCCCAGGCATGAGTTTGTTTTGACTGGAAATGAAAATCCAGGTTCAATCGCATCAGTTCGTGCATATGACGAGGTGGGCCTTGTCTGGCATGGTTGCCATGACTTCCCCTTTTGGATGGCACTACCGAGACTCGCAGTCTATCTAGACAAGAGATTAGTTATTCAGCCTAACATCTTAATTCTTATACGAAATTGCCTGTCAATAGTGATGAGTGGCCTGCGCCACAGGTGCCAGCCTGGCGGTTGCCAGGAATGCTCGCCTTCAAGCAGTTTTTATAAGCCCATCAAATTAATATGCCGATCAGGCATACCAGTTCACCGCGAAAGACATGAGCTCAGAGGAATGTCACCGGTTTAGCTTGAGCGGCACGGTATGCCTGCTCAGCTATCGACGGCGAGCAATTACCGAATCGGGCAATGTGTCAAAGCGTGAAGCCGGGCGGGAGATTACCTTAATAAAATAATGTAATTGGTTTTGCATCGTTACCGGACTGGTGATAGATTGCCCATCAGTGAGCATTCGCATATTTTAAAGAGTCAGAGACGGTAGCCTGACGTTGTGTAAAACCAGCCATGCAGTCCTTAATCACCTATCTTGAACCCTGGGAATTTTCCCCGACCCTGTTGATCTCCTGGATTGTGGCAGCTCTGTTGTTTGGCCTGGGTTTACGCCAGCGTCGGCGCGAAGGTCTGCGTACCGGTTTCTGGCGTACGCTCAGTTTTTATCTCGGACTGGTGATGATCTACGTGGTCATGCAGACCTATTACGATTACCTTTCCCAGCACATGTTCTGGATACATCGTCTGCAGCATTTGGTCCTGCATCATCTTGCACCGTTCCTGATTGTGCTGGCCTATCCGCATGAAGTCATGGCCTATGGCATTCCACAGCGCTGGCGCAGTGGTGTCCTGATTCCGCTATGGCGCAGCCTGCCGGTACGTATCTGTTACCGGTTTCTACAGAATCCAGTGGTGGCACCCTTGCTGTTTGTTGGCCTGATTTATTTCTGGCTGGACCCTGGTATCCATTTCGATGCCATGCTCAGTGAAACGCTTTACAAGTTGATGAACTGGAGCATGTTGCTGGATGGCCTGTTGTTCTGGTGGTTGATCGTGGATAAACGCAAGCCCGTTCCTCATCGCACCTTCACCTATCCCATTCGGATCCTGGTGTTGTTCGTGGTGATGATTGCGCAGATCCTGATTGGTGCCTATATCACCCTGTCCGATAAGATCCTCTACAGCGTTTACAGCGTCTGTGGCCGCGCCTGGCCGATCAGCCCGATGACCGACCAGATCCTGGGCGGCGTCATCACCTGGATCCCGGCGGCCATGATGAGCGTGATTGGCATCCTGCTGGTAATACGACTCTGGATGCAGCAAAGCAGCGAGCGCCATGAACTGGTGAGTCGGCTTGCGGCCGGGGAGCAGTAAAATAATTTTAGGAGTGATGGTCGAGATGTTCAGTCACAAGCGTTGTATCCAGGCCTGTCTTTATGTGCTGGGCGTGAGTCTGTTATTGTCCGCCTGCCACAGTGGTCCGCCCTGGCAAACCAAGGACATCAGCGGCCTGATGCCACGGCTGGCATTTACCCTGACGGAAGCCAATCGAGATAAACTCGTGCACGCGACGGATTATCGCGGCAAATATGCCCTGCTGTATTTCGGCTATACCCATTGTCCGGATGTGTGTCCCCTGACGCTGACGAGGTTGAAGCGTGTGCTTTCCAATCTTGGGTCAGCTGCGCAGGATGTCAGGGTGCTATTTGTAACCGTGGATCCCAAGCGGGATACGCTGAGCATCCTCAAGCGCTATACCGAGTTTTATGGTCCCCATATTCGTGGTCTGCGCGGTACCCAGCCGGCCCTGCGGGAATTGACCAAGATGTACCGGGTCACCTACGGCTACGGCAAAGCGGATGCCCAGGGCAATTACGCCGTGTCGCACAGCAGTGCGATTTATGTCTTCGATCGCGAGGGACGGGCCCGTCTGTTATTTCGTCCCACCGATTCCGTGGCGGCCATTACCGCCGACATGAAACGCCTTATCGCAGAAAATCCCTGAACGGGCTGGTTACCAACATCCAGCACACTGTAGTATTCCATGATGAGCATTGCACAATAATTAAACATAATCTGTAAAATTATTATTGGTATAATTTCCGGGTTCGGGCCGGATCCCTTGTCAGTCTTGGTTCCCGCCAGGTGTATACTGCGGGCCACGGACGTAGGGTAAGCCCCGAGATGCAGGGAATGATCCACTGTATCTGATTGATATCAAATAAAAAAATTTTAACTGCGGATCGAAGACCAGGGCGGAGAGATGTCACATATCTGTCATATTAGATTGTTAACGTTGCCCGCGCGTGTAATAAGATTTACAAGCCGGAATGCCAGCACCGCATCCCCGGTCGTTACCCGACTCCTTTTAAACAAATGGTAGAAGTCACAACGTGGATAGTCCTGTCACCAACTCCCTGAATTCCACCGCGACCGGTTCCGGCAAGTTCAGTATGGACTCGCTGTTTCGCCTGCTAACGCGTATTGCTGCGGGGCTGAGCTTTTTCATGGTGATTGCGATCCTGGTCTCCCTGACCTATGGCGCCGCGCCCGCGTTGCACAAGTTCGGGCTGGGTTTTCTGTTCTCCACTGCGTGGGACCCGGTAAAGGAGGTTTTCGGCGCCGCGCCGGCTGTTCTGGGCACACTGATTACCTCGTTCATTGCCCTGTTATTTGCAGTGCCGCTGAGTTTTGGCATTGCACTCTATATAAATGAGCTGGCGCCTGTCTGGCTGAAGCGCCCGATCAGCACGGCCATCGAGCTGCTCGCGGCTATCCCCAGTATTATCTACGGGATGTGGGGCTTGTTCGTATTTGCTCCCTGGTTTGCCGATAACGTCCAGCCCTGGGTGACGGAACACACGGCTAATATCCCCATACTGGGTAGTTTGTTTGACGGGCCACCGATGGGGATCGGGATCTTTACCGCCAGCCTGATCCTGGCGATTATGATTACTCCTTTTATCACTGCCATTATGCGCGAAGTCTTCGGCCTGGTCCCGTCAGTGCTGAAAGAGAGCGCCTATGGACTGGGTTCGACCACCTGGGAAGTGACCAGCAGAGTGGTATTGCCCTATACGCGCATTGGTGTGGTTGGTGGCATTATGCTTGGCCTGGGTCGTGCCCTCGGTGAAACCATGGCCGTGACCTTTGTTATTGGAAACGCCCATAACATCAGTACCTCGCTGTTTATGCCGGGCGGAACAATTTCCTCGGTGCTGGCAAACGAATTTAACGAAGCAGTGGGAGACATGTATAACTCCTCGCTGTTTGCCCTGGGGCTGATCCTGTTTCTGGTCACCTTCGTGGTACTGGCCCTGTCGCGCCTGTTGTTGTTGCGGCTGGAAAGGAAGGCGTCGGGAGGGGAGAAATCAGAGTCATGATCTCGATCTATAGACGCCGCCGCCTGATCAATGTCATTGCCCTGGGCCTGTCCATGGTCGCTACCATCAGTGGCATCTTCTGGCTGGCCTGGTTGCTGTGGACGCTCATCAGTATCGGTCTGCCGGGGATCAACATGACCATCTTTACAGAGATTACACCTCCTGTCGGTAGAGCCGGTGGTATGAGTAATGCCATTGTCGGCAGCCTGATCCTGACGGTGGGCGGCGTGATTTTTGGCGCACCCATCGGCGTCCTGGCCGGTACTTACCTGGCGGAGTTTTCTCGCGAATCCAGGACGGCTTCCGTGGTACGTTTCATCAATGATGTGTTGTTGAGCGCGCCGTCCATTCTCATCGGCGTATTTGTCTATGAACTTGTGGTCCTCAAGACCGGACACAATTCTGCCTACGCGGGCATGATCGCCCTCGCCCTGATTGTGCTGCCGGTTGTCGTGCGCACCACGGAGGATATGTTACGCCTGGTACCGAGTACCATGCGTGAAGCCGCCGCGGCTCTCGGCGCGCCTCAGTGGCGGGTTACTATAATGGTGGTGTATCGGGCTGCGCGGAGCGGCATCCTGACCGGCATCCTGCTCGCTGTTGCCCGGATTAGCGGTGAAACCGCGCCGTTATTGTTTACCGCCTCGAATAATCTTTTCTGGAGCACCCAGCTTTCTCATCCGATCGCCAATTTACCGGTATTTATTTTCCAGTATGCGATGAGCCCGTATGCGGTGTCGCAGCAACTGGCCTGGACCGGTGCCTTGTTGATTACCGTGGGCGTGCTGGTGCTGAACATCGTTGCGCATAGTGCCTTGCGCCAGAAGCGAAATTCAAACTAGCCTATGAAAAATGATATGAATGACGTAGCCATCCCAGACGTGGAAGCCAATCAGCAAGCCGCCACCGCAGTGGCCAAACTGGAAGTCCGTAATCTCGAATTTTATTACGGTAATTACAAGGCGCTGCACGATATCAACCTGTCCATCCCGGAGAAGCAGGTGGTTGCTTTTATTGGTCCCTCAGGCTGTGGCAAATCCACTCTCTTGCGCACCTTTAACCGTATCTATGAGATGTACCCCAAACAACGCAGTGCCGGTGAAATCCTGCTCGATGGCGAGAACATCCTGGATCGCAAGTACGATCTCAACAGGCTGCGGGCCAGGGTCGGTATGGTCTTTCAGAAGCCGACCCCCTTCCCGATGAGTGTGTATGAAAACATTGCCTTCGGTGTGCGTCTGTACGAACGTCTCTCACGCCATGACATGCTGGAGCGTGTAGAGTGGGCCCTGCGCAAGGCAGCGTTGTGGGATGAGGTCAAGGACAAGTTGCAACGCGACGGTACCCAGCTCTCCGGTGGTCAGCAGCAGCGTCTGTGTATCGCGCGTGCGATCGCTGTGAAACCTGAAATCCTCCTGCTGGACGAACCGGCGTCCGCGCTGGATCCCATCTCGACACTCAAGATCGAGGAGCTGATTGCTGAGTTGAAGAACGAATACACGATCGTCATCGTGACACATAACATGATGCAGGCGGCACGGGTATCCGATCGCACTGCCTTCATGTACCTGGGTAAACTGGTGGAATACAATATCACCGATACGATTTTCACCAACCCGTCGGTCAAGGCCACTGAAGACTATATTACCGGTCGTTATGGCTGATTAGCCATCCTGAGCAGCAGATACAAATCTGCAGGATTCCACAAAGTTTTTCCTGTGGCATAGAAGTTTTCTATTCGTCCATCTGGACGTCTCCCCCGGCGTTATAAGCCATCATTATCGAATTCAGTATCCCATGTATTTTTTGTGCTGAATGGGACAGCCTCCTCGTGTTTAAATCTACGCGATTATAAACACCGCCAGCATGTTGCATCGTTGGTGTTGATTCACCAGACATGATGCTGGCATTTAAACGAATCTACATAAAATGATGTTAGCTACGGGTTATGTAGTAAATAATTTGCACAGTGCAGATTTTTGTTGTTCGATGTTGTGACACTACAAGTTGTGACACTACAAGAAGAGCTTGTCATAGAATAGAATAATAGAATTACCTGAACGAATAAAAATGAATTTTGATTGGTTCGTGTTTGCTTAATTTTGCTTTATAAATTTCGTGAAACGATGTGAATGTGTGTTACGTGCCATTAACGCGACAGTTTGTGTTGCTTTGTTGATATAGATCAACGGGTCAGCCTGTGCTGATGAATGAACAAAGACGATTTTGTTTTATAGTTTCACCAGAGTAATAAAAAGTTTTTAACAAAAATTTCTTAACATGAGTCAGGAGGCAATTCTCATGAAACACAAAAAACTATACATGGGCCTGGCAATCGGTACGCTTGCCACAGGCCTGCTGATTAACCAGGCCGAGGCGGTCCCCAGTTTTGCCCGGCAGACGGGGCTGGCCTGCGCCGCCTGCCACACGGTGTTCCCTGAGCTCAATGCGTTCGGGCGGTCCTTTAAACTTAATGGTTATACCCTGACCGGGATTACCCAGGTACAGGCCAAGGAAAGCAAGACGGCGAGTGGCCTGTCTTTCGACCAGATTCCACCGTTGTCAGCCATGCTCCAGGTAACGGCAGTGAATCAAAAGGGCGCAGATCCGAGTACAAATGTGTATTTACCGGAGCAGCTGAGCTTTTTCTTCGCGGGTGAAATTTCGCCGCACATGGGATCCTTCATCCAGATGACGATGGAATCGGATGGACAAAATGCCAGTGCGAGTTCTTTCGGTCTCGATAATACCGATATCCGTTATGCCAACCACGCCGGCGATGTGACCTACGGCTTTACCCTCAACAATGGTCCCACCGTGCAGGACCTGTGGAATTCCACACCGGCCTGGGGTTTTCCATTCACGGGCGGTGCGGACACGACCACATCTCCCGCCATTTCTGCCGATATCATCCAAACGCAAGTTGCCGGACTGGGGGCCTATGCCGACTGGGGTAACGGTATCTATACCGAGTTAACCATGTATCGTGATACCGGTGTATTGGATGGTGGCAGTGGAGGAATTGTATACGGTAATCCAGTACGTATTAACGGTTATGCACCGTATTACCGCCTGGCCTGGCACAATACCTTCAGCAACGGCGATTACCTGATGGTCGGTGTCTACGGTATGCAGACCAAGCTGGTGGACGCAACAAACTATACTGGTTCGGCAAACAAGTATGACGATAACGCGGTTGACCTGCAGTACGAGCATCCATTTGCCAGCAACAACATGTTGAGCGTGCATGCCAGTTACACTAACGAGAAGCGTACGCTCGACTTGAGTGGTGGCGCAACACCGACGTTGAAAAGCATGAACCTGAACGCTATCTATCACTGGGGTTATCGTGCAACCGCTGCCTTGGGTTACCTCAATAACACTGGCGATAACGGTAATTATGATGATACTGCCTGGACAGGACAGGTTAGTTATCTGCCCTGGCAGAATACCAAGTTTACTGCTCAGTATGTGTCTTATACCAAGGTTGGCGGTCAAACCGGATCTGCTGCATCAGATAACAACACACTGGAATTACAAGCCTGGTTGATGTGGTAAGGGCGAAGGAGAAGTGTAAAGGTTGTTAATTAGCTGTAAGTGAGTAAGTGAGTAAGTTAGTGGTGACAGGGGC
>JARRNT010000076.1:0-23578 GCA_037384645.1 Gammaproteobacteria bacterium | reverse complement strand
TCAGGATGGGCTGCTCGGATATCGGAGCAAGTGTCAGGCCTTTGTCCTGACTGGTAAAACGCGAAATATAGGATGTCAACGGTGAACTTGTCCGCGTATAAGACAGGAAAACCTGGCCGTTTTTGGCAAAATCTGGATGAAATGCCATACCCAACAACCCGCCTTCACCTGATTGATCGACAAGGGAATGAATATCAATAAAGGTCGATGAAGTCGAGACAAGCGGATCATTGGCAAAAACCTTGACGATACCCTCACGTTCCAGCAGGAACCAGCGACTGTCATCGCCTGGAGCCTGCATTAATCCAATCGGGTAAGCAAATGTCAGACCGGTAAAAACTTGCTGTAATTTTACCGAGACCGGATTTGCGGAGGCTTTCGCCAAAGAACACGAGTCACTTTGTGCACTCGCATCACCGCCTCCGCATGCGTTGAGCATAACGAGGGCAATGCCAATCAGGTTATTACGCAAGGATTGCCGCATACTGACCACCTCCCCGATTGATCTATTTCATTTGTATAGAATAGTAAAACTTAAGGGCAGTGAAAATAACAGGTCCAGACCACGATTAACTGACATATAATTATAAAAAATATGTATTATCCCCTATTAAACTACGCCGGTGGTTAGTTTCAATAAGGAACAAAACCGGGTCAGAGAGCAATTGTTTCTACTATTAGAAAATATTCCTCTCTGACCCGGATATTCGTTTACTCCGACCCCAGTCATTTGGGATAAAATACCAATATAAATCACACAGAAGAGCGAAACATGAGTCAATTACCCAAGTGTCCCCAATGTGCCTCGGAATATACCTATGAAGATGGTGAGATGTACGTGTGCCCTGAGTGTGCGCACGAATGGTCGAAACACGCCAGCGAGAACCAGGAAGAGGTGCATGTCGTACGCGACGCCTTTGGCAATGAGCTGAAAGACGGTGATAGTGTCACCGTGATCAAGGACCTGAAGGTCAAGGGTTCGTCCGCGGTGGTAAAGGTCGGGACCAAGGTCAAAAATATCCGCCTTGTTGATGGCGACCACGATATTGACTGTAAAATCGAGGGTATCGGGGCGATGGGCCTGAAATCGGAATTTGTCAAAAAGGCCTGATTATCGAAATATTTGAGGTCAGAGTAAAAATAGACGATTAAAAGAGTCGGTGACAAATGATAATGATTCAGGTATGTCACCGACCGCATTCCCGCACGCCCTGAACCGATTTTTACCGACGATACAGATAAGGCGCAGGAACGCAGGACAGTCGACATGACTGTGCGCGCAGGCGGCAGCATAACAAAGACTGTCACATACCTCCGTCAATTTCCTGATTTTTTCTCCAGTTGTCCAGCCTTTTCCAGAAGTAAGGGCCGGTCGATTGACGGGCCCGATGGGGTCAGCACCACTGCGATCTCATCCAGGGAAAAACCGGCGACACGTCCCCAGGTGATGCGTTCCAGTACAAGCAGAAACAGAGAAAATCGGGAGCAAACCACTTTTTTCTGAAATGCATAGACAGAAAAACGCGGTCTGTTCCCGAGGTACTTAGCCAGGCAAACTCAACGTCGCTGTCGAAAAAATCCAGAAACAGTTGGAGGCAAAGAATAAGCTCTGATAAAACGGTGAACTGAGTGGCACTGTGCTGGTCGAATCTTTTGAACGAGACCACGCCAGCCCGCCGCGGCGACACTAACCCGAGGTCGCAACAATAATGAGCACAATCGTCCAACAGCACGCTCCCCTGTACGTCACCGGCAAACGCACCGCTTATACCTCGTTACGTATCCTCCTGGGATCGATCTGGCTTCTCAATGCCTGGTTTCAGCTGCGCGGTTGGCTGCTCCTGCCCCATGGGCAAGCGGCCGCCAATCTGCTGCACGACTTCAGTAAGCCGATCGCCAGCGCCCCGATCTGGCTCCAGGGTTACCTGGACACCATCGTCCACGGCATCCACATGCTGGGACCGGACACTGTCGGGGCTGCCATGGTGACCCTGGATCTGCTCCTCGCCCTGTCCCTGATGTTCGGCGTACGCGTGCGGCAGTTCTGCTGGCTCGGCATTCTCTACAGTCTGTTCTGCTGGACAACACTGGATACCCTGGGCTTTCCCTACTCTAACGGCCAGACCGACCCCGGCGTATTCGTGAACTATATGCTGGCATTCTTTTTTGTGCTGAGCGCTTTACCCAGGGGCGAGTCCGACGCGGCGAGTAAGGATGACACAGCGCGAGCCGATCCGTTCGTCGCCGGACGGGTGCTCTTCGGCCTGCTGTGGTTGTTCGATGCGATCCTGAAGTGGCAACCCGCCTTTCTGCACCACTTTATGGATCAACTGGTGCCCGCGATGCAGGGACAGCCGGGTTGGATCGCAGCCTTTATCCAGTTTGTGATTAGCATTGTGCACTTTATTGGACCCTACCCGGTGGCCATCGTTGTCGCCGTGGTGGAGACCTTGATCGCCGCCAGTCTGCTCTCCGGCCGTGGTCTCAAGCTCTTCGTCCCGATCGGCCTGCTCTATTCACTGGCGGTCTGGATGACCGCCGAAGGCTGGGGCGGGCCGTACACCGCAGCCGGCACAGGGGTACGGGGCAATGTGCTCGGTAATGTCATCATCTACGCTTTCATCTTCGCTTACCTCTGGGTGCAGGTGCGACCGCTCGCGCACAGGGAGCAGCGCCAGCAAGTAAAGGAGTCGGAATATTTGGGGTCAGAGTAAAAATTACGATCTAACCAAGTGAACCGGAAATCCTAGACACCCAACATTCGATGATAGGGAACAGACCACGATTACTTAGAATGCATACTCACATATACAAAATAAACGTGGTCTGTCCCCTATTATTTCTATTATTTTATGATTTACATTTGTCACCCCCCATTTCCGGGTGTCGCCGCAATTTAATTACAATCACATTACCCCCTTTCCTGGTCTGCCCCAAACGATGCTGCCTGCATAATGCTGAGAAAGTTATCAATCTCAGATATTGCATAGAACTAGGTAGACTAGATAACCGACTATTTTAGTTAGTTTAAATATCCCCAACAATTGATTTTTGTCAGTCAGTATTTTGTCATGCTTTGCTAACCTGACTATCGTTAATCACTAGTTGGATATCATCTATCATACAAAAAAAGGGGGTTATATGAAGAAACTCACTTCATTAATTATTGGCTTTATCCTTATTGTTGGCATCTCTATCGGTTATTCAGGACTGACTTCTGCTTCCATCCGATTTGAACATATCGCTATCAACGTAGAAAATCCAAAACAGGTGGCTGACTGGTATGTTAAATATATGGATCTGAAAATTATATCCGCAAGTAAAAAGATGATTTTTGTGAGCGATCCAGGTCACCACTGTATGTTCGAGCTATATAAAAAACCGGGGGTCAAAGTTAGCTATTCCTCCTTAAGCCATGCTGCCAGCCATATTGCTTTTGCCACCGATGACGCTGAAAGGTTGGCAAAGAAAATGGTCGAAGGTGGCGCAAAGATACTCAAGAAATTTAAGAATCCCGTAGGAGATTTAGTTATCAATATGCGTGATCCTTGGGGCAACAATCTTCAAGTGATACAGCGAGTAAAGCCTAAGTTATAATTCAAGATAAAGAGGACGGAGGGATTATTTATTAATCAGCCCATTATTTAATCCCTCTGTCCACTTTCTCGGGGGAAAATAGGTGTCAGAGAATGTAATAGGGACAGACCACGATTAATTTGGATATTTGAGATCAGAGTAAAAACTAAATTCAAATCAAGTAATAAATAATTGGGCTCTGACCCCGATACTAAGTCTTAATCCTAATTCAATGGCGTGTTTGAAAATTCCGTCAGGATTAAAAGGGTCGGTGACAAATGATAATGATTTAGATTTGTCGCAGACAGCAAATCCTGGACACCCATCATTTAATAGCCAAACAATGGCTCTCCCTTCAATCCTGTATGCACTCATGCACATATCACAGCACGTTTTCTGGGATAAATTCGTAATCTGAGTGTCTATTTGAGCTGTTTAGCCCAGGAACTCTAGTTAAAAGATATAGGAGGCCCTGCCATGGACATGGCAAAGTTCCGATGAAGATGAAATAGAGTAATACTATCTAATTGAAAAGACGCTGACTCGTCCCCTGCCCTTGCAGCAACCAACGCTGCCCCAGCGATAACGCATAGCGTTGCACTTGTCGCACACGACCAATCAATAATTGGGTGTCCTCCGATATCTTCGAAGCATTATTAATTCGTTATGGATTGTTTGTTTCTTTAATGGCTTGCGAAATCTGTCATGATTGCACGCACATTTTTATCCCACTGTTCAAGCATCGGTTGAAGATTTTTGCCAAACGTGCTTTTCCAAAGTCTCATGTTGGGCGTACTCGCTATCACCTTATTCCCATTTTTATACAGGATGATCCGCATAGGTAACAATGCAGAGGCACGTGGATTGGCGGCAAGGATATCGTTTACCTGCTGCTCATTACTAAAGAATAACACCTTGTAATCCAGGACACGGTAACCTCGGCTGCGCAGTCCTTTATCGATTGGTTGAATTTTGATCAGCTTATAATCGTGAAATCCGATGACTTCAGACAGTTCGTTGAGTGCATCGTGATAATTGGCCTGCTTTGAGACTGTGAAAAATACACTTTCTTCGGCCCGCAGATGTGCACTAAAAACGAATAATACTATCGCTAAACTCAGGACTGATATTTTCATATCGACGCATCCTCAAGGATAGCCATGTAGTCCTCGATCAGCTGTTTGCATATCTTATCGAGGCGTTTTTCCTTTAGTCGATAGCTGATAAATTTTGGATTAATCGCCACCATCTCGACGTGATCAGCTTTCTGTATCAGGGTGATCTTACATGGCAGAAACACGCCCACCCTTTTTTCTAATCGTAATGCCCGGTGCAGCATGGAAAAGTTGCAAAAATACACCAGTATGATTTTGTGATCTTCCTGGTTTTTATCGATCAGGTGACTATTTATCGTTTGCTTTCTTATAAAAACATAGTTGTTGTTGGCAATCGCGACTTTGACAGCTGCTAAAGCCTGCTGCATTGTCTTGGTCGTGGTAACAATGATCAGCGGTTGCATGTCGTCGTGTGCCTCGGCACATTGCCCCTGCGCTGGCAAAAACATAGCGGCTGCTAATAAAAACAGGAATGAAAGGGACATACCACGAGTCATACATCTTCTCCGATATTGACACCTGATGATCAGTCGAGAGCAATCTCCATACCAATACCCTGTAGATTATCCTGATAAATCGAATTTTTACGAAAATACAATGAGTTTCAGTAAGGTTGGAAAGGACCAATGCAGTATCAAGGGCCTGGTAAAAGCACCAAAATGTTGCGTATCAAACTCGTTTGCACGAATTGAGATGAGTAACTGCAAGAATGGCGGCCTGCCCTACACATTAAAAATATGCGTTTACAACCTTACAAATATAATAGTCATCACCCAGGTCTTTTGTAAAAATATTATTTTCAGCAACCATTTTCCTTTTTTTGGTGACAGCTATTGCCTATCATTATTGACATATCGTTAGCTTGAATAACTGAACATATTGTCATGGCGAGCAACTGCATATTTTGCACCAATAATAACCTTGAAATTATTGCAGAGAACGACCTCTGTTATGCCATCCGTGATATCCATCCAGTCACCGATTTGCATACCCTCATCATCAGCAAACCCCATCACCAGACCATTTTTGATCTGCCGCCTGCTGTATTACTGAGAATGTTTGCACTGATCAAGACATGCCGGACTGACATTCTGACGCTCGACCCGACGGTCAAGGGATTCAATTTCGGTACCAACGCCGGGAGCATTGCCGGACAGCGCATCCACCATGTACATTTTCACCTGGTGCCCCGCCGTCAAAAGGACGACGTCCCTAAGAAACCAGGATCAGAACACCGGAAATCCTGAGCGCCCAGACTTTTTCTGCACAGACCTTCTATACAATAGAATCACTGCATTGCGGTTTCCCAAAATAATGGGGGGCTCTATACTCGCCATGCATCCGCCTCCTAAACATTAGTGCGTGTTTTTATTATCTGCTTTTTTATCTGTATCCATCGCCGCAATGGTCATAATGAACTGATCAGCCCCAGATATATATCCATCCATTTTCACATCGCGTAGCAGGCTCATGGACTTGTCGCCTTTAGTGGATGGTCCAGGCAGAAAATGCAGCTTCACTGGTTTCCGCATCGTAATATGAAGGACGTAGTCGTTTTTATCCCGACTCCAGCCTTGCACAGTGATATGTTTCCCATTCTCCATGACGGTATGGGAAATGAGATCAACAAAGCTTCGTACCGTCAGGGTATATTCGGCCTTCCACCGGTGAGAAACCAGATGTGAGTCAAGAAATGTTGCGGGTGGCTGAATAAACTTCGGACCCGCGGACTGGCCTGCATTGGCCGAATTTTGCTGTGCCAGCTCGTCATAACAGGCAAGCCGCTCCTGACTATTGCCTATCGCGGCACAATGTGCCAGCTGTTGTGATAACGAAGTTTCCGCAAAAACATTGGTTACCTCCGCCGGCATGACAAGGAACAGAAATACTATCATTAATTTTGCTAGCTGTTTCATGACTGCTAAACGATAGAATTAAAATAATCGGAGTGCTTTAATTATAGAATATTTGGAAATATTTGGGGTCAGAGTAAAACGATGCTTACAGTGCGCCCTGATCTGTCACCTGCCACGCCCATCACTCCCCTGCCGGTTCTGATGTAACCGGCTCCGTCAGCATTTCGGTCTGAACCATCCAGCGATCCATTAAGCTGGCGGCGACCAGGTCTCCACAGACATTCACCGCGGTCCGGCTCATGTCGAGTATGCGATCCACACCCAGGATCAGGACTATCCCCGCGGTCGGGATGCCGGCGGTTTCGAGCACCATCGCCAGAATGACGATGCCCACACCGGGTGTCCCGGGTGAACCAATCGAGGCACCCACCGCTGTCACGATCACCAGCAACAGGACACTCATGCCCAGGTCCACGCCAAACACCTGCGCCAGAAAGATAGTCGCGACCCCCTGGTACAGGGCCGTGCCGTTCATATTGATGGTGGCACCGAGGGGAATGACAAACTGCGACACCGAGGGATGGACCTTGAGGTTTTCCTCCGCGGTCTTAATCGACAGCGGCATCACGGCCGCCGAGCTCGAGGTGGAAAACGCCAGGAGCATAACGTCACGAATCGATCGTAAAAATCGTAGCGGTGATTCGCGCGTCGAAATAAAAATAATGATCAGATAGATCAGCAACAGGATGAACAAACCCAACATGACGGTCCCGACATAGACACCCATTCCAATCAACGCATTGAGGCCGATTTTCGTCGTCAGTTGTGCTATCAGTCCAAACACAGCAAACGGCGCCAGACGCATGGCCCAACCCACCACGGTCATGCACACTTCCTGCAAGGATGCCATCAGGTCAAGTAACGGTTTCGATTGCGTCTTGCGCATCATGACCAGCGCGACGCCCATCACAATCGCGAACAGGACCACTTGCAACATCTGGCCCTCGACCATGGAGGTTAACGGGTTGGTGGGCAGGATCGTGATCAGCTTATGCGGCAGGTCAGCCAGATTGGGGACAGCGGCCGGGGCAGAATTCGCTGCGGCGACAGAGGCCTTCAAACTACCGGCTTCGACAAAACTGCCGGGATTGATGAGCTGTGCCACCCCGATGCCAATAATAATGGCAATCGTGGTAGTGACGACAAAATACAGCACCACGCCCAGGCCCATTTTTCGCAGCTGTTCGAAGCTCTCACTGGCAGTGAGGCCGCGCACCACCGAGGCGAAGATCAATGGCATGACGATCATCTGGATCAGGGTCAGGAATAGCTGGCCCGGCATCGCCAGCCAGTTACCGATCGCGGTGGCGATATCCGGTTTTACCCAGCCGGTCGTTGGCCCGATCAGGATGCCAACGACAATGCCTGACATCATGCCGATCAGGACCTTTAACCAGAGCCGTCCCTTGACCAGCCTGGTAAGGTGTTTATTGAGATAACTAAACGGATTATTCTCAGACCAGTGATTAAGCGCCATCTGAACACCCTGGAAGTTGCATTCCCGCTGTTCACCTTAGCAAAGACCAAATCTCATGATCCACTGTTTATTTACCGGACAATATTGCGCAAGTATGCTGTGTTGAAGGCAGCAGAAGGATTTCAATGTAATCACTCCGCACGATTAAATATATCTGCCACAGCGCCGAGGACGAGGCCGCCGACGTGGAGCCAGGGAAAGTACGCAGCAAGCTGGCCGAGTTCATGGCTACCGTCGAAAAGTTCAGGAACAATTGAAAAAGATTAGTAAACTCTGATACAGCCAAGCTACAAGCTGTTCATTTTCCAGTATTTATCTATTGCCCCTTCCTGAGATTCTCCTGATTTGATATGTCGTCATGCTAGTAATATATTTATATTAAGCCATGTAATTGCTGTTAGGCCCACCAAACAAGGAGGTCTACCATGTCACATGTCGTCTCAACAATACGCCAACGAATCCAGGCTCAGGGTTTCTGTGGATTCGATGATTCTACTTATCAACAACTGAATTATCCCTTACGTCTGTCTCCGGCAATCTGCATGCTTTGGGCTGCGATAGGCACTGCGCTTGCCTCGCCAATGATCCTGTGGACCCTGGTACCTTTCGCCGCACTTGGCGCCCTTCTGCCGGGACATCCTTTCGATATTTTATATAACTACGGTTTGCGTTACGCCATGCACACACCACCGCTGCCACGCTATCCTGTACGTCGGCGTTTTGCCTGTGCGATGGCAACTGTTATGCTGATCATCTCTGCCTGGGGTTTTCAGAGTGATATGCCCATGCTCGGTTATATTGTAGGGTGGTCGCTGGTCGCTGCTGCCTTTGTCAATGTCAGCACCGGCTTTTGCGTTCCCTCATTTATTTTTCGCCTTATCTTCGGCAAGGTTGCCTGTCAATGAAATGGCCCTGTCGCCAGATTAGAATCTTCGGCAAGGAGGCCGAATAAATTGCACATTTTTTCAATCTCTCTGATACTCCCCCAATACAACGGACGGTTTATTGGGGGAACATCAGATACAAAATCCTGGACACCGATCATTTAACAATAAATGCCGTAAAACCCATAAGCTTGAACTGTCCTAATTAACAATTTAACAATGACCTTTCCCCCGACTTAGCACCAAGGCCCATTGATGAATAGATGAATTCGTGAAATCAATTTATTATAGATATTCGAGAGAGCCTGAAATATTTGGCTAAGATTTGGTGTCAGAGCAGGAATGACAGTCATTAATTAAATGCCCACAGAGGTGACAGCAATGAAACTCACATTGCTATTCCTGAGTGCCCTGGTGGTCTTGTGCCTGGCGCTGTTGCTCCTTCGCTTATGGGACTGGCGTGCAGATCATGCAGAGTGGACTCGCCTAGTCGCCTTCCAGCCAACCCACCCGCCTCGCTTCGATCCGGCCATGGTGAACGGTCTGCCGGAACCGGCGCAACGTTACTTTCGATTTGCTATTGCGCCCGGTACGCCATTACTGCCGGTCGCCGAAATCGACATGGGTGGTGAGTTCAGCCTGGGGAACCGGGATGCCCCCAACTATCGGCGCATGCAGGCGCAGCAGATCCTGGCCGCCCCGCACGGTTTTATCTGGCAAATGCAGTTACCGGGCTGGCTACCCGTGTCGGGCTCTGATGCCGGCTCACCCACCAACAGCTGGACACGCTTTCGCATACTGGGTCTTATCCCGGTTGCGCGCATGGGTGGCGACCAGGATCATCTGCGTTCCGCGTTTGGCCGTTATGTGGCCGAAGCCGTCTTCTGGACACCGGCGGCCCTGTTGCCGCAGCCGGGTATCACGTGGCAAGGCATCAATCACGATACGGCTCGCGTCACGGTCAGCACCGGTTCGCTGTCACAATCGGTGGATGTCAAGCTCAGTGCCGACGGACAACCGATCAGTGTCTCCTTTATGCGCTGGAGCAATGCCAACCCGGAGAAACGCTATCGGTTGCAGCCTTTCGGTGGCAAGCTCTCGGATTTTCGTCAGGTGCAGGGCTATCGCCTGCCGTTTCGGGTCGAGGCTGGCAATATGTTCGGCACTGACGCGTACTTTGCGTTTTTCAGGGCCGAAGTGAGCGCCATTCGTTTTCCCGGCGGTGGACTATAATCCTGGTTATGCACGAAAGGATCAGTCAAATAGGATTTGTGTCCGGCTTATGTGCCTGTACGGCGACCCTGGCATATGATGTAGTACAAATCTCACAGGTTATTGGCGTATTGAAGTTTCCTCTCGACGAGATCCTGATATTTGCTTCCTCCCTTTGCATCGTCGTGCCATTTATTCTTGAAATGCTCTGCTTTCATTATCTGACGGCGAAAGATAAACAGTTCTGGAGCCATGCAGCGCTAATTTTTACCATCATTTATGCCGTATTCGTGGTGGCGAATTATGTCGTGCAACTGGCCACCGTCATCCCGGCCAAGTTAAATAATACCGTCGAGACGGTTCGCCTTCTGGAACAAACACCCCACTCAATGTTCTGGGACTACGATGCCATTGGCTATATAGCAATGGGTTTGGTGACGTTGTTTGCCATCCCTGCATTGGGTAAATCCGGTTTTGCGCGATGGGTCAGGCTTGCCTTTATCGCCCACGTTTTAGTGACTCCGCTCATCAGCATTGTGTATTTTTATCCAGGCTACTCACATACGCTCCTCTTGCTCGGTTTCCCCTGGGCAATTACAGCCCCTCTCTTCATGCTGTTGCTCGCGCTCATGCTGAGGAAAAGTCCAAATCATTGGGAGTCAGAGTAGAAACTACACATCTATTTCTGTCGTTGATAATTCATAATTAACGGTTTAGTATGATTTGATCAATCATTATTTGGGTGCCGTCAAATCACTTTGCCTGCTATGACCCTGCGTTACGCAAGGAGCCTGTTCGGTGTCCTGATTGCCAGCATGCTTCTCAATGGCTGCGCCTCACCACACACTGCAAAACTGCCGGAGGCAATGGAAGCCCATGCCACTCTGACCGGCGGCAATATATTTCTCGGCTTCGGCTGGATTTCCTGCGGCATCAGCGAAGTCGATGGCAAGACGTTTAGCATACCCTACCCCCGCAAGCTGGAACTCACACCCGGCCGTCACCGGGTGACCATCTGGTGCGGTGGATTCATCATCACCGCTGGCGGCGGGGAATATACAACCCTAGAGTTCTCCGCCAAGGCAGGTCATGCCTACCAGTTGCGCATATTTAGCGATGGCATCGTTGACGAGACCACGGGTATGCCAGTCGAGATTGTCTACGTGGTCGACGCAAAGACCCGCCAGCGACTACAGCAAGAGATCAGATCCTGGCTGTCGCCGGGAGAAAAGATACTACTGGTCAGTCGGGCCTACTGGTTTGAGCGTCACGGCAGCCTGCTGAGCAGGCAGCATGGGAGGGGTACGCTGGTACTTACCGCATCCTCGCTGCTGTTCGGCGATATCGGGAGCAAGCTGCCGTTCCAGCGCATTCCCTACCAGGACATCCGCACCACAAAACTGACCAAAGACTCTTTGGTCGATGTCACGCTTATAAATGGGCGCAGTTACCGCTTTGAGTTCATGAAACTGTACTTCAGGGGCCATGACGATCAGGCGGGGCGACGTGCCTTTGCGATTCTGCGGGCGCGGCACGGGAAATAGTCTGGTGTAATCTGAAAACAGGTGTCATAGTCAACACTCTATCAATTAAAGGGGCGGAGTAATTTTAATAAAACCGCTCCGCCCCTGAGTTATCCCCACAAAATTGCGATCCCAGACAATGCCTTAACGTCGTTTGAATGTTTGTCGTCATTCCGGAAGAAGCGGTCTTTTTGTTAATTTTGTGGAGATCGGTCAGACTCCGCCCCCTTTACACAGCGCCTGAGCAAGACCAATGCTTACCTCATTTCAATTTGGCAAACGCAGCGGCCATGGCGGTGTTCGCTGGCGCGGGTGACGACTTCTTATTTTTTGGTCTGCGTTTGCCTGACGGTTTATCGTGGCTTGCCTTAGTATGCTCAGGCGCATCGGCCAGGCGCATGGTCAGCCCGATACGTTTACGCAGAATGTCCACTTCCATCACCTTGACCCTGACCACGTCACCGGCCTTCACCACTTCGCGCGGGTCCTTGACGAATTTGTCAGACAGGGCCGAGATGTGCACCAGGCCATCCTGGTGGACGCCGATATCGACAAAGGCGCCGAAGTTGGTAACGTTGCTGATCACACCTTCCAGCAGCATGCCGGGCTTGAGGTCCTTGATCGCCTCCACCCCTTCCTTGAAGCTTGCGGTCCTGAACTCCGGGCGCGGGTCGCGGCCCGGTTTCTCCAGTTCCCTGAGGATATCGCGCACCGTTGGCTCGCCGAAGTGCTCGTCGATATACTCATTGGCGGCGAGCGTGTTGAGGAAGCGGCTGTCACCGATGACCTCGGTGATGGCCTTGTTGTTCTTTTGCAGGATGCGCTCGACCACCGGATAGGCCTCGGGGTGCACGGCCGAGGCATCGAGCGGGTTGTCGCTGTTGCGCACGCGCAGGAAGCCGGCGGCCTGTTCGTAGGCCTTCGGCCCGAGGCGCGGCACTTCCAGTAACTGTTGCCGATTGCGGAAGGCACCGTGTTGTTCACGGTAACCGACAATATTGCCGGCCAGGGACTCCGACAGTCCGGCGACTTTCGCCAGCAGGGGAACGGAGGCGGTATTGATCTCCACCCCGACGGCATTCACGCAGTCTTCCAGTACCGCATCGAGCTTGCGCGCGAGTTGATGCTGATTGACGTCGTGCTGGTACTGGCCGACGCCTATGGACTTGGGCTCGATCTTCACCAGTTCCGCCAGCGGGTCCTGCAGGCGGCGGGCAATGGATACCGCGCCGCGCAGGGAGACATCCAGTTCGGGAAACTCGCGCGCCGCCAGTTCCGAGGCGGAATACACCGAGGCCCCGGCCTCGCTCACGACGATGCTGTGCAGACGCAGTTCTGGATGTTTTTTGATCAGCTCCCTGGCAAGTTTGTCGGTCTCGCGCGAGGCAGTGCCGTTGCCGATGCTGATAAGCTCGACCTGGTGTTTGGCCGCGAGCCTGGCCAGGGTGGCGATGGACTCGTCCCATCGGTTCTTCGGTGCATGCGGATAGATCGTGGCATGCTCCAGTAACTTGCCGGTGGCGTCGAGCACCACCACCTTCACGCCGGTACGCAGGCCGGGGTCGAGGCCGAGGGTGGCGCGGGTGCCGGCGGGCGCGGCGAGCAGGAGGTCGCGCAGGTTTTCGCCGAAGACGCGGATCGCCTCTTCCTCGGCGCGTTCGCGTATGCGCATGAACAGCTCGGTCTCCATCTGCAGGGTGAGTTTGACCCGCCAGCCCCAGCGCGCGCCTTCCATCAACCAGTTGTCGGCGGCACGGCCCTGCTGCGATAAATTGAAATGGCGAGCGACCATGGCATCACATACCCCGAGGTCCGAGATCACTTCGAGGTCATCCTGTTTCGGCACAAACAGTTTCACACGCAACACGCCTTCATTGCGACCGCGGAACAGCGCGAGGGCACGATGTGAAGGGATATCATTGAGGGCTTCGCTGAAATCGAAATAGTCTTTGAACTTGGCACCCGCTTCGGCCTGGCCCTCGATCAACGTGGACTTTAACAGGGCGTGTTCCCACACATAGTCACGCACGCGCCCGACCAGGTCGGCCTCATCACCGACACGTTCCAGGAAGATATTGCGTGCGCCCTTTAACACGGACTCGACATCGGCAAAGCCGGCGTCCTGGTTGAGATAGGCCAGCGCCGCCTGTTCCGGCGTGAGCGTAGGGTCGTCGAGGATGGCATCCAGCAAGGGTTCGATACCGGCCTCGCGCGCGATCTGGGCCAGGGTTCGGCGTTTGGGCTTGTAGGGCGCATACAGGTCTTCGAGGCGGGTCTTGGTATCCGCCGCGAGGATTGCCGTTTTCAGGTCTGCGCTAAGTTTGCCCTGCTCATCGATGGACTTAAGAATCGCTTCACGCCGCTGCTCCATCTCACGCAGATACAGCAGGCGCTCTTCCAGGAACCGCAATTGCGTGTCATCGAGCCCGGAGGTGGCTTCCTTGCGATAGCGCGCGATAAACGGCACTGTCGCCCCGCTATCCAGCAACTCCACGGCGGCCTTGACCATCTGTGACTTGACACTCAGCTCCCCGGCAATCTTCTCGATAATATTCATACAGCGATCTCACACCCACTACAGACAACGAGGGCGAATTCTAAAAAGAAACCGGGTCAGAGAGCAATTGTTTCCAATATTAGCGATTATTTCTCGCTGACTCTATTTTGTGCAATGAAGAATAATCGGGACCAAGCCTGACCGATCCTCACAAAATCAACAAAAAATCCGCTTCTTCGTCATACCGGCGAAAGCCAGTATCTAGAATGCGAACTATTTCACGGTAAAAAAATACACTCTTAGCTGCCCGGCGTCGGGAAATAACGCCTTATTTGATTTGTTATGATCTGTCTAAAGTGATATGACAACGGAATGTTTGCCCTGATTATGAATTCAAATACCGCTCGCGGAAGCGATGCCGCCCTTACCGAAGCGACGGCGAAACACTCCGCAGAATGCCTCCTGTTTCCGACAAGGGTGAATAGATCGAAAAATTCACCGATATGCATATGCTCATAGTGTATGGGGCTCCTCATCATTTTGTGAATAACGGTAACATCTCCATCAATCAGCAGGTAAATATTGTCATCGGACCTGAACCTGTACCCGTTAGAATAAGTCTTCACCACCATAATCCTGTCAAGCAGGTCCATTTCCTCCTCTGACAGCACGTTGAATTCCGGCTCTCCATGTACAAGCTCAAACAGGCCTTTTGTATCCTGCCTCCTGTCCATAACGGTTACTGTATGCATAGTCTTTCTCCTATAAGGCAGACAGAAATATCATTCCGGTAGTTACAGCCATACAAGGAATTTGCTTTTCCTGAAGATAAATATTAGCAGGTGGGTTTCCAAAACTCCCGACCGAAATACGCAGAAAAATCGACGGAAAACATAACTGGGTTTTGCGTCGAGAAAACAGTGCGTTATGAAATCAGCCGGTTCTTGTAAATGGTCGGGCGCTGTTCCGAACCGGTTTGTTTTTCCGCATTATTCCTTCAAACCTGCCTGACGCAAGTCATTTAAAAACGCCTGTTTGAATTCCGGGTCTGCGAATGGGGTCGACTTCTTGATATCAGAAATCGTGGTAGCCGGACTCAGCGTATAAATTTCTTCAATCTGCCACTCCGCGTCTTCCTGCCGATTCTGATGTATGTATGCTGCCGCAAGAATTAACCTGAGTTGTACAATAGTTTCATTACGTTGCTGTGCCTTTTCGAGCATAGTAATCGCCGCCGCGTAGTTACCCTGCATGTAATAAGCACTGCCCTGGGTATAAAGGTATTCCCAGGAATAATACGGATTAAGCTTCATCCCCTTGCTATTCAGTTCCAGGGCCTGAGCAGGATGGCCGGTATACATTTTGATTAACGCCAGCAAACCATAGCCATCCGCATAATTCGGTGCAATACTGATCGCCCGTGACACGGCAGTTTCTGCCTTGTCATATTCTTTACGCATCAGGTGGGTGAAGCTCAGGGCCCAGTAGGTTTGTGGGACTGACTCATCGAGCGCAACAGCTTTCTCTGCCAGCTGCAATGCCCTGTCCAGTACCTCGACCGGAGCATCAACTCGTCCTGCCAGGTAATCGAAACACAGGGTGAGAGCAATTGCCCCATAGGCCCGGCCGTAATTCGGGTCGTATTCAATCGCTTTTTTAAACGCCACCCTGGCCTGACGCAATGCCTGTCCGGTTCTTGGCAAAGCCAGCCGTTGCCCTTCCTGGAAAAAATCATATGCCTTGAGACTGTCAGTCGCCCTTTGCGTAAGACGAATTCTTTCCTGAGGGCTCATTTTGATGGTGAGTGACTTGGCAATTTTCTGCGTTACTTCGTCCTGGACAGAAAATATCTCGTTAACCCTCCTTTCGTAGCGTTGCGCCCAGACATTGAAGCCGGTCTTTGCATTATAAAGCTGGGTATTTATCCTGATCCTTCCATTAACCTGCCTGATACTGCCTTTCAGGATGTATTGTACATTCAGATCGGCCGCTATCTTTCTGGATGAAATATGCCTGCCTTTATAAATCGACGAGGTGTTTCCTGAAATAACCCGGATATTTGACAGGCGGGTCATGTCGGTAATGATATCGTCGGTGATCCCGCTGGCAAGATACTCCTGTTTGTGATCGTCACTCAAGTTTTCAAACGGAAGAATGACGATTGAAGGCAGGGTTGCGAGGTTATCGCTCCTCGGTGGTACATATTCCGGTGATAGAACCGTCCACAGCAATATCATCCCAGCCATCATCATCATGGCCAGTATAACTGCACGGGTTTTCAGCCTGCTCCATGAGCGAGATTTTACTGAGATCACGCCAGTGCCTGTCGGTAAACCTGTGTCGGTTCCGGCAGGAGAGGCTTCTGATGCGGGGTAATCGACTGACGCTATCAGCTGGTAACCTTTCTTGGGAATGGTTGCAATGATATGGGGCTGACGCGCATTGTCCTGCAGCGCTTTTCTCAGCTTGATAATCGTGTTGGTCACGGCATCGTATCCCACCAGCGCACCATGCCAGACGTGCTGTTCCAGTTCATCACGGGTAATCACTTCATGTGGATGTGAGGCCAGATAAACCAGGACTTCCATGGTTTTAGGTTCGAGACGGGTCGTTTCGTCGCCGCGCGAGAGCATCCCCTCTTCCGGGGTTACACGCCAATTATCGATGTAAAAGACACTGGCTCTCGACCTATCCATCTTCCGCTGCCCTCGATGAGACCTCGAAACACTCTGCCGGGCACTATCATGATTTACCCGCCAATTCATAACATCTTGTTTTTATTGTAAATCATCAATTCATGGTAAATCCGGCGTTTTTCAAACGGACTTCTGTAGGGACTTTACACCTGCATATCGCTATTAATGATTGTAGCAGTCCAGCCAGCCTGGTTAAGCCATGAGCAACCGACTGAATGCTGAAGACCGCTACGACCCATTAAATATACATATATCAGCATGAGCGTACCCGAGGCGTAATATGAAAAATCTATCTCGAGATGGCCGTCTTGTCAGCAGGCTGCAAACCTGCCTGGCTCTGCTTTTGAGCACGTTTAGTGTGTCTGGGCAAGAACTGCTGACGACGGGTCACCCGGATGAATACGCTACGTATTGCTCAGCATTCATTCCCCCGGATGCCGTGCCAGCAGCGAACCTGCACCTGTGTACTTCCAGCCACAGTGGGCAAGCCGAGGTGTATGCCTGCCAGAATATGATCGCCGGGTCTGACAGGTACCGGATATACTTCAAGGGCGGCCAACGCGCAAAGGCCGTTGCCAGACTGAATGGAAGGAACCAGGCCATTCAACTGATCTGGCAGGAACAATCCTCTACGCCTGCGCCAGAGTGCCACTTGCAGCCACCAGCACAATTTTCCGCGGGGGCGCGTTTTATGGGTGCCGGAGTCTGTGAAGATACAAACGATCAGCCTGTCCCGTGCAGCGTTTTTCGCGTGCAAGCGCCACGCATGAAAACCTTCACTGATTACATGATATTTTACCGCGCTGATGGTAAGGGCCCCGGAAAATCCCGAAAGATTTATACCGGCGTCAACCAGGACGCCATGCCGGCCGAGCTGATGTACCAGATCGGATTAAGCCTGATCAAAACCCGGTGTTGCCGGCAACGCGGGTTGCAATATATAGAGCAAGCCTCCCGTCTATTTCCCACCTCGACACTCTATCGTGCCACATACCAGCATTACAAAGTCGAATTGCATAAACACGGTGAATTTTTTGGTTCAAAGTAATAAACCAGAATTTACCTGGTGACGTCGGAGCCTCGATGACTGACAGCCAGCATGGGCGTGGAGTACAGGATTTTTCGCATCACACCAAAAAAATGCTCGGGTTTCACGAACGCTACATGGTGTCCAACAAGGTGTGCCGTTTGTGGGTAAGCATGATACGTAAACTTGGAGTGGCCATGATTGTCCCCCAGCATGGTCGACCATTTATTGGCGAAACCATGGTAAACAATTTTCTCGACTGGTTTGAAAATCTGCAATGTGGCATCGATCTTGTTGACTCCCGGTTTTATCAAGTCCCTTAACTAACAATAAGGCAATAAAGGGGACGGACGGATGAAATCACCCGCAGCATAATTGATTGATTAATAATCCCTCCGTCCCTGACTGAACCCCACAAAATCAATAATAAATCCGCTTCTTCGTCATACTGGCGAAAGCCAGTATCCAGAAAGCGAGCTATTTCACGGTAAAAAAACCATTCTTAATTGCTCACGCACAATATTCCCCCCTGATTCAACTGTATTCCGGCCTTCGCCGGAATGACGACAAGTATTCACACTATGCTAAGGCATTGTCTGGGATCGCAATTTTGTGGGGATACCTCAGCCTCCGTTCCTTATTATATTGATACGCCCTGCCAGGCAAATCCTGAATTCGCTTCTCTATTCTTGACTTAATTACTTGGTTATCTATGCTTATATATATCCCTCGTCAACCCAGGGGGCAACAGCATGATCATCCATGCCACAACCGATCCCAGTAGTTTGCGTGAATTGCCTGATCCCGAGCATCATCCCTGTGTCTATGGAGGTCACGGAAATATTGTATTAAAGGGCGATGACTCGGAAGCTTAAAGTAACCGGCGGCATTTGCTGAAAGGTATGGCAAGTGTAATTTTGAAGACAGGAGTTCATCATGTTATTAAAAACGCGTTCAAACGAACATCTTATAGAAGTAGCCAACCTGATCGATTTGATGAATCTGAATGTCAGCCAAGTCATCGGTCGCTCCCAGGAAGGTGAAGAGCAACAGTGCCACGCTGCTGGACCGATCCGCATTACCGTGACAGTGAAACCAGGTAGTAAAATATTTGGGTCAGAGTAAAACTCTGACCCTGTTTTCGCAAACGAATCCCGTAATCCTGTGAAAACAGGTCAGTAACGCATTAACGGGTCGGTGTGATATTGATTAAATCGCTCTGCCCTCTTTAACTTTTTCGTTGATTCGTTTTCCTGCAAACAAATCCGCTTCTTTGCTTAATGCCTCATGCAGATAATCCATCAGCGCCTTGACGCGTGCGGTATGCCGTAAATCGGGATGGGTCAGGATCCACAATTCCATGGTTAAGGCTTCCAGCGGCTCACCGACGCGTACCAGCCTGGCATCCGCATCCCCTACGTAACACGGCAGAAAGGTCAGGCCCATGTCTTCCGCGGCCGCGTTAACCACGGCCAGGGTGGTACTGCAGGTAAATATTGTCTGCTGTTCCCCTTGTTCTTTCTTCTTCCAGATCAGTGGTGTTAACCATTCCACTGTCCCCTGGATCAGACACCATTTTTGTTCCGGTAAGGGTATTGCCTGATGCTGCTTCAGATAACGGGGCGTCGCATAAATCGCAAAGCGAAAATCGCACACTTTGCGTCCCAGGCTGGCATCCGGCGGTTTCGTGGTGGCACGGATAGCGACATCCGCCTCGCGCCGGGCAAGGTCCAGGGCAAAATGGCCGCCAGCGATTTCGATGGTGACACTGGGATGGTGCCGGCAGAATGCCGCAAACAGCCGGGGCGCGATTTGCGTGGTAAACGCTTCCGGTGCCGCGACCCGGATCTTGCCCTGCAGCCGCATGTCCTGACCGATGACCTCCCGCGCCAGGGCATGGAATTCACTTTCGATGCGCTCAGCATACTGCAATGCGGTCGTGCCGGCCTCCGTCATGACATAGCCACTGGGCAGACGCTCGAAGAAGCGTACCCCGGTCTTTTCCTCTATCGCATTGATTTTACGGAAAATCGTACTGTGATTCTGGCCAAGCGAGCGGGCGGCACCAGACAGGCTGCCACTGCGGCATACCGCCAGGATAACCGTGAGGTCACTCCATTCCAGCTCCAGGTGCTTATCATGGTGGGCTGAATCCAGTGGGCGTGTGCTCATATTCACCTCTATTGGCGGGTTGCAACCTGTGCGGTTTTGCAAGCTTGCTTTTCCAGTATAGGGGATTCATTTGTATAAACAAACAGCCTACACTTTTTCCATATCGGACGTGTAACGCACACATTCACCGTGACCATCACACAGGAGTAATGACCATGTCGACTATCTTATTCGTGCGGGTTAAATCGGATCTCGATTTTGAAGAACTGGAACGCCGAGCCAGCGAACGTCGCCCTCGCTTCAAAGAGGTGCCGGGCCTGGTACAGAAAATCTATGGCAAAGATGAAGCGACCGGCGATGTGTGCGGCATTTATTTCTTCAAGGATAAGAAATCCCTCACCGACTTTCGTGACAGCGAACTGGCCAAAACCATCCCGGCGGCTTACGAGGCTACCGAGGTGAGACGGGAAATCTACGAAGTCATGTACCCCCTGCACCCTGAGCGCGGTCCCATTACCGAATAAATTCAACAGGAAGTCACATCATGGACAAGCATAGTCTCATCGGCACCTATCAGCTGGTTTCCTGGGAAAATCGCGCTGCATCGGGTCAGACTACCCATCCATTGGGACCTGATGCACAAGGCCTGATTAATTATTCACAGGATGGCTACATGTTTGTGCAGATCATGACAAGCCATCGCAGACCTCATGCAGTAAACGAGTTGTTTGCTGGTGACATTGATGAGATAAAACGTAGCGCCATTACCCATCTTTCCTACTGTGGTCGATTCGAATTACAGGGCAATGAAGTGATCCATCATGTACAAATTTGCTCCTTTCCGAACTGGGTAAATACAGAACAACGACGTGCTTTTAAATTTAACGATGGCCAATTACATCTGACCGCCTTTGGCATACAGTCTGGCGGTGAAACGGTGGATGCACATCTGGTCTGGCGGCGCGTGGCAGCACAATAACAATTGAGAAAATATCCGGACTCGGCATAAATGCGCAGTTAAATGGGCCGATGAAAGCCCTGGATACCCTGCATGTCAAAGCTAAGCAATACTTCTCCCTCCTCTCCTTGCAGTACGTTACACATGCTAAATAAACGTGGCCTGCCCCTGACCTCTGAAATATGGAATAATAGGGACCGACTACGGTTAACTAAAAATGCATATACAACTAACGGGGTCAGCCCCAATGACTCGGTCCTGTCCTGGCGCGAGATCGAGCGAAATATTATTCAGTGAGGAAATCAGCATGAAGCAGTTTGTATTAGTTTATCTGGGTGGTAATCAGCCTTCTGACCCGGAGCAAGCCAGTCAACATTTTGAGAAATATATGGGCTGGTTAACATCACTGGGGGATTCAGTTGTCGTACCGACAATTCCGTTAAAGGATACAACCACAGTAAGCTCTGATGGAAAGATAAACTGCATTATCGATTGCACAGGCCTGTCCTTTTCTTGAAATTGGCGGTTCACTTGAGGTATCTGAATTGATGGAGATGCCTGTTCAGTAGTGAAGATATAAATTGAACAACCAGGGACGGACCACACTTAACCTGATTAGCGATACAAGATTAACGTGGTCTGCCCCCAATCACCCTGCGCGCAATTGACTTTATTCTGGCGGGTTCTGGCAATGATAGTAAATGACCCCCGCCAGACTGTAATTTATATCACCCTCGCCGCCCCCGGCATTTGAAGGAACGTGAATATAGACATAATTTGCCTTGAGCGATGGCGCCCTTTCAACCGCCTGCATGACAATTTCATTGTACCTGCCATCGGGATCCAGGTGGCCTTTAAATCCCCAGCTGGCTGACGATTTCTTTCGTCGTTGACATTGATTTTCCGCTTCCGGTTTATACCTGCCTGCAGTGACCTTCTGCCCTGATGAAGTTGTATATTCTTTAACAGTCAGCTTACTGATAGTCGAGCAAGCTGATACCACAGAAATTGCAACCAGCAGACTTAACATCTTTTTCATAACCAGCCCCTTTTACATTTTTCACCTCTTTATTTTATGACGTGATTTTTCAGGAAGCTCAAACTACGTCTCTTTTTGGAGAAAACCGCCAGGAATACCTGTCCACCAGATATGGCTGCCCTGAGGAGGTCAAAAATCCCGAACTGTCGTAGTATTATCGCCCGCCCCGGATACTCCGGCTATTCATCAGATTGCGCCGCGGTTACGCAATTGCTTGAGGAGTTTGCTCTGGATCCGCTGAACCTTATATACCTTGTCATAGCGCAATGATTCGGTACAAGGGAGTAATGGACAACCTCAACAGGGGTACGCACATGTGGCCATTTCGGAAAAATACATCACGTAAAACCATCTTCGCAGATGTCACGGACAATACTGACGGCAGTGTGGATATCGATGTTCTCGATCAGACATGCCCCGGTTATCTTTTGGCCATTAATAAGGCCATGGATACACTGGATGCAGGGAAGAAAGCCTTTCTGATCACGACCTATGCTCCTTGCGGTGATGATGTAAAAGCATGGTGCAATGAGAAAGGTTATACCTTCGCAGGGATCGTCCAGAAAGATAATCGCTGGGAAATTGGTGTGATAAAAAATTAAGAAAATACCGACACGTAGTTTTTCCGCTGTACTTAGATAGATAAAATCTGAGAAGATTTACACCTAAATACTATTTCTCCTGTATTTACCAGGAACAGTCCAGGATAATTAAAATGCTCATAGCAGCAATATTAAAAGCCCTGCGATGAACCCACAGGAATCGTCAGGCTCCTTAGGCAACGTTTTATTTTTTTAACCTTGCCTCAATAAGCCCCCTGAGCCTAGCCCGGCAATCTTTCACCTTGCACACCCGGGAATAACGACAGTTCAGCTGTATATTGATAACAATATCGTCTTCGATATCCAGCATACAGACCAGGGCAACCTCTTCCCGTTCTTTCTCGGATCGCACATTTTCCATTAATTTAACCGTACTAAACCCCTCTATATATCGAAGTCTGGCGAACTGCACGATGTGCTCAAAATTATAATGACCGAAACAGTCAGGATTCTTGCCTGCCACGCTACTTCAACCACCCTTCAGAATTTATTATTCATGCTAGTAATACTAGATTGCATCTCCTGCCTTTTTCGCATCACCGGGTTGTTGCTTGATTCAGATCAAAAATTTAATAAATATTAAACTGGCGGAAAGAATACTAACTCTTACGACCTATTCCTTTGCCGCGATTATCTTTATAACTACTTATTCCATCCGACCACGTTATCCTACTTACAATATTTCTCCTATTATTACGGGGACTGTTTTGACCTTAAACACAAACAGTCGGTATGATGACAAAACATGTATGAACCCATGGCTTATAAAACCGCCAACAGCAGGAAACCTGGTTAGTGACAGATAAAAAACCGGCATTACCCTCCAAATTTATTATCTATGGCGCCTTTACCCTTGGCCTCGCCACGGCCATCGCGGTACGTGCCATTATCGTGCTTGATCACCTGCATCCGTCCTGGGTACGCCCGGTCTGGTACTTCGCAGT
>JARRNT010000075.1:0-7761 GCA_037384645.1 Gammaproteobacteria bacterium | reverse complement strand
ATAACAAAGCAATTAACTTCGCGCCTTCGGCGCCGGACGCTCGTGCCTCGCGCCGGTTATTGCAACGTTATACGCAATAGGTTTTAAATGGAAATACGTGAAGAACAACCATCCGATATAGAGAAGATATGGAAAGTAAACTCAAATGCTTTTGAAACGGATGCAGAAGCTAATTTGGTAAATGCACTTAGAAGTAGTGGTTGTACATATATTTCCCTTGTTGCCGAAATAGAAAATAACATTGTCGGCCATATTTTATTTACACCAGTAGAATTAATTGGAAATAAAAATAAATTAAAAATCATGGGGCTGGCGCCAATGGCTGTATTAAGCACATATCAGAATAAAGGAATTGGTTCTAAATTAGTTAAAGCTGGCTTAGAACAATGTCGGTCACAAGGTTATATTGCAGTCGTTGTTTTAGGTCATCCTAATTATTACCCTAAATTTGGTTTTGTGCCTTCGGTAAAATATGGCATTAAATCAGAATACGAAGTCCCTGATGAAGTATTTATGATTTTAGAGTTAATTCCAGGATCTTTAAAAAATCATGAAGGTGTAATCAAGTACCATGAAGCATTTAACAGCGTATAACAAATCGCTCGTTGGGACACTTCACCGCTGCGCGGTTCGCGCCCCACAGCTCAAACGTTGGGCGAAGAACGCGGCCATGATACTCATAGATTATGTGTCCTGAGAGAAGGTTCTTATGACTGCTGAGAGATTCAGTATCCAAATTCCCGAAGATGTACTTATCGATCTGAAGTATCGTCTTGATCATATCCGCTGGCCCGATCAATTGGAGAATGTCGCTTGGGAACGGGGCACTGAAAAGGGCTATTTGCAGTCACTCGTATCATATTGGAGCGAACAGTATGATTGGCGAGCGCAAGAAGCCGAACTGAATCGCTTGCCTCAGTTTCGCTGCACTGTAGATGGTGTTGATGTGCACTTCATCCACGAGCGCGGCAGAGGACCCAATCCTTTACCCATCATCCTTACCCACGGATGGCCTGACAGCTTTATACGCTACAAGAAGATGATCCCGCTTCTTGCAGATCCTGCGCGGTACGGTGGTGATCCAAATGACGCTTTCGATGTAATCGTCCCTTCCATACCGGGTTTTGGGTTTTCCGGAAAACCTACCGTTGGTGGCGTCAACAATTCTACAGTTTCAGAGCTCTGGGCCAAGTTAATGACTGAAGAACTTGGTTACGAAACATTTGCGGCAGCTGGCGGGGATATGGGTTCCGGCGTCACCAGGTACTTGGCTGCAATACACCCTGAACTTCTTGTGGGCATCCACGTCACCGATATAGGGATAATCAGGCAGCTCATGACTGCTCATGATGAAGCATCGCTTTCCAAAGAAGAGTTGCAATATAAAGCAGATGTTCAAAAATGGATTGTAGAGGAAGGTGGTTACATCTCCCTTCAGGCGACGAAACCACAGACGCTCGCCTATGGGCTTTCCGATTCTCCGGTAGGTTTAGCTGCGTGGATTGTCGAAAAATTCCGTTCATGGAGCGATCAAGATTGTGAGTTTGACAAGAAATTCGGCAACGATGAATTACTTACCAACATAATGATCTATTGGATCACGAATACCATTGGCCCCAGTGCACATCGTTATTTTGAAAACACCCATTCGTTGCCGCAATTGGGGAGAATTGATGTTCCTACGGGCGTAGCACTTTTCCCTTCGGATGTATTGTTGCCACCAAGAGAATGGGCGGAGAAAAATCTCAACATAATGCGTTGGACTCACATGCCTCGGGGGGGACATTTTGCGGCAATGGAAGAGCCAGAGCTTTTAGCCGAAGACATTCGAGCATTCTTTAGACAATTTCGTACTATCAAGAAATAGCAGAATCCTTCCGAATGAATACAGCACAGTGTGCCCAACAAGACGCCCCAGGCGACGCCCAAAAACGGCACGCCTAAGCTTACACGTTGGGCACTAAAAAGAGGTGAGTTGAATGAAGGGTAGCTGTTTGTGTAAGGCAGTTGAATACGAAGTTGACAAGTTGGACATGCCGATTATTCATTGCCATTGTCAGACTTGTCGAAAGTCACATGCCGCGCCTTTTGCATCTAGTGCTGGAGTTATACGAGAACACTTCAGGTGGATCAAAGGCCAAGAAAAATTAAAGGCATATGAATCGTCGCCTGGGAAGCTTCGATATTTTTGTTCGATTTGCGGATCGCATATCGTAGCTGAACGTCCAGCTCAACCGCATGTCATTGTTCGGGTCGCCACCCTAGATGAAGACCCTGGCATCAAACCGGAGGCGCATATTTGGTGTTCTCATGATGTAGCATGGCTACAAGACGATAAAGACGTACCTTTCTACGAAGAGTGGCAACCAGGCAGATAATGAACAGAATTGGCCCAACAAGTAGCGCCAGCGGCCCCAATCACTGCGCGGTTTTTGCGCATGCCTTCGGCATTATTGCGCAAACGCCGCTTTGCGTATGGGTCCGCTGAGTATGGGTGTTAGGAGCGTGACATGACCGCACAACGTAGCTCCCTACCGTTTTGGTCCTTATGGCTACGTTTGATTAGCGCGGGGGTGGCCTTGTTTGGTCTAGCGCTCGTGTTGGCGCCGGGCGTGGCACGTGGCGGATTTGCGCTGCTTCTATACGGGGATGCCGAGCGGCTTGAGCAGTTCGGGACTGAGGCGATTGCCTACATCTCGCTCGCGCATGCCGTTCTCGGTAGTGTCATGCTCGGGTGGGCAGTTCTGCTTTTTCTCGTTGCGGGAGGCCCGTTCAGGGAAGCACGGCCGCACGCCTGGCTAATTCTGGCGGTCTCCGTCAGTGCTTGGTTCATACCGGATACCCTGTTCTCCGTGTGGTCCGGATTCTGGCCAAATGCGGTGCTGAACGTGGTGCTATTGTTGCTTTTCGCAATTCCCCTGGCGGCCACGTATGGGATTTTTCGTGAGTGACGCTCCTAACAATGCGCTCCATCTGTCCGCCAAACCGCTGCGCGGTCCGGCGGCAACTGAGTGTCATCGTTAGGCACACACTCAAATCCATTTTATTATGGGGAATGACATGTCAGCGAAGACGGTTAGTGAAGAGTCAGCACAAACAGTATCCCCTCGCCAGTGGATCAGATTAGTCGTCGTGTATCTCCTTATCCCGCTGATTTTATTAATATGCGGTGGGGACCTCGGTTGGTGGCAGGCCTGGGTCTATTCCCTGCTGATCTTAGCCGCTGGTATTGGGGGACGTATATGGGCGGAACAGCGGCACCCAGGATTGACGGCCGAACGACAAAATTTGGAAAATATCCAAAACGCAAAGGCCTGGGATAAAGTGCTTGCACCACTGATGGCGGTGAGTATCGGTTACCCTATGGTTATTGTTGCAGGGCTGGACCATCGCTATCACTGGTCCTCCGAATTTCCGCTATGGTTAAGCATCATTGGGTTCATTTTGATCGCGTTCGGTTACGCCTTCGCTGCATGGGCAGTAGTAGTGAACCGTTTTTTCTCCAGTGTGGTACGCATTCAGACGGAACGAGGGCATGTGGTGTGTGATACCGGACCGTACCGGTTTGTTCGGCATCCGGGTTATGCCGGAAATATTCTTCCACTGTTCGGTATAGTTCTTGCTCTCGGCTCGGTATGGACACTGATACCTGCGGCGGTGGCAACAGTCATTTCGGTAATCAGAACAGTACTTGAAGACCAGACTCTACAGGAAGAGTTGCCGGGCTATCGAGACTATACACAACGAGTGCGCTATCGATTGATTCCTGGAATTTACTGAGAGAGTTGATTGGTCGGTGTCACAGATCAGTTAGCAACTGCTTATGTGTTTCATATATTTAGATCAGGAGCACATCAATCTTCAACAATGCGCCAGCCGACATCGTCGCTATCGCGCCCCTCGGCCGCTCACCAGAGCGTTATACGATACATTGAAAAAACTATTACTAAATATATAGTTTGGAACGATGAGATACATGATTGATAAATAAGGCTATGAGTAAAGCAACTGTATACCACATTCCAGTTTGCCCATTTAGTCAACGATTAAAAATATTGTTAACGCTAAAAGGGCGCCTACAAGATATCAATTTCCATGTCGTTGATATTACTCGTCCCAGACCTGAATGGTTGATCCAAAAAACTCGGGGAACATCGGCAATGCCTGTCCTGGCAACTTCTGATGGTCGTATTATTAAGGAAAGTCTTGTTATTATGCGCTACCTTGATGAGTTGTTCCCTGAAAACTCCGTAGCGCAAACTGACCCATATCGTCATGCCGTGGAAGGTATGTTAGAAAAACTCGAAAACGAGTTTGCTTTTCAGGGCTATTCCATGGTCATGAATCAGAGCCTGGAGCGTCGGTATGAATTCAAAACGAGCATGCTCAATCAGTATGAACAGTTGAACAATTTCCTCCTGGAGCATGCAACTGAAGGCCCATATTTGTTCGAGGAATTTGGATGGGCAGAGGCTGTGTTTACCCCGTTGTTTATGCGTTTCTGGTTTTTGGAGTATTATGAGCACTTCTTGCTTCCAGTATCAGAGAAATTCAATCGCGTTTCTCAGTGGATTGAAGCCTGTATTTCACATCCAGCCGCACAGCAGGTTACAAAAGAAGAAATTATTAAGCTCTATTATGATTATGCCAAAGGTGTCGGAGATGGGGGGCTTCTTCCTGGACGACGTCAATCATCTTTTGTTTTCGAACCTGACTGGAAAAATCGCCCCTGGCCACCCAGGGATAAGTATGAATATAGCGCGACAGATGAGGAGCTTGGCTTGTCTCGCTAATATTGCCGTTATCAATTTGCGTTAATCCAGGGATTAATGGAATTGTTATTGAGAAGCATATAACAAGACAAACTCAGCTGACCGCTATTTGCGGCAGCTGATTTGAAATATCAGGTAAAAATGATTAAGCATCTTCCACTCACTATTTAATCTTATTCTTATCAGTTTTAATTGAACATGAAAACATTTAATCAAGATGTATCTGCGCAATAAGCGGCAGGTGATCGGAAGCTGTTTTTGCATTAGTGCTTTTATGCACCTGGATGCTAACAATAGCCGATAGTGGCTCCACCCAGAGACGATCAAGTGCAAATAGCGGCCAGCGCGACGGGAACGTAGCAGGTGCCGGTGTGTAGCCAAATACACGGTGTAGCCTGTTTAACGGTCGCCCCCACAGGAACCATTCATTCAGATCACCCAGCAGTATTTTTATGTCAGCCGAAGACGTAGTTAACTGGGGCATCAGTTTCTCAACCTGTTCACGGCGCTCTCCCGGACGCAGGCCAAGATGCGTGGCAATGACCTGCACTACTTTGTCTCCGACTTCCAGCCTCAATTCAATAGCGCCACGCGGTTCGCGACCGGGCACGCTAATGTCATGCAACTTGATAACGTTAACCGGATGTCGGCTAAGCACCGCATTACCATAATGACCACGCTCATCCTTGAAGGTAATGCCCTCGATAACACGGGACTGTGTTGATTCACCCAGATATTCCAGCAAGTTGCCGGGTTCTCCAGAAGCAAAACCTACTTCCTGTAACGCGACGACATCTGCGTTCAGTTCATTTAGCACTGATACGATTCGTTCCGGGTTCTCTTTGCTATCACTACCAATTGCCCGGTGGATATTGTAGGTTGCAATACGCATGTGCTTTTGAGAATTAGTCTGCTCTATCCTTGCGTTTACGGCTAACCCAGTAACGTAAACCGGTAAGTGCCGCAATGACCAGGACAATGACAACAACAAGTACAAGTGCGCTCGCCAGGCTCGGGTCACGTAATGAAGCAATTATGCGGTCAGCGAGCAGAGATATAGCCATTACCCCTGGCACCATGCCGATGAAACTGCCGATCGCGAAGTCACGAAATCTGATTTCGGAGACACCGGCGATGACATTGATAACCGTGAATGGAGCTACTGGTACTATGCGCAGTGTGATGATGGTGAGCACACCGCGTTCAGACAGTTTGCGACTCAGACGATTTACACGACTGCCTGCTATTCGGCTGACTGCATCGCGTCCGATCATATGACCAACACCAAAGCCCGCCAGTGCCGCAACTTCGGCGCCCAGCAACGCATAAGCTGCGCCGATCCATGGATCGAATACAGTTACTGTTGCAATAATCATTAAGGTGACAGGAACAGCAATCAGCCCGCCGATGACATAGGCGATAAGCACCAGCACTGGGGTAAAATAGCTGTTTCGAATCCAGTTGGCAGTCGCCTTTGCCCTGTCGATATCAAGCCAGTCAGACAGTGGTGTCCAACGCCATATCGCGGCCAATACCAGTAACGCAACCAGCAGCATACCGACATGCAACAGATAACGATAGGCGGGCTTGCGATAATCGGGTGACACGATCTGGTCAAGAAATTCTTCAGGTTCAACAGGCTTCTCGGGATCCAACAGTTCTGATTCCGGTACCCACGCATCCACATCCTCGGATATTGCACCCGACAATGGTTCGAGCGTGCGATCACCACCGCGCAATGATTCGACGGCCTCAATTAGCGATGCATGCTCCTGCTCCGCATTGGCGACGTCATCGACTTCTACACCAAGGTGTTCGGCCAGCAGTCTGCGCCGAAAACAGGTAATAGCTGTACCACAATCCTGAGTGTCACTGGACTCAACCGCAATATCACACTCCGAGTCCAGACCCATAGAACGATTACTGGCGTTGGCAGAGCCAACACGTGCAAAACAGTCATCGATGATCATCACCTTTGCATGTACCATCAATGACACGTGTGGATCTTTTGCCAGGCGAACATAATAAATACGAAAGCGATCATGTACATCTGCATCACGCAGTTGTTGCAAAACGCGTGCACGCAACACGTCCATCGTATGTTGCTCCAGCCAGCCGCCAGTTTTTTCAGGCATCACGATGATAACTTGTGGCCCGTCCGATTCCTTCAGTCTTTTTGCCAGTGCACACACAATACGGTGCGAGCTGAGGTACTGGTTTTCCATATAGATGAAAGTCTGTGCTGACGCGATCGAATCCAGGTAAAGACGCTCGACTTCGCGGACCTCTTTACGACCTTTGTATGCCGGCAGTGTCCGTGCGATACCGATATTTACATTTTGTTGGGCCACAACAACGCTTGGTGGCCACTGATCTTCTTCTATAGCTCTTTCTGCTTCAACCGCTTTGCTGCCAACGGCAGTATGCCAGCGCTCACGCGCCAGCTCGCCCAACGCTGCAGCAGCATCCGCATCGAGCAGAATCTGTACGTCATGGAACGGCGGATACGGTTTACCGTCAGGATCTATACGTAGTTCATTATCAATGTTGTGCTCGGATGTATCCCAACGCCACTTACTCAGATCCAGTCCACCGCAGAATGCAATACGGTCATCAACAACCACAATCTTCTGGTGCTGCGATGCACCGACAGGGTGATTACCGTCAAGACAGAAGTGCACCCTGTCGTGAGATTTCCATTGCAGCCTGTAATGCGGAAAAAACTCACGCTCCATCGCATAGATCATCGCGAAATCCCAGTCTAATATGTATATGTTGAGTTGGCGCCGTTCGCGAGCCAGGGAATCTAGCAGCGGGCCAAGCTTTTCGGGATAGCCATCATTATTGTTGCTACGTACAAGACGGACCTCGCTGTGAATATCCCAGCCAATTATGAAGATACAGCGTTTTGCGTTACATAATGCTTCGCGCACCGCACGGAAATAACTTTCTCACAATGATATATGCCATGCGACCAGCGTTTACCATG
>JARRNT010000074.1:0-10024 GCA_037384645.1 Gammaproteobacteria bacterium | reverse complement strand
GGGCCTGCTTGACGTCAGGCTGGTCGTTGATCACCTCCTTGGTCTTGCGCATGGAGTTCAACAGCTTTTCGCGCGCCTTGTCTTTCGTATTCATACTCTGATTACCTCGTTGATTAATTCGTCCAGCTCTCTGGCCGCCTCTTCGCCGCGCCTGCCCATGTCAAATACGGTACGACCTTCGAGCGCACTTGCCTTGTACACGGCCCGCTTGCGCACGGCAGTCGTGGCGACCGGCACGGCAATTTCAGCCAGTGCCTCCTTGATCAGTTGTGACAGTGTACTGCGACTTTCCATCTGATTAACGACGAGTATCGCACGCAGCAGCGGATTGATCTGTTTTGCCTCTGTGATTGCCTGTTCGATATGCACAGTCGCCCACAGGTCTACAGGGGAAGGCTGTACCGGCACCATGGCAACGTCGGCCATTTTTAATATAGCATCGGTCTGGGGCGCATGTACCGACGGCGGGCAATCGGCAATGACATAGGCATAGCGACCTTTGAGGTTTTCGAGCTGGTCGGGTAGTGCGGCTTCTGCCTGGAAAACCGGCGTGACCCTTTTTCCGTCGGAATTGGCATGCCAGTGGATGGACGAAGCCTGCGGGTCTGCATCCACAATGACTGTCTCTCCGTAGCGTGCGAGCCCCGCTGCCAGATTGACCGAGAGGGTGGTCTTGCCTGCGCCTCCTTTATTTCCAACGAACGCGATAACAGGCATGTCGATTACCTGGTTATGATTGATCTGTTAATAGCGCATCCAGCTGTTCAGCGAATTTGCGCTGTTGCTCCGTCAACTTATCGCTACCTTCATCCACATGGATAGTAACATTGACGTAGTCTTTGCCGAAACCCATATCGGGAAACAGGCCCTCGCGCTCCGAGACTTCCGCGGCACGGTCGAGAAAATCACGCAAAGTTGCGTAATCGGGAAATTCATAGCGTTTTTCAAGGCGGACGGGGCGTACCCGCTCCTGCCATTCATCGCTGTTCATCATTAACCTCCTGTCTAAAAGCTGGCGCCACTGGATTTGCCAAGCTTATCAGCATACCCAAGCTCACGGAGCCATGCCACCAGCTCTGCAGCGTGTGCCTTTTCTTCATTGAGGAGTGCTTCAAAAAATGTACGACCGTCATGATCGCCTGTACCAGCACAGTAACGGGAGGCCTGGTCGTAGAGACTGACAAGCTCGTTTTCGAATTCATAGTCGTGCAATAACAATTCGAGCAGACTGCCACCTAGCTTTACCGGACGCAGCTGCGAGGCATTGGGTGCAAACCCCAGTGCCAGCATCCGGCCGATAATCCGATCAGCATGCCCCAATTCTTCATGGGCTTCCTCGCTCATGCGTTTGGATGCCTCAGCCAACCCCCAGGCCCCAAGAAGGCGGGCCTGGGTGCTGTACAGCTGGACCGCGGACAGCTCCAGACTCAAAGCGCGTCCGAGATATCCAAGTACTCGCTGGTCGGCGTTAGCATAGTGCATGACGTGGTTTTACCCAGTCTTACTGCAACAACCAGTCAGTCGGTTAACTACGCAGCGGACGGTTGCCGGCTGAATCGCTCAGTACGGGTTCGACTTCACGATGCGGACGGGCAATGATGTGCGCTGCAACCAGGCCATCACCGACCCGCTCACAGGCATCTGCCCCGGCGCGTACGGCGGCATTCACTGCACCGGTCTCACCGCGGACCAGGACGGTGACATAACCGCCGCCGACAAATTCGCGTCCGATCAGACGCACTTCCGCCGCTTTGGTCATGGCGTCCGCTGCTTCAATCGCAGGAACCAGTCCACGTGTTTCGATCATGCCCAGTGCAATGCCATAACTTTCATTGGCCATGGTTTAATCTCCTGTCTGTTCAGTTAGTCTCTGATACCTGTATTAGGCCTTGGCAGCAGCGCCGCCGGTAGGCAGTACAGGCTCAACTTCACGGTGAGGACGTGCAATGATGTGTGCAGCAACCAGACCGTCACCTACGCGCTCACATGCGTCAGCGCCAGCGCGGACAGCTGCGTTAACCGCACCGGTTTCGCCACGAACCAGAACGGTTACGTAACCACCACCAACGAACTCACGACCAATCAGACGAACTTCTGCTGCTTTGGTCATGGCGTCAGCTGCTTCGATAGCGGGTACCAGGCCGCGCGTCTCGATCATTCCAAGTGCAATACCATAGTTTTCATTTGCCATTTTCGTGTCTCCTTCTGACTCGGTTGTTAAACTTTAAAAAAACCTTTACGTAAACACCCAGTTTCCTTCACGACAACCGACCGGATCGACTGCGACCTGCCGTTTGCCAGTTACCGCATTACGCAAGACCCGCAGGCTCACGTGCTGCAATCCTGCCACCCTTTGCGTGCAAACCAGTGGCGCCTCTACCTGGAGTATTTCCATCAGGCCGTCTCACCTTTCGGCGGCCAGTGATCGATGATGCCGACAATGGTCAGATCACTCGGATACTCCTTGCTGCCCGCAGCTTCACGCGCCGCCGAACTGCCGACACAGATGACCCAGTCGCCCGGCTTGCAACCCACGGCATCCACCGCGACCGCCGAGGTACTGCCGTCTTTCACTACCTGCAGATGACGGTGTTCCAGGCCCGGTATACGGTTGGTCGATACCAATGGACGTTCAACCTGACAAATCTTCATCAGTGCGCTCCTGTTGTGTTCTGTGGATAGACAGAAGACTCAAGGACTTCAATCTGTTCACCCGCTGCACAATCACGCACGGCAAGCAGGGTGTGCAATAAACCGCTTTTTGCCAGCTCCTGATAACGCGAACGCAGGGCATCGGCAACGCGCTGGCAATTTGCAACTGCGCGATTACGGGCACCGGGCACATTGCCGTGGTAATCGAAACGAATCACGATCGGAATGGGCAAGCCGCGCGAAACATTCAGGCCGGTAAAAATCTTGATACCGACATCCAGATCGGCGGTCGATTCTTCAACCGTGTTCATATACGCAAAGTAGGTCAGGTTGCGTAACTGGATCTCTTCAAACCCGATCCCCGCACCGATAAACCGCTCTGCGTGCCCGATGTCTGGGTAACGACGGCTGTAATACTGGTTCACATAATCGATCTGTGAAATGTTGCTGCTGATCAGGCGGCATACCAGGTCAATCATGCCCCGGGTTGAGCCAGTGCTCACGGCACGCACACGCTGTTCAAGTACAGAGGCGGCCTGCTGTGCATCCATATCGAATGTTTCCGCATAAACCTCAGCGGCATCGACATAACTGGCCAGGTCAATCTCACCATCTTCATCCGCAACATGGACACGGATCGCATCGGTATCGGTATCCAGCCCAATCAACAACAGGTCAATCGAGGCGCCGCAACAAAAGCTGTTTTGTACCGCCTCCTGGAAGGCGCGCAACCGGCTGACTCCGGCCTGGGCGGCACGCGCCGTATCCGAACCATGCGCGGCACAACCTTCATGCTCGGGATCACCAGAACTGAAGTGATACACCACGGTTTTGAGGTAGCGTGTCGGTTCATCCGCCGTATTCGGACGACCTTCCTGGAAGCGCAGGAATTCGGTTTCCGTCCACTTGGCCAGGCTGTCTTCAATATCAAACATCGCACCGGCATAAGACTTGCGGCGCACCTGGCGATACGGCAGACGCAGAACATAACTGATGACATGTGCCAGACGCCCGTCTGCGCAAGGTGAGATATCCAGAGTATGGAATCCGCAATCGATCAGGAAGGACTGGAAATTCTCGTCATTAATCAGGTTATCGCTGGTAAAGAACTCATCCGAAAAGCGCTGGTAGGTTTCAAACACAGACCAGGCAAACAGTTTACGCATATCCAGCTGCTCGACCCAGGCATCGGCCAGGGTCTTCTCCGGCAGGTCAAACCCGAGTTCATCACGCGCGATAGCCTGCGCCTTACGCTCAAAATCCTGTTCGTGCTGAATGGCAGAAATGCGCTTAAGGGCCGGCACGATGGCATCAAACGCCGTTTTCACGTTTTGCTCATATTCATGCAGGCGCTGGTTTTCAGCCAGGTTCGTCAACGGGTGGAGACCTGCGCTCGTTGTCGCATACGTACCCGCACGCGCTGCCGGCCTGGCAGCACGCGCCGGCACAACCGGTCGCGTGCCTTTATGCGACCAGCGTGCAGTACGTGTTAATTGACGACGAGTGTTTAACATTGTCTCCAGTCTCTATATCCGTATCCGTTAACCGCGGGCACCACCGCTGTAGGTAATCAGCGAGCCCTTTTCGGTATTGCCACTGCTCCCGGTTACCTTGCTGTTGGGCACGGGCAGCTCTTCATTTCGCTTGCTGGCCTGCTGCTGCATGGCGATGGCATTCATCCCACCGCGACGGGTCGGGTTGCGCCGAGTGGCGGATAAACCTTCGGTCCCGGTAACGCGTTCGTTACGTTCCCAGTCGTCACCGGTAATCCGCAGGCCCGCATCCTGGCCTTCACCGGTAATCCGTGACTTGACCCGCTCGTCCACCAGTTGCGCGGTATAGCTAGGCGCCGGCGTGCCGCCGCCGTTGCCGAAACGGGCCTCTTCGGTGCCGGTGACCTTACCGCTGGCCATGCCAAACGGCCCGGTAATATGACCTTTTTCATAGCTGCTACCGGTTACGGTGCTGTGTTCCGTAGCAGTTTGCGCGGCATGATTCGGTGCCTCCACGCTGAACTGGCCCCACGGCGCCCCGCCAATCGGCTGCGGGAAATCCGGGCTACTGGTATCGGCCGGCACACTGGGGCAGGCATTGGCAAACTGGTCGGCACCGACATAGGGCGTGCCGGTCAGTGGTTCACAGGCGCCCTTGCCCGCACCGGTCATCTTGCCGTTAATACCCGGCTGTAGACCGGTCATGGGCATACCCGGTGTGGCGCGACGTTGCTGCGTGCGTGCCCGAGCCATGTTGACCGAATCCGTATCGCAATAGTCCTTGTAGTTTTCCGCACCGGCATACGGTGTTCCGGTCACGGCCTTACAGGTACCGGGCTCATCCCCCGTCACCTTGCTGTCGCGACCGGTCATGGTGCCGGTCACGGCCTTGTTCTTTAGCGTTGCGGAAACCCCAACCTTGCGATCGGTCGCCTTCGGCGTGGTGTTGCAGAAGGTGCTGTACTGCTCCTGGCCGACGTAATCATCACCCGTCACGTTACGGCAGCTACCGGGCTCATCGCCGGTGACGTTCTGGTTACGTCCAACCATGGTGCCGGTCACATGGCCACCACGCAGGGTGTCACTCTTGCCGACCTTGGCCGGCGCACGCCCGCCATTACCGCTCTGCATGACGGAGGTCCCGGTCAACTCGCGATTGGAACCGTGTTCGTCACCGGTGACCTTGCCGGAACGGCCAACATTGTTACCCGTTACCGTTTTGCCCTTGCGGGTTTCTACACTGGTGATTTTTGACGGGCCGGCCTCGCTGGCCGTACCACAAAATTCTTTCATCTGTCCGGCGCTCACATACTGGTTGCCGGTCACACGCTTGCAGCTGCCCGGTTCATCGCCGGTAACCTTGCTGCTGCGGCCCAGTTCATTACCACTGACGGCATTACCCGTTGCGGTAGAGGTGACGCGCACCTTGCGCGGGGTCTTGGCCGCGTCTGTCTGGCAGAATTCACGGAAGATATCCGCACCTAAATATTCTGTCCCGGTAATTGCCCGGCAGGTGCTTGGCTCATCACCAGTGACGCTCTCACTGCGACCGACCATGGTGCCGGTGACGGTCTGACCATAACTGGTTTCACTGGCACCGACCTTCCAGGGCGCATCCTGTGCCGCCGCCGGATTTTGTTCCTTACCCGGGCGCATACGACCGGTCGGGCGGCATTTGCTGTCCGCGCTACCCGTTCTGCATTTGCCCCTGGTACTACGCTCAGCCCGAATGGTTTTTGCCAGTTCGCGAGCTGAAATATCCGGATTACTGGCGCGTGCCGTTTGCGCTGCACTCGGCCCCTTGCCAGTCAATGCGGCTTTACCTCTGGAAGACATGGCCAGGCGACGTGCGAGCGAAGCCGCACGCGCCGGGTTTTCAATCTTTTTGCCAGGACGGGCCTGCACTGCCGGCACGCTCAAAGCAGGTGCCGCAGCGGCAGGCTGTGCCGGACGGTTTGCCTTTTCACCGTTGCAACCACAACCGCAATCGCGCTGTTCAGGAGTAGACGTCGTCGGTTGGCTGGTTGCCGGTGTACTCGGTGCAGCAGTTTTGCCGCTGATTTCGTCGCTGCGTGTACGATCCTTGCTGACAATTGATGCCTTGCCGCCGGTTGACATCGCCTGGCGTCGTGCCAGTGAAGCCTGACGGCTGGTCATGGCAGCACCACCACCTGCACGCGCTGGTGTCGTGGCGACAGGCGCAGAACTTGCCACAGCCGCTTTCGCGCCACTGCCCTGCATTTTCTGAATGCCCGCCTTACCGCTTTCATAAGAAAGACGACGACGTTCCATTGCGATTTCGCGTGCTGTCTTTTTAGCAGTCTGTGCCATGTTTATCTCCGCTGCATCTATGTCTTGATTGAATCCATGTCAGCTTGCCTGACCAGGCAGGCAAGCTTTCACTGCTTATTACTTAACGCGCCTCGAATACCACGAAGCTTGAACCCTGGCTCTGGGTATAGTTGTCATAGCCTGTCAGACGAATGTGGTGATCAGGATATGAACGTCGACACGCTTCCAGTTCGTTCACGACATTCGCCAGGTTGTTTTCACCGAAGAACGGCAATTTCCACATGGTCCAGTAGTGATCGAAAGCACGGCTCGGGTGCTCATGTTCGATAGCAGGAGTCCAGCCTTGCGCAATGATGTAATTGATCTGCGCGTAGATTTCGTCCTGTGAAAACTTGGGCAGGAAGCCGAAAGTTTCCAGCGTATTTAACGTCTGGTAATCGCCAGTAGTTTGCTGTGCCATTTGTATTTCCTCTTAATTAATCGTTTGTGTTGAATATCCGTTTAAGCGTCCGGCTTAGCCCACGTCCAGCTTGTCAACGGTTTCAAATTCAAACTTAATCTCTTTCCAGGTTTCCATCGCGATTGCCAGTTCCGGGCTGTGCTTGGCAGCTTCAGTCAGGATGTCTTTGGCTTCTTTCTCGATTTGACGACCTTCGTTACGTGCTTTCACACTGGCCTCGAGCGCGACACGGTTGGCTGCAGCACCGGCTGCGTTACCCCATGGGTGACCCTGGGTACCACCACCGAACTGCAGAACGGAGTCATCACCGAAGATGGTCACCAGCGCAGGCATGTGCCATACGTGAATACCACCGGAAGCGACGGCGAAGACGCCTGGCAGGGAACCCCAGTCCTGGTCGAAGAACACACCGCGTGAACGATCTTCAGGTACAAATGATTCGCGTAATTGATCAACGAAACCGAGGGTGGAATTGCGATCACCTTCGAGCTTACCGACAACTGTACCGGTATGCAGATGGTCACCACCGGACAGACGCAGACACTTGGCCAGTACGCGGAAGTGAATACCGTGCTTCGGATGGCGGTCGATTACCGCGTGCATCGCGCGGTGAATGTGCAGCAGCATGCCGTTCTTGCGGCACCAGTTGGCGAGGCCGGTATTGGCGGTGAAACCACCGGTCAGGAAGTCGTGCATGATGATCGGGCAGCCGACTTCTTTGGCGAACTCGGCACGCTCGTACATATCTTCCGGGGTAGCGGCGGTAACGTTGAGATAGTGGCCTTTGCGCTCACCGGTTTCCTGCTCGGCCTTGGCGATTGCTTCGGCAACAAACTCGAAGCGATCGCGCCAGCGCATGAACGGTTGAGAGTTAACGTTCTCATCGTCCTTGGTCAGGTCCAGACCACCGCGCAGACATTCATAAACGGCGCGGCCATAGTTCTTGGCAGACAGACCCAGCTTCGGTTTGATGGTGGCACCCAGCATCGGACGGCCGTACTTGTTCAGACGGTCACGCTCGACCTGGATACCGGCAGGCGGGCCACCACAGGTCTTGATGTAAGCCATCGGGAAGCGGATATCTTCCAGACGCAGGTGCTTGAGGGCCTTGAAGCCGAACACGTTACCAACCAGAGAGGTCAGCACGTTAACGATAGAACCTTCTTCGAACAGGTCAATCGGGTAAGCAACAAAGGCATAGAAAGATTCAGAGTCACCCGGTACGTCTTCAATCCGGTAAGCACGACCCTTATAATATTCGAGATCGGTCAGCAACTCTGACCATACGGTACTCCAGGTACCGGTTGAAGATTCGGCAGCTACCGCTGCGGCGACTTCCTCGCGTGGTACGCCAGCCTGACCGGTACACTTGAAGCATGCCAGCAGGTCTGTGTCCAACGGCACATAGTCGGGGGTCCAGTACTTTTCGCGGTACTCCTTCACACCCGCTTCGTATTGTTTAGCCATGATCTACTCCTGATTCTATATGGGTAAAAAAACTTGAGCGTCTTGCGCGTGGAGGCAAGATTACGTCGAGAGCGGAATGGCATACCAATCGAAGTTTTATTGATTTCTCATTGATAAAACTCTATGCCTTTCCCGTCACATTGCTGTCATGAGCTATGGACGGCCATTCAGCGGGGGTAAAATGCGATCATTTCGGGCTAAATCTGGCGTTTTCAGGGTTTTGGTAGAGAAAAATCACAGGCCAGGCCTGTTTCAATAGATTCCTGTCTATGAACACCCATGGCGATTCAATTTATCAGCCAGCCAGGCGCATCTGTAGAATCGGCACATCAAAACCCGGGTACCCTTTTTGATGAACGCATCGAGTTACACACAAGGCAGGATGAAGCTGCGGACGTATGTCTATATTGACTCGCTCCAGCCGCAGCTGGCCGAATACATGGCCACCGTGTCGCAGGGATTCCCTCCTGTGCCGGGGGACGCCTGTCTGTGGGTCGAGGTTTCACCCGGCATGGCGGTTCACCGTGCCACCGATATCGCGCTCAAGGCCACCCAGGTCCACCTGACCCAGAAGATCGTCGAACGCGAATACGGCTCGATGGTGATCCACCACCGCGACCAGAGCGACGTGATCGCGGCGGGCGAGACCATCCTCAGCAGAATGAACGCGACCGTGGATGACCGGGCCAAACCCAGCGTGGCCTGGACCGAAACCATTCGCGGCATGAGTCCCGAGCACTGCGTCCTGATCAACCGACAAAACCGCATGGGCTCCATGATCCTGCCGGAACAGAGCATGTTTATCCTGGAAACCGAACCCGCCGGGTATATCGTCTACGCTGCCAACCAGGCAGAAAAGGCCGCCAACATCACCCTGATTGACGTGCGCGCGGTCGGTGCCTATGGTCGCCTGCTGGTTTCGGGGCGCGAGGCCGACGTGGACGAGGCCGCCTCTGCCGCCATCCATGCCATTGAGAACCCGTCGCGGACCTGAGCATGCACCGTAACGAACTCCTCACCCTGCTTGCCAATCACCGGACCCGGTTTATGGACGAGGTCACGTATGTACGCCGGGCGATTGAATTTATCAATGCACACGAACAAATCTTTGACCGGGCAACACCGATTCACGTGACCGCCTCGGCCTGGGTCGTCAGCCCGGATCGGGAAAAGATCCTGCTGATTCTCCACCGCAAACTTAACCGTTGGTTTCAGCCCGGCGGGCATGCCGACGGCGATAACGATGTCCTGCGCGTGGCCCTGCGTGAATGCTCGGAAGAAACCGGCATTCCCCCCGACCAGATCCATCTCATCGACCCGGCGATTTTCGACGTGGATATGCACAGTACCCCGGCCATGGGCCAGGTCCCCGCGCACGACCATATCGATATCCGCTTCGTGGTCGAGATCGATGATCGCCTGCCCATACCGGGCAACGATGAATCCCACGCCATCGAATGGGTCCCCCTGTACCGGGTCCTGCATTACAATAACTTCCGCTCCACCTACCGCATGCTGGAGAAGACACGCGCCATGCGTAATCCAGTGCAGGTTCTGCGTCAGCAAAGCGCCTGACGACTGCCTCATCGAAACGCCGTCACGTTTGAAGGCAATAGTCATTCAACCTGCCCTCTGACCGTCGCTAACCGGCCAATTGCGG
>JARRNT010000073.1:0-14947 GCA_037384645.1 Gammaproteobacteria bacterium | reverse complement strand
CCCTCGTAGACCGACAGCTCCAGCATCTTGGGGTCGATCATGATGAGACGCACATCCTCTGGTTTGGCGTTGTAGAGGATGCTCAGCAACATGGCATTGAGCGCCACGGATTTACCGGCGCCGGTGGTACCGGCTACCAGCAGGTGCGGCATCTTGGCCAGGTCGGCCACCACCGGGAAACCGCTGATGTCCTTGCCCAGGGCCAGGGTCAGGGGCGACTTGGCATGTTCGAAGACGTCGGATTTGAGGGTCTCCACCAGTTGCACCACTTCCCGCTCTTCATTGGGGATTTCCAGGCCAACCGTGGTTTTGCCTGGAATCACTTCCACCACCCGGACACTGATGGCGGACAGGGCCCGGGCCAGGTCCTTGGCCAGGTTGGTGATCTGGCTGACCTTGACCCCCGCGGCCGGTTGCAGCTCATAGCGGGTGACGACCGGTCCCGGGTGGACTGCCACGACCTGGACTTCCACGCCAAAATCGGCCAGTTTGAGCTCAACCTGGCGGGAAATGGCCTCCAGGGCTTCCTTGGATACCGGATTCGTGGAGGGCTTGAGTTCGTCCAGCAGGGACAGCGGCGGCAGCTCGCTTTCCCCCTCGGTCCGGAACAACGGGACCTGGCGTTCCTTTTGTTCGCGCACGCTGATCTTGGGTTCCTTGATCACCGGCTCGATACGCGGCGGTGGCCGTTTCACGATCTCGGCCTTTTGCTTTTTGAGGGTGGCCCGGGCCAGCTCTTCTTCCTCGGGTGCCTGGTGGCGCCTATCCCGGATCCAGTCAATCAGCAACAGGCTGCGGTCGTGCACCCAGGCGATGCTCTTAAGGGTCGCGGCACCCACGACGTCCATGAGTTTGAGCCAGGAAAAATTGGTAAACAGGGTGAATCCGCTGAAAAACAGGGCCAGCAGCAACAGGGTCGCGCCCAGCTCGTTAAAGGCATAGGTCATGCCATGCCGCACCAGGTCGCCCAGGATGCCGCCGGCATTCACGTTTTGTGGCAACTGGCTGGCGTCGCGATAGTCATACAGGCTGGCCAGGCCGCAACTGGCACCCAGGGTGAATATGAATCCGACCCCACGCAGTGACAGGCCTCGCCATTCCTCCTGGCGAATCGGTAATTGGCGAAATATCAGCCAGCCTGCATAGGCCAGCATGAGGGGAATCAAGTAGGCCAGGTAGCCAAACAGCGCCAGCACGATATCGGCGAACCAGGCCCCTGCCAGCCCACCCATGTTATGCACATGGGCAACATGGCCGCTTTGTGACCAGCCAGGGTCGCTGGGCGCATATGTCACCAGGGCGACCAGGACGTAGGCAGCGATAAACAGGGCAATAAACACCGCGCCCTCACGCAGGCCGCGCTGGACATGCGCAGATAACGGTGCCCGGTCATTTTTTGGTTTCGCTTTCGCCTGTGCCACTTCTTAAACTACCGTATTAACTAATACTCGTAACTTACTAGTATTAATAGGGAATATCAATGAATCACGCCACATTCTGCAGCGCGGGATGGACCACTTCTCCGGCTCGCACATTAATGCCCGCGGCCAGTTCAGGATTGGCATCCCAGCCCGTTTCGGTCAATTGCAGGATATATGGGACGAGTGAGGCCGACAATGCCTGCGAAGCGGTTCGTGGGACGGCGCCGGGCATATTGGTGACGCCGAAATGTACGACCCCCTCCCAAACAAAGGTGGGCTGATTGTAGTCGGTTGGCCGAGTTGTCTCGATACAGCCGCCCTGGTCGACAGAGATATCGATAATGACGCTGCCTGCCGGCATCCGGCGCACCATGTCGGCGGTCACCAGGTGCGGTGCCTGGGCCCCGGGGATCAGGACCGCGCCGATGAGTAAATCAGCACGCTGGACATGTTCTTCGATGGCGAACCGGTAAGGATGCAGGCCCGTGACATTGGGGCCCAGGACACGCATGGCGGCCAGCTTGTCGCGATTGGGGTCAAACACAGTCACTTCGGCGCCGATGGCCTGGGCCATCAGGGCCGCATTGCCGCCGGCGACCCCGGCACCGAGGATGACCACGTGGCCCCGCTCCGCGGCCGGCAGACCGCCCAGTAATACGCCTCGCCCACCGTGATGTTGTTGCAGCAAGGTGGCGCCCGTCTGCACGGCAAGCCGGCCGGCAATGTCGCTCATGGGCGCCAGTAACGGTAAGCTGCGCCCTGCCTGCACGGTCTCAAAGGCCACCGCCGTCAACCCGATCTCACGCAGGCCGGTCAGTAAGGCCGGTGCCGCCGCCAGATGCAGGTAGGAAAATAACAGCTGATCAGCACGTAGCAATTCGAGTTCTTGCGGTTGCGGCTCTTTGACTTTGACCAGCAACTGGGCCTGGCCATAGACTGCCGGGGCATCGGGCAGGATGGTCACCCCGGCGGCCTGGTAATCGGCATCGAGATAACCGCTCTGGACGCCGGCCTCGCTTTGCATAAAAACCTCATGTCCGTGCTGGACTAACTGGGCACAAGCGGCCGGAATGAGCGCGACCCGCCCTTCGCGTGGTTTGATTTCTTTCGGGATACCAATTCGCATGTCGACTCCTTGTAACTTTACCCGTTCGAACCCATTCCGTAACATAGACCAGATATCTGTGCGCCGGCCTTGCTGAACTTGCTGCTGTGCACCACTGTCAGTCGTTACGCATTAAGACTAATCCAACGCATTTTAACCGGAGCTGAAAATGAGTGAAGCCAAACATTGTCGATTAATCATCCTGGGTTCTGGACCCGCCGGCTATACTGCGGCCGTTTATGCCGCACGCGCCAATCTGTCACCGGTGGTGATCACGGGCCTGGAACAAGGCGGTCAATTAATGACCACCACTGAAGTCGACAATTGGCCCGGTGACGTGGAAGGCCTGACCGGCCCAGGCCTGATGGAACGCATGCAAAAACATGCCGAGCGTTTCCATACTGAAATTGTGTTTGATCACATTAACAAGGTGGATTTAAAAAATCGCCCTTTCACCCTGACCGGTGACAGCGGCAGCTACACCTGCGATGCCCTGATCATTGCGACCGGTGCCTCAGCCCAGTATATCGGGTTACCGTCAGAAGAAACGTTTCGCGGCAAGGGGGTATCGGCCTGCGCTACCTGTGACGGATTTTTTTATCGCAATCAGAAGGTGGCCGTGGTTGGCGGTGGTAATACCGCCGTCGAGGAAGCCCTGTACCTGGCGAACATCGCCTCGCATGTCACCGTGATTCATCGTCGCGACAAATTCCGTTCTGAAAAAATCCTCTCGGATCAACTGATGGAAAAGGCCAAGAATGGCAATGTGACCATCGAGTGGAATCATACCCTCGAGGAAGTCCTGGGCGATGACAGTGGTGTTACCGGCGCACGTATCAAGAATGTGAATGACGGCAGCACCAAGGATATCGACCTGATGGGCATTTTTATCGCCATCGGTCACAAACCCAATACTGCGATCTTCGAGGGTCAGCTCGACATGGATCACGGTTACCTCAAAATCAGGAGCGGCAGCGCGGGCAATGCCACCCAGACCAGCATTGAGGGTGTATTTGCGGCCGGTGATGTGGCGGATCATATCTATCGCCAGGCCATCACCTCGGCGGGTGCAGGTTGTATGGCCGCACTGGACGCTGAACGCTATCTCGATAACCTGGAGAACAAATAGATCACGCTAACGCTCATGCGAACTGCGAGGCATGACGTAAAATGCAGTTTGAGATTGTAGAACGCCTTAACACGGTCGATCCCGATGCCTGGGATCGACTGGGTGATGGCCGCAATCCGTTTATCCGGCATGCCTTTCTTTCCGCGCTGGAAACCAACCATTGCCTCGAGGAATACGGCTGGTACCCGCAGCACATTCTGGGCTATGAAGACGGTACGCTGGTGGCGGCCATGCCGCTCTACATCAAGGACAATTCTTATGGCGAACTGGTCTTTGACTGGGGCTGGGCTGATGCCTACCATCGCGCCGGCCTGCCCTACTACCCCAAACTGGTCTGTGCCATACCATATACCCCGGCCACCGGACCACGACTCCTGATCGCGCCAGACAAAGCACATACAACCTATGCAAAGGCCTTGCTCGATCACAGCCTTGAGCTGGCACAACACAACAACATGTCATCCCTGCACTGGCTATTCACTAATGAAGAGGATACCGGGTTGTTTCGTGACGAGGGCTATGCCCTGCGCCTGGGCTGCCAGTTTCAATGGCAGAACGACAATTATGAAAGCTTTGATCACTATTTGTCGTTTTTTACCGCGCAAAAACGCAAACAGATAAAACGCGAGCGCCGCCGGGTGCAGGAACAGGGTATCGTGCTGGAAATCCGGCATGGCGATGAAATGTCGGAAGAGCTGTGGCAGATTTACCACGATTTCTATTGCAGTACCTTTGATCGAAAAAGCGGGATGGCGACGCTCAGCCTCGATTTTTTCCGGGAAATCGGCCGCAGCATGCCCCGCAATGTCGTGGTGGTTTTTGCCCGCGACGGGAACGACTATATTGCCACTGCTTTCAACATGCGTGGCAGTGATACGCTTTATGGCCGTCACTGGGGTTGCCGGGCCGAGTATCACAGTCTGCATTTTGAAGCTTGCTATTACCAGGGACTGGATTACTGTATTAGCCAGGGTCTGCAATCGTTTGAGCCGGGCGCCCAGGGTGAACACAAAATCAGCCGCGGATTTTTACCGACGCCGACGTGGTCAGCGCACTGGATAGCCCATCCCCAGTTTCGCGATGTCATCACCCAGTACACGCAACGCGAACAGGTCAGCATGCAACATTATATAGACAGTCTCATGGAGCACTCACCGTTCAAGGCGACGGCTGAATAACATGACCAAATCAGGGCAAAATGCGCCGTACTGGCTGGACCCGGAAGCAAAAACGCTTTTCCCGGACGTCAACGAGGCGCTGAAAGAGCCGAATGGTCTACTGGCCATTGGCGGGGATTTATCTGTCGAACGCCTGCTTGCGGCTTATCGACGCGGAATCTTTCCCTGGTACAGCCATGGTCAGCCCATACTCTGGTGGTGCCCGCAGCCACGCGCCATTCTTCGTCTGAACGCGCTGAAAGTATCGCGCAGCTTGCGCAAATCACTCAAACGCAAGGATTACCAGGTGCGTTTCGACACGGCTTTTGAAAACGTTATCATGCAGTGCGCCAAACCCCGCAAGGATGGGCTCGGCACCTGGATCACGGAAGAAATGCGCAATGCCTACATCAGGCTACATAAACTCGGACACGCGCATTCCATCGAGGTCTGGGACGGGGAACAGCTCATTGGCGGATTGTACGGTATCAGTATTGGCAAAATATTTTTTGGTGAATCGATGTTTTCCCGTCGCACGGATGCCTCGAAGATTGCCTTTGTGTATCTGGTCAGGCAATTACAGAAATGGGCATACGCATTGATCGACTGCCAGGTCTATTCGGAACACCTCGGCAGTCTGGGTGCCGAACAGATACCACGTAAGCTTTTTATTAGCTACCTGGAGAACTACTGCGACAAGCCAGGCAAACCAGGACACTGGCAGTGTGACCTGAGTCTCGACGAGGTTTTGCTGCGCCATGAATGATGAAACCGATCGCTATTACCCGCTGCATGACCTGCGTTTTTTGCTCACCCCGGAACACGAGTGCGGCTACCTGCCAGAGCAGGAAGCCGTGACGCTGTTTGTTGACCCGCAGTGCGAACTGGATACAACCCGCTATAGCCTGCTGGCAGAAATTGGTTTTCGCCGCAGCGGCCACCACCTGTACCGACCGCACTGTGGCCAATGCAAGGCCTGTGTGCCGGTACGTATACCCGTGAAAACATTCAAACCCTCGCGTAATCAAAAACGCGTGCTGACACGTAATCGGGACGTCGAACTACACTGGTGTGACGCCGACTTCAATGAAGAACACTTTGCCCTGTATCGTCAATACATGCAGTCACGGCATGCAGGAAGCTCAATGGATGATGAGAACCCGGATTATTATCGACGCCTGCTCTATGCCAATTGGTGTGAAACCCGACTGCTTGAATTTCGCCAGGGCAAGCAATTGCTGGCGGTTGCGATTACCGACTGGCTCGATAACGGCTTATCTGCCGTCTACACATTCTATGATCCCCGGTTCCAGGCCCGCAGCCTGGGGACTTATGCAATTTTGCAGCAGATCGAGAATGCTATTCACGATGGCCTGGCGTACGTGTACCTGGGGTACTGGATCAGGCAATGCGCCAAGATGGCGTACAAAAACAAATTCCGGCCTTTTGAGTACTTTGATGGTAATCGCTGGCAAATCAGCCTGTCTGACTGACACGCATTTTTCTACTCAAGCCTCAGCTGTTCATTCCGATAATATTCTGTACAAGCTGTCATCAAAGCTTCATGTCAATGAAACCGTGTTGACATGGTTTGGTCAAAGAATATGTGCGTTTTAGTCAAAACCACCAGCTTGAAAGGAGCGCAGCATGTTGAGCTATCTCGTCAAACTGGCATCGGAATTTGAGCGCAAACACGGACAGCGCCCGAATCTGCTCTATATCAACCAGGCGCATTTTCAACGACTTCGCCAGGACCTGGCGGGTATCCCCGGACTGGGGGAACTGGTCAAATTCCTTGGCATGGAAGTCGTCATTGCTCCCGAGTCCAATCACCCGCATCTGAGCTACAGTCACGTGGAATGGCAGACGGCTATTGCGGTCTGATCCTGCCGGGGCGGTCAGGATTTCGACCCCCACCCCACCCCTTTGGGATTTTGATCATTCTGCCATTTTCAGGCATCATTCGCCGCGGTTTGGAGAGTAAATTCCGCGAGGACAAATGGCTAAAGAAGAGCATATTGAAATGGAAGGCACGGTCGTGGAGACCCTGCCCAACACCATGTTCCGGGTGGAACTGGACAATGGACACGTGGTGACTGCTCATATTTCAGGCAAAATGCGCAAACATTACATCCGTATCCTGACGGGTGACAAGGTCACCGTGCAACTTACCCCCTATGACCTGAGCAAAGGTCGAATTGTCTTTCGCGGACGCTGATTACCGCGCCTTCCCCTCTTTACCACTAAGCTCGCCGCTGCACAGGCTCCCGGATTCAGGGCCTAATTTGTACTGTCTAAAAGAAAAAACCGCCTGCAGGCGGTTTTCTGCAGGCGGTTTTTTTCGTGTTTCGTGGCAGACAGGATTACTTACTGTGTGCCAGCTCTTCCTTGCTCTCGATTTCCATATAGGGCTTGTCATCCCGGATGGTAATGTGGACGCTGCCACCCGAGGCCAGTTTGCCGAACAGAAGTTCTTCGGCGAGCGGTTTTTTGATGTTTTCCTGGATAACGCGGGCCATCGGCCGTGCCCCCATCTGTGGGTCATAGCCATGCATGGCCAGCCAGGTCCGGGCCTCATCATCCACCCCCAGACTGACACCCTTCTCTTCCAGTTGTGCTTCAAATTCGAACAGGAACTTGTCCACCACCTGGGTGATGATTTCGGTAGACAGTTGCTTGAACTGGATGATGGCATCGAGCCGGTTGCGAAATTCCGGGGTAAAGAATTTCTTGATGGTCTCCATGGCGTCCGTCGAGTGATCCTGTTGCGAGAAACCAATGGACGGACGATTCAGGCGATCGGCGCCGGCATTGGTAGTCATGACGATGATCACGTTACGGAAATCCGCTTTGCGCCCGTTGTTATCCGTCAGCGTACCGTGATCCATGACCTGCAGCAGCAGGTTGAACACATCCGGGTGCGCCTTTTCGATCTCGTCCAGCAACAACACCGCGTGCGGATGCTTGTTGATGGCCTCAGTCAGCAAACCACCCTGGTCGAAACCGACGTAGCCCGGCGGTGCGCCGATCAGGCGGGAGACCGTGTGCCGTTCCATGTATTCTGACATATCGAAGCGGATCAACTCGATCCCCATGATCGTGGCCAACTGACGGGTCACTTCGGTCTTGCCGACACCGGTCGGTCCGGCGAACAGGAATGAGCCAATAGGCTTTTGTTCGTTGCCCAGACCGGCACGCGACAGCTTGATCGAGGTGGACAGGGTTTCGATAGCTTCGTCCTGACCGTAAATGACCAGTTTGAGATCGCGTTCGAGATTTTTGAGCGCTTCACGATCGTCAGAAGACACTGACTTGGGCGGAATACGTGCGATCTTGGCGACAATGGCCTCGACTTCCTTCACGCCAATGGTCTTTTTGCGTTTGGACGGTGTCTGCATGCGCTGGTTGGCGCCGGCCTCGTCAATGACGTCAATGGCCTTGTCCGGCAGATGACGGTCGTTGATATAACGGTCTGACAGTTCTACCGCAGAGCGGATAGCCTGGCGGGTGTATTTGACTTCGTGGTGTTGTTCGAAGCGTGATTTCAGGCCCTCCAGGATCTGGATGGTTTCGCCGACCGTGGGTTCGCTCACATCGATTTTCTGGAAGCGGCGCGTCAGGGCCCGATCTTTTTCGAAAATGCCGCGGTATTCCTGGTAGGTGGTGGAACCAATGCACTTGAGTTCACCGGACGCCAGCACCGGTTTGATCAGGTTGGAGGCGTCCATGGCGCCACCGGAGGCGGCACCGGCACCAATGATGGTGTGGATTTCGTCGATGAACAGGATCGCGCCATCTTGTTGCTTGAGCTGGTTGATCACGGCCTTCAGGCGTTTTTCGAAATCGCCGCGATACTTGGTCCCCGCCAGCAGTGCGCCCAGGTCGAGCGAATAGATGGTGCAGTCATTGAGAATTTCCGGTACTTCCTTGTCAACGATCTTCTTGGCCAGGCCTTCGGCCAGGGCGGTTTTGCCCACACCGGCTTCACCAACGAACAGGGGATTGTTCTTGCGTCGACGACACAGGACCTGGACCGTCCGTTCCAGTTCATCCTTGCGCCCGATCAGCGGATCGATCCTGCCTTGCTCGGCAAGTTTATTCAGATTGGTGGCAAATTGTGACAGAGGATCCTGGTTTTTCTCACCGGCCTCCTCATCACCGATCGCTTCACCTGCCGATGAATCATCTTCGTTAATCTTGGAGATGCCATGGGAAATAAAATTCACGACCTCAAGCCGGGTGACTTCCTGCTTCTTCAGGAAATAAACAGCCTGTGATTCCTGTTCGCTGAAGATAGCGACCAGCACATTGGCGCCGGTTACTTCATTCTTGCCTGAAGATTGCACGTGAAATACGGCGCGTTGCAGTACGCGTTGAAAGCCCAGTGTCGGTTGGGTATCACGATCGTCATTGGGTGGCAATAATGGCGTGGTTTCATCGAGAAACTCGCGCAGTTCCTTGCGCAGGCGATCGATGTTGGCGCCACAGGCGTTCAGCACTTCAACCGCGGCATTGTTATCGAGCAAGGCCAGCAGCAAATGCTCTACAGTCATAAATTCGTGATTACGTTCGCGCGCATCCTTGAACGCAAAATTCAGTGATGTTTCCAGTTCTTTACTTAACATACATAGCCACCCCTAATCATCGGCTTCCATGGTGCAGAGTAACGGATGTTCGTGTTTGCGTGAATAGTCATTGACCTGAACGACTTTGGTCTCTGCGATTTCACGGGTAAACACTCCGCAGACTCCACTCCCTTTGGTGTGCACATTGAGCATGATATGCGTAGCCTTTTCACGATTCATGCCAAAGAACTTCTCCAGTACGTGCACCACAAATTCCATAGGTGTGTAATCGTCATTTAACAGGATTACTTTATACATCGGCGGCCGCTTGATCTTGGGCTTTGCCTCTTCAATGGCAAGCCCGTCATCAAAACGGCTCGGGGTCAGTTTGTCGCTCATAGATTAGATAATGGGGTCAACATGCCGTATTTCCAGAGACTTCCGGCGAATTTCAGAGTTTCATAACATGAATATTAAGAATTTTTGGCTATAGTTAAAAGGGTCGGATGAGTTGCATTTTCCATTTTCTAACCTGTTGTTTTAACACAAAACAGGCGTGCAGAAGGACGATTTCTATCGGTTGCACAGGGTCTTTGTAAGGAGGCTAGGACGGCATGGCTAACGGTATCGTGAAATGGTTCAGCAATAGTAAAGGGTATGGTTTCATCTCACCGGAACAGGGGGGTGACGACATTTTTGCACATTTTTCCGCCATTAGTATGGATGGTTATAAGACCTTGAAAAAAGGCCAAAAAGTCGAATTTGAATGCACCCAGGGACCGAAAGGGTTGCATGCGACTGAGATTATTCCCTCTGAAGTTGAATCCGCGACAACACACTGAGTCGCACTTCACCCGCTTGCCACCGGTTCCCCTGTTCTGGGGAGCCGGTGGATAAGCTTCACATCTTGGCGATCATTGCATCGCCGAAGTCGGAACTCGACAGCAGGGTTGCCCCTTCCATCAGACGCTCCAGGTCGTAGGTCACGGTCTTAGCAGCGATTGCCCCGGCCATGCCCTTCACTACCAGGTCAGCCGCTTCTACCCAGCCCAGGTGCCGCAACATCATCTCTGCCGACAGAATCAGCGAGCCCGGATTCACCTGATTTTTACCTGCGTATTTTGGCGCCGTACCGTGGGTCGCCTCGAACATGGCGATGGTGTCAGACAAATTGGCACCGGGGGCAATGCCAATCCCTCCAACCTGGGCAGCCAGGGCGTCAGAAATATAGTCGCCATTAAGATTCAGCGTCGCAATCACGTCATATTCTGCCGGACGGAGCAGGATCTGCTGCAGGAAGGCATCAGCAATGACGTCTTTGATCACAATCGGTTTACCGGTATGGGGACTGGTAAATTGACACCAGGGACCCCCATCGATTTCCTTGGCACCGAACTCGGATTTTGCCAGTTCATAGCCCCAGTTTTTGAAGGCACCTTCGGTGAATTTCATGATATTGCCCTTGTGCACCAGGGTCACCGAATCACGCTGGTTGTCGATCGCGTACTGAATCGCACGCCGTACCAGACGTTGCGTCCCTTCCCTGGATACCGGCTTGATCCCGATACCCGATGTTTCCGGAAAGCGGATCTTTTTCACGCCCATTTCGTCCTGCAGGAAGGTAATCAGCTTTTTGGCTTCGGCACTATCCGCCGCCCATTCGATACCGGCATAAATATCCTCGGAATTCTCGCGGAATATCACCATGTCCGTTTTCTCCGGTTCCCGGAGTGGGCTGGGCGTACCATCGTAGTAACGTACGGGGCGCAAACAGACATAGAGGTCCAGTTGCTGGCGCAGGGTGACATTCAGTGATCGAATACCGCCGCCAACGGGGGTGGTCAGCGGTCCCTTGATGGATACCTTGTAGGTGTTGATCGCCTCCATGGTCTCCTCGGGTAACCAGACGTTTTCCCCATAGATGCGGGTAGATTTTTCCCCGGCAAAGATTTCCATCCAGGCAATCTTGCGTTTCCCACCGTAGGCTTTGCTGACTGCCGCATCGATGACCGACTGCATGACCGGGGTAATATCAACGCCAATACCGTCGCCTTCGATAAAGGGAATAATCGGCTGTTCTGGGACGTTCAGGGACAGGTCCGCGTTAACGCTGATCGCTGCCCCCTGCTCAGGGATCACAATATGTTGATAGGACATAAATGATACTTTCTGTGAAAAATTGGAATGCTACAGATAGTATCAAATAAGCACGGGCCTCGGCGAGCGCTGATCAGGCCTGGCGTAATTGACGACTCTGTTGCGTGAACTCGGATGCGGCGGCGATATTGTTGCCCTGGGCGAAATCCACTCCGATCTCCCTGAGCAATTTTAGCGCATGATCGTTCTGGACAAATTCAGCCACGGTCATTTTACCCAGGATGTGACAGATATCGTTCATCGCCCTAACCAGGGCAAAATTTAGTTCGTCCTCGTGCATGGCGTTAATAAAAGAACCATCGATCTTGATAAAATCGACATCAAGGTCACGCAGATAGGAAAATGAGCTATAGCCTACGCCAAAATCATCCAGCGCCGTCATGAAACCAATCGATTTTAATTCACACAGGCACTTCCTTGCCTGTTCAAGATTCGCGATAGCGACATCCTCGGTAATTTCAAACACAATATTTTCGGCTGGAAGTTTCAGTTCAGGTAACTGCTGCTTTATATGTTTAATCAGGCCCTCGTCACCAATGGACTTGCCGGACAGATTGATGAAATATTTCATGTTGCCCTGCGCGTCCGAGTGCATCCTGTTAATCAGGGCAAAGCCGTGTCGTATCACCCATCGATCAATATCCGGCATCAGACCAAAACGTTCCGCAGAATCAAGAAACCCGCCGGGTAAAAGTTGCTGCCCCGTTTCCTGATCATGCATGCGTAATAATAATTCCTGGCTGAATATTTGATTACGCTTTAGATCAAGCATGGGCTGCCTTGCAAACACAAATTCGTCATACTCCAGAGCATGACGAATTCTTCGGGCCCAGCCCATTTCCTTACTGAAACTGTCAATACGATTTTTGTCGTCATGCTCGAAAATGTATACACGATTGCGGCCGCTGCGTTTGGCAACATGGCAGGCTATATCCGCCCGCGCCAGCAGGTCTTCCTTGTTCGAGATATCCAGGTCATATAGCGCGACACCGATCGAACATCCTGTGTCGATGCGTTTGCCACCGGCGATAAACGAATGTGACGCTATGGCCTGCCGATATTGCTCGGCAATGGTGGTTACCTGCTCTTTACTGATGTCATGCATTAGCAGCGCAAACTCATCTCCGCCCAGCCTGGCCAGTACATCCATTTTGCGTGTGCGTGATTTGAGGGTGTTCGCAATCCCAAGCAGCAGCCGATCACCTTCAATGTGCCCCATGGTATCGTTTATATATTTAAAATTATCAAGATCGATATATATACAGGCGCACTGATAATCGCGGCTGCGTGTTGCCCTGGCGATGCTACGCTCCATTTCATCGTTGAAGTACTGACGGTTATAAAGTCCCGTAAGTGAATCATGCTCTGCCAGATTACGCAGATGCTCCATTACTGCCTGTCGTTCACTGATATCATCAACGATCGCGGTATACAGTGCCTGGCCACCTATGCGCATTTCAGTGAACTTCAGCAACATGTGGAACTGGCTTTGATCCTTACGTTGCCCTGTCAATTCCCAGCCATTAGAGGAGTTTTTGGTAAGGTTTATGTACGAGTTACTGTTTTCAGTAAAACCAAGGTCAAGCGGGCTGACGATGTCATCCGGAAACAATCTTGAAAATGGCATACCCTGGACTTCATGTGGATGATACTGAAAGAGCGATGATGCGGCCTTGTTAAAGTCTTCAATCAGCCCATTGTTGTCAATGATAATGATGCTTTCGGCAGCGTTGTCCAGGATTGATTGGAGTCGGCGTTGCCGGTTATCAAGTTGTTGTCGCATCTCGTTATAAGCGCAGAGCAGCTTGTTGATTTCCTTCAGGTTGGCATTAGCATGATGCAGCAGCGGCGAATTGACGGCGCTCGATTGCATACTGTCAGTCAACTGCAGCAAGGGTTTCCGAATCTTTTTCTGAAACACCAGGTAGGCGACAATCAACATTGCCGTCACCAGGCTGGTAAACAACCAGATGAAACGCGACAACAAGTTGGCGGTTGCCTGTGACTTGGCAATCCCGGCGCGGTTGATATCCGCTATCCCGGTTTCCATCTGGTGCAACATTTTCCAGAAATTCTGTAATGCAGGCTGCAGGGTCTGCCGTTGCAGCCTGGCATCTTCACTCCAGTGTGCGGATGAATATATTTTTACTGCCTGTTGAAAATGCCGATTATAAAAATCCACAGACTTATGCATTTGTTTCAGGGACTCCTGTTGTTGAAGTCCGAGCAATTGTTGGTGCTGATAGTCGTCAAGCTTATGCAAGACGTGTACAACCCGTTTGGCAAACAGATTGCGGTTTACCAGGTTGTTTTTCATGCTTGTGATGGGATCGCCAAAGGCACCCATGCGATTTGCCACAAACATGCGGAACCAGCTGATTTGCATGGACCAGGCATAGCGGGCTTCCTGGAACAGTTGCATAATTCGATAATGAGCCAGGCTAACGACATTATGTTTGGTTTTAGTCAACTGCCCTTCCTGTAAAGCCTGTTCTACCGCCTCGGAAAAATTGCGATTACTGGGCTCGAGGTAAGTCAACAGGATTGGCATACCGGGATAGCGACTTTTTACGTCCTGCATCACCTGCAGGTATTGTTTTATAATGCTTGTCAGTTCGCGTGTCTGCCTGGTCAGTTGTTTGCTTTGCTCACGTAACTGGTTGTTACGTGACAACCCGGTATCCGTCTGCAGCGCTGAGGCGTGACCATTGAGATTCACCAGCAGCTTTAAAATTCTGGCATGTAAATCATGTTGCGGGTCGCTGGAATACTGGTGCAACAGACTCTCTGTGTCTTCCAGCAGATTGGTAAGGTGATCGAGTTTTTCACTCAGCAACTGGTTCTTGCGAATTGCCGTAAGGTTGCTATTGGCGGAAACCTGGACAACGTGTTGTGAATACAGGGTTAGTCCGAACAGCAGCACCAGAAAGATCAGGCTGACGCTGGCGAAACGACCACTCAGTGTCGTGAACGGTAGTTGCAGTTTGGACATGAGCTCGGCTGAATACATTATTAAAGAAACGGTATTATAACCATAATATAATTATTAGTTTTAATTTTTGTGATGCAGGATTTAATTACAATTAACATTAAATAGCGAGTCTATCAGATTGTTATTATTAGCATTTAATAAGCCTTTTAATGTCGTTTGCCAGTTTCGCGCCCACGCCGAAGATCCCACCCTGGCCGATTACATCGTGCAACCCGGTATTCATCCGGCCGGCCGCCTGGATAAAGACAGCGAAGGTTTGCTGTTGCTGACCGATAATGGGGCGTTGCAACACCTGATCACCCAGCCCCGGCACAAGCAGGCCAAGGGCTACTGGGTCCAGGTGGAAGGCGAACCCGATGCCGCCGCGCTGCAACGCCTGTCCAGGGGAGTGATGCTGAAGGATGGCCTGACCCGCCCTGCC
>JARRNT010000072.1:0-8049 GCA_037384645.1 Gammaproteobacteria bacterium | reverse complement strand
ATGCATAGACTACGGCTCGCGACGTCCTTACGTTGCGGAAAATCCTTGAGCCAGTGCTGTTGCCTGTTTTTTGCACGGGAAGTCTGTATGTTTCAACGTCTTAGTTGAATTTGACCTGATAAGTCAGATAGGCGCCACGATCAAAGTTGTTCAGTAATGCTGTAGTCTGGTGCGCATTGAATAAATTGCGGACAACCAGGGCGACAGTTTGATTGGTGTTGCCGGCCGTGAATTTTTTGGCAATACGCATATCAACCCTCGTATAAGGATCCATAAACGCCGGGTCGGTCGCATGTCGCGCGAGGGGTTTCATGCTGCTTCGGTAATAAATGTTGACGCTTCCGGCAAAACCATGGGAAAAATTATGCCTGGCCAGCAGGCCTAAAACGGACTTGGGTGCAGCCGTGCTATAACTTTCGGTATTATCCGTGGAGCTGATATCGATATAGGCGTAAGCAAGGTGGATTTTTGTATTCAGGGCGGGTTTCCAGTCCAGTCCGGTCTCAACGCCACGAATGATGGCGTTATCGAAATTGTTGAAATAGATCGCCCCGGGGTTATAGTAATCCGGATAGTTGGGGTTATTCTTGGCATTGATTAAGCCCCTGATATCCTGGTAGTAGAATTTTACGTCATAGTTGAATTTATTCTGGTTATGTCGCCCGACAAATCCCAGGTCATATTCTGTGATACGTTCGTTATTGACCTGTGCCCCTTTATAATAAATCTGATCTGTCAAGCCCTGGAAAGTTATTCCTGTATTCGGATACTGTTCGAGTAGCACTGGTGTGCGATTGGCCTTTGAGATAGAGACGCGCAGGGTGTCGTGATGCGTGAGCTTGTAATTAAGGGACGCCTGAGGGGATAAATCAGCGCCTGTGATGTCGTTGTTTTCATACATCAGGCCCAGATTAAACAGCGTTGACTGGCTGTAATGATATTCGCCATGCGCAAACAGGCGGCGAATTCGGTTGCGCAGCGGATCTGTTGTCCCGAAGTAATATTGGCTAGCGACCTGATCCTCCCGGTAACTGGCGCCAACGACATAGCGCAGTTCTGGATTGATGCGCTGTATTTTTTGGATTTCCATATCATAACGATCGGTGACGGTGCCTCTGTCTACATAGATGGGGTAACCGATGACGTTAAAACTGTCGTTAATGTGCAACTGGTTATGATAGAGCTGGAGTGAATATTCGTTATCCTGCGAGGCTACGTGCCGCCACTTCAATTGTTGATATTGACTATGAGTGCGCGCGATGTGATCGGGAATAACAGAACTGAAGGTGTCGTCCATCTGGCGTGGGCCCGCACTGTAACCTGCTTCCATCACCATGTTGTCCAGGTTATTGATCTGATAGTCGAAGCGGCTGTTGAGCAGGCGGACAATCTTGCCATCATATCTGCCATCAAAACCGTTATCGCTGCGATAGGCCATGTTCAGGCGATAATCGAGGGCACCACTGCTGTTGCCATAGCGCACGAAGCCTTCACGTAGACCATCGCTACCGAGGTTGGTTTTGACGGTGGTGCCTTTATCGAGAATGGCATGACGGGTAATGATGTTGATCACACCCAGGAAGGAGTTTGAGCCATAAGTGGCGGCGTCGGGCCCACGGATCACCTCAATCCGTTCGATATCATCGATGGTGATGGGCAGCTCCATCCAGGGCACGCCCCCTAGCAGCGGGTCATAAACGGAACGCCCATCGATCAGGACCTGTTGCTGACGCACGTAGCGATCCGGCAGCATGTGATAGCTTACCGCCGCCGTGTGGGCATTGTCGTAATCGACCAGAAAGCCGGGGACCAGTCGTAACAGGTCAGGGATTTCCGTTGCCCCGGAGGCCTTGATCATGTTGCGGGTGATCACCGTCACCGCAACCGGGGAATCTTGCACGGGTTGCGGCAGGCGGGTGGCGCTGAGCACGATGGGTAAGTTGGGGAAATATTGCTGTTCGATTTCCGTGGAGTTGGCGGCATAGACACGCGCCGGAGCTATACCGAGTAACAGACTGCCAATAATACACACACAGGCAGCATGACTTTGTCGCGCTGGCATTTGACCTCCCATGCAATCTTTTGGAATTTCTAATGTTTTAAAATACTTACTGAAAATAACATATTACACATTATAGGTGGGTGGATAGACAGGGAAATGGCTTTCCAGCGGGCGTTGCCATTTCGTGGCATAATCCGCCCTGTCTATCCGTTGTTTCGTATCGCATGCAGCATTTTATCCGCTACACAGAAAATCCCAATCAGGAACGCCGCGACTGGTTAAATATCAAGCGAATGTTTCCCTTTGTCTGGGCCTATCGTGGCCGAGTGCTCCTGGCCCTGGGTAGCCTGGTGATGGCCAAACTGGCGATGGTGGCGGTGCCGTTTGTGCTCAAGCACATCGTGGATCAGCTGGGTTTGCCAAACCGCTCCGCCCTGGTCTTGCCCCTGGCCCTGTTGCTGTCCTACGGGGCTCTGCGTCTGTTAAGCAGCATGTTCAACGAATTGCGGGACGCGCTGTTTGCCCGGGTGCGTTACCACGCCATGCGCCAGGTGTCCGATCGGGTCCTGCAGCACCTGCACCGACTCTCTCTGCGCTACCACCTGGAGCGCCGTACCGGTGGGGTGGCGCGCGACCTGGAGCGGGGTGCGAACAGCGTCAGTTCGATCCTGAACTACCTGGTGTTTAATATCCTGCCGACGGCAGCGGAATTCATCCTGGTGGCAGGCATCCTCATCGGCAAGTACGAAACCCGCTTCAGCATTGCGATTTTTGGCACAGTTAGCGTCTATATTGCCTTTACCTTCCTGATTACCGAGTGGCGGATGCATTTTCGCCACGAAATGAACCGGCTGGATTCCAAGGCCAATAGCCAGGCCGTGGACAGTTTGCTGAATTACGAGACGGTCAAATATTTCAATAACGAACACCTGGAGCAACGTCGCTACGACCAGACCCTCGATCAGTGGGAAAACGCCGCGGTCAAAAGCCAGACGTCCATGTCCTTACTGAATTTTGGCCAGGGCTGCATCATCGCCGTGGGCGTGACCTTTATCATGGTCTTTGCCGGGCAGGGGGTGGTGGAGGGCAAGCTCACCGTGGGTGACCTGGTCCTGGTCAACACCCTCATGCTGCAATTGTTCCTGCCGCTGGGGTTCCTCGGGATTATTTATCGTCAGCTCAAGTATGCCCTGGCCGACATGGACATGATGTTTCGCCTGCTGGAGCGCGAAACGGAGATAAAGGACAAACCCGGTGCCGCCGACCTGGTGGTCAGTCAGGGCGTGGTTCGCTTTGCCGACGTGGATTTTGCTTACCAGCCTGACCGCCAGATACTGCATGGGGTGAGTTTTGACATCCCGGCCGGGCAGAAGATTGCGATTGTCGGGCCTTCCGGTTCGGGCAAATCCACCATCGCCCGCCTGCTGTTTCGGTTTTACGATGTCCAGGCCGGGCAGATCACGATCGACGGTCAGGATATCAGCCAGGTGAGCCAGGACAGCCTGCGCCGGGCGATCGGTATCGTCCCCCAGGATACGGTGCTGTTCAATGACACCATCTACTACAACATCCAGTATGCCCGACCGGATGCCAGTCGGGAGGAGGTCGTGGAGGCCGCGCGCCTGGCCCACATTCACCACTTCATCGAGGGCCTGCCCCAGGGCTATGACACAGTCGTGGGCGAACGCGGCCTCAAACTGTCCGGCGGCGAGAAACAGCGGGTGGCGATTGCCCGGGTTATCCTGAAAAATCCCCGGATCCTGATATTTGATGAGGCGACCTCAAACCTTGATTCACAATCGGAACAGGCTATATTGTCGTCTCTGCACGAGGTCGCGCAGGCCCACACCACGCTGGTGATCGCCCATCGCCTGTCGACGATTGTGGATGCCGATCGCATCTACGTGCTCAGGGATGGGCGTATTATCGAATCTGGCCGACATCGGGAGTTACTGGCGAATGGGGGCTTGTACGCCGAATTGTGGACCCTGCAAAAAGAGGCACGGCAGGCCGAACCCGAGCAAACTGTCCTGGTCTCCTGATACGGGCAGTATGCAAAAACCATCAACCAGCGGAAGACCCAGAGGGTTTTCCCAATGACAGAGTGAGGTAGCTATGGATCTGGGCGGATGTGGCTCCAGTGAACCATTTGCATTGCAGGTGACCGATAACAGCATGGAGCCGGAATTCAAGCGTGGCTGCATTATCGTGATTGACCCGGCCGGCGTCATCGAACACGGCTGTTATGTCCTGGCCATGGTGGAAAACGGTTACATCTTCCGGCAACTGATAAAGGAAGGGGAAAGCTATTTCCTGCAGCCGCTGCACGAGGATTACCTGCATGAACGGCGCGAGATCGAACTGGAGGCGATTCAGGGTGTGATCGTGCAACAGGCCGGCACCACCGGCAAGCGCGCCGATCGCAAGCGCTATACGTCTATGTAATTCATTCGTGGTCACGATGGTGACCACAACCGACACGATCGCCATTTTACCGAGGTGTGCGGCGGCTTGTTGAGCCCTCAAGGTTGAACGAAGTGTTCCTTCTCCTTTTGATCCCCTCACCCTGACCCTCTCACGGAGGGAGAGGGAACAATCGACTTCGTTGCCGATCATTCCTGCTTTTAGCCAATACCGGAATCTCCGGCTTTAATCAGTGGAAAGTTCAAAAGCAAAGTTATTCGGCTTTATCGTCTTGCAGGATGTGATTGATGATATTGTTGAGTTGATTCGCCGCGGTGATGATGTGTTTGGCCAGGTCCGCCATTTTAGTGCGGTTTTTCCGGGCATACTGGCGCAGTGCAGCTTCCGCTTCCGATGCGTTCAGGTCGCTGTGGGCCACCATGATACCGATGGCAATGCTCACGTCCCGATTTTGTGACAGCGCGGTTTCCAGGTGGACATTCTGGTGTTTCAGTGACTGGAACTCCTGTGCCCGTTGTAAGGCCGTTTCGATCGAGGGAATCAGCTGGGTCAGTTCGATGGGTTTTACCAGAAAGCCAAGCGCTCCCTCGCGAACGGCAGAGTTCACCGTATAACGCTCGGTGACGGCCGTTAGAAATAAAAAAGGGATGTGGTACTGCTCATAGATCTGCCTGGCGGCGTCGATGCCGGACATCCCCGACATCTGGATATCCATAATCACCAGCTGGGGCCGATGCTGCTGGCATAGTTCCAGGGCCATTTCCCCCGAATTCGCCTCCAGTACCTGGTAACCGGACTGCGCCAGACCGATGGTCAGGGTGGCGAGGATCAGGGGGTCATCATCAACAATCAGTAACTGGGGCGTGTCCCCTGATTGTATTTCGTGTGATTGTTCGGCATCCGGGTTGAGCATAGTCCAGAGACTATAGCGGTTAAGCCTTCCGAATCAAGCGGTGCAAATACAGTTAGTGCATTTTGGGCAGGTTATTTCGTGGGATGGCGCTGTTCCGGGCGGACCTTTGCGGCAAAATAATCATCGGCATCGTCGATTGAAACCTCGATGTTATCCTCATCGACCAGGGGTTGTTCAAATTCATTCCAGCCACGCAAGCCGGTTTGTAAGGAAAATACCTTCTGGAAACCCATTTGTTGCATCACTTCGGCGGCAAAAATACTGCGATTGCCTGAGCGGCAGACCACGACGACTTCCTTGTCACGTGCCTCCACCAGTTCCGGCACGGTTTCTTCAAAATCATATTCGCAGGCGGTTTCCAGGATGCCGCGCGGTACGTTCAGCGAGTCCTTGATGTGCATGGCGTCGTATTCGTAGGGTTCACGGATATCGACGATCAGGATGTCTTCCTGCTTGAGGCGATCGCTCAGATCCCAGGGAAAGAGTTCTTTGACATTGGCGCGGGCAGCTTCAACGAGTTGAGTAAAGGTTTTCATAGGCGATACTACAAATTGGTCAAATGCGGCTAATGATTTTTCGACAGACCGCGTTCTACTGCCATCACGGCAGCTTCGACGCGAGAATGGACACTGAGTTTGCGCAGGATGGCTTTGACGTGCAGCTTGACGGTACCGTCAGAAATACCCAGGTTGCGGGCAATGGCCTTGTTGCTCTGGCCTTCGGCCAGCAGGCCGAGGATCTCTGTTTCGCGCGGGGTTAAATCGTCAAACGGCCCGCTGTTTTCGGGTTCCGGGTCTTCGTGTTTTCCCTGGACTACACGGGCAAGGACGGGGGCCAGGTCCGGTGCCACCACGGTTTTACCGGCGACGATGTCACGCAGGGCGATTACCAGTGCATCGGGTTCCATATCCTTGAGCAGGTAGCCCTGGGCACCGGCACGCAGCGATTCGAGCAGATCACTCTCTTCGGTACTGGTGGTCAACATGACAATCGGCATGGTGATATCGTTTTCACGCAGGATTTTCAGTACGCTCAGGCCATTGACGTTGGGCATGCGCATGTCCAGCAACACGACATCAGGCTGGTTGTCTTTGACAAGCTGCACGCAGTCATCGCCACTATCGACCGAAGCGGCAATTTCAATCCCGCGGCTCTCCAGCAGGCCTTCCAGCCCGACCCGAAACAGGGTGTGATCATCAATGAGAACAATACGTAAGCTCATAGTTTTGCCCGTTTATTGGGTAGGTTGACGTGCACACTGCTGCTGAATTTGTTTTCGCTGGGGTGTGCGCCATTGGTATAGTCTAAGGTAAGCATAACCCGCGTGCCTTCACCGGTTTCGCTTTCGATCTTGAGATCAGCATTGATACGTTTGGCCCGTTCGGCCATGATATTCAGACCATAGTGGTCCCGCTTATTGTCCTTGCTGCGGCTTTCATCAATCCCGATGCCATCATCTTCGATCAGGATAGAGCAATGTCCCTGCGGATTGGCGCGCAACAGGATACGCACATTCTGAGCCTGGCTATGTTTACGAATGTTGTTAAGCGCTTCCTGGATAATGCGCAGGACCTCGACCTCAAAGCTGGCGGGCAACTGGACAATATTCCATTCCTGTTGCAGGTAAATGTGGATACCGGTCTGGTTGCGAAAGCGGTTTACCAGGTATTGCACGCCGGGAACCAGGCCGCGTTTGTCGACCGGGGCGCGGAAATGGGTGATGAGTTCGCGCAATTCGGCATAGGCCTCGTCGAGGTTGTTTTCGATCTTTTCCAGTTCGTGCCAGACCGCGGGCTCTTCGCCCAGGCGCAGGTTTTCGTCCAGCACCCGTACCTGGAAACGCAGGCTGGCCAGGGTTTGCGCCAGCGAGTCGTGCAACTCGTGGGCAAGCCGGGTGCGTTCTTCCATGATGGAGAGCCGGTTGGTTTCGTCGTCGAGGCGCGCCTTGTCGATGGCCATCCCCAGATGGCGGCCGATACTGGTAAGTAAGTCGTTGATTTCAGCGGCATAGGCCATCATGGATTTGTCGACAAACAGGTTATAGACGCCCAGGGTCCGGTCGCGGTACTGCAGTGGCACGGCGATCATGCCGACGTTGTCATCGTCAAAGAAGGAATGGCCGATGATCTTGTCGCACTTGCGGATGTCCGGCTGGTATTGCACGGTGCCTTCGTCATAGGCACTGCCGCACAGGCAGGTAGAGGCGGGCAGCAATTGTTCGCGGCTGATGACCTCGTCATTCAGCCCGGTGCTGGCGACCAGCCGCATCTGCTCGTCTTCCGTGACCAGTCGCACGACGGCGGCGCGAGCGTTGACCACGTCTTTCAGGGTATGCAGAAAGCGTGTCAGCAGGTCATCCAGATCGCGGGAGACATTGATGCTGGCGGCCACGTCGTAAATGATTTCCAGGGAGCGGGTCTTCTGGGTAATGAACTGGGTCTGGGCCTGCACCTGGCTCTGCATATCTTCAGACAACAGTTGCAGTTTTTCGCTGATCTGGTTGATGTCGGTATTCAGGCCGGTGAATTCGAGCATGACCGCGGGGTCCAGCCGCGCCTCCAGGTGCCCGCTTTGCAGTTGCTGCGCCCAGTGGCGGATGGTATCCAGTGGCTGGAGTAAGCGTGTCAGGAGTTTTCGATAACCCAGCACCAGGGCGGACAAACCTGTGCCCAGCAGGATGGCAGTTATCAGCGCAAGCAGGGGACTGGCC
>JARRNT010000071.1:0-13621 GCA_037384645.1 Gammaproteobacteria bacterium | reverse complement strand
TCAGTCGATTAACTGGTGCAAGGCCAGGCTCTACCGGCATACCCGTACCTATCAAGCGGTCAAGGCGATCTACCTGTGGTTTGCTGCGGTCTTTACCGGTTAAACTTCGTCCGCCTGATCCCACGGGTTTGCTACTATTAACCCAACGGTATCCTCACCGGCATTTACCTGCATGAATGAAATGATCGTTATCAGTCTGGCCGGGATCGGCATTGTCGCACTGGCCTGCCAGTGGCTGGCCTGGTGGATCAAGCTACCAGCGATCCTGTTTTTGTTGCTGGCCGGGCTCCTGCTCGGGCCGGTCACCGGCCTGATTCATCCGGATAAGCTGTTTGGCGATTTGCTGTTTCCCGTCGTGTCATTATCAGTGGCCGTGGTCCTGTTCGAAGGCAGCCTCACCCTGAAATTCCGTGAAATTAAAGGCCTGGAGAAGGTCGTCCAACGCCTGCTCAGTATCGGTGTCCTCACCACCTGGGCCATCACCACCCTTGCCACCTATCTGTTACTCAGCATCCCGTTTGAACTGGCCCTGTTATTTGGCGCCCTCACCGTGGTCACCGGTCCAACCGTGATCGTGCCCATGTTACGCACCGTACGTCCGACTGCCCGCCTCTCCAATATCCTGCGCTGGGAAGGCATCGTCATCGATCCGATCGGTGCTCTGCTGGCCGTGCTGGTGTTTGAATTCATTATCTCCGGCAGCGGTGTTGCCGCACTCGGGCATACCCTGCTCAGTTTCGCCGGCCAGGTCTCGACCGGCCTCGTTATCGGAGCCGTTTCCGGTTATGGCTGGGGCACCGTATTGCGACGCCACTGGTTACCGGAGTTTTTACACAAGGTCGCTACCCTGATGATAGTCTTCGGGGTGTTTGCCCTGTCCAATCAATTGCAGTCCGAGTCGCTGAGTATCGTGCTGATCTCGGGCCTGTTTATTATCCTCGCGACCCGTATCGATTTCACCCGGGTCACACAGCTCGGCTGGCACGCGCTCGGTGTCTTGCTGGTGATGCAATTCGTAGCTAGGCCGGTAAAAGTTCTGGTGGCAACCTGGGGCTCGTCACTCAGCTGGCGCGAGCGCACATTACTGGCCTGGATCGCGCCGCGCGGCATCGTTGCCGCCGCCATCGCCGCCCTGTTTGCCCTGCAATTAGAGCAACAGGCTTATCCTGGTGCGACACTGCTGGTCCCCATGACCTTCATCATTATTCTCGGGACTGTCACCCTGCAGAGCGCGACGGCACGCATGCTGGCCATGTGGCTCGGTGTCGCCGAGCCTGAACCCACGGGATTCCTGATCGTCGGCGCCAATCCGCTGGCGCGTGCGATTGCCCGAGCCCTGGATAAAAACGGGTTTCACGTGCAACTGGCGGATACGAGCTGGAGTAATATTCGCAACGCGGTCATGGATAACCTGCCCACCTATTATGGTAATGTCGTATCCGAAGATGCCGATCGCCGACTTGACCTGGTCGGTATCGGACAACTGCTTGCCCTGTCCTCCGTTCATGAGGAAAACGCCCTGGCGGCGTCGCGTTATCGATCGGAATTCGGCGCCGCCAACATATATAGCCTGCAAATCACCTCGGAACGGGAAGGCGATACCAAGACCGGCAAACCACGTATCGGCCAACTCGCCTTCGGCGAGGCGGCCAGTTATAAAAGCCTGTCGGCCATGCTGGGTGAGGGCGCCGAGGTACGCAGTACCAGCCTCAGCGACGAATTCGGTTTTGATGAATACTACAAGCAATACTTTCGCGCCGTGCCGCTCTTTGCCATCAACCCGCGCGGCAAATTATCGGTCTATACCGATGAACACGAACTCAAACCGGCGGCAGGCTGGACGATTATCAGTTTGATTCCACAATCCGAACCCGAGGTATCGGAGGCGACAAATGCAAAAGCCCCTTAACCGCGATACAAACGAGCCACATCAGCTCGCTAACCGTCTCCATAAAACACGAGCTGGATGATAACCGCGGCCCGGCAAAATGTTTAACTCTCAATTGCATCCCGCCCCGAGTTTCAACTATTCTTTAATATAAATAAAGTAACCTGCCGGCAACGTTCTCACTGCGCGAGGGCTTCCCGCTTTTCTATACCCCCGTGGCAGTTGCCGATCTGCATCTACACGAATCAGCATGTGATTCGGAAATGGACAACAAGATGTATAAACATATCCTGGTTGCGGTGAACGAAAGCTCCGCCTCTAAACGCGCCCTGGAGGAAGCAATCAAGCTCGCCGGTGCACAAAAGGCACAACTGCGACTGATCAACGTCTTCGATCAAAGCCTCGGCAACTACGGCGAGTATGGCTGGTCCAGCAGTGCAAAAACCCAGCAGGAACTGGACCTGGCCGCGCAAAAGGCCGTCTCCATACTTGAAGAAGCATCGCAATTGTGTCGTGAAGCGGGCCTGGAAGTGCAAACGGATATGCCGCACATCGTCAATGCGAGTGTCGTGGATAAAATCCTGGAGGAAGCCGGACGCTGGCCGGCAGACCTGATTGTCATGGGAACCCATGGCCGCACAGGTGTCCAACGCTTATTGCTGGGTAGCGTGGCAATGGGCGTTGTTCAGGGTGCCTCGGTTCCGGTGATGCTCATTCGTGAACACGAATGATATATACAAACGAATCAGACAATATCACAGACCCACTGCCGTTATAGCCCCATCGCGCAGTGCAGGAGACCGCAAATAAGATGCAAGCCTATAAACTGATCCTGATCGCGGTGGACGGGAGCCCCGTCTCCGATCGTGCCCTGCAGGAAGCCATTACACTCGCGCAGGAGTCGCAGGCACAATTGCGGATCGTGCATGTTATTGATGAGATGGCGCTCAACCTGGATATGGGATTTGCAGACATTAATGAGACCCTGGCCTATATTCACACAGCCGGTAAACAAACGCTTGAGCATGCAATGCAACAGGCGCAGGACAGGGGTATCAAGCCTGAGTCGAAACTGGTCACCATCGAAACGCCGGGTATGCGTGTGGGAGAAGTCATTGCGCAGGAAGCCGTCGATGCGAAGGCTGATCTCATTGTGATGGGCACCCACGGGCGTCGCGGTATCAGCCGCGTGTTTATGGGGAGCGTGGCGGATACGGTGGTTCGTGTCGCCGTCCCGCCGGTCCTGCTGGTCCGTCAATAAACGGCACTTACCGCATATTGCCATGGCCTCATCTGGAACGGACTTGGATAGGGCATCGAATCACACTCCCAACGCGAAGGGCCTGACCAGCGCAGAGGCCGCACAACGCCTGGCCGCTGAAGGACCCAATGCCGTCAGCGAAGAACAGCCGCATCCACTTCGCGTTCTGTTGCAAAAATTCTGGGCTCCGGTGCCCTGGATGCTGGAAGCCACCATCGTATTGCAACTCGCCCTGGGTAAGGCGCACGAAGCGGCAATCATCAGCTTTTTGTTGATTTTTAACGTGGTGCTGGCCTTTGTCCAGGAAGGTCGCGCCAATCGTGCCCTCGCCCTGCTAAAGCAACGCCTGTCGGTGCAGGCTCGGGTCTACCGCGACGACCACTGGAAAGTGATTCCGGCGCGCGAACTGGTCAGCGGTGATGTAGTACATCTGCGCATGGGCGATCTCGCGCCAGCCGATATCCGCTTGCTTGATGGTAACGTGCTGCTGGATCAATCCGCGCTCACCGGAGAATCCCTGCCGGTCGAGGCCAGCTCAGGCAGCAGCGCCTATGCCGGCAGCATCGTCAAACGCGGGGAAGCAACCGGTGAGGTCACCGCTACCGGGGGACGCACGTATTTTGGCAAGACCGCCGAACTGGTGCGCAGCGCCAGAACCGTCAGCCACCTGCAGACCACGATCCTGACCATCGTTAAATATCTCATCGTGCTCGACCTGATGTTGGTGGCCGCCCTGTTCGGTTATGCCCTGGCTGCCGGTATGTCCTTAAGCGAGACGTTGCCGTTCGCATTGATCCTGCTGGTGGCCTCGGTACCAGTCGCCCTGCCGGCAACCTTTACCCTGGCCACCGCACTGGGTGCGCTGGAGCTGTCAAAACGCGGTGTCCTGGTGACACGCCTGTCCGCGATCGAAGAAGCCGCGGCCATGAATGTACTTGCCACCGACAAGACCGGCACAATTACGCTCAATCAATTGGCCGTCGCTGAGGTGTCCACATTTACGTCTTACAGCGAAAACCAGGTCCTTCGCCTCGCCGCCCTGGCCTGTGACGAGGCGACCCAGGATCCCATCGACATGGCGATCCTTGAGGCAGCGCACAAGCACGGGCTGCTCACAAACCTGCCGACGCGGCAGCAGTTCATTCCTTTTGACACCACCAGCAAACGTTCCGAAGCACAATTTGAACAGGACGGTCAGCTGCAACGCACGCTCAAGGGTGCGCCGCCCGTGATCGCGGCACTGTGTGCACAGGCACCTGCGCTGGAGACGGAAGTGGAACGCCTGTCGGCTAACGGTTATCGCGTGCTGGCGGTGGCCAGCGGTAACGCATCAACGCTGCAAGTCGCCGGACTGGTGGCCCTGCAGGATCCCCCGCGCCCGGATTCGCGCAAGCTGGTACAAAGTCTGAAGGACCTGGGCGTGCGCGTCATGATGGTGACCGGCGATGGCCTGGCCACGGCACGCGCCGTCGCCAGTGAAGTTGATATCGGCGAACGCGCCTGTCGGCCGGATAGCCTGCACGACAGTGCGAATCACGCCATCGACGAATGTGATGTGTTTGCCGGGGTCTATCCCGAAGACAAGTTTCACCTGGTACAGCAGTTACAGCGCAGCGGTCACGTCAGCGGGATGACCGGCGACGGCGTCAACGACGCGCCTGCCTTGAAACAGGCCGAGGTGGGCATTGCCGTATCCAATGCCAGCGATGTCGCCAAGGCCGCGGCCAGCATGGTATTGACCAATCCCGGTTTGATCGACGTGCTGGCCGCGGTGAAAGTCAGCCGGCGTATTTATCAACGCATGCTGACCTATACCCTCAACAAGATCATCAAGACACTGGAGATCGCCATCTTCCTCAGCGTCGGCGTGATGCTGACGGGCGTGTTTGTGGTGACGCCGATCCTGATCGTACTGTTGTTGTTTACCAATGACTTCGTCACCATGTCCATCGCCTCGGATCGGGTGGCGTTTTCAAAACGTCCCGAGCGCTGGCACATCCCGACCCTGATGCTGACCGCCGCGATCCTGGCCGCACTGGTACTGGTCTTGTCCTTCAGCGTGTTTTTTGTCGGGCGTGACTGGTTACACCTGCCCTTACCGCAACTGCAAACGCTGATCTTCGTGATGCTGGTCTTCACCGGCCAGGGCAATGTCTACCTGGTACGCGAACGCCGTCACCTGTGGCACTCGCGCCCCGGACACTGGCTGGTGCTGGCCTCGTTGCTGGATATTATCGTCGTGAGTCTGTTCGCCAGTTTTGGCATCCTGATGACACCAATCAGCCCCCTGCTGGTGCTGGCGCTATTAGTGGTGGTCGTGGTGTATCTGCTACTGCTGGATTTCGTCAAGATCCGGATCTTTCGTCACCTGCATCCCTGATCTCAAACGCATGCGTTGTTTTCTAGGCAGGCCGCCGGATTCCCACATAAATTACCGCTGTTCTAGCCAGCCCGGAGTCTTTACACTTTCCTCCTCACTCCTTCCAAATACTACGGGGCTTAACATGGCAACCTACGAATGCAAGAAATGCGGCATGGCCGTCAACGCCACCTGCGCCAAGTGCGGCGCCGAACTGGTCGACGATTCGTTAACACTTGAAGACGGCAGCGTTGTGCAAATTTCCAAATGCCCGAACGGACACGGCAAGATCAAGTCGCCCATGTGTTGTGGTGAAGACATGTCCTGCACCACCGGCTAGCCGCCGGGTGTGGGCCGGATCAGACCCGCTCCCGCAGTTTTTTCATCAGGCGATACAGGGTACGTTCACTGATCCCGAGCATTTGCGCGGCTGCCTTGCGGTGGCCGTTATGCTGTCGCAACGCCTGCAACACGCTCTCTTCATCCACGCTGTCGCGGCGGCTCACTAACCTGCGCTGTTGCAACTCATGCTCCAGGCTGTCTTCCAGGCGTTGTTCCCGCGCCGCATAAGGAGTATCGAGCTGGTCGTGTAATTCCAGCACGATGTGATCCGGCGTGATGGCCGTGCCGGCAGCCAGGATGACGGCGCGCTCAATGATGTTACGCAATTCGCGCACATTACCAGGATAATCATAACTCAACAGGGTTTCGATCACCTGCGGCGCCAGTGGCAGATACTGTTCCCCATCCTCTGTCGAGGCCAGGAAATGTTCAGCCAGCAGGGGGATGTCATCCTTGCGTTCGCGCAAGGCCGGGATATTGATGGGAAAGGCTGACAGTCGATAGTAGAGGTCTTCCCGGAAACTGCCTGCCTGCACCATCTGCTTGAGATTGCGATGGGTCGCGGCCACGATGCGCACGTCGACCTTGATGTACTCGGTCCCGCCAACCCGGCGCAGACTACCGCTCTCCAGGACGCGCAACAGTTTGGTCTGCAATGCCAACGGCAGCTCACCTATTTCGTCGATAAACAGGGTACCGCCATTGGCCGCTTCGATCAGGCCCTTCTTGCGGGTACTGGCGCCGGTAAAGGCGCCCTTCTCGTAGCCGAACAATTCGCTTTCGATGAGTTGCTCGCCAAGACTGCCGCAATCGACCACGACCAGCGGGCCGGCCGGGCGACTGGAGTACTGGTGCAGGTATTGCGCAACGCACTCCTTGCCGACACCACTCTCGCCCAGCAACAACACCGTGGACTGGGTCGGCGCCACCCGATGCAGAATACTGATCATGCGCATCAGTGCACGTGAGCGCCCGATCAACAAGGCGCCCTTGTCATCGTACCCGGTGATCGGGTTGATGTACTCGCCCATGTACATCACCTTGCCATCACTGCCGCAAATGGGATTGGCCTGCAACTGCACAAATTCCTGCTTACCGTCCTTGTTGTAATGAATATGCATGACCTGGGTCGGTTGCGCAGTCTCGAAGACCGTTTCCAGCGGGCAGTGTTCACCGTGCTGACTGCAGGGCACATCCGAATGATGGGAAACCTTGTGGCAGCACTGACCGACGACCGCCTCCGGCGTCGTCCCGAAACGCTCGGTGTACTTGCGGTTGGCAGCGACGATACGGAAGTTGCGATCGATGATCACGAAGGGGTCCGGCAGGATATCGATGATCTGGTCGCAACCGGGTTTGACGTCTGAATCGGTCATAGGGCACCTCTGCCATAACTGACACTTCTGCCAGTTTATGACAGAAGTGTCAGCTTGTCAGTTGATCCTGATCAGGCGGACTGGAGAAATCAGACGACTTCCTCCCCCTGCTTTTTGCCCTTGAGCTTGGTGATTCCCATGGCCTTGAGGATGTATTTCTCGTACAGGGGCTCGGAGCTGCCCTTTTTCATCTTGCGGATGAAGTACTTCTCAAACGCCACCTTGGCCAGGTGCACCCACTTGCCCTTTTTCATCCAGGCAGTATTGCGCGGCGGGATCTGGGGCATGGCCACGAAGGCCGCGCCGGTGTCGCCGAAGTCGGCCAGGCAGATGGCGTTCCAGGTGGCGCGATGGTCCGGGGCATAACCGTTGATATCATTGCGAATATTGTATTTCACCGCCTCGACCATGGACTCGATCATGTAGCCGGTCTTGGGCGCACCGGTGGGCACGGGCGTGGCCTCCACTGGCGGAATGGCGATGCATACGCCCACCGAATAGATGTTTTTCCACTTGGGATTGCGCTGGAAGTCATCTACCTTGACAAAACCGCGCGGATTTACGAGGTCTTCGCCCACTTTGGCCACGGCCTCCACGCCCTTGAAGGCCGGCAGGATCATGGAGAATTTATGGGGCAGCTCGTGGGTCATGACCGCCTCACCCTTGCTATCCACTTCCTCGGCGATGATCTTGTCTTCCTCACAACGGGTAATCTTCGCATTGGTGACCCACTTGATATCGTGCTGGCGCATTTCCGATTCCAGCAGGCCCTTGGAATCGCCAACCCCACCCAGGCCCAGGTGGCCGATATAGGGCTCGGACGTAACGAAGGTCATGGGCACCTTGTCGCGGATTTTGAGGCGACGCAGCTCGGTGTCCATGATAAATGCGAATTCGTAAGCCGGACCAAAGCACGACGCAAAGGGTGCGGCGCCGACCACGATAGGTCCCGGATTTTTAACGAATTCCGCCCAGGCTGCATGGGCATGCTCGGCATGATCGAGGGTACAGACAGACTCGGTGTGGCCCTCTGGCCCCAGCCCTTCCACTTCCTCGAACGCCAGTTTCGGCCCGGTGGCAATCACCAGGTAGTCGTACTTCAGGGTCTGGCCGTCGGCCAGCACCACTTCGTTGTCATCGGGCTTGATTTCCTCGGCCGCGGAATGAAAGAAGTGGATTTGCTTCTTGGCCAGGTAGGGGGCCAACTTGAAGGCGGTCTCCTTGCGTGAACGCCAGCCCACCGCCACCCAGGGGTTGGAGGGCACGAAATGGAAGGTATCGGTGTTGGAAACCACCGACACCTCGTGCTCATTGCCCAATAATTCCTTGATCTCGTACGCCGCCGGCAGGCCGCCGGTGCTGGCGCCGATGATAACCACGTGTGCCATGATGTAGTCCTCTAGTCAGGTAATATCGTTATCGGTAAGTTATGGGAATATACAGGGCACGAATCGTGCCAAGTTGGGATAGCTGGATATGGGCGTACGCGGATAAGAACGATTAAGGGGTAGCAGCCGACGAAAGGACTGGTGCGAAGGCGGCCGACACAAGCCGCATCATACAGAAAACAAACATCTTAAAAAATCAGGTCTGCATTTACCAAGCTAATACTCCCTTGCATCCAGCAAGTTTATGAGTCATAAACTATTGATCTTGATTAAGAAATTCAAAGCAAAATCCAACCATACGGCGTGTTATGTCGCGACTATGAAACATATATAAAGTTAGGCAATGAAGAAAAATTACTTTCTAGTGTCTCTTGCAGCAACATTCGTAGTTGGTGCGTGCACAGGGTTGTTCGGGCCAGCAGAATGGATCGGATCACTCTATGTACTGGGAATGGTCTTATTGGTTTTGCTTGGCTGGCTTATTGTTATTGAAAATCGAGCAGTTAGCAGGAATGTATGGCACATTTTATTGATGGGCCCTATCAAGTCATCGGTAATTGTTCATCCCTCAGGTCGCATGCAAGGCTTCGTGTTGACTGTGGTATATATTGTTGGCATATCCGTTGGTATATTGTGGGTGGTAAATGCCTAACAAGCTAATCAAGATCACACGCAAAAGGCACGTGCTGGGACCGCCAAACTGCGGCGGCCCCTTATCTAAACGTTATGCCGAATAAAGAGAAAAGATGCCTGCTAAAGATGACTGGCGCAGACAAGGACAGGAAAAATACTTAAAAGATATTAATCTGTCCTGGAAGAAATATTCCCAGTACCTAGATGGGTGGGTTCATGATCATTAATGATTTTGATCTTATATATAATTTCTTAAGAAAATCAGCGAACGTGGCCGGTTCAGCCCCAGCAACTGTTATGCAGTTCTTCGCGGATCCTGGCCTTGAACATTCGGCATAAAATGTCATCATATTCATAAACAGATATATAAGGAGAAAACCATGGCAAGCGAAGGTTATCATGAGCCCATTGACGAGCTGTCAGACGAAACAAGGGATATGCACAGGGCAATCATTTCCTTGATGGAAGAGCTGGAAGCTGTGGACTGGTACAACCAACGGGTTGATGCCTGCAAAGACAAGGAGTTAAAGGCCATTCTGGCGCATAACCGGGATGAAGAAAAAGAACATGCGTCGATGGTGCTTGAATGGATTCGGCGTAAGGATCCGCGCTTTGATAAGGAACTAAAAGATTACCTGTTTACTGAGAAGCCCATCGCCCACGAATAATCGCTTTTCCCCCACGGGCGCATCAGGCTGTTTTCCTGCTGTCACCGGGTCCTCCAGTCGCGGCGGCCCGGTGTGCACGGCAGGGATACGCCTGGTGCATAGTGCATACAGCCTCCTGTACATACATTCGGTTGGCATTATCGCCTATAATTGATCGTAGTATGATTATCACCCTGTCAACCTCTATCCCCAGGTGAAATACTGCTCATGCCGGAAGATTGCTGCCAAACCGACTCTGCCCTGCCGAGAAAGTATCGCTGCCCCGTTAACGGCAAGGAATATACCGCTGTACACGTCAAGACTGTCCTGCATCACCTTGCCTCGCCCTGGAACAGGACTTTAAACAGTGAGCGCTATTATTTCTGTTCGGATACTGACTGCGATGTCGTCTATTTCGGGCAGGATGACTCTATCATCTCTAAATCCGAACTACGCACCGCCGTCGGCATCAAGGAAAAGACACCTGAGCGCATGCTTTGTTATTGCTTCGACGTCAGCTATGTGGATGCGCAAAACAACCGTGATGTCGTCAAATTCGTCCGGGATAAGACCAGGCAGGCCCTTTGCACCTGTGAAACCAGTAACCCCTCGGGTCGCTGCTGTCTGAAGGATTTTCCAAAACAATAATATTTATCAGGCTAAGTAAATTATTCCGCTACTGGCCGGACAGCTGCGGAACCAGCTGTTTGGTTGTATTATTTAACCATAGTGTAAGGCATCATTTTCCCGCATGAAGCTCAACATCGATCTGGTCAAGCAGAATCTTCTGCCAATCAGGGGGAAAGTTGAGCGGAGACAGAACAGGTTTGCTGACAACTTCTACCTGAGTAGTTGTAGTCCCTTTTTTGTGAACAAACACAGCAATTTTCTCACCCCAACTCCAAAGTGTAACACCGTGCGAAAGGATGATCCTTCCGGTTGTCTTGTCACTTTCTACGACGTCGAGATTCTTGCTCTTGGCAGCTGCAAGTGTAGCGTTGTAGACAGGACCATATGCTTCCTGATAAATACGGCTCACACCTTGCCCCTTCGCTTCCTTCACTGTCTCTGTTGAGGCACACCCGCCAATGAATACCACGAATACGGTAATTACGAGAGCCGATAACTTCATGAGAGCACCTCCTCTTTAGAGAACCGGATTTGTCTTTTTACTAAATTTAATTAATAAAACTTCATATTATATTATACATTTATATTGTGACCTTGATTTTTGTCAAAATTACAGCAATAAATGAATACAATAGAGCTGGAGAGTCTCTGTATGCATCAGGAATGGAGCGAGGCAGGGTATAGAAGATCAATGTCCACTTTGAAGCGAGTGAATTATCCCTGAATTTAAGTACTATCAGTATTTGCTATGGGTCGTATGCAGACGATCAAATATACTGTAATTCACCCGTATTTCGCGCAATCTGCGCAAATAAACTTACGTGCACTGCAAGTGTTGTAGCTTCAATTCATTCGTCATCCATTTACTACTCGCGGTGACCTGATGCGCTTTTACATCCCGATGCGACCCACCAATAAGATTACAACCATTACTAGGAGCAGCATGGATACACCTTTCCAGAATAATACCGGGTTACGTTCCAGTAATGGCGAGCGCGTTCTTCTTAGATAGCTGGCATTAGGCTGGCGCAGGTCATATACAAATTCGGACAGTGTCTGATAACGGTGCAAGGGATTGGGATGCACAGCCTTTTTGATGGCTTCGTCAACCCACAGCGGAATTTCACTGTCTTCACCGATCACGGAACGATATTGCAGGTTGCGCTGGGCCTTACGTGTCCTGGCCCGGGAAACCTGTGTACCATAGGGCAGTCGGTCCGCGAGCATCTGATAGGTAATCACGCCAAGAGAAAACAGGTCGGATTGACTGGTTCCGCCCTCGCCCAGAAAATATTCCGGAGCGGTATATTGTTCGGTCCCCAGGATACGGTACTGCACGTCGGGTGCAGCCGCCTCCATCAGGCCGGCCACACTGGCAGAACCAAAATCGATGATCTTCACCGTTCCGGCCTGATCGATCATGATGTTATTTGGCCGCAGGTCCTGGTGCAGGATCTCCTGTCGATGCAGGGCACGTAGCCCGCGGACAATCTGTTCCACGATACTGCGCACGGTCTCAAGCTCAGGCCGTGGGTTATCCAGCATCCACTGTGCCAGGGTCTGGCCTGTCACCACCTCGGTCACAATATATAAATAGTGGCGCCGGCGTGGCGGAAGATACGCCTTTAACAGGTGTGCATTGTTCAAACGTCGTGCAATCCATTCTTCAAGCAGCATACGTTCCAGGTAAACCGGATCGCCACCCAGGTCGATCGACGGAGTCTTGATGATTACCTGGGTACTGGTTTGCAGGTCCTGCGCCAGGTAAAGATGACTGCGGCTGCTGGCGTGGACTTCACGCAATATCCGGTAACCATCGAACTCCATCCTGGCCTGTAAAACGGGTGGCAGCGGTAGTGCCTCTACCTGCCTGGCTATTTCAGTCACCTGCACATCCGGCAGGCTTTCGATCCGTACAAGCTGGAGGGTGAGATTATCTTCACTGCCAAATTCGAAGGCCGTTTGCGCAATCTTTCTGGCCGCCGCTTCCAGGTCATCAGAATGCGACTTCATGGTCTCGATCACAAAGCTGGCGCCGATATGTTCGTGCACACCATCGGTCGCCAGCAAACATACGTCTCCGGGCTCGACGGCCAGCTCCAGGAAATCGATCTCTACCTGTGCATTCATCCCCAGAGCCCGACTCAGGTACTTTTCCTCGGATGACAATCTGAGCCGATGATCTTCGGTCAGTTGTTCCAGCTGGTTATCGCGCAAACGATAGATACGTGCATCGCCAACATGAAACAGGTGAGCGGTATTGGATTTGATCACCAGGGCGCTGCAGGCACAGACGTAGCCCTTGTCGCGATCATAACGATACTGGCTTTGCCGGGTTTGCGCATAGAGCCAGGCATTCAGCGCGAATAACACACTTCGCGCAGATTTCTTGACGGACCAGGCCTCTGAGGTGCAGTAGTAATCCGAGATAAATCCATTGACTGCAGCCTGACTGGCGATCTGGCTGACATCGCTACTGCTGATGCCGTCTGCCAGGCAAACTGCAACACCCTTGTTACCGAGCAGAGGCTGTTCCGGTATGGCGACAGCGTGGCAATCCTGGTTGAGCGGTTTGCGTCCCTTATCGGAATACTGTCCGACGGTCACGCGCAATTGGTTTGACATACCGGGTAAAACGAATGGGCCGCAGCCTGCTGCGGCAGGCAACGGCCCATACTGTCACCTCAAGCGGCTTCCCGGTCGCGTACCGGTACTGCGCTCAATTCACGCTTCGGCGCAGTCCTGACATGCGTGCTGTACAGGGTCAGGCCGGTAAAGGTAATCCCACCCACCAGGTTGCCCAGCGCGGTCGGGATCTCGTTCCAGATGAAGTAGTCGGCAATCGAGAAATTACCGCCCATGATCATGGCCGACGGGAACAGGAACATGTTGACCACGGAGTGCTCAAAGCCCATGGCGAAGAACAGCAGGATCGGCATCCACATGGCAATGACCTTGCCGCTTACGCTTGTGGAGACCATCGCACCAACCACGCCCATGGAGACCATCCAGTTACACAGCATGCCACGCACGAAAATCGTGAACCAGCCAGGTACGCCGTACCTGGAATAACCCAGGGTCCGGGCCTCGCCGATGC
>JARRNT010000070.1:0-19644 GCA_037384645.1 Gammaproteobacteria bacterium | reverse complement strand
GACATGCCTGTTATCGCGTTCGTTGGAAATAAAGGAGGCGCAGGCAAGACCACCCACTCGGTCAATCTGGCAGCGGGGCTCGCACGCTACGGAGAGACAGTCATTGTGGATGCAGACCCGCAGGCTTCGTCCAGCCACTGGCATGCCAATTCGGACGGGCAAAGGGTCACGCCGGTTTTCCAGGCGGAAGCCGCACTACCCGACCAGCTCGAAAACCTCAAAGGTCGCTATGCCTATGTCATTGCCGACTGCCCGCCCTCGGTACATGCGCCCCAGACCGATGCCATATTAAAAATGGCTGACGTTGCCATGGTACCGGTACAGCCTTCCCCGGTGGACCTGTGGGCGACCGTGCATATCGAACAGGCAATCACAGAGGCAAAACAGGTCAACCCGCTGCTGCGTGCGATACTCGTGGTTAATCAGATGGAAAGTCGCAGTACACTGTCACAACTGATCAAGGAAGCACTGGCTGAAATTGCCGTGCCGGTTGCCGCGACTGCCGTGCGCAAGCGGGCCGTGTACAAGGCGAGCGCCCTCGAAGGTCGTACCGTGTTTGACATGGGCAAGCGTGGCGAAGAGGCAGCCAGAGAGCTAGATGAATTAATCAACGAGGTAATCAGAGTATGAGTACGAAAGATAAGGCGCGCGAAAAGCTGTTGAACTCCATGCGCAAGACCAAGGAGGTGATCAACGACCAGCCTGACGTCAAGCAGGCCCACGCCGAGACCTATGCCCCGCCAGCGGCGAAACCGGCGAAAAAGCCCGCTGCGGCCAAAACGGCGAAAGCCGGGGCGGCGACTTCCGCCCGGCCGATGCCGGCGAGCGATCCCTACCAGAGCGGTGGTCGTATCTGGCCTGACTGAGCATGGCCTATTCCATAGATATTTATCTATGGAATTCATATATTATATATATTTTATTCTATAAATATTCGGGGTAATATACTCAGGCTTTTTCTATTGTTCTGAGGATATACCCACGTGCCGCCACCGGATAACGATTACAATCCTCCCATCGCCATGCCGGATTACCTGATTCGGCACGCCACCCTGCGCCAACTCCAGGTGTTCGAGGCCATCGTACGTCACGGCAATTTCACCCGCGCGTCTGAAGAGTTGTTCCTGACCCAGCCAACGGTGTCCATGCAGGTGAAAAAGCTGGCCGAGGCCATGGGTCTGCCCCTGTTCGAGCATGTCGGCCGCAGCGTCAAACCCACCCAGGCCGCGCAGGAGCTATACGAGGCCTGCCGGGATATTTTCGAAACCCTCGCCAACCTGGAGATGAAGATCGCCGATATCAAAGGGATCAAGCGAGGGCGGCTGCGTCTGTGCGTGGTCAGTACGGCAAAATATATTGCGCCTGAGTTGCTCGGTGAGTTCAGCCATATGCACCAGGGCATCGAGGTCTCGCTCAAGGTGACTAATCGGGATCGTGTCATTGACCGTATGCAGGCCAACGAAGATGACCTGTATATCATGGGCCAGACGCCGGCCGATGAAATTGACGTGGAGGCCTACGCCTTTGCGCCCAATCCGCTGGTGGTCATGGTGCCGCGCGATCATCCCCTGGTCGGCAAGAAAAAGATTCCCCTGTCTGCGATCGCCGAAGAGCCTTTTATCCTGCGCGAACCGGGCTCCGGGATACGTGATGCCACCATGCGCGTGTTTGCTGCCGCCGGTTTGCGCCCGCGGGTCCGCATGGAACTGGGCAGTAACGAGGCCATTAAGCACGCCATCGTTGGTGGCCTGGGTGTCTCTATCCTGTCCCTGCACTCACTGACCCTGGAGGGCAGTGATGGGCCGGTTGCGGTCCTGGACGTTGATGGCTTTCCCATCCTGCGCAACTGGTTCATGGTCCATCCCAAGGGTAAGGATCTGTCCCTGGTAGCCAAAGCCTTCCTGGACTATGCCATCGAGAGTGAGCCCAGAATCCGCGAACACCTGGTCGAGGTCTGGCCGGGTCTGATTGAGGCCAGTGAGCATTCCACTCCCGGTTAGCGATTCCGTCCTTACCGGCGTATAGAAATCATAATAAAGTTCGCGCTGATCAGGCGGGCCAACGCGTGTTAAAACAGTCTCGCCACCACCTTCATGGCTGTTCTGGATAAATGTACGATTTTTAGCATTTATTGCTGAAAAACCATCAAACGCAATTGCCTGACCCGTGCGGGGACAGGATAATCCGAGTTTTGTGAAGAAATAGCGAGGAAGCAGGTAATGCCTCAATATCGATCTCGAACGACGACGCATGGTCGTAATATGGCAGGCGCGCGTGCTCTGTGGCGCGCCACCGGCATGAAAGAAGATGATTTTGAAAAGCCGATCATTGCGATTGCCAATTCGTTTACGCAGTTCGTGCCCGGTCACGTACACCTGAAAGATCTTGGTCAGCTGGTCGCCAGAGAAATCGAAAAAGCCGGTGGAGTTGCCAAAGAGTTCAACACCATCGCAGTGGATGATGGTATTGCAATGGGACATGGTGGCATGCTGTATTCCCTGCCGTCGCGTGACATCATCGCCGATAGCGTCGAATACATGGTGAACGCGCATTGTGCCGATGCGCTCGTGTGTATCTCCAATTGTGACAAGATTACACCGGGTATGCTGAATGCCGCGTTGCGGTTGAATATTCCGACGGTATTTGTCTCCGGCGGACCGATGGAGGCCGGCAAGACGCGCCTGGCAAGCAAGGGCGAAATCCGTCTGGACCTGGTTGATGCCATGGTATCTGCGGCGAATCCGAATGAATCCGATGAAGATGTCGCACAGATCGAACGTTCCGCATGTCCGACCTGCGGTTCATGCTCGGGTATGTTTACCGCCAACTCAATGAATTGTTTGACCGAGGCGCTGGGTTTATCTTTGCCAGGTAACGGGTCTCTGCTGGCAACCCATGCGGAGCGCGAGAAGCTGTTCCTTGAGGCCGGTCGTTTGATCGTTGAACTGGCCAAACGATACTACGAAAAAGATGACGCTTCCGTACTGCCACGCAGTATTGCGACTTATCAGGCGTTCGAAAACGCGATGGCGCTGGACATTGCAATGGGTGGTTCCACTAATACCGTCCTGCATTTGTTGGCGGCGGCGCATGAAGCGGACGTGGCTTTCACCATGAAAGATATCGACCGGATGAGCCGCAAAGTCCCAAATCTCTGTAAAGTGGCCCCGTCAACACCGCTATATCACATGGAGGACGTTCATCGTGCAGGTGGTGTGCTTGGAATCCTGGCCGAGCTGGATCGTGCAGGTCTGATTAATCGTGAGTGCCATACTATCCATACGCCAACGATGGCGGATGCATTTGCGAGCTGGGATATCATGGACAGCAAGAACACGGCGGCAAAAGCCCGCTATCTGGCCGGTCCCGGCGGGATTCCGACACAGGTGGCATTCAGCCAGGATACAAAGTGGCCATCACTGGATACAGACCGGGCGGCGGGTTGTATCCGGGATAAGGCACATGCCTATTCGCAAGATGGTGGTCTGGCCGTGTTGTTTGGCAATCTTGCGCAAGATGGCTGTATTGTAAAAACTGCAGGTGTGGATGAATCCATTCTGAAATTCTCAGGTCAGGCACGTATCTATGAGAGTCAGGAAGCTGCTGTGGCTGCAATCCTGGGCGATGAGATCGTGGCAGGAGACGTCGTTATCATCCGTTACGAAGGTCCAAAAGGGGGGCCGGGGATGCAGGAGATGCTGTATCCGACGAGCTATCTGAAATCCAAGGGCCTGGGCAAGGCATGTGCCTTGATCACGGATGGTCGTTTTTCCGGTGGTACCTCCGGCCTGTCGATTGGTCATTGTTCCCCCGAGGCGGCCGAGGGCGGAAACATTGGGCTGGTGCAGGAAGGTGACATCATAGAAATCGACATCCCGAATCGCTCAATCGCGGTTTTGATTTCTGATGACGAGTTAGCATCCCGGCGTGAAGCAATGAATGCGAAGGGTGAAGCTGCGTGGCTGCCGTTAAAGCGTGAACGTTATGTTTCTGCCGCGCTACAGGCCTATGCGGCACTTACAACCTCGGCGTCGCGTGGTGCTGTACGTGATTTATCGCAATTGAAGAAGTAAACCGATATCGAACGCGGCGCTCGTAGCAATTGCTGATGATTCTGGTCACGCCCGAGAGGATTGACTCGGGCCTTTGGCCCTCGCCCCTTCGGGGCAGCGCTTCACGCTGTCCCATCGCACGACTCGTGCGATGGTCGAACCGGCCATTGATGACGTCAGAGATTCGAATCCTGGTATCAACGAAAATGAAAAAGGGCCACCACAAGGGTGACCCTTTTACATTTTGGCGCGCCCGAGAGGATTGACTCGGCTATACGGCCTGGGGCCGTATCCTCGCCCCCTGCGGGGCGTTGCTCCGCAACGTCCAAAATTGCTCCCGCAATTTTGTCGAACCTCATTTGACCTGCGGTCAGAGTTTCAAGTCCACAACCTGCACCTGAAAAAGTAAAAAGCCCCAAAAGGGGCCTCTTACTTTTTATGGCGCGCCCGAGAGGATTCGAACCTCTGACCTTTGCCTCCGGAGGGCAACGCTCTATCCAGCTGAGCTACGGGCGCTTGTTCAGGGCGCGTAGCTTACCGTCCCATCGCAGATGCGTCCATATATATAGAGTAAGCAGCATTTCCTGAGGCCGGCAATGGCGGTATACTTACGCCCAAATTGGGGCGCGGTTACTGATATTTGGCCGCAAAATCAACTAGTTACTAATAATTACTATCGAGGAGTCACTGTGAGCGAGACAGATTCAAATTTTTTCCGCACCTTTATCCTTGTCTTGGTGTTGTTGATCGTGTTCATGGCAATCATCATCTTTATGGCCAATAAACTCAGTGTCGGCGAGAAAGATACCAATGATGCGCGTGTCCAGTCAGAAATCAATAAGCTCATCAAGCCGGTAGGTCAGGTGGCAACGACCGCCAGTTCAGCCACTGCTACCGCCAGCGCACCCGCTGCGGGGGGCGGGGCGGTTGACGGCAAGGCCGTCTTCCAGAAAACCTGTTTTGCCTGCCACGGCATGGGTGTCGCGGGCGCGCCGAAGGCCGGTGACAAGGCGGCCTGGAAATCGCACCTGGCCAAGGGGATGGCGACGCTGTACAAGCATGCCATCCATGGCTTTACCGGCAAGAAAGGGACAATGCCGGCCAAGGGTGGCAACCCTGCGCTGAGCGATGCTCAGGTTGAAGCCGGTGTGAATTACATGGTCGGACTGGTAGACCCGGCCATGGCCAGGAAGGCGGAAGCGGCTAGCAAGAAGTCACAGCCTGCACCAGCGGCGGCCCCGGCAGCAGCCAAGGGTGGCAGTGACCTGGCCATGGGCAAGTCCGTCTTCCAGAAGACCTGTTTTGCCTGTCATGGCATGGGTGTCGCGGGTGCGCCAAAGGCCGGCGACAAGGCCGCCTGGGCGCCACACGTTGCCAAGGGTAAGGCGACGCTGTACACGCATGCCATCCATGGATTTACCGGCAAGAAGGGCACAATGCCGGCCAAGGGCGGCAATCCCTCGCTGAGTGACACCCAGGTCAAGTCGGCAGTGGATTACATGCTGAGCCTGGTGAAATAAACGTAGCGCTAGCTAGACAGAAAAAGCCGCTGCCTGTCAGCGGCTTTTTTTATGCCTCGCCTAACATGGCACGCAAATGGGCGAGCTGGCTCTGGCCGTGGCTCTGGCGTTCTTCCGGAGTTTGATCGTTTTCGAGCCCGCGCCGCTTCAACAATTTGTCCGGGATCTCGCTGAGAAAACGGCTGGGCTCGGTGGTGTCGGTCTTGCCAAAGCGGCGTCGTTGCGTGGTATATGACAGTGTCAGCTTGCGTTGGGCGCGGGTCAGGCCGACATAGGCAAGGCGGCGTTCCTCTTCAATGCTGTCTTCCTCGATGCTGGTGCGATGTGGCAGCAGGTTTTCTTCCATGCCCACCAGGTAGACATAGGGAAATTCCAGGCCCTTGGCCGCGTGCAGGGTCATCAGGCTCACGGCGTCGCGGGAATTCTCCTCCTTGTCACGGTCCAGGCTGTCGATCAGTGCCAGCTTGGCGACCAGTCCACCCATGTCCAGTTGCATGTCCTGCTGGGTCAAACGCTGAATCCACTGAACCAGTTCCCCGACGTTATCGAGTTTACGTTTGGCCTGGGCCTCGTCACTGGTGCTTTGTGTAATCCAGTCGTTGTAGCCAATGTCATCAAGTAACAGGCGTAACAGGCTGAGGGGATTTTCCGACTCGGCGCGGCGTTGTAGCTGGCTCAGCCAGTCATGAAACTCGCGAATATTTCGCAGTGCGCGGGAATTGAATTTTTCCTCCAGTCCCGCATGCTCGATGGATTCGAGGATACCGCAGCGGCATTGGGTCGCGTGTTCCACCAGTGACTGTACGGTCGTGGTACCCAGTTCACGCCGGGGTGTATTGATAATACGCAGCAGGGCGTTATCGTCGTCCGGGTTGGCCAGGATCCGCAAATAGGCCATGATGTCCTTGATCTCGCCAAAATCGAAAAACCGCAAATAGGCCATGATGTCCTTGATCTCGCCAAAATCGAAAAACGACATGCCGCCACTCAGATAATAGGGAATGTCTTTCTCGCGCAGTTGTTGTTCGAACAGGCGCGACTGGTGATTGCCGCGATACAGGATCGCGTAATCGGCAAAACGGCTGCGACTCTGGAATTTGTGGTGCATCAGGTCGACCACGATCTGTTCCGCTTCGCTTTGCTCGTCCTGGGTGCTGAGGATGGTAATGGGATCCCCGGGGCCCAGTTCGCTCCACAGTCGTTTTTCAAACACGTGTGGGTTGTTGCTGATGAGTGCATTGGCGGCGTGCAGGATGTTGCCGGTCGAGCGATAGTTTTGTTCAAGCTTGACCAGTTTCAGGTAGGGATAGTCCTGTTGCAGTTGCGCCAGGTTCTCCGGGCGGGCCCCGCGCCAGGCATAGATCGATTGGTCGTCATCGCCAACCACGGTGAAATGACCGGACTTGCCTACCAGTTGTTTGATGAATTCGTACTGGCTGGTATTGGTATCCTGGTATTCGTCGACCAGCACGTGTTTGATCCGGCACTGCCAGAGATTGCGGTATTCGGCATCGCTGGCGAGTAACTGTAACGGTTTGAGGATCAGGTCGTCGAAATCGAGGGCATTGTAGGCCTGCAGTGCCGCATCATATTGCGCATAGACCCTGGCTGCGGTGGTATGAATCGCGTCGGCTGCCTGCTGCCGGGCCTGCTCAGGTGTCAGCGCCAGTTGCTTCCAGTCGCTGATCTTCCACTGTACCCGTTCGGCGAGATTATCCGGATCGCCAAAATCCCTGCGCATGATGTCCTTGATCAGGCTCAGGCTGTCGCTGCTGTCATAAATGGTAAAGCCGCGTTTGCGCTCATAACGTGATGGCGATTTGCGGATCATGTTCAGGCCGAGGGTATGAAATGTCGAGACCTGCAGGGCCTTGGCGGTGTCGGCGTCGAGCAATGCCTGTACCCGCGAGCGCATTTCGCGCGCTGCCTTGTTGGTAAAGGTGACGGCAATAATCGCCTCGGGGCTGATGCCCATTTTACGAATCAGGTAGACGATTTTTTGTGTGAGGACGCGGGTCTTGCCACTGCCGGCACCGGCCAGGACCAGCAGCTGGGAATCGCAGTCGGTAACGGCCTGGCGCTGGGCGGGATTGAGTTGATGCAGCATGGTGTGAATATTCTAGGGGCTGCAGCGAAAAAGTCGATTCTTGACTAGTGAAAATTTTGCAGGGTGGAATATGCCTTGCTCAGTTTGTGCGAGATGTCCCAGTCACCGTTATGCACGGCCAGGATCAGCTGCTGACAGATAAGGCGTTGTTGCACCGGGGTATAACTGGCCAGGGCATGAATTTTCTTGCGGACATTCTGCTGCACCAGTTGTTCGATATTGAGAATGGTGGTTTCTGCCTGCAGACCGGATTGCTGTTGCTTCAAGGATTGCCACAGGCGATCTCGCAGGCTGTCTGCCTTGGTCATGATCGCCTTATTGCGCTGTAACCAGAGCTTGCGCGCGTTTTCGCTGCGAGGTTTGAGCGAAACAAAACGCCTGGCGCAATAGTCGAGCAGGCCAGTGGTACTGTTGCGTTGCAGTGTAACTTTGGCGACCGCCGGCAGCAGGGTTTTCGCGCGAGCCGCGCTGATCGGCGTTGTCGCCGCAGCGTGGCTGGGCAGACCCGAGAACAGCAAACTGGCAAGGAGAACGATGGAAGTAAGTTGCATTTTTGTGGCTTTTATTAAGTTATTGATATCTAACAGTTGTTTACGGGTCCGGCAGGATGACAAAAATTAGGCGATCCCACGTGTTTATTATATGATTTCTCCTCGTCATATATATCAAATAAGTAAAAACCAAGATTATAAAATATGTCCAGATGGCTTTTGCCCATACTGTTGCTTTGGGCAATCTGTGGAAATGTCGAAGCCGGCGTCTATCATGACCCAGACCTGACCTGGCAAACCATTGAGACCGCACACTTTCGTATCCATTATCACAATGGCGAGGCAGCGCTGGCTCAGCGTTTCTGGCCCAAGGCCGAACATATCTACGAACAGAGCTGTAAGTACCTGGACTGGTATCCACGTGAAAAGACCGATGTCGTGCTCACCGACGAGTTTGACCTGTCCAATGGTTACACCCGGGTCTTTCCTTATGACAGTATCATCCTGTATGTCTCGGCACCCGATGCAGTAAACAGCCTGGAGACCTATGATGACTGGCTGGCCCTGGTTTTCCGCCACGAGTTTTTGCATGTCGTTCACCTGAGTATGGTGCGCGGCGTCCCGCGCGGTTTCCAGCGTGTGTTCGGACGCCATCCCCTGTTGTTTCCCAATGCCTATCAGCCGCGCTGGGTGATTGAGGGCCTGGCAACCTATGCCGAGACCGATGCGCGTAAACATGTCGGCCGGGGCCAAAGCAGTTACTTTAATATGATGATGCGCATGGAGTCGCTGGCCGGACTCAAACCCTTGCGTCGGGTCAACCAGCCGATTGGTAGCTGGCCAGCCGGTGATGTTCCGTATTTATATGGCGTGTTCTTTTTCGAGTTTGTCCACGATAAATATGGTGACAAGGCGATCAAGGCGATGGTGAACAACTATTCCGATAACCTTGTGCCGTTTCGGATCAACTCCAATGCCTTCAGCGTGTTCCATGAAGGATTATCGGCGTTGTGGAATGAGTACGCGGCCTGGCTCAAACAAAAATACGGCCCGCAGGTTGCCAGCATCAAGCAGGCCGGTCTACGCGTCGGTGATAACCTGACCGGACAGGGTTATCAGGCTGGCCCCCTGCGCAGCCTGGGGCGCCGCATCTATTTTTACGAATTCAATGGTGAGCGGCATCCCGCGATCAAGGTGATCGACGGTACTGGCCCGGCCAGGACAGTGCTTGAGGTGAATCCGCATACGCGTTTCAGTCTGCATCGGGATAAGGGCCTGCTACTCACCGAGCCGGAGATCTGTCGCAACGCCCGTCTGTATTTCGACATTTATCGTGCCGATGCGGATGGAGGCAATTATCGCCGCCTGACTCATTGTGGTCGTTATCGCTATGCTATCTGGAATGGCAAGGGCGATCGGATTATCGCGGTACATAATGACCTGGGAAATAATCAGCTGGATTTGCTCGATGCCAACGGTAAAAAGCTCGAGACGCTCTGGCAGAGTAAAAACAAAGAACAAATCGGGCAGATGAGCATGAGTCCGTTACAGCCTTACCTGGTGGCGTCGGTCTGGCGAGCGCACGCAGGCTGGAACCTGGAAAAATTCGATTTACAAACCCGCACGTGGACACCACTGACCCAGGATGCGGCGATTGAAGCCGAGCCACAATTCACGCCGGACGGGCAGGCCATACTTTACAGTGCAGACTATGACGGGGTTTACAACATCTACCGTTACGATCTCGCGACCGGCAAGCGGACAAAATTAACCAACGTGCTCGGTGGCGCGTTTTTTCCGGCCCAGGCCGGCGACAGACTTGCGTATATCGGTTATCGCGAAAAGGGCTTTGATGTGTATGCCTTGCCGGCGAATACACCGGCGCCGGTCGTTGCAGACACTACGGTGGCGGGCAAGGCAAAAGGACAGGCAGCCCCGGTCAGTGATAGCGTGGCAAAGACTCCGGCTGCGTCGATGAGCAAACCTGCTGCAGACCAGCAGCCGTCTGACAAGACATCCACTCTAACCGGTACCAGTGCTGTTCCGGTGAAACCGATTACCAATACCGACAAGGTATTGCCCAGCCGGCCCTATTCACCCTGGCCCTCGCTGGTACCCCGCTACTGGTCGCCTTATTTTCTGGTGGACAGTCAGCGTACCCAGCTGGGTCTGAGTACCAGCGGATTTGATGTACTGCAGCGGCATACCTATGGCGCGGCACTGGCCTACGACTTTAAAAACCATGTCGCCGTCGGCAATGCCGATTATATCTATGACGGCTTATGGCCGCTGCTGCACGTCGGGATAAGCCGCGATACCAGTCTTTACATCGATAACAAAAATAACCTGGTACGGGTGCGGGCGAATGATGACGCAATACTCGAAGCCATCGTGCCGTTCCTGTCGCTGGAACATAACTGGTTTGTACACCTTGCCATGATCAAACAAACAGATCATGACATCTGGAACAATGGTGTTCCCAGATTGCAGGATGTACACAACGACATGGGGGCAGTTGCCCTGCGCTATAACTCGGCCAAGACCTATCCCTTGTCTGTCAGCCGCAGTGACGGTCGTGATGTCCGGCTGATTTATGAGGACAGCGATCTGTATGGTAACAGTTATAACAAGGGGCAGGTCACTGTCGGCGAATGGCGGGAGTTTGTCCCATTATGGGGCGAGCAGGTTCTGGCCCTGCGTGTTGTCGAGGGCCACGGCCAACACAACCCGAGTCCGTTTCGTCTGGGCGGGATCCAGAGTGACAATACCGTGCTCTCTGCCATCGCCTATGGTGTAACTGAAAAGCTGTTTAACAAGCGTGACTACAGCCTGCGGGGTTACAGTGAAGGTCATTCACAACTCATTGGCAAAAACATGCGGCTGATTTCGGCCGAGTACCGTTTTCCCATTGCGCGCATCGAGCATGGCTGGATGGTGCCGCCGTTCGGGTTTAACCAGGTGCACGGTACACTGTTTTATGATGCCGGTGGTGTCTGGAATAGCGGCAATGGTCCGCAGCATTACTATCGCGGAGTTGGCTTTGAATTAAATGCCGATCTTGATGTGTTCTACAATATTCGCCTGCACACCAGCCTGGGTTTTGCCAAGGGCCTGGATAAGACCCTGGGCGAGGACAAGGTCTATTTGCGCGTCGGCGCGCAATTCTAAAACAGCAGGCGTTATTTTCTCCCGGCTTTCTTGCTGGCGCGCGGATGGGCGCTGTCATACACCTTGGCCAGGTGTTGAAAATCCAGGTGGGTATAAATTTGCGTGGTATTGATGTCACTGTGCCCGAGCAGCTCCTGCACCGCGCGCAGGTCGCCACTGGATTCGAGGATATGGCTGGCAAAGGAATGGCGCAGCATGTGCGGGTGCACATGGTCGGTGAGACCCTGCACCCTGGCCCAGTGGCGCAGTCGCTGCTGAATACTGCGCACTGACAGGCGGCCGCCGCGTTCGCTCAGGAACACGGCATTGTTTGCAAGCTTGACGAAATCACCGCGAATATCCAGCCAGGCGCGCAGGGCGGCAATCGCCTTGCTGCCGATGGGAACGCTACGGGTTTTATTACCCTTGCCCACGACAGTAAGCAGGGCCTGGCCCAGATCCAGCGGCAGGTCCAGTCCTGCCAGCTCCGACAGGCGCAGACCGCAGGAATAAAACAGTTCCAGGATCGCGCGGTCACGCACGGCCAGTGGTGTATCGGCTTTTATTTCAACCAGCTGCTGGACCTGGTCGACATCGAGCACCCGGGGCAGTGCCTGTCTGGCCTTGGGGGCCTGTACTGCCTGGGCCGGGTTGTAGCGCAGATGCTGTTCGCTGATCAGGAAGTTGAAAAAACTGCGCAGTGCAGAGAGTTCGCGCTGGCTGGTGCGGGCACTGATCTGCTGGCGATGGCGCTGTGCGATAAATTGACGTATGCAGGCTTCGTCCACCTGGTCCCAGCTGTCCAGTTTGATGCTGTCGAGGTAAAGGCGGAAGCGTTGCAGGTCGCGGGCATAATTGCTGAGGGTATGACTGGACAATTGCCGTTGGTGGCGCAGTTTGTCTAGAAACGCATCGACTAACTGCCCAGCCGCAGCGTGCATTATTCCTGCTCGAGTGCCCGCTTGATCACGCGGGCCAGGATCTTGCCGATCTGGGCCAGGAACAGGGTGCCCATGTCGGCACGAAAGCGCTCACGTTCATGGCTGCCGATGGCCAGCATGCCGTAACAGGTATTGCTGCGCTCGCTTTCGAGCAGGGGAATCAGCGCAGCCGAGGCAATCTGGCCGGCCTCGTCGCTGAACAGGGATTCCAGTTGACCGTGCTTGAGTTGGCCACAGACCGGGCGGCGTTCGCGTATGATTTTCTCGAAGGCGCCCAGTACCGGCTCGCTCCAGTCGATGATATCCGGGCGGGCGCTCAGTGTCGGATGCCCGGTATTGAACAGACGGATCACCACGGTATCGGCCTCAAAGTCCTTGCTCAGTCGGGTCTGCACGATGTCCAGGATGTCGTCGAGGCTGTTGGCGTCGAGCAGGGCCAGTATCAACGAATTGATATGATCACTGAGACGCTCATTCACCTGGGCGTTCTGGATCAGGGTGTGCAGCTTTTTCTTGTGTGCGTCTTTTTGCTCACGCAGAATTTGCACCTGGCGTTCGATCAGAGACACGGCACCCTGCTGTGCGTGGGGCAGGGTCATGTCGGCCAGCAGGTCGATGTGGCGTTCAAAGAAGTCCGGATTATCGCGCAGGTATTTGACGACGGCCTTTTCCTCGTCCGTACTCACGGGTTTGTTAGGTTTATACTGGGTCGTCATAGTTCGATACTGCCCTCGAAAACGAATTCGGCCGGACCGGTCATCATCACCGGCTGTCCCTCTCCAGGCCAACTAATAATAAGTGTACCACCAGTGAGCCGTACGTGGACGGTTTCTTCCAGCAGGCCCCACAAGCGGCCGATGACCATGGCGGCGCACGCGCCGGAACCGCAGGCCAGGGTTTCGCCGGCGCCGCGCTCATAGACCCGCACCGCAATCGCCGTGCGCGATTCCACCTGCATAAAGCCGGCGTTAACCCGCCTGGGAAAGGCCGAATGCTGTTCAATTTGTGGTCCGAGTACGGCCACCGGCGCACGCTCGATATTCTCGACCCGGGTAACGGCGTGAGGATTGCCCAGGGATACGGCGCCGATGCGCAGATGTTCGCCGCCGACCTTGAGATCGTATTCTGTCGCCTGTTGGGCGGCGGCAAACGGGATCTCTTCCGGCTTGAAGCGGGGGATGCCCATATTTACGGTGACGTCTTCATTGTCCGCCACCTTCAGGACCAGCAGGCCCTTGAGGGTTTCCACCGTGATTTCGCGCTTGTCGGTGAGCCCTTTGCCGCGGACGAAACGGGCAAAACAGCGCGCACCGTTCCCGCACTGCTCGACTTCACCACCATCACTGTTAAAGATGCGGTAACGAAAATCGGCCTGTGCCTGTTGCGCCGGTTCTACCAGCAATAACTGGTCACAGCCGATCCCGAAGTGACGATCGGCAAGCTGGCGGATCTGTTCGCGGGTGAGATTGATTGGCTCGCGTGTCCCATCAAGCACCACGAAGTCGTTGCCCAGCCCGTGCATTTTGGTAAATGGCAATTTCATGTGTCTCCCGTTACGCCGCCACTTTGTGCTATGCCTTGTGCCATCCCATCAGTCTGGCAGGCAGTGTTCATGCGCAAACAGCTCGGCAATGCTTTCGCGTTCACGAATCAGGTGTAGGGTACTTCCGTCCACCATGACTTCGGCGGCACGCGGGCGGGTATTGTAATTGGAACTCATGGTGAAACCGTAGGCGCCGGCGGAACGTACGGCAAGCAGATCACCTTCTGCCACGGCCAGTTCACGTTGCTTGCCGAGAAAGTCGCCGGTTTCACACACGGGGCCCACCACATCATAACTATAGCGTTGCGCCTGGCTGTCACTATTGACCGGGACGATTGCCTGCCAGGCGTCATACAGTGCCGGGCGCATCAGGTCATTCATGGCGCCGTCGATAATGGCGAAATGGCGGTCCGCGTTGTGCTTGAGGTATTCGACTTTGGTGACCAGGATACCGGCATTGCCGACGATGGCGCGACCCGGTTCCAGCAGGATCTTATACGGCCGTTGGCCCAGGGCGCCAAGCAGGGCCTGGACATACTGATCGGGCTCGGGCGGCGTTTCGTCACGATAGCGAATACCCAGCCCGCCACCAATGTCCAGGTGCTGGATTGGGATAGCGCTGGCCTCGAGTCGATCGATAAGCGCCAGGACCCGGTTCAGGGCATCCACGAAGGGCCGGGTCTCGGTCAGTTGTGAGCCAATGTGGCAATCAATCCCATGGACCTGTAGATGAGGCAGTTGCGCGGCCACCTGGTAGATCCGTTCGGCATCATCGATCGCAATGCCAAACTTGTTTTCCTTGAGACCCGTCGAAATATACGGATGGGTTTTGGCGTCCACGTCCGGGTTGACACGCAGGGAGACCGGTGCGGTTTTGCCCACCTGTTGCGCAACGCGATTTAGATGATGCAATTCCGATTCGGACTCGACATTGAAACAGGCGATACCGACTTCCAGTGCCCGCGCCATTTCATCCTGCCGCTTGCCGACGCCGGAAAACACGATCCTGGCGGGGTCGCCGCCGGCTGCCAGCACCCGTTCGAGTTCGCCGACGGAGACGATATCGAAGCCGGAACCCAGGCGCGCGAGCACGTTTAATACTGCCAGGTTGGAGTTGGCCTTGACCGCATAACAGATTAAGTGATCCACACCGGCCAGGGCCTGATCGAAGGCTTGCCAATGGCGTTCCAGGGTGGCACGTGAATACACGTAACACGGCGTACCATGGCGGGCGGCAATGTCAGCCACCGGCACATCCTCGGCGTACAACACATGGTTGCGATAGTTAAAGTGATCCATTGCTTAGGTCTTATTTGGTTTGCGCCGGCGCATGCGGGGGCGGCGGGCTCGGGAGATATAGCGGGCCTTTTTTGCCGCAGGCGGACAGCGTCGCGGCTGCCGACAACAGCAGCAACAGAAGCGTGAAATTTCGCAGTGTCCGCATTGAAGCGCCCCAATCAATTCAGTCAAACACTTGGTATCACTCGCATGTCTTCATGTTATCGATTTATATCATCATCGCTATTTTGCTGGGCATCGGTCTTTGGCTGTTGCTGGCCGGCCTGCGCCGAATCTGGCGGCGCGCGGCACTGACCGGCAGCGTGCAGGGCATGACCGGGCTGCTCATGTTGTCATTGGCGGCGCTGGCCGTGGCCATCGCCCTGAACCTGCATACCTATCAGGTGCTGGTCCAGGAACAGCCCGTTGCGACAGTCCGGTTTGAACGCCTGGCCCCGCAGTATTTCCGGGTATATTTACTGCCGACACAGGGCCAGCCGCGAGTTCTGGAGCTGCGTGGTGATCAGTGGCAGATCGATGCGCGGGTGTTGAAATGGACGGGCCTGGCCAACCTGCTGGGGATGAAAACGGCCTATCGACTGGAACGCCTGAGCGGTCGCTATCATGATGTGCAACAGGAACGCCAGGCGGTGCATACAGTGTATTCACTGGATAATCACAGGGGGCTGGACCTGTGGGGCTGGGCCCAGCAGGGCGAACGTAAATTGCCATGGCTGGACGCGGTGTATGGCAGTGCCGCCTATATGCCCATGGTGGACAATGCGCGTTACCAGGTGTTAATCACCAATAGTGGTTTGATTGTGCGTGCCGATAATGCGATTGCGCAAAAGGCCATTGATGCATGGAAATGAAGTTGATCGTTTTCGGGTAATCGTGTGCGTATCCGGACCCAAATCATCAGCTGGGTGTTCCTGGTCACCATTGTGCCACTGACGTTTCTGGCGCTGGCGGCAACCTATTACATTGAATACAACTATGAGCGGGGTGCTAGGGCGGCCGTTACCACCAGCCTGGATACCCTGGCCGGTGAATTAAAACGCCACCTGCAGTCCAACCGCGACCTGGCCATGGGGCTGGCGCGCTCCAATGCCATCCAGGAATTCCTGCCGCTGATGAAACAGGCCAATCAGGCTGGCCAGGCGATTACTAATCCGATGTTCAATATCGATCGCAGTCGCATCACGCATTACTTTGAGGGCTTCCAGACCATTTTACCCGGCATGTATATCATGCGACTGATGGATATCTACGGTAACAGTTACATCAAGGTCAGTCACAACAAGGTCAGTGCGCCGATCTATGAGGGCGTAAACGGCGAAATGTTTGCTGAGCAGGAGGCAAACGGTCAGCGATTCAGGCAGCGACTGCGCAAGTTGACCCGGGGTGAGGTCAGCATGACGATCCTCGAGCAAAACGAACAGCAGGCCAATTATATGAGTATCCTGCCATTACTCGATTACATTGTGCCGCTGTATGATGGCAATACCCTGGTGGGGGCGTTGAGCCTGACCTTGTTTGGTGAAACCGTCGACGGCATCCTGGATAACGCGCCGCGTCTGTATGACGGCAAGTTGTTTGTTGTCGAAAACAATCCGGATAGTAACACTCGTTATGGCCTGCTGTTGTACGATGATGCCCATGACATCCACCTGGCGCAAATTCGGGGTTTTGCCAGAACGTTTCAGGGACTCTATGGTAAAAAGTTGATGAACGCCATAACTGATAATCCCGATGGCTTTTACAAGTTGCCGCATGCGACATTGTATTTTGACGAGTTCTATCCCTATCCTAACAGCCTGGTCAGCTGGATCATCGGGACCCGGATTGAGAATGCGCAGGTCGTTGAACCGTTTCGGCAGATACGCTGGGTGATCTGGTCGGTTGCCGGTCTGGCCCTGCTCATCAGTCTGTTTCTGGGAGATATCGGCGTACGTATCATTGCCAGGCCGTTGGCAGAACTCTCTCACAACCTGTTGTCCTATGCGCGCGGCGAGCAGGCGCAGCGGGTCAGTACCGATGCCTCGGTCGCCGAGGTTCGCGATCTGGAAGTGGCCTTCAATACCATGGCCGATTCTCTGGATCAGGCCGGGGCTGAGCGCGATAAGGCAACGCATATGTTATTACAGAGTGCCAAGCTGGCGAGTATCGGCCAGATGGCCGCCGGTATCGGCCATGAGATCAACAATCCACTCAACAATATCCTGTCCTATGCCAAGTTGATTGAACGTGAGCTGGGGGATGTGGACACCCGCGCCCGAAGCGACCTGACTTCGCTAAAAGAGGAGGCGCTGCGCGCCAGTGAGATTATCAGGGGAATTTTGAATTTCGCGCGCCAGGTAAAACCGCACTACGCGCCGTTTGCAATCCGCCAGTGGCTGCAGGATACCTTTGCGCTGGTACAACAAACGGCGAAAAATGCCGGTGTCAGTCTCAGTTATGACTGCGACGAAGATGTCGTTATCGAAGGCGATCGCAATCAGCTGCAGCAGGCCATGATCAATTTGTTAATCAATGCCATCCAGGCCAGTAGTCGCGGTGATGAAGTACATGTCATTGTGCAGGTGGATAATGAAGACGTCTCGATTAGCATTATCGATCAGGGTAGCGGCGTGGCTGAAGAAGATATCGATCGTGTCTATGATCCATTTTTTACCACCAAGCCGGAGGGAGTCGGCAGTGGTTTGGGCCTGTCCATTAGCCTGGGTATTATCGAACGCCATGATGGCAAACTGATCCTGAGCAACAACCCGGATCGGGGCACCACTGCAACCATGATTATTCCGCGCAAGGCCGGGGAGGCCAGCCATGAAGGATAAGGCTGTGATCCTGTTTGTTGATGATGACCCCAAGGCCGGGGAGTTGATGTTGCGCTTCAGCGAGGGAGCGAACTACACGGTACAGGTGTTTCAGGATCCACAGCAGGCACTTGCATACTACAAAAACCATTCGGCGGATCTTATTATCAGCGATCTGCGCATGCCGCGACTGAGCGGCATTGAGCTGCTCGCCGCGGTACGCAATCTGGATGCCGACGTACCGTTTATCATTATCACCGGTTACGCCGATGTCGAGAATGCGATCGAGGCCATGCGTCTCGGCGCCAGCGATTTCATCAAGAAGCCCTTTGACATGGATGAATTGCGCCTGCAGATCGAAAAGACCCTGCAGCATGTGGCGCTGCTGCGCGAGAATACCCTGCTGCGGCGCCAGCTCAGCGACGAGCGCAGTCGCTTCGGCATGATTGGCCGGGCAGCCGTGTTACAGGATGTGTTCAGGACCATCGAAAAGATCGCCGATATCCGCTGCAACGTGATCATCGAGGGCGAGTCAGGCACCGGTAAGGAGCTGGTGGCGCGAGCGATCCACAACCAGGGCCAGTATGCCGACATGCCGTTTATCGTGATCGATTGCGGCGCGCTCAGTGATACCTTGCTGGAAAGCGAACTGTTCGGCCATGAAAAGGGTGCCTTCACCGGTGCCGTGTCGAGCAAGCCGGGTCTGCTGGAGGCCGCCGCCGGCGGGACCGTGTTTCTCGATGAGATCGGCAACATCTCTGATGCCATGCAGATAAAGTTACTGCGCGTGGTTCAGGAGCAACAGGTCACCCGCGTTGGTGGCATCCGCCCCATCGATATCGACGTGCGCTTTATCGTGGCCACCAACCAGGACCTCGAGGCCAGGGTGGCCGAGGGCAGTTTTCGCCATGACCTGTACCATCGTCTCAACGTGGTCAAGCTGCACGTGCCGGCCCTGCGCGAGCGGCGCGAAGATATCCCCTTGCTGGTTCAGCAATTTATTGAACGCTTTAACGCGCAGTATCAACGCCAGGTCAAAGGCTTTGACGCGGCCTCGATGCAGCAGATGCTGGCCTATGACTGGCCGGGGAATGTGCGCGAACTGCAGAACCTGGTGGAGCGCTATGTGGCGCTGGCGGATCATGCCGTGTTGCACATTGATGGCCTGGGCAGGTTACGCCCGCCAGCGACGGTCGCCGGCGATACGATCGACAGCGACCTGCCAAGCCTGGATGAACTCGAGCGGCGTTATATTCTCAAGGTCCTGGCGCATTACCAGGACAACCGCGAACAAACCGCTGCCACCCTCGGCATTAATAAATCCACCCTCTGGCGCAAGCTGCAGCAATACCGCCCGGACAAGCCCGACGATGAGCCGGCGGCCGACTGAGACGGCGTTGCTGCCGCGAATTTGATATTGCAATCCGAATCGTGCAAATTGCACGATATGCGATAATGCCTATTTCCTAACTTATTGTAATTAATGTTATTTCCTTCTGGTCCGGATTTTGCGAGGCATATTGACCTTTAAGAGGAGGATCATAAATATGAAACGTAGAACTTTCCTGCAAGGCAGCCTGGCAGGCGGCGCCGTGGCGGCGGCCGTGGGTGCAGGCCTGCTGAGTCCGAGCACCGTGCTGGCAGCCGCGTGGCCCAAGGCGGCCTTCTCGGCCAAGAGCGTCCAGGGCGCCATGAAGGGCCTGTTCGGCAGCGACAGCAGCACCGCCAGTGACGCCATCAAGATCAAGG
>JARRNT010000069.1:0-9485 GCA_037384645.1 Gammaproteobacteria bacterium | reverse complement strand
GCCGTCACCGGTTCATGACAATACGATTTTCAGCAAATGGATGCTGGTTCGCCTGGAGTATCGTGACGCCAATGCTGGCACCAGCAGTTACTGGGAAGGTCAGGCCTGGATCGGCAGCGACATCAACAAGCTATGGTTGAAGACCGAAGGCAGTCGCGTGAACGGCACGACCGATGATGCCGAACTGGAAGCCTATTACAGCCGCGCGGTGGCGCCGTTCTGGGATGTCCAGGTCGGGATGCGACATGAGTTTTCCACCGCGGATATGCCCTCACGCGACTGGCTGGGTGTGGGCTTGCAGGGGCTGGCGCCGTATTTGTTTGAACTCGATGCCACTGCCTATGTTGGTAATCATGGACGTAGCGCATTGCGCTTTAAAGCTGAATACGACCTGTTGCTCACCCAGCGCCTCGTCTTCATGCCCGAGGTAGAGCTTAACGCCTATGGCAAAAAAGACCCGGAAAAGATGCGGGGGTCGGGCCTGTCCGATGCCAGCTTGACGCTGCGACTACGCTACGATAGTCGGCGTGAATTTGCGCCTTACATCGGTATCATGTGGACGCAGAAGTACGGCGGGACGGCTGACTATGCCCGCGCCGCCGGTGATCCGGCGAGCGAGACCTCCCTGCTTGCCGGTGTTCGCGTCTGGTGGTGACAAGGGACCGGGCTGCGGCGGCGACTGGCCGCCGCAGCACATTCGGATGGCGATGGTGTATGAAAAAGTTAATACGAGATTCAAGCGGTAAGGCATCGCTTGTAAGCGGGTTGGCAATCGGCTAGGGTAGATCAAAAGCTTCTACTAAAGGATCAGACAATGAAGAGCGTAATAATCACAATTTTTTCACTGATATTACTTGTTGCACTCGGTGGTCTGCTTTTTATCTATAGCGGCAGCTATAATGTCGCGGCAACCAGCAAAGACCCTGCATTTCTTCACTGGATCCTGGAGACAACACGCGAGCATTCTATCGACAGTCGATATGAAAAAATTACGCCTCCAGACAAGAGTGTATTGACGAATCCGAAAACCTTGCGCGTGGGTTTCGACCATTACAATGAAATGTGTATTGTTTGCCACGGCGCACCCGGTATCGAACCTGGCGAGGCGCGGGCAGGGCTTAATCCTAAGCCACCAATTCTTGCCAGGATCGCTAAGAAAATGCCGGATCGGGAATTATTCTGGGTTATCAAGCACGGGATTAAAATGACCGGTATGCCGGCATGGGGGCCGACTCACTCCGATGACAAGATCTGGGCGATGGTCGCGTTTGTCAAAACCTTACCGGGCATGACACCTGCCCAGTACAAGGCCTTGCAGGCCCAGGCCGGGACGGACAAGTCAGACCATCACCATCACGATTGAAGACCCTTCGGTGGATAGTGAATGTCCTTGCGAGACGAACGCCACGACTTATTCGAGTAAATTGATTCAAATCAAAATTGCATGGTTTTAGATGGTGAGGTCAGGGAACCTGAAGGGGTTCTCGTTTTCAACGTAAAATGGATATCAGTATGGTAGGCGGGATGACATTGGTCTGTTGATACAGGTCATTTTCCCGGGTACTGACTATAAGTATATTTTGACGATGCGATATAGAAAAAAATTATGGCAAAAGCGGGTAGGGCATCTGTTGGTGTTCTTACTGCTGATTGGCCAGACCACGTCTCTATGGGCAGGCATGACGCCGCTTGCGCCGGTGCAGCAGGGCATGATGCAAGACTGCCCACAGCAGATGATGGCAGCGACTGTCACCGTGCAAGACACGACTTGTCTGAAAAGCTGTCAGCAGTTAAAGCATTGTGCAAATACCTGTAACATGCAATGTACGCTGACCGCACCGAATATGATGCCGGCCAGCCGTTTTACGCTGATTCCCAGTTATTACCTCAATTCAATCAGTCACATCCAGACCTCGCCTCCGGTGGGTCGAGGTCTGGATGTACTCGATCGTCCTCCCCGCCAATTCACCTGAAATTTGTGCCAGTTTGGTCTGGCAAGATTTGGAGCGTGATTCCATTGTAATCCGGCATGGTCCTGATCCTGGGTGTTTATACTCATGTCAGGAACAGCGCAGCAGTCTTAGATAGCAGGTCGTCACGTTTCCAGTACTGATGTAAACGTCATGGGTATTTGACATGCCCATGACCGGTTCAGAGGTAAATAAATCGTGCGAGTTTATCCTATAGTGTTAATTGTGATGCTGGGGGTATCAGCCTGTTCGAAACAGGATGGGCAGGAAGCCGCCAGCAAGTCGACGGCCAGGCAAGGGGTGAGTGTGATGCGAAATCAGAATACTGCCCAGATACAGCGTGGTCACCAGTTATTCGAGCAAAACTGTGCGGCCTGTCACGGCGCCAATGCCCAGGGTGCGGCGAACTGGAGCAAGCCCGGTCCGGATGGCAAATACCCCCCACCGCCTTTAAATGGCACAGGCCACGCCTGGCATCATCCCAAACGCGCACTCATTCTGACAATTCAACATGGGACGATCCGGCTCGGTGGCAACATGCCGGCATGGCAGGGCAGGCTAAGTATTCAGGATAGTGAAGATATCATTGCCTGGTTCCAGTCACTATGGCCGGACGAGTTGTATGCCGCCTGGCTACGTCGGGATCAGGCGGATAAACAAGGTGAGCGTTAACGCAGGAAAAATACCAGTACATCATCCATTCAAGACAGGAGAACGAAACGATGAACAGGAAAATGAAACAAGGGATAGAAGCTGTTATCACCGCTTTTGCGTCAAGCATGTTGGTTGTGAGCACCAGCCTGGCTGATACCCCCAAGTCAACCGACCAGAATAACAATGATCAGGCTACCTATCCGTATGGCATGCCGGGCGGCATGATGGGGCCGGGTTACATGGGCGGGCGCGGCATGGGCCCCGGCAATATGCCTTATCGTGGCAGGGGCCCCGGCTATATGCACCCAGGTGGCCATGGCTATGGTGGTATGGGTTATGGCATGGGCATGATGCAGGCGCTTCATCTGGATAAGAGCCAGCGCAGCAAGATACGCGCACTGATGCGTGAACAGCGTGCGACCAACTGCAAGACCATGACGGAAATGATGGACGTGCGTGATGAGCTGGCAGAAGAGTATGACAAGGACAAGCCCAATGCCAAGGCTATTGGTAAATTGTATGAAAAGATGCAGGCCATGCAACGGCATATGCTCGAACGCATGGTGGTAACACGCAACAAGATGCGTGACGTGCTGAACAAGGAACAACGGGAAAACTTCGATCACATGTTCCAGGGAGGTATGGGCATGATGAATATGATGGGCGGCATGATGGGATATGGTGGTCGCGGTATGATGAACATGATGGGTTATGGTGGTATGGGTTATGGCGGCATGATGGGCTACGGTGGCTGGAACAGGGAAGAATGACTGGTACTGTCATGACACGCGGCACATGCGGGGGCAGGATGCCCCTGTATGCCTTGAGCTGGCGCTAGTCAGTTGTGAATCAAAAAGCAGGAGGTGCGCTATGTATGGTCATTCTGGTGGTATGTTTTTTGGTGGAGGCGTGGTGATATGGATTTTCTGGGTCGTTCTTCTGGTCGTCGTGTTGTATGTAATAAAACTGATTATCGGTTCATCGAGCCGAAATGGCGCTTCCTCTGACGAAGCCCTGGAAATTCTCAAACAGCGATTCGCCCGGGGAGAAATTGATGAGGAAGAATATGAACGTCGCAAGAAACAGTTACAGTAAGTGATTCGAGGCAGGCAGTTATGGCAAATCCTAATCAAATGGTTGTAAAAATGAAGGTCTCAACAGGCCAGATGCAAATCGTGCTCGAGACTTTGCGCGGGATTGACGGCGTTGACAAGCTCGAGCAACTGACACCAGCGCGGTTGCGCATCACTTATGATGTGAATCAGACCGGATGGGCCAGGCTGCGTGAGCAGCTGCAGGCCATAGGCGCCTATTCCCAGGCTGGCGTGTTCGCGCGCTGGCGGGATGGCGTGCGCGAAATGCTGGAACAGAATATGCGTTATAACCTGAACCATAAACCGGCATGTTGTAGCAAACCACCAGCAGGTGGTGGGCTCCAGTCTCGTTCGCCACGCGGCCGTTAATTCGCAACCAGTTCCCTCGCAACCTTTTATTCGGTTTTCTCCTGGTTCCATGACCCGTATCGGACATCGTAACTATATCTGGTCGTATTTTTAATGATGTGATTTTCGCGGAGTACGATGCAGTGATGATTGCAGTGCGATCCGGTTACCATCGATCTGGATCGTACCCACTTCACGCAGGCTGCGCAGGGTGCGGTAAAGCACTTCATGTGACAGGCCCAGCTCGGCAGCCCAGGCCTTGCGAGTCTGGGTAAGTGTCACAACGCCATCCTTGCTTTCTGCTTCGAGGTAATGCAAAACCCGGTCAGCTGCGCTGTTGAGACTGAGGCGCTCGCAACGGGCGCGTAGACGGCGCACTTCGGCAGCCAGCAAGTCAATCCATGTCTGGTTAAAAGCGGCATCTTGCGCCAGTGCAGTTTTAAACCTGGAACGCGGGAACAGCAATAATTGCCCGTCACTGGCTGCGACGATATCGCAGTGATAGGTGCTGGTATCCAGGCTGGCTTCGGCGATGAATCCGGTGCTGCCACGTTGCAGGATCATTTCGCTGCCGGCAAAGGTGCGGCGGACCAGGCGGACTTCCCCCGACAGAACGAACAACATGTTTGCGGGGCGTTCGCCCTGATGAAAGAGTGCCTGTCCCTTTTTAAACGGGCGCAGGCGCGCAGCGGCCTGCAATGTCCTGGGCATGGCGGCGAGTACAGGGTGATTCGTTTCAATGGTGTGCCAGTCAATCTCCACGTTGCCAGCTGCCTCCTGTCTACGATTCTGAATATGATTTGAATCATATCTGGCTTTGCGCCAATTCGCTACCATAAACCAACGAAAGCCTGGAGGTCATGTTCATGCAGAAACGTCTATTGCCGATCGCTTTAGCCGCAGTTGTAGTTATTGCTATCGCGCTCAACGCCCGCGCTGAAACAGAAAACGGACACCAACACCAGCATTCAGCGCAAGCTGCTCAGCACGGTGACAGGCCAATTCTGGATAAACGGACGCTGGTGCATTTCCCTGAGAAGCTGCGTGTCCATACCCTGGCTAACATGCGAGACCATCTGCTGACACTGGGTGAAATTCAGGCGGCTATGGCCAATAAGGCGTTTGATAAGGCTGCCGATATCGCCGAACAACGTCTGGGTATGACCTCAATGAAATTGCACGGAGCACATGAGGTGGCCAGGTACATGCCCGAGGGGATGCGGAAATTAGGTACGGCTATGCACCGTTCCGCCAGTCGCTTTGCCGTCATCGCAAGTAATGCTGGCGTCAGTCAAAATCCTGCTCCAGCGTTGGCTGCCTTGTCGCGCGTCACACAGGCGTGTGTGGCTTGCCATAGCAGCTATCGCTTGCATTAAACTTAAATTTAAATGTCTGGCTTGAGTGTAATCCGCAACAACTGCCAGAGGTTTGAACAGGTAAATATTGTCTTTCCAGCCTGTATCGACATGTAGAGCCTGATGCTAGTAATAAGATTGCACTAACCCATATTAAATCAGGTAAAACCTGTTGAAACACTCTGGGGCATATTCAAACTCGAATAGACCACCTGACTACTGTTCCAGAATTGTCCCAATGACATCGAACAATACTTGTGCCCCAGACAGTCATTGGGCAATAGGCAAAATCTGTGCGGATGATGACTGAGCCTGTTGTGTTTTGATCGGCATGGAAGATTTCCTCTTGCGTCGCCAATGTGATGAAATATTTATTCCTCGCATGGTCAGGATTTGCAAATCATGTAGGCTAAAAGTAGAACTTGTCATATTTAACGGTGGCCTCCACCACCTGGTCGTGGTACCAGCATGGGAACGTGTTGACGGTAGCGGCGATAGTCATCCTCGTGTTGCGTGACCAGGTCACGTTCTTCCATCTGACAGTATTCTTTTGGCCACCGCTGACTGTGTTGTTCTGGATACCAACCATCGATCGGTACAGCTGCGATGGTATTCTTCGGCTACTGTCTGCTTGCCAGGATCCTGTCGTTGATGCTCTGGAACCGCAGAGAGGCATCTACGCTTGGATTACTGAAACGCACGTTCCTGTCCGCCTCCATCGCGGGTAACGTGATGCAAGGACTTCCACCCACACGGTGAGTCTGTTCCTTTTACGTATACGAAAAGGCTAATGGGCCGTCGATTTCATGCGGCCCCTGCTGTTCAAACAACGTCAGGGTTTAATCGTTATGCTGATAGTTCGCGTGCGCGCTAGACCTGATGATTGCAGGCTGGACCACTAATTCGCCGAATTCTGGACCAGGTTTTTTGATGTCTTTCATAGGCGGTGCGCCGTACTCCCGACTGAACTGGGAGGAGCTCTTGTAGTCGACTTCGAATGCGGCTTTTGACGCATCAATATGTTCCGTCAGCATCAGTCGGCGCGCTTCATCCAGGCGCATTTTCTCTGGAATTGAAGCGGGCTCATGGCAGTCGTGGAACGAAAATGGTTGTGAAAGGCGGAGACGCTCAGGCCGGCTTTGCCTGCCAGCTCCTCGACTTTTACCGGTTTGCTGAAATTCGCCTTAAGCCAGTCGATAGCCTTGGCAATCTGGTCGCCATGATTACCGACGGAGGTGATTTGCCGCAGGTGTGCCCCCTGCTCACCCTGTAGCAGACAATAAAAGATTTCCCGTTGAATGAGTGGCGCCAGGGTGGGGTAGGCAGGTATGGCGCCGGCGATCCGGGCGCGGGCATCTACCGGCTCACTGAAAATCGCAGCGGTATTGCTGCGGGGTGCTGGACAGGCCACTGACTGACCAGGCAGGTGACGCGCCAGCATCAGGCCCTGAGCCATATGGTGAACGCTCGTGTTTTCAAGGCTTAATATATATGCTTGACCATATATATGAAAATACGTATATTAGAAAAGAGTGATATAGCTGATGCAATACGTCAGTTGTGCGCAGCCTGGCGGGCAACGCCAAAACGACCAGGCGCTATATTAACTTAACTAAAGTAAGGGTATGTATGTTTGAATTCATAGCTGACCTGCTGGTTTACCGCGGTTTCGGTCTCTCTGCCGACAGCCATGCCGGCGCGGCGTTGCATTTCTTCATCCAGGACACGACCAAGATCTTTGCCATGCTCGTGATCATCATCTATGTCATGGGCCTGCTGCGTGCGCTGCTCTCGCCGGAGCGCGTACGCGACTATGTGCGCGGCAAACCCAAATGGCTGGCGCGCAGCCTCGCGGTGACCCTGGGTGCAGTGACCCCGTTTTGCTCCTGCTCATCGGTGCCGCTTTTCATCGGTTTCGTCGAGGCCGGTATTCCGCTGGGCGTGACGTTTTCGTTTCTTATCGCCAGCCCGATGATCAATGAGGTGGCGGTGATGATCCTGATTGGCGTTCTCGGTTGGAAACTTACCGCCATGTATGTCGTCACCGGGCTGACCGTGGCCTACATCGGCGGCATTATCATGGAACGTTTCAAGCCCGAGCGCTGGGTGGAAGAGTACGTCTGGAATATTCAGATGGGCCAGGGCGTCGTGGCTACACCCGATACCTCTCTGATGGGTCGTCACCGCTATGCCTGGGCTGAGGTGAAAGAAATCGTCGGTCGCCTGTGGAAGTGGGCGCTGGCCGGTATCGCCCTCGGTGCGTTGTTCCATGGCTACGCGCCACAGGCCTGGGTAACCGAACACCTCGGCGGTAAAGACAACTGGCTCGCCGTGCCCGGTGCGGTGCTGCTGGGCGTGCCGTTATATTCCAATGCCACCGGTGTCATTCCTGTGGCCGAGGCCATGCTCGGCAAGGGCGTTGCTATCGGCACAACACTGGCCTTCATGATGAGCATCGCCGCGCTGTCGCTGCCGGAGATGATCATCCTGCGCAAGGTGATCAAGTGGCCAGCGCTCGCTTTGTATGCCAGTGTGCTGGCCATTGCTTTCATGCTGGTGGGCTGGGGTTTCAATCTGTTTTCCGTTTGATTCAAATAAGGAATTACTACATGACTGAGCAACAACCACAACTACACTCATCTATCGTCGCCATGGTCTCGCTGGCCGCCGGCATCGCTGCCAATCACCCGGCCATGGGCCAGTGTCAGCTTGAGCGTCTGCGCCAGAGCGGTGTACCGCAATACCAGATCGACGCGGTGATCGAGATCGCTCGGCATATCCGGGATGAGGCAGCGCAAAAACTCGATAGCGCTTTCAACGAGCTCGCGCAAGTTGGGGCAAAACCGAAAGTCGAAAAAGGCACACCATTGGATACCAGGGTAACTGGTTCATCCTGCTGCACGCCGACGGCGGGCGGCCAGTCCTGCTGCTAGGCATCATTCAAGGAGACATGTTATGAAAAACATCAAGGTACTCGGTTCAGGCTGTACCAACTGCAAACGCACCCAGGCATTGATCGAAGAGGTCGCCAGGGCCAAAGGCATTGACATAGAACTGGAAAAAGTCGAGGACATCGGCGCCATCATGGGCTATGGCGTTATGTCCACCCCCGGTGTGGTGATCGACGGAACGATTGTGCATGCCGGTGGCGTACCGGACCGCAAGAAAGTTGAAGGCTGGCTCGATTAAACGCGTTGTGCCAGGTCCGGGCCGTTACTCTGCACATACCGGTTCGTGTTTTAGTTGTCTGCGATGGCGGCTCCACCCGTTCGGGTATACGTCAGTCATTCGGGCCGGTGCGATGCCATCGCATTTCGCACTGCCATCACGAAGGATTCCGCCAGGGTGGGGTGGGGATGTATGGCACCGGCAACTGCCTCCAGTGGCAGTCCCATTTTGACCAGTACAGCGGCTTCACCCATCAGATCGCCGGCACCTTCTACCAGGATGTGCACACCCAGCACCTTACGATTGCTCTTATCGAAAATAATTTTCAGCATCCCGTTATCACGACCGGCGATCTGGGCTCGGGCATCCTGTTTAAAATCGTAACGGGCAGTGCCGACATCGATCCCGGCCTCCCTGGCCTGGACTTCTGTCAAACCTGCCATAGCCAGTTCCGGTTCACTGAAAATCACAGCGGTATTGGTGCGGGGGTCTGGAAAGGCAACTGGCTGACCAAGCAGGTGGCGAGCCAGCATCAAGCCCTGAGCCGTAGCCCAATGCGCAAACATGGGCTGACCGATAACATCGCCGACGGCATAGATGCCGGGTTCTTTGGTTTGCAAGGTGGCATCAACCTCGATGCCATGTGCCGTATGCTGAATGGTCGTGTTTTCAAGCCCGAGCCCATCGATATTGGGTCGGCGGCCAACCGCGACCAGCACATTTTTGGTAAAGCGGTGCTGTTTATCCTGACCGGCCGGGGTGTATTCCACATAAACATCCTGACCGGAGTGGATGATGGCGCCGACATGACAGTCGGTGTAGATCTCGATGCCCTCGGTTTCCATCCGCTGGCGTAATTGTTTGGCCAGTTCCTGATCGACTGGTCCCAGGATGCC
>JARRNT010000068.1:0-13033 GCA_037384645.1 Gammaproteobacteria bacterium | reverse complement strand
ATACGTTTACTACCCCGCCTTTATGTACGACAAATGTTGGCTTCTACTGTCCGACTACCACCCCGACGTCCTTCTCGGCTACGATCGAGGGTACGGACGGCACACAAGCCCCTGTCAGTTTTGATGTCGGGAACCCGGATACGGATTTACTTGACTCCCCCACGGCCACGGCCTTCAATGACGTCGCAGGAGCGATTGGTACCCTTTTTAACAACACCGACTCCAGCTGTACCGCCTCTAACGCCACCGCTGGCAGCTTCATCTGGGGCATGCCATTCTTCTACGGCCGGAGTGTGTTCATGGTCTTCGATCAGGCACCGGTCAGTGGTATCAGCAGCATCGGTCCATTCGTCGCGTTTTAGGCGAGGTATACTCTTGCAACATAGCCGGCGTGGTAACCACGCCGGCTTTTATTTGCCCGTTGCAAGCGAACTGGAAGGGGGAGATTCCAGTGTGGGCTGGTCTGTACAATTCGAATTAAACGGGCGCCAGACCGTTCCTATAACAAGCTATCAAATTCAAACCCGGCCAGACATGTTAAAAACACGCTTTGATCAATCGAAATTCGTCAAGGGCCTGGACCACTTTGAAAAGTCCGGCATAGTGGATAAGTAGAGGAAATGTTTTCTTACAAAAACGTTGATAGAACATTTTTACTAGAAAAACCAATAGTAATAAAGAGCCGGCCTGTCTAAACCTAACATCATCGACCTATGTGTTAAATTAGGTGGTACGCTAGTACTGTTACGTGGGGGTGTACGGCAGGACCGTTAACCCTGCATTAATGGACCTGCATTCTCATACGGTTTGCGTTAGGCGTTCCAGGCATTGCCGGGTAAAGCGCGCCACGGCAACCCAGTCGGTGTCTTCGTGATCATGCGCGGTATTGGTGCTGCCGCCCTTGCGGCGGCTGATCAGCTTCATGACGTAGCGGGTGAGGCAGTTGTACTGCGTGTATTTCACCGCATATGGCAGTTGCCTATGGCGTCGCCGATGTCAGTAATGGCGAATGCGATAACATTCGGCAGTGTGCGCAGCGAATCTTCATGGTAATGGTTTGCATTCTTGTAGGCGTCACGATTTACATCTCATGCCTAAATGTATTGTTGCTGCCTGTGTAATTGTGAACGAGTTCAAGCTTTATGCATATTGAAATAGTTCAGGTGCAGATACGGAATTATAATTGCGCTTACTTAAGCATCTGCGCAAATGCAACCCTGTGCGCACGTGCGTGGCGAGATCGTAATGACAGAGACCGGCCAGGCACAGTTCCCCTCCCTCCAATAATACCAACCGGGGCATCTCACCGACTGCTGTGACGATGAAATCCCCGCTCGTAATACCCGAGCGCCCGGCCTCGTAACCGTGAGGCTGTCCGGCGGTGTGAGTTAAACCTTAATCATATGGTGAAAAACGATGAAACTACATGCAACTCTGACGATCGTTGTATCGGTTATGGCACTAATGTTGATGGCGGGCACGGCGACTGCCAGCGGCGGCCACAGCACGACGGATGCAGATGTGCGAACTGTACCCGGTACACTGGACGCAGTGGAGATATCACACCTGACCTTCATGCGTGAAGAAGAAAAGCTGGCGAGGGATGTCTATCTTACCCTGGCCGAGATGTACCCGCAGCAAGCCGTGTTCTCCAGGATCGCGACAACTTCGGAGCAGACCCACACCGATACCATGCGTGACAAACTGATTCAGTTTGGCTTGCCCGATCCCAACCCTGCAACCAACGATCTTCCCGCCAGTATCGGAATATTCAGAGGTACGGAGTGGGGCTGGTACTTTATGCAAAAGTATGCCGAGTTGGTCGCCAAGGCTTCCAACAGCGAACTTGATGCCCTGTATGTTGGCGCGCTGATCGAAGAACTGGACATGAATGACATTGCCAACTGTCCTGCGGTCATGGTCAAAGCCGGTTACCCTGAGCCCTGCGGGCTTCACTATACCGATGAGCCGGTGCTGAAAAGGGCTTACGCCGCGTTGATCGATGGTTCCGAGAATCATCTGCGCGCCTATGTGGGGCAGATCGAGGCGGTTATCGGCGTGGGTAACTACCAGGCGCAGTATTTAACTCAGGAAGAAGTTGATGCCATTCTTGGACGTTAAGCGGCATTATCGCGCAACTTCTGTATCACGGGCGTCAGGCCATGAACCAAGGGGGTATACCAGTATGACATTTTTTCCCTTACCTATCGTTTGGCTTGTGCTATCGCTGATATTGGTAGCCGGGCCGGCACAGGCGCAGGATAGCGATCATGATGGCGTCGACGATGCGAATGATCGATGCCCACAGACTGCTCAGCTGAAGAAACTACCCGTCGACTTCACCTACGCCGCTGCGGTAGACCCGCAACGCCTGAAACCGGGAGCCCGGGCATTTCCAGTGGACAAGCATGGCTGCGAAATTGACAGTGACGGTGACGGTGTGGTCAACAGTCAGGACTATTGTCCTGACGACAGCCCGGAAGCCCTGTCAATGGGAATTGCCGCCAACGGCTGCCCCAGGCAAAGTGATGCCGATGGGACCCCGGACTATCGGGATCATTGCCCCGGCACTGCACGGGGCGTCAAGACAGACAGGTATGGCTGTGAAGTGACTGGAAATAAACGGCGATCGTCGTAGGCAGTCACGCACGCAGCTGGCGGTGGCCTGTGCAGAGATATCCGAGGGAGGGACTCACGGTCCTGGTGCTGAGCCGCGAGGGTGCACCAGAGACAGGCATAAAGTATTCCTTGACGATCTGACCTTTACCCATTGACCTGGTCACGGGTGGTGACGTTGGTCACCACCCGCTGGCTGCCGCGTGATTTATGCCGTTCGCAAGGTATAGCTGCGCAGGTAGGCTGCAAAATCCTGCAGGGACTGGATGCCGGTTTTTTCCGCCTCCAGACACCATTGTTGTAACCGCTCAACCCGCTTTGCCTGGTTGCTTGCCGAGTGCTGCCATAGCTCTTTCAGTTGCTGTTTGAAACGAAAGACCGTGTCCAATGTACGGCTGTGATGCAGGGCATCGTTCAGCACAGTCCTGGCCGGCGCATCCAGTTTGATGTCCTCGCGGGTCGTGAGTTTACGCGCCTTGCGATACAGCTTGCTCAGGTAACCATCGGCCTGGCGTTGCTCCGCATGCAGTACCGGTTTGATTACCTTGCGTCCGTATAGCTTGAGGATATGAAAACGATGGCGTATCACTGCCCGCACGGTTTCAATATCGACAACCTGTTTACCGGCGTCGGTCTGGATGGCCGGGGCAACCTTTTTCACCCTGGCCAGGCCGACCAGTTCCAGTAAGCGGATGTAGAACCAGCCGATATCGAATTCCCACCATTTATTGGACAGGCGGGCGGACTGGGCGTGGGCATGGTGGTTGTTATGCAACTCTTCGCCGCCAATCAGGATGCCCCAGGGGCTGATGTTGCGCGAGGCATCGACGGTTTCAAAGTTGCGATAGCCCCAGTAATGCCCGATGCCATTAATCACGCCGGCGGCCCAGATCGGGATCCAGAGCATTTGCACGGCGAAGATCGTGATGCCGATGACGCCGAACAATGCCACGTCGAGTAGCAATAGCAGGCTGATCCCCAGGAAGGGATAACGGCTGTAGACATGGCGCTCGATCCAGTCGTCCGGCGTGCCTTGCCCGTATTTCTCCAGGGTTTCCTTGTTGCTGGCTTCGCTGCGGTAGAGCTCGCTGCCCTGCAACAATAATTTCTTCAGGCCGAACACCTGCGGGCTATGCGGATCTTCGCGGGTCTCGCACTTGGCGTGGTGTTTGCGATGAATCGCCACCCATTCACGGGTCACCATGCCGGTGGTCAGCCATAACCAGAAGCGGAAAAAGTGGCTGACGACAGGCTGCAGGGTGAGGGTGTTATGCGACTGGTGACGGTGTAGAAAGATGGTCACGCTGACGATGGTGATGTGGGTTAGAAGCAGGGTGATGCCAACCAGGCCCCAGCCCGATAAGTGTAATAAACCGTTTGCTAGTATATCCATTCTGTATTCTCGCTAAAATTAGGGGGTGGCGTGTCCGGCCCGCAGTCAGACCCGGGCCGGACAGCCTGATCAGGCCGCGCGGCGACGCCCGCCTGAGTTTGGTTTGTTCTGGCGATGACTGTCATTGCCTTTGGCGTGCCGCTGTTGTCCCTGTTGCCGCGGCTTGCCCTGTGGCGGACGCGCCTTGCGAATCGGTTCCGGTTTGATGCGGGGATCCGGCGCGAAGCCGTCGATGATCTTTTTCGGCAGGTCACGCTGGATCAGGTGCTCGACATCCCGCAGCAGCTTATGCTCATCCACGCATACCAGCGAGATGGCCACGCCTTCGTTACCGGCACGGCCGGTGCGGCCGATACGGTGGACATAATCCTCGGCCACGTTCGGCAGATCAAAATTCACCACGTGCGGGAGCTGGTCGATGTCCAGGCCGCGGGCGGCGATGTCGGTGGCCACCAGGACGCGAATGCGACCGGCTTTGAAATCCTGCAGGGCCCGCGTGCGTGCTCCCTGGCTTTTGTTGCCATGGATGGCATCGGCACGAATGCCGTCGCGGCCCAGTTGTTCGGCCAGGCGATTGGCGCCATGCTTGGTACGGGTAAACACCAGTACCTGTTGCCAGTTGTGCGTGCCCACCAGGTGAGTCAGCAGTTCCCGTTTGCGTTCGCGATCCACCGGGTGGATCAGCTGTTCGATCCGCTCGGCCGTGGTGTTGCGTTGCGCCACTTCGATCAGGACCGGTTGCTGCAGCAGGCCATTTGCCAGTTTCTTGATCTCCTCGGAAAAGGTGGCGGAGAACAGCAGGGTCTGACGTTGCCTGGGTAACAGCTTAATGATCCGGCGAATATCATGGATGAAACCCATGTCGAGCATGCGATCCGCTTCATCCAGCACCAGCATTTCCAGCTGTGACAGATCCACCGTGCGTTGGTTGATATGGTCCAGCAGGCGCCCTGGCGTGGCAATCACGATATCGACACCACGGCGCAAGGTCGCAATTTGTGGATTGATGCTGACACCACCGAAGATGTTGGCGGAGCGCAAGGGCAGGTGTCTGCCATATTCGCGCACGCTTTCACCGACCTGGGCCGCCAGTTCACGGGTCGGTGTCAACACTAATGCGCGTACCACGCGGCGGTTGGCGTTGTCGTGGTTGTTGCTGAGAAGTTGCAGCATCGGCAGGGTAAAGCCAGCCGTTTTACCGGTCCCTGTCTGGGCACCGGCAAGTATATCCCGGCCACCCAGAACAACGGGAATGGCCTGGGCCTGAATGGGGGTAGCTTGCGTGTAGCCGTGTTCGTGCACAGCACGCAGCAATTCGGCCGACAGGCCGAGTGAATCAAATGACATAAAGTATTTTCCCTTTAAGGGTTCAGGTTACCGCCTGCCCAGGCGTATGCCTGAGACGGTCCAGGGGGGAACAAATGCAAATAAATTCGAGACTTACCGGGGAGGGGGCCGCGAAGGTAACACAGACCGAAGTGTGTCGCGTAGTTATAATCTGGTATTAATTATAGCAGAATTCAAGCGTAACAGCAGAAATAATCGCTGTCACGGCAGTATTATTCCGGTCAGCGAGCCTGGCTGGGGTCCAGCATGGTCAGTTTGAGCTGTAATACAGCAGTGCAAGTGTGTTGCATCAGTCCTGGACGCAACGGGTCATGACCCGGCGGTAAGGCCGGTTACATTCCCAGTCGTTACCGATGAAATCAATGTGTGCGTTTTGCGGAACCTTCAGCGCCACGCAGGCATCGCTTGACTCGCGGTAGCCGCGCTCGCATTTCCAGCCTGGCCCATACGATGACTCGACCAGGTAACCATGGGCAGGCACCTTGATGGCGGTACATGCCTGACCGTGCATACGGTAACCCCGATTGCACTTCCAGCGATCGCCATGGGCGCTCAGGTAGGCATTGGCAGGCACCTTGACAAGCTGACAGATTTTGTCTTTTTCCTTATAGCCATGATTACATTCCCATCCGCGCGCGTAAGATTTGGCATGGGCATTTGCCGGCATCGTGGCGGAACCGTCATTAGCCAGCGTCTGGCCGGATACCATTGCCAGTATACTCATTAACAAAAGTGAACGTGGGAGGTTTGAACGGGAGGGTCGAATACGGTGCATGAATAATTCCTTCTTGGCAAGACTGGACGGTAGGGGAAAAGTTTACCAGTGGGTTGGTCGTTAGTTTCTCTTGTGGAAACAACGAACTGCGCCAGAGGTAATCAGGAATGGCTTGAGGGTAAGCAATACTGCAGAAGCGCTTTAAGTATAGGTCCTTTAGCCGCCGTCTGCGCGTCGCTATATATAAATATTTTGACAGAAAATAAAGATAGCTTTCCTGGTGATTATGCTGTACGGTGCCGGCCAGTAGCAGTTTTTTCTAGTTGTTCCGGTAGTTCCTCTCGCAGTGCTTTGGCAGACTCTCCCGAAATTCCTAAGCAACAAGCTGTCCGCTAATTCATTGTTTATTAACTTATATATAGAGGTAACCCGTATGAACACAGGTACAGTAAAGTGGTTTAATGATAGTAAAGGTTTTGGATTTATCGCCCCGTCTAATGGCAGTGCTGACGTATTCGTTCATCATTCTGCGATTCAGGGCGGTGGTTTCAAATCCTTGCGTGAAGGCCAGCAAGTTACGTTTGATACCGAGCAGGGCCAAAAAGGTCCGAGCGCGACCAACGTCGTGCCGGCATAAATCTGGCTGTTCATTTCAGACCGTAATACGAGCCCCGCACCTTGCGGGGCTTTTCATATCTGCCAAAAAATTAACCCGTGAGACCATATTCTGCCGGACTCAGTTTATTGTTTCCTGGCTAATGGCGCACGTGATGGTTAGAGAAGAAGCTGATCTCCAATCGGATGGTAGATGCTGGCAGCGTCGATCAGCGACATGGCTGTCAGTGAAGGTACGCCGTAAACTTCTGCACTGATTGTGGAGTCTTGCCGGATTTTTTCCAGCAGTAAATCAAAATCCTCGTCACCCGAGAGCAGAACAACGATGTCAACGTGTTTGGCCGTGTGCAGGATATCGATGGCGATACCGACATCCCAGTCACCTTTACGGCTGTTGTTAGCGCGTTGGATAAAGGGTTTGCGTTTGATGTCAAACCCGATCTGTTTGAGTGCTACCAGGAATTGACGCTGTTTGTCATTGTTGCGAAAAATGGTATAGGCAACTGCCGAGACGATGTCACCCTGCGTACTGATGTGTTGCCAGAATGCGCGGTAATTAAACTGGCGGTCAAAGGCATGGCGCGTGGTGTCATTAATATTCTGGATATCGGCAAAAATTGCAATTCTTTTCATAGACTGTCTGGAAACAGGTAGAGCAAGGAGAGACCGAGCAGGGTCAGTACAAGAATAATGGAAAACACTTGTTTAAGCTTTTGTGTGTTGAGGGTGCTCACTTTCTTGACCGTGGCGCATAGATTGAGCCTTTGCATTTGGCCCGCTGATTCAGCGATTCTGCCACAGCCTGTGCATGCTGTGTTACCGCATTCAGCGTGCCGGGTTTCATGCCGTTAATTTTGCCCTGCCCGTAACCAATCACATAACGATGCCAGGGGACATCAGGCATCCCTTCCGGAGGTCTGGTTTTTTTGACGCTCATGACACGGTATTTCTCTTCACTCATCTGAATAAGGGGATCATAATTCATGGTTTTCGACACCTTTTACGGGGTTAAGCCACCATCCGGCCAGGAAATGGCGTGGTAAAGTCGGGAATATTACATAACAATCGAGGCTGGCCGTGGGGGGGAGTCGCGAAGGCGTGTATACACGCTGAAGTGCGTCATATGTAATATTAATCGTAGTATATCACAAATCATGAACTCAAATCGGCTTTATATCCAGAAACAATACCTTGACTGCATGATTTGTCTAAAAAACCTCCTCATGAAAATCAGGTGCTATAATGATAAATATAGCACTGAGAATTGGTTCTTATTCGTCATTTTTTATCAACTTTCCTGCTGTTTACCCTGCCGGGTTTGGATTCCGTGAGATTTTAGTAACGTCACGACTGAGGCAAAACCATGGTTGCAGCAATGATTAAAGGGTATGAAAAATGCTGAAGGTCCGGCTTTGTTGCACCTTCTGCTGGTGGTAATGACGTGTTTGCGCATGTCTCTGCCATAAGCCGTCAAGGCATACAGGCTCCTGATGAGGGGCAAAACATGACATTTTCGTTGAAAATGGTCCAAACGCTGCAAACTGACAAATCTGGTTTGTCTTTCGTGTTTTACGCAGCGGGCTAATGCAGGAGTAATTCCGGCATTGCCTTTCCATAACCATTAAATTTAGGAGTTGCGAATGAAGAAACTATTTATTGGAAATTTATCACCCGCAACAACCGAAGACTCCTTGCAGGAGTTATTCACACACTATGGCAAAGTGCGTTCACTAAAGCTTGTCAAAGATCTGTTTTCCGGCAAATGCAAGGGATTCGGATTTATCGAGATGGAAGGTCATGAAGCACGGGCGGCGATGGCAGAACTGAATGGCAAGTCGATCAATGGCTACTCCATGAAAGTCCGCTACGAATCGGAAAAAAGCAGAGGATACCGGGGCCGCTAGGCGGCTGCGTTAACCGATGCAACCGTTTTGTATGGATTGTAAAAGTGTGCAAACATCCTGGATCGCAATATTTAATTGCATTATGCGGCGATAATTTTAGTTATCGTAGTAGCGGATATTTTGTTCTCTTGTCAGACTCCAGTAGTGATTATAGGTTCTTGCTGACGAGGTGAGATAACTGCCAGGTGAAAAGTATAATCGCTACACTTGAAAAGCTATCACGAAAAGCCGTTTTTTCAATTTCGTTATTCCTGGTATTTATTCTGGGTATCTCTCAATACCTGATGCATGGTGCGATAAATCTTGACCCGGTTTATATATTACCTGTCATTATAAGTAGCTGGTATGGGTCGAAATTATCCGGGATTTGGGTGAGTCTCTTTTCTGTATTGGTTTTGGGGGTTATTGAATGGGGGTTTTGGCAAGGTTCTCTGCAAATTACTGAAAGGCTTGTTTTTATCGGATCGCATCTGGCAACGTTTCTGCTGGCGGCATTGATCGTGACTTATTTCAGTATCACGCATCGAATTGAAGTCGATGCCGCCGATACAGATACCCTGACGGGTGTTCACAGCGTCAGAAGTTTGCAGGTGGAGCTCAATAACGTGTTGCTTCGCTCAAAAAGATACAATCGGGCCTTTTCGTTGGCCTATATTGATATAGACAACTTCAAGAAGATAAATGACCTGCACGGACATTCTACAGGCCTGTTGCTTACCAGGTTTATCAATAGAAATTATAAAAAATCGTTCCTCCCGCTCCCTGGATGTCTATTTGCTGCCATGATGTGTCATGGGGGCTATTTATTCTTGCTGCCCGTTGTTATTCTGATGAGTGAGTGACATGCCGAACTGAATAGACCTGTTCCATCGATCGCATTTGCCCATGGCGTGGTTATATTGTTAGCAATATACAGGATTATGGCGTGAACTGACGGTTAGGCTATTATACATGTAATACCAGGTCAAAGATGATGGAATTTGAGTGTCATCAAGCCCGGTTTTAATGCCATGCTTTAATTTAGGCGACTACGAATATAATGATTGTTGAGGTATCATTATAGCGAATGCGACGCTATAAAATCATACATCGTACCTATTATAATTTTTCAGGCGCCGTGCTGCTTGGACCGCATACTATGCGCTTAAGGCCCAGAGAGGATCATGAGCTGCGTATCGAATCCTCACTATTGAATATCAGCCCTGACGCCAGCCTGTCCTGGCACCGTGATGTCGAAGACAATTCAGTAGTGATGGCGACATTCAACACTCCCACTAACAAGCTTGCGATTGAAAGCGAAGTGGTTATCCAGCAATACAACCTTTCCCCGCTGGACTTTGTTGTTGCCGATTACGCGATAAACTATCCCTTCGCCTACCTGCAGGAGGATTGGGACGTGCTTGCACCCTATGCTGTGCCCATTGAGCAACCGGCGAGTGATTCGCTAACTGACTGGATAGCCGGTTTGTGGCACCCGGGCGAGCAGATTCAGACATACAGTCTGTTGCAACGGTTTGCTGCCCACATTCAGCAAACCATAGCATATCGACGTCGCGAAGAGGCGGGCGTGCAAAGTGCATTGCAAACCTTGTCCAGTGGTACGGGATCATGCCGGGACCTCGCAAATCTCTTCATGGAAGCGGTACGGCACTTAGGTATCGCTTCGCGTTTCGTCAGTGGTTACCTGCATGCTCAGCCGTCAAGTTTCGATTACGGTGCCACCCATGCCTGGGTTGAAGTGTTTCTGCCGGGAGCCGGCTGGAAAGGATTCGACCCCACGCTCGGTAATATTGTGGGAACCGAGCATGTGGCTGTCGCCGTGGCTAGAAAACCCGAATTGGTCCCCCCGGTTGAAGGTTCATTTAGCGGACCAATTGGGGCCAATCTTGACGTCGGTGTATGGGTGATTGATCTGTAAAGGAATGGTCATTGGTTTGTCTGCGCCAGGTCCGATTAAATAGCAGTATCATTGATTGAAATTGGATTTATTTGTCCCCGTTCCTGTACGACCCGATTGCGGGTACTCAGACTACATTGGAATCACTCGATAACAAATACGGTCACACAATTCTTGCTATTTTTATGGAAGAAGCAACCGCTCGATAGATCCTGAGTTCCAGTGAATGTTATTTCCCTTTAAGGGTGGATGTGCGGTCCCTGCTATTAAATTAAGATGTACGCAAGTACTGTTAGGGCAGGGTTTAAGGTCTAATCCTTAGAACCTGGGTTACGGTCATCCCATCTATCTGATTTGAACTCACGCAACTGGTTGCAAGGGCAAAGGCTGGATACCTGTCGGAAGCCGCATATGTCACGGCCCTGATAAAATGAGGCGTGATGTATAACTCATCCATATATATGGAGTATAATTCATAAATAGAATCCTGATTTCTGTGCTTGGTGAGTCGTTGAGTGTGATGGGATGATTGTGAAAAAAATTCACAAGCTCGCGTGATCACGTATTGCCTGGCAGATACTAAATATCGATAACGAATCGTGAAATCCAACATTGAATAGAGACATCCATGCTTGATGTGATCTTGCAAATGGCAGGGCTGGTGGTTTGTGGCGTAGTTTGGCGCCACTTAAAACCGGGTGGGCTTCATCCCGGTGAAACCCGCAAGGTGCTGACCACATTCGTGTATTATTTATTACTTCCTGCCCTGGTGTTGTCGGTATTATGGCGTACAGATATTGGTCTAAGTAGTTTTCGAATCGCCGGGATTGCAGCGCTGGGTGTATTGCTGGGAATAGGGCTGGCGCTCGTTACCTGCCGAGTCTGTCGTAATCGCCGGCCAGAGACTGGCGCGATTATCCTCGCCATTGCTTTCCCGAACGCCACCTATCTCGGTTTACCGGTACTTGAAGCGACCTTCGGCCCACAGCAAGTGATGTGGAGCCGCAGTATTGCCATTCAATATGACCTGTTTGCCTGTACTCCATTGCTTTTTACGCTAGGGATATTGATCGCTTCCCGGTTCGGTAGCAGTGAACAGGTTAAACGCTCCTGGTATCAGGACCTGGTGAAGATTCCGGCATTGTGGGCTGCCCTTGTTGCACTTATCCTTAACCTGAGCAATGTAGCTATGCCTGAAATTGTAAAAGGCTTCCTGTCCCTGCTTGATCGAGGTGTCGCCCCGTTAATGCTGTTTTCTATTGGCTTAAGCCTGCATTGGAGTCGTGAACGCTGGCAGACCCTGCCCGCACTGATTCCCGTTGTGGTATACAGCCTGTTTCTGATTCCACTCGTCGTCTATTATGCTGCTGGCCTGGTTGGCATGACAGGAGAACTGCATGCCGCGGTGGTCATGGAGGCCGCTATGCCCAGCATGGTCTTTGGCATCGTGCTTTGCGACCGCTTTAATCTTGATTCGGCACTTTACGCTGCTGCGGTCACGCTTACCACAGCACTGAGCATAGTGACCCTGCCGCTGTGGCATGCCGTATTGCTTTAAATCATAATACTTCGTTAATTTGGTTTGCCTACCTTTACACATGTTCTCGTCATTCGCCTGGCATCCATCCTGCCTCAGTATGTTCTGGAAACGTTGTTCATGAATGAATGGGAAAAGAAGAAGAAAAAACTTACCAGATGGCATTTTAAGCGTAGGTGAGCGGTTGGACCGTTAGCTGGTGTTATAAAGTCTTTCCTGTTGGGTAGTGTTTTAGATGATTCCATTTTCGTGGCAGCTACCAATCTCTTTTGGTGTGCTGTGTTGTTTTGCGCGCAACCACTGAATCTGTCTGCCTGCTGACACCACCAAATCATTAGATACGGTTCCAGTGCCTGTTGGGTAAGGTCCTGTTATAAATAATTTCCCCGACTTCGCAAATTTGTAAATCGTGATGCTGGATAAAACAAAAATAGTGTTTTGTTACACAATAGCGATATATGTCACAGTTAGAAGATAGAAATTAAAGAACCCATATAGTGAAATTTAAGCGCTATTGGTTAATGGGTAAAACAGGACTGAAAAAAATTTAATAATAATGAAGAAAGTGCAGAAGCCTTCACAAATACTTCAAGTCACAAATCGCGTGTGACTCAACTCGCATACTAAAAATAGCACACAGAATAAATTACGAAACCTTGATGTCGATTTATCCAAAGGTGTAGTAATGGAATCTATCCGTAGTGTATTAGTTGTTATGTTGTTAAGCACTGTAATCGCCGCATGCGGAGGCGGCTCCAACGAAATCACAGCAGCGAATCAAAGCTCAACAACCAGTGGAAATACAAATGGCAGTACGGGTGGGACGAATCCTTCCCCGACGTATACCGTCAGTGGCACGATCAGCGGTATGACCGGGACCGGCCTGGTGATTCTGAATAACGGTAAAGCGGTTAACATCTCGAATAACGCCTTCTCCGTCTCTCTGGCCAGCGGTAGCAGCTACGCCTTTACCGTTGACACCCAGCCCAACAACCCAGCGCAGCTGTGC
>JARRNT010000067.1:0-11088 GCA_037384645.1 Gammaproteobacteria bacterium | reverse complement strand
TGGCGCAGGTATCCTTGTTGGTCTGGTCGGTTTTAAAGATGACCGTGGTCATGTCTCTTTAGTGTGGCGGTTACTTGTCCATTTTCTTGCTGTCATTTGGGGTGTGGCATGGCTGGGTAATGCTTTTGCAAAACTGCCGAACGAAATGATGCACTTCAACAGTTTGTTTTTGCTGGTTGAAATTATATTTCTGGTCTGGGTATTAAATCTATTTAATTTTATGGATGGCATCGATGGTATTGCGGCGAGTGAAACATTATTCGTCGCAGGTTGCGGTTTATTGTTTTCCACTTTGACTGGACATGCTGATCAACAATTGGTCGCTATTCTCCTGATCGGTGCCACTTTTGGGTTTTTACTGTGGAACTGGCCTCCCGCGAAAATCTTTATGGGGGATGCGGGCAGCGGGTTTCTGGGGATAACGCTAGGTTTGTATGCCTATTGGACTGCCAGAGATGACGTGGTTACGTTCTGGACGTGGATGATAATACTGGGCGTTTTTCTGATTGATGCCACTTTTACACTGTTCAGACGCATTCTAAGAAAGCAGCGCTGGTATGAAGCGCATCGTAGCCATGCCTACCAACATGCCGCTCAACGATGGGGACATTTGCCAGTCACGATGTCAGTAACATTCATTAATATTTTCTGGCTTTTGCCGATTGCTTATTTTTCTAATCAGTACCGCGATAGGGGCCCGGAACTCATGATATTGGCCTTAACACCGCTAATAGTGCTAGCATTTATATTAGGGGCGGGTAAGGAAACGCAATAGGAATACTACTATGGGGAACGTCCCAATAAACCCTATTTATATTGCGTGATAGGCCTCGTAAACTGAGCAGGTGTCATTGCAGGAATGAAAATTAAAAAGCTCACGCAGGGGTTTGCTGGCCTACCCAGGTTGTATAAACAGCTCATTATTGCCTGTTCAGATTCCGTTTTGTTGGTGAGTGCACTCTGGCTCTCTTTTTCGCTTCGTCTGGGCCTGCTGTATGTACCGACAAGCTGGCAAATCTGGTTGGTCTTTTTCACGCTTCCCCTCCTGGCTGTACCAATATATATACGATTTGGTCTTTACCGTGCCATTATCCGCTATATCGGGTTTCGGGCATTGTGGTCTGTTATGCAGGCGGTGACCTTGTATGCGATGCTGACAAGTCCGAACTACATAATACGCTTGTGAATACGTTGCGCGTCTATCCATTTTCTGACATTGAAACGCTGATTCCCAGGCTGGGTATCCAGGAAGTTCTGTTGGCAATCCCGGCAGCATCGCGGCGCAGAAGAAATCATATTATCGAGTCGCTCGAAAAATATCCGGTGCATGTGCGTACATTACCGAGCGTCTCTGAATTGGCCGGTGGTCAGTTTAAAATAGATGATATCAAAGAAGTTGATATTGAAGATTTGTTGGGTCGTGATCCGGTTAAACCATTTCCAGATTTACTGCATTCCAATATCCTGGGTAAAAACGTCATGGTGACGGGGGCGGGTGGATCGATTGGCTCCGAGCTTTGCCGTCAAATTCAGCTGCAGCAGCCAGCGAAGATTATCCTGTATGAAGCGAATGAATATGCGCTTTACGCAATCGAATCGGAATTGAAGCAGCACCTGGAAGAAAAGAATAAAGACAAGGTTGTGGCCATATTAGGTAATGTGCTGGACAAAACACGTTTTCAGCAAATATGCAAAACATACAGGATTCACACGATCTACCATGCAGCAGCTTACAAGCATGTACCCCTGGTAGAAAAAAATCCCCTTGAAGCCGTTCGCAATAATATCAAAGGCACTTTGTTTGCTGCGGAGAGCGCCATCGCAACGGGTGTGGATACCTTTGTCCTGATTTCAACGGATAAGGCAGTGCGACCCACTAATGTCATGGGGGCGAGTAAGCGTTTTGCGGAATTAATTCTGCAGGCATTAGCTGAGAAAGAAGAACATACACGCTTTTGTATGGTGCGTTTCGGCAATGTACTGGGTTCGTCAGGATCGGTAGTGCCTCTATTCCGCGAGCAAATACAAAAGGGTGGGCCGGTGACCGTGACGCATCCCGATATTATTCGTTATTTCATGACGATCCCTGAAGCGGCGCAATTGGTAATTCAGGCAGGTGCCATGGGCAATGTCGGTGATGTCTTCTTGCTGGATATGGGTGAGCCTGTTCGTATCAATGATCTGGCACGGACCATGATTCATCTTTCCGGGTTGACCGTGGAAGACGACGAGAATCCGGGTGGCGATATCCGGATTGAATATACTGGGTTGCGGCCGGGTGAGAAACTCTATGAAGAGTTGTTAATCGGCGGTAACCCAATTGGTACCAGGCACCCCCGCATCTACCGTGCGCGCGAGAGCCACATCCCATGGCCGGAGTTGCAGGATTATCTGGAACTGCTGGACAAGGGCCTGGAGGTCGGTGATGTGGAAATGGTTCTGACACTGTTGCTGAATGTAGTCGTGGACTACCACCCTCAGGGTACCATCGAAGATGCGGTGTGGAAGGAAAAGCGCAAAGGTAAAGATAACAACAGGGTAGTCCAGTTGAAGGACTTCCGTTCCCAGGACAATCCCGAGTCAGATGCGACCTCCAATTAGCCCGAAAGGTGCCGAGATATGGCGATTTTGTACGAATTGGCCTTGCCTTCTCTATATATATTCCGTTATCTTTCCGCCCTCATTACAGTCGCGTAGCTCAGTTGGTTAGAGCATCACCTTGACATGGTGGGGGTCGTTGGTTCGAGTCCAATCGCGACTACCAAATTCTTAAAGTTACTCTCCCCAGAGGCCACTCGTTGCGGTCTCTGGCGGAGGATTTCCCGGACGGCCTCTCGTAGCGGTCGTCCTGACTGAGCAAGCGGTCCTTGGTAGGGGTCGCCACTGAGATGAAGGAGAGAACCATGCCTATTGTCACGCTGCCGGACGGCAGTCGCCGTGAATATGCCAATCCCCTGACGATTGCCGAAGTTGCCGCCGATATCGGTGCCGGCCTGGCCAAGGCCGCCCTGGCGGGCAAGATCAACGGCAAACTGGTCGACACCAGCTATCGCATTGACCACGACGTCGAACTGGCCATTGTCACTGAAAAAGACGAGGATGGGCTGGAGATTGTCCGTCACTCCACGGCCCACCTGCTGGCCCAGGCGGTCAAACAGCTGTTTCCCCAGGCTCAGGTGACCATCGGCCCCGTCATCGAAGACGGTTTTTATTACGATTTTGCCTACCCACCCGGGTTTTCCGAGTCCGACCTGGAAAAGATCGAACAGCGGATGGCGGAACTGGCGAAGAAGGATATCCCGGTCGAGCGTTCGGTCATGTCGCGCGATGAAGCGGTGAAGTTTTTCCGCGACATGGGCGAAGAGTACAAGGCCCGGATCATCGAGGATATCCCTAAACACGAAGAACTCTCGCTCTACCAGCAGGGCGACTTTATCGACCTGTGCCGGGGGCCGCACGTGCCGTCCACCGGCAAGCTCAAGGCCTTCAAGCTGATGAAACTGGCCGGGGCTTACTGGCGAGGAGACAGCAAGAACGAGATGCTGCAACGCGTGTATGGCACGGCCTGGTCCAATAAGAAAGACCTCAAGGCCTACCTGCACCGGCTGGAAGAGGCCGAGAAACGCGATCACCGCCGCCTGGGCAAACAGCTGGACCTGTTCCATACCCAGGAAGAGGCGCCGGGCATGGTGTTCTGGCACGACAAGGGCTGGATCATCTACCAGGAAATCGAGCAATACATCCGGCGCAAGCTGCGCCAGCACGATTACCAGGAAGTGCGGACCCCGAATCTGGCCGACCGCGTGCTGTGGGAAAAGTCCGGGCACTGGGACAAATTCCGTGACGACATGTTCACCACCGAGTCCGAGAAGCGGACCTTTGCCATTAAACCCATGAACTGTCCCTGCCATATCCAGGTTTTCAACCAGGGTCTGAAAAGCTACCGCGAGCTGCCGCTACGCATGGCCGAGTTCGGTTCCTGCCACCGTAACGAGCCGTCCGGCACGCTGCACGGGCTGATGCGGGTGCGCGGTTTTACCCAGGACGATGCCCATATCTTCTGTACCGAGGAGCAGATCCAGGACGAGGTCGCCGGTTTCAACGAACTGTTGTTCGAGGTCTACAAGGACTTCGGCTTCGAGGACATCCTGATCAAGCTTTCGACCCGGCCGGAACAGCGGGTCGGTTCCGACGAGGTCTGGGACAAGGCCGAGCACGCCCTGGAAAAGGCCCTCAACGCCCTGGGCAAGCCCTGGGACCTGCAGCCGGGCGAGGGCGCGTTTTACGGCCCCAAGATCGAATTCTCCCTGCGCGATTGCATTGGCCGGGTCTGGCAGTGCGGCACCATCCAGGTGGATTTCTCCATGCCGGGCCGCCTGGGCGCCGAGTACGTGGCCGAAGACGGTTCGCGCAAGACCCCGGTCATGTTGCACCGTGCTATCCTGGGCTCCATGGAGCGTTTTATCGGGGTGCTCATCGAACATTATGCCGGGATCTTCCCGCTATGGCTGGCGCCGGTGCAGGCCGTGGTGCTCAATATCACCGATAATCAGCAGGACTATGTCGAATTCGCGGCAAAAAGCCTGGCAGAGGCCGGGATTCGGGCCAAGGCCGACTTGAGAAACGAGAAAATTGGCTTTAAAATTCGGGAACATACGCTACAGAAAGTCCCCTATCTGCTGGTCGTCGGCGATAGGGAAGTTGAGAATCATACTGTGGCCGTGCGTACACGAGCGGGTGAGGACCTGGGGACGATGAGTCTCGAGGACGTCAAGACGAAACTCACCAATGAAATCGTGGACCGCGGCCGTAGTTATTTGGAGGAATAAAGTATCGCTACTGCGAAAGAGACACGCATTAATGACGCCATCAAGGTGCCCGAAGTGCGTTTGATTGGATTGGATGGCGAACAGGTCGGTGTGATTCCGACCAGCAAGGCGCTGGAAATGGCGGAAGAAGCCGATATGGACCTTGTTGAGATCGCCCCGGAAGCCAAGCCGCCGGTATGCCGGATCATGGATTACGGCAAATTCCTGTTCGAACTGAGCAAGAAGAAACATGCGGCGAAAAAGAAGCAGAAGATCATCCACGTCAAGGAGATCAAGTTCCGTCCCGGCACGGAAGAACAGGATTACCAGGTCAAGCTGCGTAACCTGATGAAGTTCCTGAGCAGTGGTGACAAGGCGAAAGTGACTTTGCGGTTTCGCGGCCGCGAGATGGCCCACATGGAACTGGGTCAGAAATTACTCAAACGGGTCGAACAGGACCTGGAAGAGTACGGGACAGTTGAGCAGTTCCCGAAAATGGAAGGGCGCCAGATGGTCATGGTGCTGGGCCCGAAGAAAAAGTGACAATCGATATCTGAGAAGAGATTGATTGTCATCCCCGCGAAAGCGGGGATCTATACAATTTGTTTAACTGGCACGCGTTGCGTCCGCCCCGCGGGGTAGTGAGGAAACCAGATGTTTCCTCCCTTTAAAGCGATTCAACGTTACAACTTTAGGAGTACACAAGATGCCAAAGATGAAGACCAATCGGGGCGCCGCCAAGCGCTTTCGGAAGACGGCCTCCGGCCGTTACAAGCATGCGCAGTCCCATCGTCGTCATATCCTGACGAAGAAGGCCACCAAGCGTAAACGTCAATTGCGTAGCAGTCAGCTGGTACACGAAGCCGATACCAAGCTGATTACCCGCATGTTGCCGTACGTCTAAGGGAGGGAAGCGCAATGGCAAGAGTCAAACGTGGCGTTACCGCCCACGCCAAACACAAAAAAGTCATCGAGCAGGCCAAGGGTTATCGCGGTCGTCGCAAGAACGTCTATCGCGTCGCCACCCAGGCGGTAACCAAGGCCGGTCAATACGCGTTTCGCGACCGTCGCCAGCGTAAGCGCCAGTTCCGCGTATTGTGGATTGCGCGGATCAACGCGGCCGCGCGTGAATGCGGTTTGTCCTACAGCCGATTTATGAATGGGCTGAAAAAGGCGGCGATCGACATCGATCGCAAGGTACTGGCGGACATCGCCGTGCACGACAAAGCCGCTTTTGCAGCCCTCGCGGAAAAGGCCAAGGCCAGTCTCGCGTAGTCGACTGTCAACGTAAGCGCCCAGTCGGGCATCAGCACGAAACAAATGCGGGAAGGCTGCCTCGGCGGTCTTCCCGTTTTTGTTTGCTAATGAGGAAAAGAAATCAACGTGGAACAACAACTCGAACAACTCGTGAATGCCGCGCAGGCGGCGATTCAGGCGGCTGCGGATTTGCAGAGCCTGGATGAGGTGCGCGTCAATTATCTGGGCAAAAAGGGCAGTATTACCGGGATGATGAAGGAACTCGGCAAGCTGCCGCCGGAACAGCGCCCCGAGGCCGGCCAGGTGATCAACCGTGCCAAGCAGGCCATCCAGGGCGCCATCGAGGCGAAAAAGGAGACCCTGCAACAGGCCAGACTGCAGGAGAAGCTGGCCAGCGAGACCATCGACGTCACCATGCCGGGACGTACCCGTGGCATGGGAGGACTGCACCCGGTCACGCGGGTGTTGTATCGCATCGAGGACCTGTTCAACCAGCTGGGATTTGAAATCGCCGAAGGCCCGGAGATCGAGGACGACTTCCATAATTTCGAAGCCCTGAATATTCCCGAGTCACATCCGGCGCGGGCCATGCACGATACATTTTATATCAACGACAGGCTGGTGCTGCGCACCCACACCTCACCGGTCCAGATCCGGGTCATGCAGGAGCGCCAGCCGCCACTGAAGATTATCGCGCCCGGACGGGTGTACCGTTGTGACTCCGACGTGACGCATACCCCGATGTTCCACCAGGTGGAAGGCCTGATGGTGGATGAAGGGGTCAGCTTTACCGATCTGAAAGCGATCCTGATCGATTTCCTGCAGCAGTTTTTCGAACGCGAGGATCTCGAAGTGCGTTTTCGCCCCTCGTATTTCCCGTTTACCGAACCCTCGGCCGAAGCGGATATCCAGTGCGTCATGTGCAGTGGCAGCGGTTGCCGGGGATGTAAACAGACCGGCTGGCTGGAGGTGCTCGGTTGCGGCATGGTCCACCCCAACGTGTTCAAGCATGTCGATATCGACAGCGAAACCTATACCGGTTTTGCCTTTGGCATGGGCGTCGAACGCCTGGCCATGCTGCGCTATGGCGTCAACGATTTGCGCCTGTTCTTCGAAAACGACCTGCGCTTCTTGCAGCAGTTTAAATAAATTTTTCAACGCAGAGGCGCAGAGTTCGCAAAGGTATCAAGTCAGCAGACACAAGAGCCGTCATTCCGGCGCAGGCCGGAATCCAGGTTTGCAGCAGTTGAAATAAATTGTTCAATATAGAGGCACAGCGAACGTAAAGGTAGCAAACCAGCAAAAACAAGAGGCGTCATTCCGGCGTAGGCCGGAATCCAGGGTAAAAGGCAGGGAGGCCAGGATGACGAAACAGCCGTGTGTGTACATGATGGCTAGCAAACGCAATGGGACATTGTATGTTGGAGTAACTTCCAATTTAGTGAAACGTGTCTGGGAACATAAGAATCACCTTGTTGAAGGCTTTACCAGGAAATACGGTGTGACGACTTTAGTTTGGTTTGAAGCCCATGAAACGATGGAGTCTGCAATCCAGCGGGAGAAGGCGATTAAAAACTGGAAACGGGCATGGAAGATGAATCTTATTGCACGCATGAATCCGCTATGGCGAGACTTGTATGCAGATTTGTTCTGAATGAAGGAACAGACGACGCAGGATAAGCATCTGGATTCCGGCCTGCGCCGGAATGACGGGTGGTTGTGTGTGACCTCTGCGTCTCCGCGTTGAAACAAAGATAAAGCACTTAAAGAGGCATAAATGAAATTCAGCGAACAATGGTTACGGGAGTGGGTGAATCCCTCCATCACCACAGCGGAACTGGCCGAGCAACTGACCATGGCCGGCCTGGAAGTCGATGCCATCGAGCCGGTGGCCGGCGAGTTTGACAAGGTGGTGGTGGGCGAGGTTATTAGCCTGGAGAAACACCCGGATGCGGACAAGCTGCGGGTCTGCCAGGTCAACATCGGCGAAAAGGATCCGTTACAGATCGTCTGTGGTGCCCCCAACGTCCATGCTGGCATGAAGGCCCCGGTCGCCCTGATCGGCGCCAGATTGCCCGGTGATTTCAAGATCAAGAAATCCAAACTGCGCGGCGTCGAATCCTTCGGCATGCTGTGTTCGGCCAAGGAACTGGGCCTGGCCGAAAGTGCCGAGGGCCTGTTGCCGCTGGCGGGCGATGCCCCAGTGGGACAATCTGTGCGTGACTACCTGCAGCTGGACGATGTCAGCATCGAGCTGGGCCTGACCCCCAACCGGGGTGACTGCCTGGGCATCGAGGGCGTGGCGCGGGAAGTGGCGGTGCTGAACCGCCTGGACTCCACCGGGCCGGCCATGGAGGCGGTCAAGGCCGGTATCCAGGACACGTTCCCGGTGACACTCAGTGCCGAGGTGGACTGCCCGCAGTACGTTGGCCGGATTATCCGTGGCATCAATCCCGCGGCGACGACCCCGCTGTGGATGCAGGAGCGCCTGCGTCGCTCCGGCCTGCGCAGCCTGTCGCCGGTGGTGGACGTCACCAACTACGTCCTGCTGGAGCTGGGTCAGCCCATGCATGCCTTTGACCTGGCCAAACTGGAGGGTGGTATCGAGGTGCGCCACGCCAGGGCCGGCGAAAAACTGCTGTTGCTGGACGGCCAGACCATCGAATTACAGGCGGGTAGCCTGGTGATTGCCGATACCAACGGGCCCCTGGCCCTGGCCGGCATCATGGGTGGCGAGGAGAGCGCGGTACACGACGATACAGTCGATATTTTTCTGGAGAGCGCCTTCTTCAATCCGCTCAGTGTCGCCGGCAAAGCCCGCTCCTACGGCCTGCATACCGATTCCTCCCACCGTTTCGAACGTGGCGTCTCACCTGAGCTGCAGGCTCGCGCCATGGAACGGGCTACCCGCCTGTTGCTGGACATTGTCGGGGGTACACCTGGCCCGGTGGTGCGCGTGGCACACGAAGCGCACCTGCCGAAACCCCGGCCCATTACCTTGCGCCAGGCACGGCTTGACCAGTTATTAGGCAATCCGCTGCCAGCGGATACCGTCACTGACATCCTGACCCGCCTGGGGATGGCGCCGACAGCCAGTTCAGCCGGCTGGGAGGTAAAGTCACCGGCGTTCCGGTTCGATATCAGTATCGAAGCGGACCTCATCGAAGAAGTCGCCCGGATATACGGTTATAACAATCTGCGCCTGCAGCGGCCGCTCAGCCCCTTACACATGGGCGTGCTGCCGGAAGCGAGACTGACCCAGCGCCGGATCCGCCAGGCCCTGGTGGATTTGGGATTTCAGGAAACGGTGACCTACAGCTTCGTGGAGCCGCAGGTTCAGCAATTGCTGGATCCGGCACACCAGGCCATTACCCTGGCCAATCCGATCTCGGCCGAGATGAGTGTCATGCGCACAAATCTGTGGGCCGGCCTGGTACAGGCCGTACGGTATAACTTGAATCGACAACAAAACCGGTTATTCTTATTCGAGTGTGGTCTTAAGTTTGTGCAATATAAGACTGATTTAAAACAGGAAATGGTAGTTGCTGGTTTGTTAACCGGCAAGGCCGTGCCCGAACAGTGGGGTGAACCCAAACGGGCTGTGGATTTTTATGACGCCAAGGGAGCACTGGAAACGTTGTTCGAACTAACCGGTTGTTTTTCAAGCTTTAGTTTTGTAACAGGGCAACACCCGGCGCTGCATCCAGGCCAGGCTGCGCAGATTTTGCGCGACGAAAAACCGGTTGGCTGGCTGGGTGCCATGCATCCCAAGGTGGCAAAATCGCTGGATATAGACCAAACTATGTATCTGTTTGAATTAACTACAGATAGTTTGCAGCGGGGGAGCCTGCCCGCCTACGAGGCGGTGTCCAAGTATCCTGCGATACGACGGGACCTGGCGATCGTGGTCGATCAGGCCGTAACTGCACAGAATGTGCAAGATTGTGTTCGCAACGCCGCACCGCAAACGCTGCAAAAGGTCGAGTTATTTGACATGTATACTGGCGAAGGTATTGATTCTGGAAGAAAAAGTCTGGCTTTAGGCTTGACCTTGCAGGATCTTTCGCGCACTCTTACAGACAGTGATGTAGAGGCGGTTCAGCAACGCATCATCGAACGATTGCAAGCTGACCTCGGTGCTACCCTGCGACAATAACAAGCCGTGAGAGAACAACAACGATGGCATTGACCAAGGCTGAAATGGCGGAACGTTTGTTTGAGGAATTGGGACTCAACAAACGCGAAGCAAAAGAGCTGGTAGAGCAGTTTTTTGAAGAAATCCGGGGGGCATTGGAAAAGGGGCAACAGGTCAAGCTGTCGGGCTTCGGCAATTTCGACCTGCGCGATAAAAGCCAGCGACCGGGCCGCAATCCTAAAACCGGCGAAGAAATACCAATAACCGCACGACGGGTGGTGACATTCCGCCCAGGACAAAAACTAAAGGCGCGTGTAGAAGCATATGCTGGAACCCAGCAACAACAATGAACTCCCCCCGATTCCGGGCAAGCGCTACTTCACCATCGGTGAGGTGAGCGACCTGTGCCAGGTCAAGCCACACGTACTGCGTTACTGGGAGCAGGAATTCCCCCAGCTCAAGCCGGTCAAGCGCCGTGGTAACCGCCGTTACTACCAGCGCCAGGACGTGATCATGATTCGCCAGATCCGCAGCCTGTTATATGAACAGGGCTACACCATCGGTGGCGCCCGCCTGCAACTGACGGACACCGCCGGCCAGGAACAACGCCTGTCCCGGGAAGCGATTCACTCTCTGCTGATGGAGCTGGAGGAGATCAAGGCCATCCTCGACGACTAGGCCTGCCCATATTGGGGGTGTGCTTCTTCGGCCGGTTCAAGATAAAATTACGTTATAATTTTCTTTCTCTTCGGGGCGTAGCGCAGCCTGGTAGCGAACTGCAATGGGGTTGCAGTGGTCGGAGGTTCAAATCCTCTCGCCCCGACCAAATAAATGAAGCATCGTTTTCGATTCGTATGCCCATGAATCGCAATCCAATAACGAAATAAG
>JARRNT010000066.1:0-13635 GCA_037384645.1 Gammaproteobacteria bacterium | reverse complement strand
CCGAATAGGCGTCGCTGTAGTTCACCATCTTGGCGGCAGTGAGTGGATTGCAATACATGTAGATTTTCAAAAAGCGTTGCTTCTGCCCGGTCATGGCCGCGACCTGTTTCGACAGTGGCAGCTCGCCGACATTCTTGATATTGAGCTCGATCGCCACGGACTTCATCACGTCTTCGACATCCGTCACACTGAGTCCCGACTTGACCTCGCGCCGCCAGACCGTGGCATCGACGGCATTGCCGGTTTGCATCAGTTTGTCGAACATCGTCTGGTACGTCGCCAGCGCCTGTGGATCGAAGCTCCGGATGGTTTGGTAATACGGCATGACTTTGATCCCGGCCCAGACGAGGCCGATGATCGCGAGCAGGCCGATAAGCGCCAGAATATTCCTGATCGATTTCATGATTCCCTCCTGTTGTCTTGATTATCCATCATCGTCCGGGGGACTTCGCATTAGTGCAGACAATGCGCCGGGAGCCGCATTGATGTGAATAACCTTGCTTAATGAATGCGTATTCAAGTGCAAAGTATTCGCTACAGCATAAAGCCTCAGCTGGCAGACGCCTACCACTCTAGCGGCATTTTCCCCTCGTCAGGATTGGCGAAAGGTATCGATGGGTGGTTTTGATAACACCTTGTTACTGGCGAGCAGACCGATCAGGCTGATAAATACCGTGCCCACGATCAGGCCGACAATGACCGGGGTCGGTGTCATGCTGTACTCGAATTTAAACACATGCTGGGCCAGCACATGCCCGGTCAACATGGCCGCGATCCCGGCAATGCCGCCGGCAAGCATGCCCATCAGGGAAAATTCTGCCAGGTTGCCCCTGAGGATCCAGCTGCGTCGGGCCCCGAGCGTATGCAGCAGCGCGGCTTCCTGGCGACGTTCATCCTCGGTGGTCTTGAGCGCCGTCAACATGATGATGACGCCGATCACCAGGGTGAAGCCCAACAGGTATTCCACCGCCGTCGACACCCGCTCCATCAGGTTTCGAATCCGGCTGATAATCACATCGATATCAATCACGGTAATATTGGGAAAGGCGCGAACCAGGTCAGCCAGCATGCGGGCCTGCTGTGAATCCAGATGCATGCTTGCCACCCAGTTGGTGGGCACCTTCTCCAGCAGGCCCGGCGGAGTCACGGCAAAGAAATTGACCCTGAAGGAATTCCAGTCCACGTGCCGGCTGTTTAATAAGGTGAGCGTGAGGATATCGCCGCCCAGGTCAAAGGTGAGTTTATCCCCGAGCCGAAGATGAAAGGCCTTGATGATGGACTGCTCCAGCGAGATATAGGGTTTCGCCGCCTCGTCCTTGCGCCACCAGCGTCCCGCCAACAGCTTGTTGCCCTTCTGTAGCTTCGCCCGCCAAGACAGGTTGAATTCATGCAGGACCAGGCGCTTCGCCCGTGGTGACGCATAATCGTCGGCACGCACCGTCTTGCCATTGATACGCAGTAAGCGTGCCCGCGCCATGGGGGCAAACGCCGGTGAAGCGACATGATGCCGGGAGAAAAACTGGCGCAGTGCCGGCAACTGCTTTTGCTGGGCATTGATCAGGAAATAATTGGGCGCATTCTCCGGCAAGGTATTGCGCCAGCCCTGCAGCATCTCGGTACGGATCAGGACATTCAGAATAATAAACATCAGCCCCAGGCCAAAGGCGCTGACCTGGATCGCCGTGAGATTACCGCGCCGGGTGAGATTGGCCAGGCCATAGCGCCAGCTGGCCGAAAGCAGTCCGCGCATGGGTTTCAGCGCGACGACCAACAGGCGCGACAGGATGAACAGGGCCAACAGAGTGCCCAATGAACCCAGCAACAGGTATTGAGTCACCTCGCCCTGGCCCAGGCGCCACAGCCAGAGGACAAAAAGGGCGAGGATGAATACCAGGATGAAGATGAGACTAAACAGCGGCGTCGCCTGATCGCGGCGCAGGACCCGGATGGGCGGCACCTTCTTCAACAACCACAGGGTTGGCATGACAAACCCGAACAGGGCGATAAACCCGGTAATCGTGCCAATCCAGACCGGGGTAAAACCCGGTTGCGGCAATTGCCCGACGATCAGGCTCGCCATCATTCGGCTCAGGCCGTACTGCGCCAGGTAGGCAAGCAGGCAGCCGGCCAGACTCGCGAGCAGGGCAAACCAGCACATCTCCAGCATGACCAGGGAAAAGATCCGCCACTGGCTCAGGCCGAGCGTGCGCAGGATGGCCACACTGTCGACGTGGCGACGACTGTAACGCTGGGCCGCCATGGCCGTGGCAATACTGCCCAGCAAGACGCTGATCAGGGCAATGATATTTAAAAAGAAGTCCGCGCGCTCAAAGGCAAACTGGATATCCGGCCGGCCCTGCTTGACGGAAATCAGCTCCTCGCCCTCGTGCTTGCTGCGCTTTACCGCTTTTACAAACTGCGCGACCTGTTTGGGCTTGCCGGCAACCAGCAGACGATAATTGATGCGACTGCCCGTCTTTACCAGTTTTGTCGCGGCCAGGTCCTCATTACCCAGCATGACTCGCGGCGCCATGCGAAAAAAGTCGCCGCCGCGATCCGGTTCATAGGCGATGACCTTGCTGATCACCAGGTGGCTGTCACCCAGTTGCACCGTGTCGCCCACGTGCAGGTTCATGGCCTGCAACAGGCGCGGCGTCACCCAGATCGTGCCACTGGCCGGTTTGCCTTTTTGCACGGCGGGCTTGCCATAAGGTTTGGCGCTCAGTTTTAATTCACCGCGCAGGGGATAGGCATTATCCACCACCTTGACCGCCACCAGTTGCACAGCATCCCCGGCCACCAGCACGCTGCGAAACATTTCGATCCTGGCCGTGCGGAGGCCGAGCTTTTTTGCCAGCGTCAGTCGCTGCGCCCGGATCGGCTGGCTGGAGGCAATCACAAAATCGGCGGCGAGTAATTCACTGGACTGGCGATCGATGGCCTTGCCCATGCGATTGGTGGTAAAGGCCACCGTGGTAATACTGCTGACACAGATCAGCATGGCCAGTAACAGCAGGTTCAGCTCGCCGGCCTTCCAGTCGCGATATAAAAACCGCCATGACAGGGCCAGGGTCGACAACATCTCAGCCTGACTCCGAATCCGACACGATCTCGCCACCGCTGATCTCGATCTTGCGGCCACAACGTTGGGCCAGATCATTATCGTGGGTCGCGATGATCAAACAGGTTTGGCGTTCGCGGTTGAGTTCGAACAGCAGGTCGATAATGTGAGCGCCGGTCGCCTTGTCCAGGTTGCCGGTCGGCTCATCGGCAAACAACAGGATGGGATTGGCGGCAAAGGCACGGGCAATGGCGCAACGTTGTTGTTCCCCACCAGATAACTGGTTGGGATAATGATGCAGGCGTTCGCCCAGGCCGACACGTTGTAACAGGCCGGTCGTTCGCTGGCGCGCCTCCGGCACGTTCAGGATCTCCAGCGACAACAACACGTTTTCAAACGCGGTCAGGTGCGGCAGTAACTGGAAGGCCTGAAAGATAAAACCCACCTTACCGGCACGTAACTGCGCCCGCTGATCTTCACCCATGGCCGTGATATCCTTGCCCTCGAATAAAATTTGCCCCGAACTGGGCAGGTCCAGGCCGGCCAGCAGACCCAGCAGGGTCGTCTTGCCCGAACCCGAGGCACCGACCAGGGCACAACTGCTGGCCGCATGAAACGACAGGTTGATGTCCTTGAGGATCTGCAAAGGTTTATCGCCACTACGCAGGGATTTATTCAGATTAATGGCTTCTAGGAATGGGATACTCGACATGCGCAACCTGTTTTACCTGTTTTTGATTCTGCTGGTCTATAACGTACCCCGTCCTGCCCAGGCAGCACAACCGGTGATTCTGGTCCTGGGCGACAGCCTGAGTGCGGCCCATGGCATCGAACGCGACCAGGGCTGGGTCCAGCTCCTGCAAAACAAGCTCAGAAAATCCGGTTATCCCTACAAGGTCGTCAACGCCAGTGTCAGCGGCGATACCACCGACTCCGGCCTGTCACGGCTACCCCTGGCCCTCAAGCAGCACCGTCCCGCGATCGTGATCATTGAACTGGGGGGCAACGATGGCCTGCGCGGCCTGTCCGTCGATGAATTGCAGCGCAATCTATCGCGCCTGATCGAACTGGCCCGGCACGGAGGCGCCAAGGTGTTACTGATCCGCGAACGCCTGCCGCCCAACCTGGGTGAGATTTATACCGCGAAGTTCAGCCAGCGCTTCGAGATCGTCTCCGCGCAGGAACAGGTGCCGCTGGTGCCGTTTTTCCTGCGCGGCGTGGCCGGTGACCCGTCGCTCATGCAGCCCGATGGCGTCCATCCCAATGCCAAGGGTCAACCGCGCATGCTGAAAAATGTCTGGCCGATTTTAAAACCGTTATTGAAAAAATAACGCCAACAAGATCCACGGCCGGGTTCAGAAAATGATCATGTTGTCGCGGTGGATCAACTCTTCCTCGTCGACGTAACCCAGGATGGATTCGATCCTGGCGCTGGATTGCCCGCGCAGACGCATAATTTCATCGGACGTGTAGTTCACCAGGCCGCGTGCGACTTCCTGTCCGGCTTCATCAACACAGGCCACGACTTCGCCACGCTGGAACCGGCCTTCCACCCCGCGCACGCCCACGGCCAGCAGGCTGCTGCCCTTTTGCTGCAGGACTCGTTTGGCGCCGGCGTCAATGATCAACTTGCCGCGTACTTGCAGATGTCCCGCCAGCCACTGTTTGCGTGCGGTCACCTGTGACTGCTCGGCATACAGATAGGTCCCGGTCTCTTCCGCATCCGCCAGCCGGATCAGGATGTCCGGTTCGCGCCCCGAGGCAACCAGGGTCGAGGTCGCCGAACGCGCCGCCAGGCGTGCAGCGCGCAGTTTGGTCGACATGCCGCCGCGGCCCAGATGGCCACCCTTGTCACTGACCATGGCATCCAGCGAGGTATCCGTCGCCAGGGCCTGCGGGATCAGTCTGGCATCGGCATGTTCGCGCGGGTTCTTGTCGAACAGGCCGTTTTGATCGGTCAGGATAATCAGGTGATCGGCCTCGATCAGGTTGGCCACCAGGGCCGCCAGGGTATCGTTGTCCCCAAACTTGATCTCATCGATCACCACGGTATCGTTTTCATTAACGACCGGCACGACCTTGAGTTCCAGCAGGGTACGCAGGGTACTGCGGGCATTGAGGTAACGCTTACGGCTGGTCAGGTCGTCGTGCGTCAACAGGACCTGCGCGGTTTGCAGCTCGTAACGGGCAAATTCCGTCTCGTAGTTTTGCACCAGGCCCATCTGGCCGATAGCGGCCGCGGCCTGGAGTTCGTGCAGGGCGTGCGGCCGGTTCTTCCAGCCCAGGCGGGCCATGCCCTCGGCCACGGCACCGGAAGACACCAGCACCACTTCGATCCCGCGCTGGCGCAGCTCCGCAATCTGTGCCACCCAGCTGGCAATGCCCTCACGATTGAGGCCATGGCCGTCGTTGGTTAACAGGGCACTGCCGATCTTGATCACCCAGCGGCGCGATTGTGTCAGTCGTCGTCTTGACATTCGGCTTGTTGTTCTCGTTGTATCTCGATGTAATCCATGATGTCATAACACAATTGCTGCGTGCCCTGCTTGCTGATGGCTGAAATCGTGTAGACCGGTCCCTGCCAGTCCAGCGCCTTGACGATGTTATCGCAATGCAACTGGCGTTCGTCCTCGGGCACCAGGTCAACCTTGTTTAACACCAGCCAGCGCGCATAGTTTTTTAGCTCGTCGCTGTATTTACCCAGTTCAGCCTCGATGGTCCGGACCGACTCCACCGGGTCAGTACCATCCACCGGCATCACGTCGACCACGTGCAATAACAGGCGCGTGCGCGCGATGTGTTTTAAAAACTGAATACCGAGGCCCGCCCCTTCAGCCGCACCCTCGATAATCCCGGGAATATCCGCCATGACAAAACTGCGGTCCGCCTCGATCCGCACTACTCCCAGGTTCGGGTACAGGGTGGTAAAGGGATAATCCGCGACCTTGGCCTTGGCCGACGATACCGCGCGGATCAGGGTCGACTTGCCGGCATTGGGCAAACCCAGCAGACCGACGTCGGCCAGCACTTTCAATTCCAGGTGTACCTTGCGTGCCTCGCCGGGCGTGCCCTTGGTGAACTGGCGCGGCGCGCGATTGGTGCTACTTTTGAAATTGGTATTACCCAGACCGCGACGCCCGCCCTGGGCGACTTTCATCTTTTGATCCTTTTCGAGGATCTCGCCGATGATTTCCTGGGTGTCCTCATCAATGACCACGGTACCGAGCGGGACCCGGACGACCAGGTCCTCACCGCTCTTGCCGGTGCAATTGGAACCGCGCCCCGGCTGACCATTCTCCGCCTTGAAGCGACGGGTGAAACGAAAATCCGCCAGGGTATTAAGATTGGTATCGCCCAGCAGGTAGACGCTGCCACCATCACCACCGTCTCCCCCATCGGGACCACCGAAGGGAATATATTTCTCACGGCGAAAACCCACGCAGCCGTCGCCACCCTTGCCGGCTTCGATATGGATAGAGGCTTCGTCAACGAATTTCATGATGTAAACTTTACCATTCCTGCTACTGACCAGCGCGATTTTATACTGGTACAAACAAAAAAAGCCCCGTCACTGACGGGGCCCTCTTGGTGATTTAATGATAATAAATCGTTTAAGCCGCCGGCGTGACACTCACGAAACGACGTTGCTTTGGACCCTTGATCTCGAACACGACCTTGCCGTCGGCCTTGGCGAACAGGGTGTGGTCGTGACCGATACCCACGTTGTTGCCCGGGTGGAAGTTAGTACCACGCTGACGCACCAGGATGTTACCGGCCTTGACGGTCTCGCCGCCGAAACGCTTCACGCCCAGACGTTTGGACTCGGAATCGCGGCCGTTACGTGTACTACCGCCTGCTTTTTTATGTGCCATGACTCAATTACCTCTTAAGCGCTGATGCCGGTGATTTCCAGTTCCGTGTAGTACTGGCGATGGCCGGTCGCTTTCTGGTGGTGCTTGCGACGACGGAACTTGATGATGCGGATCTTCTTGCCGCGGCCGTGGCTCTTGACGGTCGCGGTGACCTTGCCGCCGCTGACGTAGGGGGCACCGACCTTGATGTCGTCACCATTGGCAACCATCAGGACCTTGTCCAGGTCGATGCTGGCGCCGGCCTCGGCGTCGAGCTTCTCAACCTTGATGCTCTGGCCTTCGGTCACACGGTACTGTTTGCCACCGGTCTCTATAACTGCGTACATCTTTCTGATTCTCCAAGGAATTTGCCCGCCTCGTACAGGCAAACTGGGCTCTAAAGGGCGGCAATTTTACTGGTTCGCCCGGCCCCGGTCAAACACCAGTTTGGTATGCTTGACAGGCTTTTGGCTGCCCCCTAGGATGCAGGGCCTTTATTATCCCTGGAATCGCTAAATTCATGAATATTGAGGAAATTTACGCCCTGATCGCCGACGATATGGCGCGCGTAAACCAGTGTATCCAGCAGCGGCTCCAGTCCGAGGTGGTCCTGATCAACCAGATCGGGCACTACATTATAAATAGTGGCGGCAAGCGCCTGCGCCCGATCCTGCACCTGCTGGCCAGCCGGGCCCTGAGCTACGGCGGCCCCCACCAGGTCGAGTGCGCCGCCCTGATCGAATTCATCCATACCGCCACCCTGCTCCACGACGACGTGGTCGACGCCTCGGACCTGCGCCGCGGCCAGGATACCGCCAATGCCGTGTGGGGCAACGAGGCCAGCGTGCTGGTGGGTGATTTCCTGTAGTCCCGCGCCTTCCAGATGATGGTCACCATCAACGATATGCGGGTCATGGCCATCCTGGCTGACGCCACCAATACCATCGCCGAGGGCGAGGTCCAGCAGCTACTGAATGTGCACGACGCCGACACCACCGAGGAGCGCTACCTGCACGTGATCCACAGCAAGACCGCCAAGCTGTTCGAGTCCGCCACCCAGCTGGCGGCCGTGCTGAGCCAGCAGCCCGCCGAAGTGGAACAATCTCTGGCCCGCTACGGCATGCACCTGGGCACGGCGTTCCAGCTCATCGACGACGTGCTGGATTACAGCGAATCCAGCGAGGAGATCGGCAAGAACATCGGCGACGACCTGGCCGAGGGCAAACCCACCCTCCCACTTATATATACCATGCGTGTCGGCAACGAGGCCCAGCGCGAGCTGGTGCGCCAGGCCATCGAACACGGTGGACGGGAAAATATCGCGGAAATCAAGGCAGCCATTGAATCTACCGGGGCCATCGAATACACTGCCCGGGCCGCCAGGGCGGAGTCGGAACAGGCCATTGCATGTCTCTCGGCCATCCCCGATTCGACATACAAGGATGCACTGCACGCCCTGGCCGAGTTTGCCGTCGACAGGAAATACTAGCGCGTGCGCTATCAGCGGCGATGAAGTGATCTCCCGAATCACTTGGTCGTGAGGCAAGACTCACAAATCGCCAACAAGCACAAAAACGGGGTGTAGCTCAGCCTGGTAGAGCACTGTCTTCGGGAGGCAGGGGCCGGAGGTTCGAATCCTCTCACCCCGACCACTTAAATCAAATCATTACAATCACTTGCTGTGCCCTTCCCGCTGTGGTCCCTGCCTAAATGGGACATTTTTGGGACAGCGAATTTCAATTCTTAGCTCTGCTCCGTTTCCACATCAGAATTCACGTATCATCACTACATATTTCTTTTGTAATCGAGAAACAAATATTCTCGCTTCATCCAGGCTTTTAGAATTTATGAATCAGGGGTGTTGAGAATTTGCACACACCCCGTCATCACTCATTACATTTTTATTCTGCAGGATAGATTGAGACCCAATACCTGACCGATCCGCGACCATGGAGGTCTCCGACAAAAAATTCTGGCAAGGAACCGGGGGACTCTCTCAGTGAAGCGCCGTAATGGCTTCTGACCCACGGTTCTTTATAACCTGCAAGTCTAAGCAATGTCGGAAATACCTGGAAGTGGCTCGTCTTGTTGAAACTGGTCGCTCGAGCTGCCTTGAATCTTTCTAGAATTGCAGAATCGTTGGAGAAAACCATCATGGGGACAAGACCTTCGAAACGATTTGCCCGCGGTCGACAGTGAGTAGCCAATGAGCCGTCGTCCACTATATTTTGACCATGATCACTAGTATAGATAATGACATAAGGCCTGAAATCCCCGCTGTCGGATAACAGTTTTTTGAACCAGTCGTCAACGCTCCAGCGTAAGCCATTCATATAAGAATTAAGTGCTTTTTCCCTGTCATTCATTGGCTCGCCCTGCGCAAGTACAGGTTTGTATATATTGTACTCTTTGGGGTAGCTCCTGATGTAGGGAAAATGAAGTCCGTATTTATTAAGCATGATGAAGGTCTTGCCAGGCCTTGTGAGATAATCCATTAACTTGTCACGAGCTAACCCGTCGCTTTTATAAGCGGTTTTCTGTCGAAGCCTGATAATTTTGTCAACAAAAGAAGCCTCATGTTTATTCATGAAGTTTTGGTAATTAGCCCACTCCTCAGCACTCTGCGCATCCAGGTAAACATTATAAAACCCGGCCCTCCTGGTATACTGCCAAATCGAAGGCTCCTTCATGCTCACTTGCTTACTGTCTGGAATCTCATTTTTTCTCAGCCCTGTCCTGAGAATGAGATTGGTATAATCACTGCAGTTTGTCGCAGATGCGGCTAATCCGAAATTTACGATGCCTGATTTCAGAGAGCCAAGATAGGGTGTCGTATCTATTTTATATCCATTGACTCCCAGAATATCTGCACGGACACTTTCATCCACAATCAGGACAATTTTATCAACCTGTGCATCTAAAGGACCCGAGTAAGCAACTTTAGATCTTTTGCCGTCGTAAAGATGACTTTGGCCGGCAAATACAAGCAATGCTGGAATCCTAAAAAAGGAGGGATATCGATCAAACAAGCCATCACTATATTTCAAACTAAAAACAACAAGAATGACTGCGCTGACTGGAACGAAATAGGCCCTTTTGGAGATATTCAATTTCAGAAGGTCTGGAAGACGTTCGACAAAAATTATAATTGGCACAAGGATTATAATAAGCGGTAGTGCCGCCAGGCCATAATTCTCGACCACCTCCCAGAACCACCATTGAAAATATGTCACGATCAAGTCTGACTGCTGGAAATCAATAGGCCTCTACCAGCAAAAGAATGGTAACCGAGCCTAGAGCGATGGCCTTTATCAAGCAGGAGTTTGACATAATCATTTCTCACCAAGCTGGCCGTATAAATTCACTGCCCTTCAATCATACGCTTTGATATCACTGCGCTACACTTCCTGACAGAACTTATTCAGCATATTATAAAGACTGTAGATACAGAGTAATTTCATACAGATTGTGCGCTGACTGCACAGATGTACTGGTTAAGGTCAAATAAAACCCTCTCCTGCTCCCATTGATACAGTGATGCATCTAAGTACGCTGCATTTTACTCCGATGTGTTCTCGGCACAATTTTTCGGACTGCCGCTAAGTAGTCTCGACCTGATTGAATGTACCCAGAGTGCCTGAAAATGGCTAAAATTCAAAGGCTTGAGATTTAAGCTCTTGTTTTTATTTGCTTCAGGATAACTTTCGGGAGGCAGGGGCCGAAGATTCAGGACACAGTGAAATGCCTAGGCGACTGGTGACGATTTCGCTTGCAATGTTTCCATTTGAATCGGTGTCGCGCCAGCGGCGGCGATGAAGGCATGGTCATGTGTGGAGAACAGTACAGTCGACTGCTCGCTTTGTCGTTGCAGCAACGTTGCCAGGTACTCCCGTGCTGCAGCATCAAGCCCATTGGCCGGTTCATCCAGCAACAGAACTCGCGGCGCGCCGATCCAGGCGGCGGCAAGGAGGAATTTCTTCTGGGTACCCAGTGACATGGCACCGAAGCGTGTGTGCATGTGCGTGTTAATGCCAAAGCATTCGGCGATGTCATCGTCCAGTGTGTCGGGCGCTTTGCCCCTGGCCCTGGCGACGAATTCGAGGAATTCACGCCCGCGCATAAACCTGTACACGGGGCTTTCGTCGGGGGCGTAGGCGAGAAGCTGGCGGGCGGCGATGGGGTTGGCATGCAGGCAGGTCTCGTTAATACATACCTCGCCCCCATCAATCGGCACCGCGCCAGCAAGCGCAGCCAGCAGTGTCGACTTGCCGATGCCGTTGGGCCCCTGCAAGGCAAAGGCACCCGTGCCGAAGCGGCCGCTACAGCCCTGGAGCACGGGTCTGTTTCCGTAGGATTTTTCCAGTTTGTCGAAACGCAACATGCAGATTTCCTCTCAATGAATCGCGACCATGGCCCCGGCCGACCATCCACCCGCGAGCATGACGCCGACCAGTGCCGTCTGGCGTCGGCTGAACGACAAGGGCAGCCGCAACAACATGAGCAGACCGAGGTTGGCCAGCGCGAGTTTCAGGCAGGTCGTCGCGGGAATGCCGTGATCGAACAGTGACAGCAACATGACGCCGAACGGCAAGGCGGCCAGTACAGACAGCATGGCAAGATCCCGACGCAGCCAGAAATGTTTAGCCAGCGGCAACGCGGCTGCGTAACGCTGCATACTTGCATGGGCCTCCGCCAGCGTGCGGTAGATGCCGCTCAGGATTAGCGCTACGCTCGCACCGGCGATGATGCCGGCAGGCAAGGTGCGTACGTCGCCGTTGAAGACGCCGAAAAGAAAATTTGCGCAACCCGCAATGCCCAGGGCGATAGCCAGGCGGAGTACAGTCGGTGGCCAATGTTCGTCGAACAAGATCCGCAGCTGGATGCGCGCGGCAATGGGCAACCTGGAGAAAACAGATGTGCGCGTAGTCGTGCGGCGGACTCCTGCGAGGTATCGTCGCCGCGAGGGAATCGCGGGCGCCCTCACCGTCAGGCTCACGAGGACACCGAACAACATGGCCTGCGTTGCCCACGCCGCGCTACTGTGCAGATGCACCAGGCTCCAGCCCCAGGCTGCTACCCCGAGTAGTGCCAGCAATAATCGATGCCACTGCTGTTCCAGGAGCGCTATTTGCGCGGCGAAGGCACTTAGCGCCAGCGTCGCGACGGCGAGCGTGTGGAAGCCCAATGAAGCCGTACTGACCGGTTGCATCGGTACCACCAGCAGGGATGACGCAATGGGCAGCAGAATCAGGCTGTCGGCAAACAGCAGGATCGTGGCATTGACGAGGTGGGTGGTTCGGCGGGGAATCGGCAGCGCAGAAAGGTAGCTCGTCATCGGCCCGGTGGCTAACGCCTTGCGTTGCAGTCCTGACCACAATAACGCGATCGCCTGAATCAGCACAACGTGCAGTGAATACCAGAGCATGGTCTGACCAGGATGCAGCAAACTGACGACGGGGAAAGCGAGTACTTGTGGAATGCGGGCAACGGGCAGGCTGGGTAGCGCCAGGCTGGCGATAACGAGTAACTGCCAGTGACGCCGCATTGCATGCGCGGTCGCGGCGACATACCAGTTCAGGCGCAGACGGCTGAGGTCGGTGTACAAACTGGGCATCGTGATCCCTGGCAGCTTTAAATGTCGATTTCTGCGTGTGATGGTTCGAAGTTCAGGCAGACATACTATATATATATACAGGTGGGCCCTGGAAATGTTCCCACGAGCCGACCTGTCCTGCTGCGCGGCAGTGCTGCGCCGGCTTACACGTCATAAATAACGCCCCGCTGCGTTCCCGGGACAATTTTGCGAAAGTGGCCAGGAGTGTCGATTAGCCTGTATATTTTTTTGCCACTAACCACCTGATCAGAATCCTTCGTTAAAAGCCCGGCAGTCTGCTGGAGTCTCATTTAAACTGGCTATTTACCTGCCCCAACATTCCCACCGAAGAACCAGAACCGCCTGATTTGAATAGAACAGCCAGCAATACCAGATTCCCTGAACTTATCTTAATCAATGTTGTTTGTAAGTAATTGCAATGACATTTTACAAACACTTGATCCACAACAATTATCACTAATTACATTAAACACAGCTTTGTTTACTATTCGTGAAAGAGTCATTCATCACTAACAGATAAGGAATTAAGCATGCAGTCGCACTATGATGTCCTGGTTATCGGTGGCGGACCGGGTGGTACCCCGACTGCCATGGCATTGGCAAATGCCGGCAAACAGGTATTACTGGTGGAAAGCGGTGACGGACTCGGCGGCACCTGCCTGTTTGAGGGGTGTATTCCATCCAAAATTATGCGCGAATCCGCACGCCGCCTGCGTGAGCTGCGTGAAGCCGCAGACTTCGGGCTGTGTTTACCGACCCAGGATGTGCGGCTGGACTGGTCCGCCATACAGGAACGCAAACGGGCCATTCTGCAGCGTCGCAGCCAGGCGGCGATGACCCATTTGCAGCAATTTCCCAGCCTGGACTTCCTGCATGGAAGTGCACAATTGCTTGGACCGCGACAGGCCCAAATCAACCTGGCTGATGGTGAACCGGTGCAGGTCGACTTCGATCACGCCATCATTGCCACGGGTTCCCGCCCCTTCCTGCCACCTATCAAGGGTATCGATCATCCACGTGTACTCGACAACCAATCCATACTCTCCATTGATCATATCCCCAAGGACCTGGCAATCATTGGTGCCGGCCCCATTGGCGTGGAACTGGCG
>JARRNT010000065.1:0-10488 GCA_037384645.1 Gammaproteobacteria bacterium | reverse complement strand
GAAATCGAGAACACGTCTTCCACCGGCATCAGGAACGCGCCATCGACCGCACGCTCCGGCTCCGGAATGTATTCGTCCAGCGCCGCCACCAGCTTCTCGATGCTCGGCACGCCAATCTCACTGGTGTCGCCTTCCAGCGCCTTCAGCGCAGAACCGGTGATGATCGGGGTGTCGTCACCCGGGAAGTCATAGGAGCTCAGCAGCTCGCGCACTTCCATTTCCACCAGTTCCAGCAGCTCGGGGTCGTCCACCATGTCCGCCTTGTTCAGGTACACCACGATGTACGGAACACCCACCTGGCGCGCCAGCAGAATGTGTTCACGGGTCTGGGGCATCGGGCCGTCCGCCGCAGAGACCACCAGAATGGCACCGTCCATCTGCGCCGCACCGGTAATCATGTTCTTCACGTAGTCCGCGTGTCCCGGGCAGTCCACGTGTGCGTAGTGACGCTTGTCACTCTCGTATTCCACGTGCGCCGTCGCAATCGTGATACCACGTGCCTTTTCTTCCGGTGCACTGTCAATCTGGTCGTAGGCCTTTGCCTCACCACCGAATTTCTTTCCCTGCACCACCGTCAGCGCCGCCGTCAGCGTCGTCTTGCCGTGGTCCACGTGACCAATCGTGCCCACGTTGACGTGTGGTTTTGTACGTTCAAATTTTTCCTTGGACACAGCTGTAACCCTCTATCAATAGTGTTTACGTAAACCGTTAAGATGCTTTCTTGATGACCTGTTCAGCCACCGTGTTTGGCGCTTCCGCGTACTTCTCAAACTCCATACTGTAATTGGCACGGCCCTGACTTAACGAGCGCAAGGTCGTGGAATAACCAAACATTTCTTTCAAAGGCACGTCGGCGCGAACGATCTTGCCGCTGACGTTTTCATCCATTTCCTTAACGATGCCGCGGCGGCGATTGATATCACCGACCACATCACCGAAATATTCTTCCGGACTGACCACTTCGACCTTCATGATGGGCTCCAATAGCACCGGGTCGCCACGGCGAAAGCCGTCCTTAAACCCCATGGATCCGGCAATCTTGAAGGCCATTTCCGAGGAATCGACGTCATGATAGGAACCGTCGAACAGGGTGACCTTGATATCCACGATCGGATAACCAGCAATCACGCCATTGGCCATGGCTTCCTGGACGCCCTTATCCACTGACGGGATGTATTCCTTGGGGACCACGCCGCCGGAGATCTCGTTAACAAACTCATAGCCCTTGCCGGCTTCCTGCGGTTCCAGCTTCAGCCAGACATGACCGAACTGACCGCGACCACCGGACTGGCGCACAAACTTGCCTTCCACCTTGTCCACGGTCTTGCGCATGGTTTCACGATAGGCCACCTGCGGTGCACCGACGTTGGCTTCCACCTTGAACTCACGCTTCATGCGATCGACGATGATCTCCAGGTGCAGCTCGCCCATTCCGGAGATGATGGTCTGACCGGACTCTTCATCGGTGTGGACACGGAACGACGGGTCTTCCTGTGCCAGCTTGGACAGGGCAATCCCCATTTTCTCCTGGTCGACCTTGGTCTTCGGCTCGATCGCCACGGAAATCACCGGCTCCGGGAATTCCATGCGTTCCAGGGTAATCACGTTGTTCATGTCACACAGGGTATCGCCGGTGGTGACATCCTTGAGGCCCACGGCCGCGGCGATATCACCGGCCCGGACTTCCTTGATTTCTTCGCGATGGTTGGCGTGCATCTGCAAGATCCGACCGATGCGTTCCTTCTTGCCCTTGACCGGGTTGTACACCGTATCCCCGGAATTCATCACGCCGGAGTAGACGCGGAAAAAGGTCAGGGTCCCGACAAACGGGTCGGTGGCAATCTTGAACGCCAGCGCCGCAAACGGCTCATCATCGGATGAGTGACGCTCGGCCACTGTCTCATCCTTGTCGTCCAGATGCCCCTTGATGGCCAGCACGTCGGTCGGCGCCGGCATGTAATCGATTACCGCGTCGAGCATGGCCTGCACGCCCTTGTTCTTGAACGCCGAGCCGCACAAGCAGGGAATCACTTCATTGGCCAGGGTGCGTTGACGCAGGCCGGCCTTGATATCTTCCGCTGACAGGTCACCATCGTTCAGGTATTTCTCCATCAGCGCTTCGTTGGCCTCGGCCGCGGCCTCGACCATTTGCTCGCGCAGTTCCTGGCACTTGTCCGCGATGTCCGCCGGGATGTCCTCTTCGCTGAAGGTCACGCCCATGTCGGCTTCGTTCCACATGATCGCCTTCATCTTGATCAGGTCGACCACGCCTTTGAAATTCTCTTCCGCGCCAATATTCATCTGAACCGGAATCGGGTTCGCTCCCAGGCGGTTTTTAATCTGGCTGACCACGCGCAGGAAATCGGCGCCGGCGCGGTCCATCTTGTTGACGAAGGCCATGCGCGGTACCTGGTACTTATTGGCCTGACGCCAGACTGTCTCGGACTGGGGTTCGACGCCACCAACGGCACAGAACACGGCGCAGGCACCATCGAGCACGCGCAGGGAACGTTCCACCTCGATGGTGAAGTCCACGTGTCCCGGGGTATCGATGATGTTAATGCGATGTTCCGGGTACTGCTTTTCCATGCCCTGCCAGAAACAGGTGGTGGCAGCGGAGGTAATCGTGATCCCGCGCTCCTGCTCCTGCTCCATCCAGTCCATGGTGGCGGCACCGTCGTGTACCTCACCGATCTTGTGGGAGATACCGGTATAAAACAGCACGCGCTCCGTCGTCGTCGTCTTACCAGCATCAATGTGCGCCATGATGCCGATATTACGGTAACGGTTGATGGGAGTTTTGCGTGCCACAGTCTTAACCTAATATATATAGTCTTACCACCGATAATGGGCGAAGGCCTTATTGGCTTCAGCCATACGGTGGGTGTCTTCACGCTTCTTCACGGCAGAACCACGACTCTCTGCCGCATCCATAATTTCCCCGGCCAGGCGGGCACGCATGCCTTTTTCGCCACGGGCACGGGCGGCATCGACCAGCCAGCGCATAGCCAGGGTGATGCGACGATCGGCCCGGACTTCCACCGGCACCTGGTAAGTGGCACCACCGACACGACGGGATTTCACCTCGACCATGGGCTTGACGTTTTCCAGTGCACTTTCCAGCACCTTCATGGCGTCACTACCCTTATTGCGCTCGCCGATGGTATCCAGCGCACCGTACACCACGTTTTCGGCCACGGATTTTTTGCCGCTCAACATCAGGATATTGATGAATTTGGCGATCATCTCCGAGCCGAACTTGGGGTCCGGCAGAATCGGGCGTTTGATTGCTGCGTGTCGTCTTGCCATCTGTGTTTTCCTGTTTCGTCCACTTACGAAAATGACGCCTAACTTACCGTTGATGCGTCATTTTTCTATCTATAAAAAGTTATGCCTTGGGTCGTTTGGCACCATATTTTGACCGGGCCTGCTTGCGGTCGTTCACGCCGGCGGTATCCAGGGAACCGCGTACGGTGTGATAACGCACACCCGGCAGGTCTTTCACACGACCGCCGCGAATGAGCACCACCGAGTGCTCCTGCAGGTTGTGGCCCTCACCCCCGATATAGCTGGTCACTTCGTAACCATTGGTCAGGCGCACACGGGCGACCTTACGCAGGGCTGAATTCGGCTTTTTGGGGGTCGTGGTATACACACGGGTACATACCCCACGCTTTTGTGGACACGCTTCCAGCGCCGGCACGGTACTTTTTTCCCGTTTGCTTTTGCGCGGCTTGCGTACCAGCTGATTAATCGTTGCCATAACTCTTTCTAAGCTCCTGAAAATAAAGACAGGCCGAGCGTGTCTGCCCGACCTGTCGTGAGGCGCGAGATTTTATTGAAACCAGGCTGTAACGTCAACCGGCTTCCGGCATAAAACCGCGTAAAAACGCGTTTCAGGGAGGACTTCTCGCTATCCCGCCAGTGACCGAAACAGGGGTCGACCAGCCGGATACCTCCCTTGGCCTATAGGCTTAACGACTTCCCGCCGCCTCGGCGGAAGTTTCGCTGCCTTCTTCAACTTTGGGCGACTCTTCCAGGAAGGCCTCCAGGCCCTCTGCAGTCGCGTGACGTTTGCGGCGGCGCTCCTTGTGGAAGGCCATCCCGGTACCGGCCGGGATCAGGCGACCCACAATCACGTTCTCCTTGAGACCGCGCAGGTCGTCGACCTTGCCAGTTACCGCGGCTTCCGTCAAGACCCGGGTGGTCTCCTGGAAGGAGGCCGCAGAAATGAAGGATTCGGTGGCCAATGAGGCCTTGGTGATCCCCAGCAACATCGGGGCAATGACCGCCGGTTCTTTCCCGGCCGCCAGCAGCTCGTCGTTGGCATCCAGCACCCGGGCCCGATCCACCTGTTCGCCCTTGAGGAACTTGCTCTCGCCGGCCTCGCCGATTTCTACCTTGCGCAACATCTGGCGGACAATCACCTCGATGTGCTTGTCATTGATCTTCACACCCTGCAGGCGATAGACCTCCTGCACCTCGTTGACGACGTACTTGGCCAGTTCCTCCACGCCCAGCAGGCGCAGGATATCGTGCGCATTGGTCTCGCCCTCGGCGATGACTTCACCCTTCTCCACGTGCTCACCTTCGAACACGGTGACATGACGCCACTTCGGAATCAGCTCCTCATAGGCATCACCCTCGTTCGGCGTGATGACCAGGCGCTGCTTGCCCTTGGTCTCCTTGCCGAAGGACACGGTACCGGAGATCTCGGCCATGATGGCCGGTTCCTTGGGTTTGCGTGCCTCGAACAGGTCGGCCACCCGTGGCAGACCACCGGTGATGTCACGGGTCTTGGAGGATTCCTGCGGAATCCGCGCCAGGATGTCACCAACCACCACATCGGCACCGTCGGTCAGCGAGATAATCGCGCCAGCCGGCAGGTAGTAGTGTGCCGGGATATCGGTACCGGCAATGTTCATGTCATTGCCATTTTCGTCGATCAGCTTCACCATCGGCCTCAGGTCCTTGGCAGCAGTGCTGCGCTGCTTCGGATCCATGACCACCAGGGAAGACAGGCCGGTGACCTCGTCCACCTCGGACTGCACGGTGACGCCATCGGTAATGTCCATAAACTTGATCTTGCCCGCCACTTCGGTAACCACCGGGTGGGTATGCGGGTCCCAGTTGGCGATGACCTGGCCGGCCTCCACCAGGTCGGTATCGTTGACGCTGATGCTGGCACCGTAAGGCACCTTGTAGCGCTCGCGCTCACGCATGTGATCGTCCAGCACGGTGATCTCACCGGAACGTGACACGGCCACGTTATTACCGCTGGCATGCTGCACCATCTTCATATTGTGCAGCCGCACCGTGCCCTTGCTCTTGACCTGGATGTTGTTGACCGCGGCAGACCGCGACGCCGCACCACCGATGTGGAAAGTCCGCATGGTCAGCTGGGTGCCCGGCTCACCGATGGATTGCGCGGCAATCACGCCGATGGCCTCGCCCGGGTTGACCTTGTGGCCACGGGCCAGGTCACGGCCGTAACATTCAGTACACACGCCGTAACGGGTTTCGCAGGTGATGGGGGAACGCACCAGGATATGGTCGATACCCAGTTCTTCCAGCCGACTCACCCATGATTCATCCAGATAAGTACCCAGCGGAATCACGACTTCGCCATCGACATTCAGGGCGTCCTGGGCCACGACACGTCCGAGTACCCGTTCACTCAAAGGCTCAACCACGTCACCGCCTTCAATCAACGAGGTCATCATCAGACCGCGCGAGGTGCCGCAGTCATTCTCGGTGATCACCAGGTCCTGGGACACGTCGACCAGGCGCCGGGTCAGGTAACCGGAGTTGGCGGTCTTGAGCGCGGTATCAGCCAGACCCTTACGAGCACCGTGGGTGGAAATAAAGTACTGCAGTACTGACAGACCTTCACGGAAGTTGGCCGTGATCGGCTGTTCGATAATGGAGCCGTCCGGTTTCGCCATCAGGCCGCGCATGCCGGCGAGCTGACGAATCTGGGCGGCGGAACCCCGCGCCCCGGAGTCGGCCATCATAAAGACAGAGTTGAACGAGGTCTGCTTGACGGTATTGCCGTCCTTGTCGACCACGTCTTCCTTGCCCAGCTTTTCCATCATGGCCTTGGCCACCTGATCGTTGGTACGCGACCAGATATCCACGACCTTGTTGTAACGTTCGTTGTTGGTAACCAGACCGGAGGTATATTGATCCACGATCTCCTTCACTTCCAGTTCGGCCTTGCTCAGGATCTCGGTCTTGGCCTCGGGGATCACCATGTCTTCCAGGCCGAAGGACACGCCGGCGCGGGTGGAATAACGGAAGCCGGTGTACATCAACTGGTCGGCGAAGATCACCGTGTCTTTCAGACCCATCTGGCGATAGCAGGTGTTGATCAGGCGCGAGATCGCCTTCTTGTTCATGTCCTGATCGAAATTGGAGAACGGCATGCCTTCGGGGGCAATTTCCCACAGCAGGGCGCGGCCCACGCTGGTGTCCTTAACCGAATAGACTTTTTCCTTGCTGCCGTCTTCATGAATCACGGTTTCGCAAATGCGCACCTTGACCTTCGCCTGCAGGTCGACGATACCGCTGGTATAGGCACGATGCACTTCCGCGGTATCGGCAAACATCATGCCTTCACCCTTGGCATTCACGCGGGTACGAGTCATCCAGTACAGACCCAGGACCACGTCCTGTGACGGTACGATGATCGGCTCGCCATTGGCCGGTGACAGGATGTTGTTGGTCGACATCATCAGTGCGCGCGCTTCGAGCTGCGCTTCCAGTGACAACGGCACGTGTACCGCCATCTGGTCGCCGTCGAAGTCGGCGTTGAACGCGGTACACACCAGCGGATGCAACTGAATGGCCTTGCCCTCGATCAACACCGGTTCAAAAGCCTGAATACCCAGGCGGTGCAGGGTCGGGGCGCGGTTAAGCATAACCGGGTGTTCACGAATCACTTCTTCGAGAATATCCCAGACCTCCGGGCCTTCGCGTTCCACCATCTTCTTGGCGGCCTTGATCGTGGTCGCCAGACCACGGCGCTCCAGCTTGGAGAAAATAAACGGTTTGAACAGTTCCAGCGCCATCTTCTTGGGCAGACCGCACTGATGCAGTTTCAGGGTCGGGCCCACCACGATCACGGAACGACCGGAGTAGTCGACGCGCTTGCCCAGCAGGTTCTGACGGAAACGGCCCTGCTTGCCCTTGATCATATCGGCCAGGGACTTGAGCGGACGCTTGTTGGAACCGGTGATGGCCCGGCCGCGGCGGCCGTTATCCAGCAGCGCATCGACAGATTCCTGCAGCATGCGCTTTTCGTTGCGGACGATGATGTCCGGCGCATTCAGGTCGAGCAGGCGCTTGAGACGGTTATTCCGGTTGATGACGCGGCGATACAGATCATTCAGATCCGAAGTCGCGAAACGGCCGCCTTCCAGCGGCACCAGCGGACGCAGTTCCGGCGGCAGCACCGGCAGCACGGTCATCACCATCCACTCCGGATTGTTGCCGGACTCGAGGAAGGCCTCGATCAGTTTCAGGCGCTTGCCAAACTTCTTCAGCTTGGTTTCGGACTTGGTGCCGGCGATCTCTTCGCGCAGCTTTTCCGCTTCGGTCGGCAGGTTGAGGGTGCGCAGCAGCTCGTGGATGGCCTCGGCGCCCATGCGGGCATCGAACTCGTCGCCGAATTCTTCAATGGTCTCCAGGTACTGCTCGTCGTTGAGCAACTGGCCGCGCTCGAGGTTGGTCATGCCCGGCTCGATCACCACGAAGGCTTCGAAATACAGGATGCGCTCGATATCGCGCAGGGTCATGTCCAGTAACAGGCCCATGCGTGAGGGCAGGGATTTCAGGAACCAGATGTGCGCCACCGGCGAGGCCAGTTCGATATGGCCCATGCGCTCGCGCCGGACCTTGGCCAGGGTCACTTCGATGCCGCACTTTTCGCAAATCACACCGCGATGCTTGAGGCGCTTGTACTTGCCGCACAGACATTCATAGTCCTTGACCGGTCCGAAGATCTTGGCACAGAACAGACCATCGCGTTCCGGCTTGAAGGTACGATAGTTGATGGTCTCCGGCTTTTTGACTTCGCCATAGGACCAGGAACGGATCTTCTGGGGCGAGGCGAGGCCGATGCGGATCGCATCAAAATCATCCATGGTGCCTTGTTGCTTGAGTATCTTCAGTAAGTCTTTCACGTTGCGACTCCTTGTTTAAGCCAGTAGTGCGGATGGCTTAAAAACAAAATTAATAACCAGGTTATCAATCACAATCCTATTCCGATTGCTCCAGCTCGATGTCGATACCGAGTGAACGGATTTCCTTGAGCAAGACATTGAAGGATTCCGGCATGCCGGCCTCCATGCGATGGTCGCCATCGACAATGTTCTTGTACATCTTGGTCCGGCCGTTCACGTCGTCCGACTTCACGGTGAGCATTTCCTGCAGGGTATAGGCGGCACCGTAAGCCTCCAGCGCCCACACTTCCATCTCACCGAAGCGTTGGCCACCGAACTGCGCCTTACCACCCAGCGGTTGTTGCGTCACCAGGCTGTACGGGCCGGTGGAACGCGCGTGCATCTTGTCATCAACCAGGTGGTTGAGCTTGAGCATGTACATGTAGCCCACGGTAACCTTGCGGTCGAAGGCCTCACCGGTACGCCCGTCAAACAGGGTAGTCTGGCCGGAGCCCGGCAGGTCTGCCAGCTCCAGCAGCTCCTTGATCTCGTCCTCGTGGATACCGTCGAACACCGGGGTCGCAATCGGCACACCCTTGCGCAGGTTGAGCGCCAGCTCGATCACATCCTCGTCACTCAGCGACTTGATGTCTTCGGCATGGCCGTGGGTCTTGTTATAGATATCATCGAGCAGCTTGCGCAGCTCGGTGACCTTGGCCTGGGCCTCCAACAGGGCATTGATCTTCTTGCCCAGGCCGCGCGCGGCCCAGCCCAGGTGCGTTTCCAGTACCTGACCCACGTTCATCCGCGACGGTACACCCAGCGGATTCAATACGACATCCACCGGCTCGCCGTCTGCGGTATGCGGCATATCTTCCACCGGTACGATCATGGAGATCACACCCTTGTTACCGTGGCGACCGGCCATCTTGTCACCCGGTTGCAGGCGACGCTTCACGGCCAGGAATACCTTGACCATCTTCAGCACACCCGGCGCCAGGTCGTCACCGGTAATGGTTTTGCGTTTTTTCTCTTCGTAGCGCTCTTCGAAGTCCTTGCGCATTTGCCGGATCTGCTCGGCGATGGCTTCCAACTGAGCATTGGCTTCGTCGTTGCGCAGGCGGATCTCGAACCAGCGTTCACGCGGCACTTCATCCAGGTAGGCCTTGGTAATCTTGGTGCCGCCCTTGAGTTTGTTGGGTCCGCCGTCGGCCATCTTGCCGGTGAGCATGTTCTCGACCCGGCTGTAGGCGTCATCTTCCATGATCCGGCGCTGGTCGTTGAGGTCCTTCTGGATTGCTTCCAGGGCATCCTCTTCGATCTGCTTGGCACGGGTGTCTTTTTCCAGGCCGTCGCGGGTGAATACCTGAACGTCGATGACGGTACCGACCATGCCGGAAGGTACGCGCAGCGAGGTGTCTTTCACGTCGGAAGCCTTCTCACCGAAGATGGCACGCAGCAGTTTTTCTTCCGGGGTCAGCTGGGTTTCGCCCTTGGGGGTCACCTTACCGACCAGGATGTCGCCGGGTTTGACCTCGGCGCCAATATAGACGATGCCGGCCTCGTCCAGCTTGGACAGGGCAGCCTCGCCCACGTTGGGAATATCCCCGGTGATCTCTTCGGCGCCAAGCTTGGTGTCACGCGCGACGCAGGTCAGTTCTTCGATATGGATGGTGGTGTAACGGTCTTCCTGTACCACCCGCTCGGAGATCAGAATCGAGTCCTCGAAGTTGTAACCGTTCCAGGGCATGAAGGCGACCAGCATATTCTGGCCCAGGGCCAGTTCTCCCAGGTCGGTGGACGGACCATCGGCCAGCACGTCACCCTTGGCGATGACATCGCCCGGGCGCACCAGGGTACGCTGGTTGATACAGGTATTCTGGTTGGAACGGGTGTACTTGGTCAGGTTGTAAATGTCGACGCCTGGTTCGCCCGGCACGGTTTCGTCATCGTTAACACGCACGACCACGCGGGCCGCGTCCACAGAATCCACGAAACCGCCACGACGGGCCACCACGGTCACGCCAGAGTCGATGGCCACGGTCCGTTCCATCCCGGTGCCCACCAGCGGCTTGTCCGCCCTCAGGGTCGGTACCGCCTGGCGCTGCATGTTCGAACCCATCAGGGCGCGGTTGGCGTCGTCGTGTTCCAGGAACGGAATCAGCGAGGCGGCCACGGACACGATCTGCTTGGGCGACACGTCCATGTACTGGATCTGGTCCGGGGTGGACAGGGTAAATTCATTCAGGTGCCGGCACGGCACCAGGTCATCGATGAGCTTGCCCTTGTTATCGACGGTGGCATTGGCCTGGGCAATCACGTACTC
>JARRNT010000064.1:0-10531 GCA_037384645.1 Gammaproteobacteria bacterium | reverse complement strand
GGCCTTTGCTGGTCACGGGCAGGATCGCCGCACTACCGAGGGCATTGTTCGACTGCGTGTCGACCCCGAAGTAGAGCGTGCCGGAGGAAGTCGCATCACCAGTCGAACTGGTGACGGCCGGCATTTGGATTTTTACCCCATTCGTGTCGTGACCACCCTGGCTGTTGATCGCGAACTGGGTGACGGGGTTGGGCACCTGGTTTGCCTTCGGGACATCGATGGCGGTGCAGGTGGAGGGGGTCGAACAGGTGAAATAAACATTATTGGACGCTGTCGTACAGGCCTGTCCGCAATCCTGATTGAAAAACTGCACGCCCAGGATGCCGTTGGCGTACAAGTTACCAATCTGACCCCAATCGGCACCGGCATTGGCACAGGCAGTCGGAATATTTCCGGCAGTCGAGTCGCTGACCACCTGGATGGGGATCGGATTCGTGGTTACTTCGCCCCCGATCTGTACACTGGCCGATCTCAAGGTCCCCCACATGTGCGAGCCAATAAATTGGTAACATTCGGCCACGGGGAGTCCGGTATTGCTGGTGCCGAATGTATCCGGGATGGGAGGCAATTTCGTGTAATCCAACTTGGTCGCGTCAAATGCGGAAGCCAGCACCCGCAACCCGACGGAGCCGGTATCTAGCAGGATATGATCGATGACCTGGCAGTTTCCGCTGCTGTCGCAGATTTTCACACTGACGTAGGGCCGGTTGTACGTGTACGAATTGGCAGACGTCAGAACCGGCGGACCGGCATCAACGGTGACTGATGTCGTGTTGCTGGTGGCGACCGTCACATTGACTGTGATCGCCGCGGTCCCGCCCGCATGGCCATCGGATACCTGCACGTTGAAGGTATCCGTGCCAATGTAATTAGCGTTCGGTGTATAACTCACGGTGGCCGTACTACTCCCAGCGGATCCCGAACTGGACACACTCGCCGTGCCGTTCGTGGCCGCGTTGCTGATTTTCCAGGTCAGGGTATCATTATTGGCGTCCGTGGCGTCCAGGGTCAGGCTGAACGGCGTGGGGTAACTGTTGATGCTCATGTTGCGGCTGGTCGGCGAAGCCTGTTTGATCACTGGCGTGGCATCGCTGATATTGACAGTCACGGTGGTGGTGGCCGTACCGCCGCGCCCGTCATCCACGGTCACATCAAAGGTGTCGGTGCCGATATCATTCGGCGTGTAATTCTCGACCATACTGGTGCCGGTCGTCCCGGCAAGACTCGCCGTGCCGATGGTGCCCTGCTTGCTGATGCTCCAGGTCAGGGTATCGTTGTCAGGGTCGCTGGCATTCAAGGTCAGGTTAAACGCGGTAGGCGTGTTGTTTATCGATATGTTACTAGTGACGGCGGCCCCCTCGCTGATCACCGGCGGCTTATTGGTGGTCGGCGTGGGCGTCGAAGACGAACCACCGCCGCTGCAGGCTGCCAGGGTTGAAACCAGAGTAAGAACCAGGACACGAAAGACAAGCTTAGACATGTGCGTACCCTTTTACTTAAGTTGTGCGACAGTGACGCCGGGCGGCATCAGGCTGGGAACGTAGGCAATACCGGAGAAGGCGCGCATGTACCCAGCGGCTTGCACGACCAGGCCAGCCTGATGAATGTCGAGGTGGGTATGGCTGCCATGGTTCTGTTTGGCGGCATTCACATAATCCGTGAAATACTGGCCGAGCAGCTGTTGCATGTCCGGCATCAGCGGACCGCTCCAGGTGACGGCAAACACGATGCCGGCGGGCGTGATGAATTCCTTGATAGTGGTCCCGGTCTTGTCCTGGTACTGCTGTACGGTGAACGCCTGGCCGGTCTTCGTAGCGTTTGGCGTAGTCGCATTCAAGGGATGCAAGCCAGCTTGTGCCGATGCGGGTTTACCACCCAACGCGGCACTCGCAATGACCGGTACGCTGAGTATGCAGAGTGCAATTAGTCTTAAACAGAGTGTGTTGTTCATGCTACTTCCTTCATTACGTTGACCATCGCTATATATCTAGTGTTGCAAGTACGGCTCGTTAGTCAACAAGTTCACGCCAAGTGGTTTCATAACATTATTTATAATAATGTATATGAAAACGCGTGGCTACAAAAAACCATGCACACCGGACTAACCATGATCTGATTACCCGAGATGCTAGCAACAACACACTTTGAGAAAGTTTACGAGAACCGAAAACAATGCGCGCTCAACCACCGCTCTGTTTTTACAGAGTCTGTTGAGTTTTTCATTTACCGCCAACACCCTGCCTTACCGCGTTGTGCAGAGTGTTGTTATACGGTATCGGTCTGACGGTCGTTAACCATCGTGACAATGAATGGACACCTTTACTACCTGGTTCTCTGCTGCGGCGGGCACGACCGTTTCATCGTGCCTGAGTAAGTAAAGAGCACACCCAATCAATAGATTGTGGATTGGGGCGTCCACTCATTGCGCGGCTTACTTTTTACGCTTGACGACGGCCAGTACCACTAAGCCCGCGGCGAGTAAAACCAATGATCCCGGTTCCGGCACGGTAGCGGTAGGTACTTCGGCATAGCTGATGCCACCTTGAGTGACGAGAGCAAAGGCACTTGTAGTCACAGTCATCAGCGTCGTTGCCAGCAGACCTAATTTGACTATGTATTTCATGGTTACACCCTTTCCTGACCTGGGCGGTCCGATTCAGACCACCCGATGTATTATGCCAAATGCGAGTCTTGGCATTTCATCCCCCCTGCAATAGCGATAAATGCACGGGTGACATCCCATAATGTGCAACTTGTATGCCAATAATTAAAGTGTTTATAAACAGGATGTTACATACGTGTTAAATCTGCGTTGTAAAATTTTCCGACAATACTGACGATTTATGTGGAATTTGCGTGTAAAAAATTCCGACACATTCAGCGTTTCCGACACCGTGGCGGCTTCTGCGCCGCGATTCGTCGCGACGGGGTGGATTGGGAGACACTGCCCCAGACCTACGTTGATCGGTAGGGCCGTTTTGGTAACGGTTAAATCCGCTTCGAATAGCGGATGTTGGCGTCCAATACCCGGGTGGGTAAGATCCAGATGGCACGTGGATAGATATGTTCATTCAAATACGCCATCTCGGCATCCAACGTTGCTTGCGGGATATCGGTATACCAGGCTTTCGGTTGGCCATCGTCACCGGTATTCCACCGATAGCCCCGTTGTTTGAGGCTATCTTTTTTGTCGAACGGCGCCCCTTTGGCCCACAGACGCACAAGATTAATGCTCGCGGTATCCAGCAGGCGCTTCAAGACGAACTCGCCACTGCCTGGCAGCTGGCGGGAGAGCAGCTCGATGCCGGCCTGGCAATCCACGGTCGCCCGGTGTCCGTCATAAAAGAAGCCAAACTTGTAGGCGAGGTACTCGAGCTTTACCCCTTCAAACCCTTCTTCATTCCAATTGATATCGCGCTGCGAACACCCCCACGCCACGTTTTCGAAATCCGCGAGCAGCTGTTCACAAAAGGGCCGGTCAAAGCTGGCGTTGTGGGCGATCACAATCTCGGCATTGGCCAGGCACGCCTTCACGGCCTCAAGGTCCAGCGACTGCCCCTTGACCAGGTCATCGGTGATCCCGGTCACTTTCGTCACCACGGGCGGGATCGGAAACCCCGGGTCAGCCAGGCCATTGTAGGCGGGCAGCACCCGGTAAATCCGCCCCGCATCATCATATTCAAAGGGGACCATGGCCAATTCGATCACCTTATCCGTGGCCGGATCAAACCCGGTCGTCTCGGTATCGAGGTAAATGCCGATCTTTTTCTCGACAGCAGCTTCCTCATGATACGTATCCCGCGGTTGCAGGCGGGCAATGACGCGGTAATCCCCGCTCGCTTCGAGTTGCTCGATACAGTCTTTCATAGTGTCCTATCGTACGTCATCGAGACAGCGGGATAAATAGCGAAGGGAAAATGATGAATCGCTTGATATTTACTTGGGACGATAGGCATAGGCTGCATCAAATACGCTTTCCAGGGCAGGATGCACACCACGTAATTGATCGATCACGGCTTTAGCCCAGTCAAAATATTTTTGACGCCGCTCTAAAGACCATGAAGGTGGAGAGTTGTTAGCAACATCTCGTAGATTGGATATTTTATCGGCCAATTTCACAAGTTTTGCTTTATCCGATGCATGTTCAGCATGTTCTATTTGCAAGCGTTTACGTTCATGACTAGGCAAATCTTTATCATCGGTCACTTCCATAACAATAGACTTGATGTCCTGTCCAAATTCTTGTTCAAGTTCTTCGGGTGTAGTTTCAGTATCCTCGACCGTGTCATGTAATAGTGCCGCACAGATAACATCGATATCGGTGATATGAGCTTCATTACAAAGGATATTGGCAAGTGAAATCGGGTGATTAATATAAGGCGAGGCTTCGGGTTCTTTGCGGCGTTGATCTTTGTGTTTATGCGCTGCAAAGCTTAGGGCTTTAAGCAGTAGTTTGAGTTCATTTTCGGTCATGATATGTATCCTCGTTAAATTTCATGCCCCTTTAATCTCAGTATAGTGTTCCTCCCAGCCTCCTCCACTCTCATCCTGCCAGACGGACATAAATGCCTTTGAAATTAGTGGTTAACGGTCATACCGTACACCCACTCTTATCGGCCGGCAGTGTCAGCAAGTGAATCACTGCGAGCACGGCAGGCAAATCCAGGCGGTGGGTATGTTCCGCAATGACTGCCAATGCCCGCCAAAGTGCGCCATGTTTGGCATGCGGGTGAATCAACGGCGCGGTCAGCTCGCCATGTAACAAGGCGCTCATGCGATTGAGCAACGCCGCAGGCGGTGCGGTGGTGTCAAAGGCCATCATGGGGTCGTGGGCGATATGCACACCTGATTCATTGCCGCGCGCAATCTCTGCCAATATGACCAGGGCAAGACCGCGCGCCAATGTGTGCTCCGGCACTATCGCCCACAATTGGCTATCCTGCTTCAGGAACAGATCGATGCATAAATCCGCCAACGGCGGGGGAATGGACCAGAGGGTGTGGGCCAGGCGGGTGACTGGCTCAGCACCACGGATTTTTATCCAATGCGTCTCACACACCTCGACCAGGGCGAGCTGCATGGCGCGGCACCGGCCTTCTGGTATCCGCCCGATCAGATGTTGGGCTTCATTTTCGATGAGAGTTAGACTGGCTGTCATAAACTGCGCCTGATTACCACGCCAGATCGATTGTTCCATCTTCATTCAGCTGCGCCCGGGTGCCAAGCTTTGCCCCTTGCGTGTTCAGCATATCGTTTAACCATTTGGCATCCCGGGCAGTGGCCCGATTGCATCGAAAGTGTTTGATCTGGGTGGGGATCAGGTGCAAACGGGTAAGCCTGCCCGTGGCCGGGTCCATACTGACAAAGTACATTAACGCCAGGTCATCCCGATAGTTTTCGTAGCCGCTAATCCCCTCGTAGTCATTTAAAAAATCACCACAGCCATACAAAATCGGTTTGTGCTGGTAGACTTCGATACCCTTCGGATGATGCGAGGAATGGCAATGCAGGATGTCGACATGGGCCTCATCAATCAGGCGATGGGCAAAGCTTTGCTGCTCGGGCGCAATACCATAACCCCAGTTCGCCCCCCAGTGAATGGATACCACCACAATATCGCCAGCCTGTTTCAGTTTGTCGATATGGCTGGCCAGTTGCTTGACGGTATGCGTGGAAAAGTCCGGCAAATAGTTAACACCGGGCCGGTGTGGGGATGCCATCCAGTCTTCGCGAACCCCGCTCGAGGCATCCGCATACGCAAACACCATCACCCTGCCCTTACCGGCGACGTCCATGATCGCAGCGGCACTGGCTTGCGCACTATTCTCACCTGCACCCACGGTTTTGATGTGCGCCTTGTGTAAGGTCTGCAAGGTCTCACTCAGGCCGGAGTAGTCGAAGTCGAGGACATGATTGTTGGCCAGCACACAACAATCGATCTTCGCGGCGCTCAGACAGGGTATATTCTTCGGATTCATCCGGTAATGGATCCCCTTGCCCGGCCAAAAGTCATCACTCGTCGTAATCGCAGTCTCCAGGTTGATGATGCGCACATCCGGTTTTAACTGCTTAAATACTTGCAGCGCATCACCCCAGATATAGGCAAAATCAACCGGCTTATCGATCGGGCCATTGCGTGCTTCGGCCAGGGCCACATATTCCAGGGCACTGGTTGCATATGCTTCATAGAGCTTTGGATTACCCGGGTGAGGCAATATCTGGTCAATGCCCCGGCCCGTCATCACGTCTCCACACAAGAAGAGTGTGATTGCCTCGGGCTCCTTTCCCATATTCATGGTTTCACGTTGCATCGCGGCGAATGCCACTTTCACGAATCCCGGGCAAGCACATGCCATCAAAAGTTTAATGGCTCTGTCCAGAAACGCTCTTCGAGTCATGGCATACACACGCCGCTCCCCGGTTCAGCAAACACCCAGCATTCAAGAGAATGCTGAGATGATTTAATATCCACCCATCGCTTCGGTAGCAGGTGGCGTTGCTGCTTCGTGCCGCGGCGCCTCGGCAATCATGGCCTCGGTGGTAATCATGAGACCGGCAATGGATGCGGCGTTTTGCAACGCGACCCTGACGACCTTGGCCGGATCCAGGATGCCCATTGCGATCATGTCACCATATTCATCCGTCTGCGCATTAAAACCATAGTTACCAGAATTGTCCTCGATTTTTTTCAATATCACCGAGGATTCTAATCCCGCATTGGCCATGATCTCTCGCAACGGTTGTTCCATGGCACGCAGCACGATCTTGATGCCGATATCCTGATCCGGGTTGTCACCTTTGAGCGTTTTACGTTGCAGCGCCTGCATCACCCGCACCAATGCCACGCCACCGCCGGGTACGACGCCCTCTTCTACCGCGGCGCGTGTGGCATGCATGGCGTCATCTACGCGATCCTTCTTTTCCTTCATCGCCGTTTCCGTGGCCGCACCCACTTTGAGCAGGGCCACTCCACCGGCGAGTTTGGCAAGGCGCTCCTGCAATTTTTCTTTGTCGTAATCCGAACTCGCGTCCTCGATCTGACGACGGAGTTGTTTGATGCGTGACTCGATGGCCGCCGCATCGCCGTGACCGCCAATGAGCGTGGTGGTGTCCTTGGCCACGATAATCTTCTTGGCGGAACCCATGTGCGCAAGTTCCGCCTTTTCCAGGGACAGACCGGTTTCTTCCGAGATCACCTGACCGCCGGTCACGATGGCAATGTCCTGCAACATCGCCTTGCGCCGATCACCGAATCCAGGCGCCTTGACAGCCACGACCTTGATGACTCCACGTACGGCGTTCACTACCAGGGTAGCCAGGGCCTCACCTTCCACGTCCTCCGCGACGATCAACAGTGGTTTACCCGACTTGGCGATAGACTCCAGCAAAGGCAGCAATTCGCGTATGTTGGACAGTTTCTTGTCGTAGAGCAGAACGTAGACGTCCTCCATCTCGCAGCACATGTCATCGGGCTTGTTGATGAAATACGGCGAAAGATAACCGCGATCAAACTGCATGCCCTCGACCACACTCAACTCGTTGGCCATCCCACTGCCCTCTTCCACGGTGATCACCCCTTCCTTGCCGACCTTATCCATGGCAGAGGCAATCAACGCGCCGATATCATCATCCCCATTAGCCGAGACCGTCCCGACCTGGGCGATGGCCTGGTTACTGGAGCATTCAATCGACAAGGCCTTGAGTTCCTCCACGGCGTGGGCAACAGTCTTATCGATGCCGCGTTTGATATCCATGGGGTTCATCCCCGCCACGACAGACTTCAAGCCTTCCTGAAAGATGGACTGGGCCAATACTGTTGCCGTGGTGGTACCATCACCAGCGATGTCTGACGTCTTGGCAGCGACCTCCTTGACCATTTGCGCGCCCATGTTTTCGAATTGATCCTCCAATTCGACTTCTTTCGCCACCGAGACACCATCCTTGGTCACTGCCGGACCACCGAATGCTTTTTGAATCACGACATTACGGCCGCGCGGTCCCAGTGTCGCTTTGACCGCCTGGGCGAGAAGTGCTGCGCCGCGCGCCATACGCTGGCGGGCGTCATCACCGAATTTGAGTTCTTTGGCTGGCATAGTACCCTCCTGTTGCTCCTGTCCATGCGGTAATACAGAACAAGAATGCTAGGGATATCCAGCATTTGCCATGACAATGATCAAGTCTTGGCGGGGTGAATACTTTGCATTACCAGGCCTTTTTCATCGTACGTCTGGTTTTTCTAACTTGAGTCAATTGTTACTTACAGGATTACTTTAGTCCCTTGATGATGTACCCACCTGACTTCTCGTCCAGCTGCAACGTCAGCAGTCCACGCGACTGCGCCTCTTCCAGCAGTTGACCGAAGGTGCGGAAGCCGTGATAGGCCTCGTCGAAACCCGGCTTGCGGCGTTTCAGCGTCTGTTTGACCATCGAGCCCCAGACCTTTTCCTGTTCACCACGTTCCTTGAACAGGGCCTCGACCGTTTCGATAACCAGGTCCAGCGCTTCCTGCTGTTTATCATCCTCGCTCTTTGCACTGCTTTGTTTGCTCGCTTTCTTTGCCGCGGTCTTGCGCCGTGCCCGGTGCGGCTTTTCGGATTCGCGCACCAGGTCATCGTAGAAGATGAATTCATCGCAGTTGGCGATCAGCAGGTCGGAGGTTGAACTCTTCACGCCGACACCGATCACCACCTTGTCGTTCTCGCGCAACTTGCTGACCAGAGGTGAAAAGTCCGAGTCGCCGCTGATGATTACGAAGGTATCGACATGCGACTTGGTATAACAGAGGTCCAGGGCATCGACGACCATGCGAATATCGGCCGAGTTCTTGCCGGACATGCGCACATGGGGAATTTCAATCAGCTCAAACGCCGCCTCGTGCATGGCGCCCTTAAATTCCCGGTAGCGTTCCCAGTCGCAGTAGGCCTTCTTGACCACGATGTTGCCCTTGAGCAACAGGCGCTCCAGCACCTTCTGGATGTCGAAGGCGGCAAACTTAGCATCGCGCACGCCCAGTGCGACGTTCTCGAAGTCGCAGAATAATGCCATGTTGCGGGTTTCGTTTTTCTCGTTCATAGATCCTGTCCTATAGCGCCGGCCGTGTTCCTATCTTTGAAATGGAATAGCTTCCCTGTTACAACACTGCCCAGGCCACATAGATGATGAGGACCGCGCCCATCGTCGCAACGGTACCGCCCAGCGCAAGATTGATCCAGGTTCCCTGATAAATCAGATGATCCGCACCGTCGATCCGACGACGATTGCGCAGAAACCCCCAGGTCGCCAACGCCACCAACACCAGTCCGGCCGCAATCAAAACCAGGCCGGCGCCTTCCGCATGCTGACCCGAAATATGAATATGCACGTTGGTCGCAATCGTCAAATAGCGCAGGAATAGATCGAATTTCTCAATCACGAAACCAAAGGCCATGAGTGCAATGGCGGTCCGTATCCAGGCCAGGTAAGTCCGCTCATTGGCGGCGTGATCGCGGAAGTTGTCGATCATACGTCAGCCTCTTCCACCTGTTTACCAGGTATAACCAACAACGGTATGTTCAATCCATGCAGCAGGGTCTCGGTGGTGCTACCCGCCAGCCAGAGTGAAAGCCCCTGACGACCGTGCGTCCCAATCACGATCAAATCAGCCTTCCAGGCCTCGGCCGCCTGGACAATGTGTCGCCCAACGTGGCCATCAGGCGCCACAATCAATTCACGTTCCGGGGTTAACCCGGCGGCCACAGCCTGTTGCTCCGCCTTGTCCAGCGACGCTTCAGAATCCGATTTAATGCGCTCGCCCAACCCCTGGGGCTCGAGCCAGCCAAGCTCACCGCCCGCGTAGTTTTTGATGGCCTCGTTGGCCACGGCAACCAGCTTGAGCGTGGCCTGTTGGTCCTGCGCAAGGGCGATCGCAGCGCTGAGGCCGGCTTGTGCCGCCGAACTGTCATCGACAGGAACAAGAATGCGACGATAAAGGCTCATGAATTGTTACTCCCGTTTCTACCTAAAATGTAAGGATAGGCACCGTTACAGTTAAATACGCTTCGAATAGCGGATTTTCGCATCCAGCACCTGGGTAGGTAATACCCCGACGGCACGCGGGTAGACATCTTGATTCAAATAGATCATTTCGCTATCGAGCGTGTCTTGTGGGAGATCGATATACCAGGCTTTGGGCTGGCCATCGTCCCCGGTATTCCAGCGATAGCCCCGTTGCCGGAGGACATCTTTCTTCTCGAACGGGGCGCCTTTTGCCCAGAGGCGCACCTGGTTGATACGGGCGGTATCCAGCAGCCGTTTCAATACGAACTCACCCGAGCCCGGCAGGCGACGGGACAACAGCTCGATGCCGGCCTGGCAATCCACGGTCGCGCGATGCCCGTCGTAAAAAAAGCCGAATTTGTAGGCGAGGTACTCTAATTTCACCCCTTCGAAGCCTTCTTCATTCCAGTTCACGTCCCGTTGCGAACAGCCCCAGGCCACGTCCTGGAACTCATCGAGCAAGTTCTCACAAAAGGGTCGGTCAAAACCGGCATTG
>JARRNT010000063.1:0-19776 GCA_037384645.1 Gammaproteobacteria bacterium | reverse complement strand
TATATCATACTGGCAAAACACCTGTGGTCGCGCAGTGAACCGGGAATGCGTTTACTGACCGAGGCGTTTCTTGCCATGGGCGTGGTATTCGGCTCGCTGGCTATTCCTCTCGCCCTTGATGGACGCTGGACCTCGGTGGCCTGGGCATTGGAAGGGGCGGCCATTGTCTGGGTCGGGGTACGGCAACAACGCATACTGGCCCGCATATTCGGCCTGCTATTACAGTTTGGTTCCGGTGTGTTTTTCCTTCAGGCTTTACATTTGCATCATACAAATCTGCCTGTGCTCAATGGTGTATTTGTTGGTGCTGTTATAGTCAGCATTGCGGGGCTGTTCAGCAGTTTTTATTTTTATCGTCATACGCAGCGGCTACGCGATTGGGAGCGAGATTTACATATCCCGCTGCTGGTATGGGGGATCTGCTGGTGGTTAGGTGCCGGTATTAATGAAATACGTGACTTTATCGGGCCGCATCAACTGGAGCTCAACCTTATCCTGGCCTATGTGACGTCCAGCCTGCTGCTTGCTCATTATTTACAATACAAGTTACGCTGGCAGGTGTTACGTTTCCCGGTCCTGGCGCAACTCTACGCCATGCTGTTGGCATTAGCGCTGGTGTTTGTTTTCCAGTTTAGTCATCCCATGGCCTGGCACGGTTGGCTGACCTGGCTCTACGCCTTTGCTGCATTCTACTGGTTCATGTTCCGATATCGTAATAGCGTACTTCCGGAAGTTTTGCGATGGCAACATGTGATGGCCTTCTGGTTATTGGTGTTGTTGCTGAGCTGGGAGTCGGCATGGTTAGCACGCACCTGGATTCAGGGACATACCTGGCATGATATTATGATAATCCTTATTCCCGCCATGATGGTCCTGTTGTTGATGACGGTAGCACGACGCCTGAAATGGCCGGTTGAAGCCTATTACGAGTGGTACCTGGGATTTGCATGTATGCCGATAATTCTTGGCATGGCATTGTTTGCCCTGGTCATGGGCCTGTTCCATGATGGTAATCCCCTGCCTCTGGATTACCTGCCTTTTGTCAACCCGCTGGACTTGTCGGTTGGCCTGGTGTTGTATGTGCTTATCCTGTGGCGCCGCCAGGTAAAACAACATCTCGCAAAACTGGACCAATTTCTCGGCAAAGGTGCCTACAGGTTTGGACTTGCCGTCGGCGCCTTTTTGTGGCTAAACGGGATCATCGCCCGTAGTGTGCACTATTGGTTCGGTGTCCCGCATACTGCGCTGGCATTGGAACATTCGACCATTTTTCAGGCGAGTATCTCGGTCACATGGACCATTACCGCTTTGTTCGTCATGTGGCTGGCCAGTCGGCGCAGGCAGCGCGAGAGTTGGTTCGTCGGGCTGGGTCTGTTTTTAACCACGGTAGCAAAACTGTTTCTGGTCGATATCGCGGATAAAAATGAACTGACGATGATAATTTCCCTGATTATGATTGCCATACTGGCCATTGTATTCGGATATTACCTGTCGCCATTACCGCCAAGGCGTAAGGAGAAGACTTCATGAGGAGGCTGCTTGCATGTATCGGCTTATGCATGCTGATCCCACTGGCACATGCAGTTAAGGAGTCAGATTTTGTCTATGGTTATACCCTGGAAGTTGATGGTGATGGGGCCATCTATTCACTGACCCTACCCAAGGCTGTTTATCGGGGGGTAACGCGCGCTGATCTTGGGGATCTGCGAGTGTTCAATAGTGACGGGGTTGCCGTACCGCATCATATCAAGCGGGCTGAACAGCAGACACGCAAAGCGGTAGCAGCTGAAAATTTACCCTTGTTTCCCCTGTACGCAGACGCAAACAGGGCGGATTCAGCGGAAGAGGGGAATGTCCATATTGTCACCGATGATAACGGGACAATTATTGATATCAACTACGGGAAAGTGAATGGCAGCAGTACACCTCGAGTTGCTGCTTATCTACTGGATTGTAGTCAGTTAAGCCAGGCTCCTGATGCGCTCATTCTCAGCTGGCCCGATGATGAAACCGGCTTCGTGCTGAACGCTGAGGTGGAAGGAAGTGATGACCTGTCGCACTGGCAGCCGCTTATCGTCCGCAAAACACTCAGTGATCTGAAATATAATTCTCACACCCTGATTCAAAGACGGATTGATCTGCCGGTTCGTCGCTACAAGTATCTGCGGATAAGCTGGCTGGATAATACTTCCATACGCCTGAACAATGTGAAGGCCCTGTTCCCGCCAGGTTATCAGGCACAGGATAGACAATGGTCGAGCTTTAATGTGACAGATGTTGAACGACAAAACAAATCTTACTATTTTGATACCCACAGTGTATTACCAGCCGACCGGGTGAACATCGATCTGCCTCAACGCAACACCCTGGTCAGGGTTGCGCTGTCATCTTCCGCCACCCGCAAGGGACCGTGGCGGTTGCGCTACCAGGGACTGTTGTATGACCTACGGATTAAAGGTGACGAACTACGGACACCTGCACAGGTGATGACGGTCGACACGGATCGTTTTTGGCGATTGCAGATACTCAGCAAGGAAGAGCAGTTGCAGGGAAAACCGGTCTTGCGGCTTGGCTGGGTTCCGGAAAAACTCTATTTTATCGCCCAGGGAGAGGCACCGTTTACCCTGGCCTATGGCAGTGCCCGGGTGGGGCAAGCCGATACACCGCTGGCTCAGCTGTTGAGCATGGACAAATTGCGCCAACAACGGCAATTTGTCAAACCTGCGCAACTGGGTTCACGCATTGAGTTGGGTAACAGTGACAAACTGAAACCCGTCACTTCGCCTCCGGACTGGAAGAAAATCATATTGTGGCTGGTGTTGATTTTTGGGGTAGCGGTACTGGCATTTATGGCGTGGCGTCTCTACAAACAGATGGATCAGCCAGGTTCGAGCGAGTAGAATGAAATATATAGTTATTAGAAATTTATAATATAGCAGATATGAACGACGAAACTGAAAAGAAAGCGCCTGGCTTGTGGGACGTTGCCAAGAGTGTACAGGCAGCATTTTTAGGTGTGCAAAGCCGCAAAAATTATGAGCGGGATTTTCAACATGGCAAACCTTCGCAATATATTATTGTTGGCCTGATCGGTGTCGCCATCTTTATTGCAGTGATCATTGGCATTGTCATGCTGGTTCTGAAGCTGGCAGGAGTCTGAATACAAGCTCTGTCAGGCCAGACCTGCGGTGGGTGTACTTGCCGGGGCCAGCCTTGGGCCGGCTCCGGCAAAGGGGATCACTTCCGGTCCAGGCTCAGAGGGCCAGGGCCGCTGACCGCGAGGATCAATAAACCACCGGCCATGGCCAGGTCACTCATCAGGCTGATTCGTTGCATGGTATTGGCGATATCATGATGAAAAATCACGGCTGCGATCACACTGAAAATTGCCAGTGCATAGCAGGCCCACCGGGTTTGCCACCCAATCAGCACGGCAATTCCTCCGCCGACTTCCAGCAAAATGACCAGAGGCAGTAATGCGCCGGGGACACCATATTTCGCCATATAGGCCTCAGTGCCGGCATAGCCGAGTATCTTGCCGATCCCGGCAATAAGATAGATTTGCGCAAGTAAAATACGACCTAGAAGTTGCAGGTAATTATTCATTTTTTTATTCCTCCTGAGTTCGATGTGTCTGTTTGACCATGAAATGCAGCAAAGATTTTTCGGCTATGGCTAAAAAATGGGTCAATTACACATCGATTTGATAACCCAGGTCGGCATCACACCCTGCCTGGCCACCCCGGATGCCCCAATTCTCCTGCGGTATCTCGCGTAGCATGATTTTGACATGATCAGCAGGGATACCCAGTGCCTCCAGGTTGGTGACAATACCCCGGTACAGTTTGCGTTTTGCCTCGAGTGAACGACCGGCAAAGGCATCAATACTGACATGCGTGTAGCGATCGGGTTTTTCCCGATCCGGCGGACACATGAAACGGTGGGTTTCATGTGAAATCAGGCGAATGTTCTTATCACCGGGCAGGATCCTGAATGCTTCCAGCAATGCATTATGCACGGCATCCATGATGGCCACTTCCTGGGCAGGATTATACTTACGTCTGACTTCGATGAGTACGCTGGGCATAGTGTCTTTCCTTCTTCTTTATCGTCTTTGTTTGCTTCACATAAATCAGCTCAGGGTATCAAAACCCGCAGCCTTTGCTCTGGTATCAGACCCGGGGAGTACAGACTTTGTCAGTCTTCGGCATCAGAGCGTAGAGATGATGTGAGTGAACAATATCGTAAACCATCTGTGGAGCGATAACCGGGATTACATGCCGCATACTTAGAAGCATAGACGACAGGCAACTTCATGCCTGGTGATCAGGATCCGTTTTTTGCGTAAAACTTCGGGGTAACTGAATACGACGTCCGGTTATCATCCGGTAGCTGGCTTCTATCAGGAAGGCGATTGCGAACATCGTGATGGGTACCCAGAGTTGCTGTGGAGACTGGTGAATGTTTTGTAGCAACAGGCTGGCCAGAGCAGCAAGGCAAAGTAGAACACCCAGGACGGATATCCAGCGACGGCTGGCGGTTTTGGCAGCCTGCTTGGCGTTAGCTGCATTGACGGCGGCAAATATCAACAGGAACCCGGCACTACCCATGGTGGAGATATTAGAGAGGTCGACCAGGTTAGCTACCAGCAGGGTGATGACTGTCGTGATCAACAGGCCCTCAATCGGTTCGTTCCAGACCTTGTTGGCCAGGGTCCGGGGCAATTCTCCATCCTTCGCAATACAGTAGCTCAGGCGCGCGGTTCCATAGAGTGTGGCATTGATTGCAGACGCGGTGGAGAGCATGGCGGCGACCGCGATCAGCTGAAACCCGAATTGTCCGAGAAACGGCCGCGCCGCCTCGGCCAGTGCATAGTCCTTGGCTTTGATAATCTGGTTTACAGGGAGACTGCCGACGGTAACGATAGCAATCAGGAAGTACAGGACAATCACGCTGCCAACCGCGGTGTAATAGGCGCGTGGTAATGTTTTCGCTGGATTACGCACATCCTGGGCACTATTGGCGATAAGCTCAAATCCTTCATAGGCCAGAAAAATCAGCATACCACCGGCGATAATATGCATGGACGCGGGCCAGGTCGCCGATGCCAGCCGCGAATTATCGATACCGCCAATTCCCATCACGATGAACAATAACAGGATGGCAAGTTTGATGAATACGATCCAGTCTTCCGCATCACCGATGATCCGGGTACTGAGCAGGTTGAGTCCGGTAATACCGAGGATGGCCGCGCTGATTAAAATGTGTTTCCAGATAGCCTGCGTGGCAGCGGGGAACAGGGAGGCACCGTAGCTGCCGAAGGCATAGGCATACAGGGCAAGCATGACGATATAGCTCAACCACAGCAGGATATTAACACTTCCTGTCAGCAGGCCCGAGCCAAATGCCTGGTCCAGGAAGGCAACCGTCCCGCCCTGACTTGGATAGCTTACCGATAATCGTGCATATGAATAAGCGGTAACCAGCGCGACACTGCCTGCGAGTAAAAAGGCCAGTGGTGCTGCACCCCGCGTCAATTCTACCGACAGGCCCAGCACGGCGAAAATTCCGCCTCCCACCATGCCGCCGACGCCGATCGCGGTGACTTCCCAAAATCCCAGTTTTTCGTTCTGCATCTTGTTGGTTTGAGAAAAATTGATTAACTGACCAGAGTATATAACTGTCTGCACCTGCGATGCAGGCATTATTGTGGCCCAGCTCAGATTAGCGACAGGATGCCCGTTATAAATCGGATTCAAAGCTATCCGGCGCCTGGCCAACGAACATTGAAGGACTGTCTGTGAGCGGGTATTCGAACCTGCCAGGACAGGCAATGCCCCCTATGTCAGGTCAAAATTTCATCTTTATTTCGCGGTTGCAGCAGCTAACCGGCGAAGATAATTACGGGCAATACAGGGTTTTGTCGTAAACACTGCAGACCGCATTGCCGGGGGTATAGATATTTCCACCATAACGTGTCCACTCATGTGCCTGCTGATCGTAAACACTCGCATTGTACTGGCTATAGGCATTGCCATCCTGGTCATAGTAGGTGGAGCCATAACGCGACCAGGCATGGCCCTTTCGATCATAAATCGTATTGCCGTAGCGGCTGTAGATTTTGCCATTGTTGCAGTAATAGGTCGTTCCATACCGACTGCATGATAAGTGTTGATTCGGCTTGTTGGCCGGAACAAGCAGGGGGACCACCAACGCGGCAGATAGCAATATTGTATGCATGAATCGCTTCCTTCTGCGGGATGCTGAGCGATTCAATCCGATAACGAGTGTACTCGCCACCGGAATAGCCTGGTCATCAGTTTAAATGCCATCTACATGAACTTTCTGATTCTTCTTCAGGTTCAGCTTGATACCGATTAGTTTGAGTGTTTGGTGTTCATGGCGAAAGACAAATTCTGACGTTTCTTCCCAGCCGTGTTGCTGTTCGTTGACCAGGTAGCGTACGTGGATATAACCCTTGTGCAGGACAGTACACATGGCTGTTTCGACATGCTCGGAATACCTGAATGGTTCCGGTTTGCTGCAGTCACTGAAATGGCGGTTTGCCTCTTTCATTTTATTGGATACCTCTGAATATTTCAGGAGCAGCAGGGGAGTATATTTTTTGGAAATATATTCACGTACCCGTTGGTTAATTTCCGTTGGCTTGAGGTTATGGCGGGTCACCTTCACGTGTGCACGGACCTGATGATAAAGCGATTTGGCAACCGCGCGTTCATCAGGATGTGAGCCGATGTGTGCCGAGACACGTTCAAGCTCGTTGGCGAGCCGGCTCTGGTTTTCTGCAGCATGGCCTGCACCAGCCACAAACATGGCACATAGCGCCAGAGTCAGTTGAGTTTTCATTGTGCTCCTCGTGCGATGATTTGCTCTTGTTTATTATTTTGCCACATCTGGGCCCGCAGGATCGCGTCTAGATTCCAGGATATGTGCTTTATGGCACAAAACCATATATATACTCAGTGATTGGTCTGACAGGGGATTCCTGCCATACCAGCCTGTCACCTGCGCTTAGGCAGGTGCAGTCTGGATGGATTTTAGCTCGCGATACCTTTTCGGGCCAGAAAGTCTTCAGGTACGTCTGCATTCTTGCGGCCGGCAATGGCCAGGTAGTAAAGCGGTATACCTTCAACCGACAGGCGATGCCGATAGCGTTCGATGTGATAGACGTCCAGATATTTGGAGAAAATCAACTCGCGGATCATGGTTGAAAAACCGGTCCTGTCGGTACTGTCAAAAAAGCTTTCCTTGATATTAAAGCCGATCCAGCCCTCTGGCTTGATAATATTAAATGCCTCGATAAATGCCCGGGCAGGAATATCGCCAAATCCGAGCGCGGCGACGGTAACCATACAGTCGCATTGCCATGAGGCAATTTCCTCACGCTGTTCATCGTTGAGATTGGTAAAATCTTCGACATAATAGGCGTCGTAGAGGCCGGGACGATCGCGAACAGTCGCGTCATAAGCTTCGGGAATGATATCGACACCGACCAGGCGTGCAACACCAAGTTTTTTCAGCTCTTCCCCCATCATGCCGTTGCCAGCACCCAGGTCAAGGACGCGCAACTGGGAAAATTTGTTCTCCGATTGCCTGATCGCTGCTGCCAGAATGGATGTGACCTTAGTTGGCGAATTGCACTTCAGTCTGTCGTAAAAGACCTGTTCATACAGGCCAGGCACCTGGTAGATAGCGTCGTAGTCGTGAAACCTGATTTTGCGTTTGCTCTCTGAGCCTTGCAGATAAAAATAGACTTCGTCTTGATCGAGTTTGGATGATTCGGTTTTTGGAAATTGGATTCTGTGTCGTTTTAGCATCTTTCTCCACTTCGTGGTCGTTGCAAATTGGCCCTCTATTAAATACGGGATGATAGTCAGCATTTTACCAGACACGTGCCTGTTTACCCAGACTGGATGTCTAGCATTATAATGGTTCAATAAAATCTAGCAAATACAGTCTCTTACGCTAACTTTAAATCCTGTGGCCCGTAAGCTGCACAGCCCATGCTGCGAGCCGGACAGGAGCTTCAGGTCAGGATTCCGGGTCGCTGGGGCGGGCGTATCGTTTGCCAAGATAACGAAATAGCCAGAAACAAAAGCCGGTAATGGCACCTACGCTGGCGAAAAAGACCAGCGATTTGTCATGTACGGGATTATTCAAGCTGACCAGGACAGCGACGATAGCACCGATGACGATTCCGCAAGTGGTGGCCGTCCACCAACGCACCAGGTTAAAACGCCGTAATATAAAATAGAGCGGCATTCCGGCAACCAGGGTAGCCAGACTGCAGAAAAAATAAAACAGGGTGACGGAGACACCAAAATCGATGATATCCATATCGTGAAATGCTGGTGAGGTAAACGGGTAGAGTAGTGCGCTAACCAGCGGTGCTAACACAAAAGCGATTAAGGTGGCGGTGTTTTTACCTGATTCGAGGCTCATGTGCTAACCGGTTTCCTGTATTAAAAATTGGCTGGTTTCTGTCCAATCCATTGACATGAAACTGCACGCTATTTTCATGCATGTTGACCGGAATTAAAAGGCCCTGTTTCCAGTATTCATGAAGAGATCCAGGGTTTAAGGTGTCCTGACAGGCGGATTGGGGCTGTCATCAGGGTGGATCGGGTATGCAAATGGCGATGTGCTTGTGAAAAGAACGGGAGGGGAATGGCGGATGCGCCTGCCCAGTGAGGACAGGCGCAAAGCCAGGGGATGTCGTTACATCAACAGGTGGTTCAGGCTGAACATAATCCAGATTGAACCAAAGACCAGGATCAACACGATCGCTGCGGTAAATACAAAGGTGAAAACATCCCAGCGTTGTTCGTGAGTGAAGCGCAAATGCAGGAAATAACGCAGGTGCACCAGGATCTGAACAATCGCGGTTGAAAAGATCACGACCACCAGTGTGGTAGTGGAGGCACTGTTATTCATCACCATCAGACGACGCTGAAGACGCCAATCCACACGATATCAAGAAAGTGCCAAAACAGGCTCAGGCGTAAAAGGCGTGACTGTACGGGTGCAGTCAGGCCCTTGCGTACGACCTGGAACATCATGACGACCATCCAGAGCAGGCCGAAAGAGACGTGAGCACCGTGGGTACCGACCAGGGTGAAGAATGCGGACAAAAATCCGCTGCGCTGGGGACCATTACCGGCCAGGATCATGTCGTGGAATTCGTGAAATTCCATCAGGATGAAGCCGAGACCGAGCAGGGCGGTGACTACAAGCCAGAACAGAGTCTGGCTGCGCTTGTCGCCTTTCATCGCAATCATGGCGATACCGTAGCTGATGCTGCTGAACAACAGCAGCATGGTTTCGACGAGTGCATAGCGCAGGTCAAACAGGTCATAACCGCTTGGTCCACCGGCAGTATTGTGGCCAATAACTGCATAGGTTGCGAACAGCCCCGAGAACAGGATGCAGTCACTCAGGATGTAAAGCCAGAAACCGAACATCAACTTCTCTTCATGTTCAGCGTGGCTTACCACTTCGGTTGGCGCATAACGCGCCGGGAGAGTATCAGTAGTCATGTATTACTCCGATATAAAAGTTAATTATGTTACGCGGCGGTATATGCGCCTTCGCTGTCATCGCCGTCGTCATTGCAGCTGCTGGCAGTTGGCTCAACTGTTGCAACCTGTTTCAGGCGGCGGGCCTGGCTGCTTTCCAGTTCGCTGGCCGGGACAACATATTCCGGCTCGTCTTCACTACCGCGGATGATTACAGTGGTAATAACTCCAAAGACACTAGCCAGGGCAAGCCACCAGATATGCCAGATCATGGCAAAGCCGAAAGCAAAGCAGAGCATGCCGATGAAAAATCCTGCCGGGGTATTCTTTGGCATATGTATGTCAAAAAACTTGTCCGCAGGCTGGTAGGCGGTACCGGCCGATTTCATATGGCAGAACTCGTCAAGCTGATGGACAGCTGGCAGGCGCGCAAAGTTAAAGTACGGTGGTGGGGATGACGTGGCCCATTCCAGGGTACGTCCATTCCATGGGTCACCGGTCAGGTCGCGATTCTCGTTACGCTCACGAATACTCACGACTAGCTGAATGATCTGAGCGATGACGCCGCCGAGAATAAATACCGCACCAATGAAAGCGACAACCAGGTACGGATGCCAGGCCGGGTTGGCATAGTGGTCCATACGACGTGGCATCCCCATCAGGCCCAGGGCGTACAGCGGCATGAAGGCAAGCAAAAAGCCGATCATCCAGCCCCAGAAGGCGCGTTTACCCCAGCGCTCATTGAGTTTGAAGCCAAAAGCTTTCGGGAACCAGTATGTATAACCTGCGAAGTAACCGAATACCGCACCGGGGATCAGCATGTTATGGAAATGGGCAACCAGCAGTTCGGTATTATGCAACTGGTAATCCGCGCCAGGAATGGACAGCAGGACACCGGTCATACCGCCAACAGTAAAGGCGATAATGAAGCCCAGGGTCCAGTACATCGCCGAGTGAAATTGCACTCGGCCGCGGAACATGGTGAATATCCAGTTGAAGAGCTTAATGCCCGTCGGTACTGCGATGATCATGGTGGTAATACCGAAGAAGGCGTTGACATTGGCACTGGCACCCATGGTGAAGAAGTGGTGCAGCCAGACTACGAATGACAGCAGGGCAATAGCGATCGTGGCCCAGACCATGGAGGTGTAACCGTACAGACGCTTGCCCGAGAAGGTTGGTACGACTTCCGAGAAAACACCAAAGGCCGGTACCATCAACAGGTACACTTCAGGGTGGCCCCAGGTCCAGAACAGGTTGGTATACATCATCAGGTTACCGCCGTGTCCCGCGGTAAAGAAGTGCATTCCCAGGTAGCGGTCCATGGTCAGCAACGCCAGGGTTACGGTCAGCATCGGGAAGGACAGGACGATGAGGGCGCTGGCGCACAATGCCGTCCAGGTGAAGACCGGCATTTTCATCAGGGTCATGCCGGGCGCACGCAGCTTCAGAATCGTGACCATGAAGTTGATCCCCGTCATCAAGCTACCGATACCACTGATCTGAATCGCCCAGATCCAGTAGTCAACGCCGGTTCCAGGATCGTTAGGTAATTCACTGAGTGGCGGATATCCGGTCCAGCCAGCCTGTGAGAATTCACCGATACCCAGTGAGATCATGATGAGGATGGCACTGATGGCGGCCGTCCAGAAACTGACTGAATTCAGAAACGGGAATGCGACGTCACGTGCACCGATTTGCAAAGGCACGGCGATGTTCAGCAGGCCGATCATGAATGGCATAGCCACGAAAAAGATCATGATGGTCCCGTGCGCACTGAAGATCTGGTCAAAGTGTTCAGGCGGCAGGTAACCCGGGTTGGAACCCACGGCGATAGCCTGCTGGGCGCGCATCATGATGGCATCGGCAAACCCGCGTAACAGCATGATCATGGCGAGTACGATGTACATTACGCCAATCCGCTTGTGGTCGACGGAACAGAACCATTCTTTATAGAGGTAGCCCCATTTACCGTAATAGGTGATAGTTCCTACGATGATTAATCCAACCAGGATTGAAAACCCTACGGCGCCCATAATAATGGGGTTGTGGTAGGGTATTGACGATAAAGATAAATTCCCCAACATGTTTATAACTCCTTTCAGGCGCCCGGCCTGTTGCCGTCGTGATGGCTGTAACGATATTGATCAAGAATGGTCTGGAACATCTGAGGCTTCACTGAGCCATAGTGCGCAACCGGGTTGGCAATAGTTCGTTTTTGCAGCTGCGCAAGCGCCGTCATGTCGAATTTCTTGTCGGATTTTTGCACTGAAGCTACCCAGTCCTGGAAACCCGCGTCCTGCTTGGCTAAAACCTTGAAGTTCATATCAGCATAGCCGCGTCCACTGAACTGCATGTTCTGACCATGGTAAGTGCCAGGCTTGTCAGCAATCAGGTTCAGGCGCGTTCTCATCCCGGACATGGCATAGATTTGTGAACCCATTTCAGGAATGAAGAAGGAGGTCATGACGGTATCAGAAGTCAGCTTGAAGTTAATCGGATGCCCAACGGGAATGACCAACTGGTTAACTGTGGCGATATGTTGTTTTGGATAGATAAACAGCCATTTCCAGTCAAAGGCAACCACGTCAACTTCAACGGGCGCCTTCTTGGATGCAATGGGTTTATATGGTGCGAGGCTTTGCGTGGATGTCCAGCACAGGAAGGCCAGGATGGCGACGCCAACCAGTGGGAGAACCCAGATCAGGGCATCGACACTCCAGGAAAAATCCCAGTTAGGCTGGTAGTTCGCCTTTTTATTGGAAGCGCGATAATGCCACGCGAACCAGATGGTGAGGACGAATACCGGTAATGCAACCAGGACCATCAACCACCATGCGGTGAGTATCAGGTTTTTTTCATGTGCGGCAATCGGGCCGGCGGGATGAAGTAATATCCATTGCTTACCGCATCCTCCAAGCAATAGGGTCGTGCCCAGCAGTAAGAGTGTCCTTAGTTTTCGGAATCGATGTTGCTTCATCTTCTTCAGCCCCCTGGCTCGTTAAATGTGAAAAGGATAAAAAACTTTTCCGCGCTGTGAGTAAAAATTCTTCACGCCACGCCATATAAGTCCGTCAGCAATACTGACGAACTCGATTATGAAATCGGGAATTCTGGGGGAATACGCCAGCGATGTTGAAGACGCGGACAATTCAACCTCCAGATTGTTGTAAATCTGGCCAGGCGAGCAACTTGTCCGTGTAGTCTCGACGGCACTTGAGTGTCAACGCTGGGTAGACACACAATGACAATGGAAGTTCTTTAAAATTCATCTTTATTCAAATGGAATGTTTTATCCTGCTATAGATATCGCTTTTGATCGCAAAATAATTCCATAAACTACCCGGCCGCACTCTTATCATGAAAATGCACAGATTGCTTACATACTGTAATCAACTTACGGTGAGTACCCGGGTATAACGCGAATTACATTCGCTTGCAGCTATGCCCGTTTGCTGCCCGTAAATACCTGTGGACGCAGATATCACTACTGCGCGCACTAAAAACGCTGTCCTCGTAAGAGGGGAGGCACTGAAGGGGAGAAAATGTGTTGTTCCAGCTACGCAACATGCCGTGTGGATGCGCTCATACTGCCTGGTGTCGCGTCAGTGCTGAATATTCAGAGACCGACAATGATTTCAGCAGACGATACTTACTACTGTATCGGCATAAAGGCGTTGCCTTTGAGTTGCGCAGTGACCAGGAGGCCAAAAGTGTTTTCCTGAATCATGGCAAACGGGCTCACATTAACTCTTTATCTTCCCTCGCATCATGGCAATGGTGACTTGATGGCCGCCATCGCAGTGTAAGCTCTCAATGAGGTCGCTCCCCTGTGCCGGGTAACTTTACGCGCCGTTCAACATTTTGGCCCGCCAGGCTGACCTCAGCGTGAATCTCAATCTGTCTGCGATATGTTTGACAAGCTGCGTTCGGCTCAGGAAGAGCCCCCCTCGGATGGTTCCGTTTAAATCGTACACAGTGCTCGGCGCTGAGTGCCGTATCATCCTGTGGTTTACGACGAGATATCCGACAGGTCTATCGCGTATCGTATTCTGGCCGGAAAGGAACTTGTTGATGCCCCTTGTCCTGTCTTCATGTATTACTGTTCATCAACTGCAACACAAACACATTGAACACGACACAACTTACAAACAAACACAAAGAGATAACATATCTGAATATTAGAAAATACTAACGTAAATGATTCGCAAAGTCACGTAGTTTGATGTGGTTATCAAGCTAGTCAGCTTTAGAAAATTTTTATGCAGGAATAATCAGTGGCGATAAATAAAATGATCGAACAAGTGCATTCATCATCATGGTGTGATAGTTCTACAATAATTTGTAGTAGCTACAAAATATAGTAGACAGGGGCCTGCAGCTGGGAACAGGCTGAAATTAAATATCAGGGCAATTGAAGCGCAAGCCAATTTTCAAATTAGCCAAGTGGCAAAATATCTGAGCCCTGGTTGGTGCGCTGGATTTGCTGCGTCTATGCATTCATCAGATCAAGCAGCGCGAGTCTGGGCAAAAACATCCATGTAGTATGAAATGTAAAAGCGATTCTGGGTAGCAGTCGCGGTTAATTGTCGACCTGTTCGCCATCAATGCGCGCGCCCAGTCAATCTGGCTGGGTGTATAGAGCAAAATGCCCGGATGGTGTGAATGAACATCCATTTACATACTACGGTAAAACCTGGGCAGGCGATTCAAAGTGCTGGCAAATTCTATCTGCCTCTGAAAATACGATCGATACTCCAGGTGCCGCCACCGGCGATAGCCAGGAACAGAAAGATAAAACAGTACAATACGGCCGCATCGCCGCCATTCATTAGTGGAAGCCAGATGTGGCCACGAGATGCGTGAGCCATGAAATAGGCGAAGGCCATTTCACCGGACAGGACAAAAGCAACAGGCCGGGTAAACATGCCCAGAATGAGTAGTGCGCCTCCGACCAGTTCCAGCATACCAGCCAGGCCTGCGAGTGAGAAAATATGAACATGTTCGAATCTGGCAATATAGGGTATATGCAGTATTTTGCTGCTGCCATGAAGCATAAAGAGATAAGCTGCGACGATTCGCATTATCGATTGGACGCGAGGTGTCCATGTGGTCTTGATATATTGAGTAAAACTCATTGGCAGGTCTCCTGGTAACAATAGACGGTCAGATTAATTCTTTTTGACTAGCTTATCAAAAATCAGACATGCTAATTATATAAAATAAAAAATAGATGTTGATGTGAACGACTGTCAGCTCGGTTTCCCGAAAGTTGCTATCATGACCGTAAACTGTAACCCACGGCCTGCATAAGCAGGTGTGGCTGCACCAGAGTAAGACAGCCAGGGTAATCTATTCTGCCATGAGTACGGTTTCATTGCGTGATGTAGCCTTAAGCGCACGTTCCTGCTGACGCTGCATCCAGGGCTGGATCCTGCTTTCTTCTATGTCCAGGAACCGTAATACCGTTGCTGCCAGATCAATGCCACGAGGAAAGCTGCGATTGATAACCGGATGTAGCCCAAGTCCTTCGAAACGTTGCTTGTCTTCATTATTATTAACAGCGATAAATCGGGTGAGATTTGGATAACGATCCTGCATGACAGGTTTTAGTGCTTCTGCCGTTTCAATACCGACATGTGAGACAACAATCGCTTTACGTTCAGAATAAGCAAGGGTTTCCATCAGTCGCACGTCAATCGGGTTACCGAATGCTACGAGGTAGCCATCCGCGCTGGCTGTCAGGAAGCGCTCGTGGTCGCTATCGACTGCCTCATAGCGTATACCGTTTGCTTCAAGTGCATCTGCGACAGTGCGGCCGACTTCATCCATACCATAGATGATTACAGGTGGCAGGGTGGTGCGTGGAGTGTTTTCACTAATCGGGACGGATGCGGTCATGCGTTCACGAAGTTTTCTGGCCAGAATGTTGCCCAGTGCCGCCAGGCTTGGTGTACAGGCAAGACTTGCAGCGACACCGGTAATGACGACACCCACCGTGGTTTCTCCTAATGCCCCACGCACTGTTGGCATGGCAATAATGACAAATACAAATTCGCTGCCCTGAGCCAGTAAAAAACCAAGTTGCACGGAGCCGGGTGTGGACCAGCCAAACACCCTGGCGGCTACGGCAATCAATATAGTCTTGACAGCAACGAGTATGACAAGGAAGGCAAGTATCTCAGCCCAGTTTACCAGAAGAACCCGCCAGTCGAGTGACATGCCGACAGTGATAAAAAAGAAACCGAGCAGCAGGTTGCGAAATGGCTTTGCCTCGGTCTGTATTAAATGACGGTAGGGCGTTTCGGATATGATCATCCCGCCCAGAAATGCACCGAGTGTGAGTGAAAGCCCTGAACGACCGGTAGCCGCAGCCGTGGCCAGGACGACCAGTAGCGCCATGGCGGTAAATACTTCCTCATTTCGAGTTTGGGAGAAAAAGCGAAATAATGGTTTGATGGCATAACGACCCAGAAGTAGTGCAGCAACAAATGCCAGGATCGCCTTAACTGTTGCCAACGAAATAGTACTAGCAAGGCTTGAACTGGACACAGGAGTGCCATTACCTTCGAGCGATGCTGCAAGGATCAGGAGAAAGATGGCACAGATGTCCTGTAAAATAAGCACCGCAGTACCGGTAAGTCCAACGGGACAATTTTGTTGTACCCTTTCTGCCAGGGTATGGACAACTACGGCAGTGGAAGAAAGTGCCAGCGCCCCGCCCAGGATCACGGCATATTCTGTCTGGTAACCGAGGAGCAGGATAATGCCGCCGAATGCAAAGCTACAAAGAATAATCTGTAACGGTCCCAGCCCCAGGATATCCCGGCGTGCTTCCCAGATACTTGAGAGCGTAAAGTGCAGGCCGATGTCGAATAACAGAAAGACGACCCCCAGTTCCGCGAGCAAATGGGTCGTCTCACTTTCGTGAATGAGACCGAATGCGTGTGGGCCGATAACAATGCCGGCGGCGAGGTAGCCAACGATCGAACTCAAACCAAGTCGTCGGGCAAGGGTCATGGCAAGAATCCCTACGAGCAAAAGTATGATTGCTGGTGTCAGGGCATGGGCTTCATTCATTAATACGTCCGCCGGTCATTGTTGCATTCAATCAAGATCAGCCAGTATCTATCTTTTGGTTTATAAGGGACTTTACCTACCATTGTTTCCCGCAGACCGAATTTTAGAAAAAGGATGGTAGCTGGGACGCTTTTTCTAATAAAAGTATACCATCCCTGGAAAATAAACGTGTCAAACTGGAGAGTCCATAAATTTCACCTATACTTTGTTGACGGGGGAATGAGGATCCAGCGTTGTCTGAACGTGGATTTGTCTATATTGTAGATGATAATGCAGCGAGTGCCGATATTCTGCAATCGTTGCTTAATAACGATGGTTACAAGGTAGAAGCGGTAACTAGCGATTCCAATGTTCTTGCTAATATCTCCGATGCCGGGCCCAATATCGTCCTGTTAAATGCCCGCCTCACACATCTGAATCCGTTTGCACTAATCAATAAACTGAAAGAGAGCAAGCTTACGCGAGATATTCCTGTCATCTTTCTGACCACGCCAGACGACGATGAGACACGGGTAAAGGGACTGGAAACAGGGGATGACATAATCATAGAGCCATTCGACCGGCACGAAGTATTGGCACGAATAGAACGCCAGGTTACGGTCTCAAAGGTACGTACGGCGCTTCGGGAATCAGAAGCAAAGTTTCGTTCGGTTATGGAGTCTGCAATCGATGCGATTATCTCCGGTGATGCCGTAGGTAATATTCGTTCCTGGAATAGCGCAGCGAGTGCATTGTTCGGTTATGCCGAATCGGAAGTGATTGGCCAGCCAATCGAAATTATTATTCCAGAGCGGTATCGTTCCAGCCACAAAGAAGGCATTAACCGTGTAACCAATGGCGGGCCGAGTCATGTGATTGGTAAAACTGTTGAACTGGCAGCCATAAACAAACAGGGTGTTGAATTTCCTGTTGAGCTTTCTCTTGCAACCTGGTTCCTGGATGACGAGCGTTACTACACCGGCATCATTCGCGATATACGTGAGCGCAAGCAGGCAGAACAAAAATTCCGTTCAGTGACAGAATCAGCAATAGATGCCATCATCTCCGCAGATCATACGGGACAAATCATCAGCTGGAACAAGGCGGCTACTAACATTCTTGGTTACACAGAAGAAGAGGCTGTGGGACAGCAGCTGGAACTGATTATACCCGAACGTTTTCACGAAGCGCATAACACTGGAATGAAGCGTTTTACGGAAACCGGTGAGGCCCATGTCATTGGAACCACGGTTGAACTGGCGGCGTGCACCAGGAGTGGAGAAGAAGTCCCAATCGAGTTATCACTATCAACCTGGACTGTACGCGACGAACGCTATTATACCGGAATTATCCGTGATATCGGTGAAAGAAAGCGTGCAGAAGAGTCACTACGCCAGAGTGAACGGGAATTACGTGAAAAAACCGAGGATATGAAACGCAAGAACCAGGAGCTGGAAGAAACCCTGGACAAGCTCAATACCATGCACAATCAGCTAATCATGCAGGAAAAAATGGCTTCCCTGGGTAAACTCAGTGCCGGGATGGCACATGAGCTGAATAATCCTGCTGCCGCCGCCCAGCGAAGTGCAGCCCAGCTCCAGGCAACATTCGCTAACTGGCAGAGCATTCAGGTGAAGATGCGCCAGTTAACTCTGGACGAACAACAGCTGAACACGGTAATGGAACTCGATGATGTTGCCAAGCGACGCGCTAGCCAGCCTACGGCGATGAATGCCATTGCACGCAGCGACCAGGAAGCAGCGCTTGAAGAATGGTTGCAGGAACGTAATATCGATACCGCCGGGGATCTCGTTCCTGTGCTTACCAGTTTCGGGTATAACCAGAAGGAACTTGAGATATTGGCAAAGCAGTTCAGTGACTCGCAATTTGAAGTAGTCATTGACTGGTTATGTTTCAAACTGGCGATATACAGCCTGGTGCGAGAAATCAGCATTGGAACAGGCCGTATTGCCGAGCTAGTCAAGGCACTCAAGACTTATACATATATGGATCAGGCGCCAGTGCAGTCTGTCGATATTCGTGAGGGGCTGGATAATACACTAATAATATTGCACAACAAGCTGAAGCGGGGTGTAACTGTAGTTCGTGAATACGCCAGTGATCTACCGCTTATTCAGGCGTATGCGGGTGAATTAAACCAGGTGTGGACAAATATTATCGATAATGCAATCGATGCGATGAAAGGTGAAGGCAAGCTGATAGTACGTACGCGTCAGGACGATAACTGGATCGTGGTAGAGATTGAAGATAATGGACCAGGTATTCCTCAGGAGATTCAATCAAAAATATTTGATCCGTTCTTTACCACGAAGGGACCTGGACAAGGAACCGGACTTGGTTTGAATATCAGTCGAAATCTGGTGGTTCAGAAGCATCATGGAGAGATATCGGTTATCTCGCAACCGGGTAGCACCTGTTTCGCAGTGCGTCTGCCTGTGGACTTTAACCCGGCTGAATAAAATTATATCGGGAGAAAATGCGAACATGGCTAAGCCTATTATCATGACAATCGATGATGAGCTGCACGTCCTCAATGCGATCGCAAGAGACCTGCAAGCATATTATCAGAAGGACTATCGAATTGTAAAAGCAGGCTCCGGTGACGAGGCACTGGAAGCTGTCCAGGAATACAAACGCCGTAACGATCAAATTGCGCTGTTCCTGGTCGACCAACGTATGCCCGGATTGAGCGGTGTGGAGTTTCTGGAAGCTGCCATCAAATTTTACCCGGAGACCAAGAAAGTATTGCTCACCGCCTATGCAGATACAGATGCGGCGATTACGAGCATTAATGCCATTGGGCTCGACTATTACCTGATGAAACCCTGGGACCCACCTGAAGAACGCCTCTATCCGGTACTGGATGACCTGCTAAGTGACTGGCTTGCAAATGTGCCTGTTTCTTATGATGGTATCCGTGTGGCTGGTACCTTGTGGTCAGCCAGCTCGCATAATGTGAAAGAATTTCTTGCTCGCCATCAGATACCTTACAAGTGGCTGGACATAGAAAAAGACAAGGAAGCACGGGAACTGGTTGAGTGCTCAAGTGGTGAAAAATTGCAGTTGCCAGTGTTGTTTTTCCCTGATGGCACGACCCTGGTTAACCCGGATAGATCAGACCTCGCGGCCCGAGTGGGAATGACCACCGAGGCGCGCCAAC
>JARRNT010000062.1:0-13372 GCA_037384645.1 Gammaproteobacteria bacterium | reverse complement strand
ACCCATAACCGCCACTAGTATTACTCAAATAATGGGGCGACAGGCCCTCTCCAAAGCAGACATAAATTATTTATAAACATTAGCTTACCCTGTCTTGATGTAGTCCTGAAGCATAATGAGTCACATAATTGCTATGTCATTAATTTATTATTGTAATTTTGACAAATATTGATGACACGCTATAAATGTATAGCGTGACAGGGTTCTCGCTAATTCAAGTGTCAGCTGTCTCAGGGAAGAAGTCATGAGCGTTATGTTGAAGCGTGTTTATGACCCACCAGCAAAAGCCGACGGTGAGCGCGTTCTTGTTGATCGGCTCTGGCCGCGCGGATTGACCAAGGTCAAGGCCAGGGTCGATCATTGGCTTAAAGACGTTGCACCCTCAACCGAGCTTCGCAAATGGTTTGGGCATGACCCGGAGAAATGGACGGAGTTCAAGAAGCGGTATCGCGTTGAACTAAAGAACAACCCAGCCCTGTCTGAGCTGCAAGCGCTTTCGCGTCAAGGAGATATCACCCTTGTATACGCAGCTAAGGATCAATTGCACAACGAGGCGGTGGCACTCAAGCAAATACTGGATCGTGGCACCTAATTCAGACGTTATATGAATAAATGAAGCCCGGTATTGAAATGTTATGACTAGCTAAACTGTTCCTGAACCTTGATGCGCATCTGTCAGACACCGACTTCGACCCAAAGAATCTTGATTATGGCTTCTGAGCTTTACCCATTAAGATCAGAACGAGGACATCTATTGGTGTAGCGTCTTCATGGGGAGGTTGTACATTACAATCGATTCAACCGGCATGTTTGCCGTCGCTCCACTCTGGCAAATCCGCAGCAGAAGCAGGTCGTTGAATACCTGCTTGCATAATCCCATTCCTGGATTAGTCGAAAATCCGTAGGTCCGCTATTGGCCGAAACCGGCAGTTTAATTATCGGTGTTTAGTTAAGTGAATATTGCATTATTGTTTCAAAAAATCAGGCATGCCTGGTATTAACATGTCGCTCAGACGTATGCTGTTTAATATGGCAGAGACCAGTTCATATTTTTGACTAAACCGCTAAGATTTTTTCTATGGCAAGAAATTCATCTGATTAATAAACATAATTCACTTCAGACATACTGAACAATCTGGAAAAAGCGTTGTCTTCAAATAGTTGGAGTGTAATTCTTATTAGCAGCATGATGGATATTATTGCCTGGTGCTAATGAGAACCATGACATTTTCTGGTCGGGTGGAAGGAATGCCTGTGTTCGTGCTATTTCGAGCTCGCGACATGGCAAGAGATTGCAGGATGCACAGCGTTTCAGATTACGTTTGATTCAGATCATAGTATAAATTGTGGATTACCACATATCCTTGCTAGCAATTCGGTAATTACCGCGCTGGTTACTAAGTTGATAACGCACAATTAGCACATCGAGTCGAGTGTCAACCTAATGCACGTAAAGTGGCTGCGCGCAACAGGAGCATATGTCCCTGAAGCAGGGAGCATCGAATAATGAAAATCCAGTCGTCCTGGCAAACAGAATCCTATGAATGAAATAGCCGCTTTATCTCCTCGCCTCGAAGCCATCCTGAAACAGGCTCAGCATTTTCCGCCACTGTCGGTGTCGGTGGTCGATGCACAGGAATCCCATGTATTAACCGGCGTAGTCGAGGCGAGTAATGCCGGTTTGATAGAGCCGGTCTTGCTTGGACCACGCAAGCAAATCGAATCCTTATGCCAGGAACTGAGTTGTCCCGTCGATCGATTTCCCCTTATCGATATGGCACCGGCGTCGGAGGCGGCCAAGGTGGGGGTGCAGCGGGTTATGGAAGGCAAGTCGGACGCACTGGTAAAAGGCTGGATTCATACGGATGAGCTGATGCGACCGGTATTACGTCAATTACGTACGGCACGGCGCGTGAGTCATGTCTTTGTTGCCGATCTGCCCAGTTATCACAAACTACTGTTTATCACCGACGCGGCCATTAATATCGCGCCGGACCTCACAATCAAAGCGGCTATCCTGCAGAATGCCGTCGACCTCGCGCGTATTCTCGGCGTGGACAGACCCAAGACCGCGGTGTTGTCTGCGGTGGAGTTGGTCAAGCCGAGCATCCCGTCTACGCTGGATGCTGCCTGTCTGAGCAAGATGGCCCAACGTGGTCAAATTACGCATACCGAGGTGGATGGCCCGCTGGCGTTCGATAACGCGATTTCGCTTGACGCGGCCGAAGTCAAGCAAATCAACAGTCCAGTGGCAGGCGATGTGGATATCCTGTTGGCACCGGATTTGGATGCCGGCAATATCCTCGCCAAGGACCTGGAATATCTCGCTAGCGCGACCCTGGCAGGCATCGTGATCGGCGCCCAGGTACCGTTGATACTTACTTCCCGTTCCGATCCGCCTGCTGCGCGCTTAATCTCAGCCGCTATTGCCGTCTTGTTGCACCGGTATTGGCGAGGCGATCTATCGGCCATTCCCTAAGCGGGAGATGGTGCATGACAATGAATGCTGACAGCCATCTTGATGAGGTGGATGTGTGTACGACCCGTTATTCAGAAAACTCATGTTGGACACCCTGATTGACAAGGAGAAATGCAATGGATACGACGAACGAAAAACTCAAAGACATATCTATCCTGATAGGAAAACTGAAGGGCGATTATCCTGAAGAAACCAATTCCTTCTTGAAATTTATCAATAAGGCAGAAGCTGGCAAAGCGCTTACCTTGCGTGAAAAAGAATTGATTAACGTGGGCCTGGCCGTGGCGGCGCAGTGCGAATGGTGCATCGCGGTGCACGTTCAGCATGCCATTGAAGCCGGCGCCAGTCGCGATGATGTCATCGAAGCCGGTTTCATGGCGGTAGTGATGCACGGCGGTCCTGCTCTGATGTATATGACCCCTTTACTCGATGCGGTAAATGATTTTCTGCCACAAAAGAAGTGACGGGCAAGAAGGGCCTGGCAGGCAAGGCAGTGCGGAATGAAATCGCGTCCAGGTGTTTTCTCCCGTCCAGCTTCCACGGCACCGCCGGCCTATACGCTTATAAACGATTAAAAGGATAACTGTTATGACGGATACACCAGTTTATATCCGATGGTTCAATGAGATAGGTATTGATGATGTGCCACTGGTCGGTGGCAAAAACGCTTCGCTTGGCGAGATGTACCAAAATCTGACCTCAGAAGGCGTGCGCGTGCCCAATGGTTTTGCGGTAACCGCGGAAGCCTATGCTTATGTGCTCGAACACAACCAGGCCTGGCAGGCACTGCATGAAGTGCTTGACGGGCTCAATCCCGACAACGTGAAGGACTTGCAGGCGCGTGGCGAGAAGGCGCGCGCGATTGTCCATGCTTGTGCCTTGCCGGAGGATTTGCAGGCGCAAATCCTGGATGGGTACGCCAGGCTTAAACGCGAGTATGGCGAGACCGTCTCTCTCGCGGTGCGTTCCTCGGCCACGGCCGAAGATTCTCCGGAAGCCTCTTTCGCCGGTCAGAATGACACCTATCTCAATATTGCCAGTGATGCGGCATTGCTGGATGCCTACAAGCGCTGCCTGGCATCAAACTTCACTGATCGCTCAATCCATTACAAATACGACAATGGTTTTGACTACTACAAGGTCTATCTGTCCGTGGTAGTGATGAAAATGGTACGCAGCGATATTGGAGCAAGTGGCGTGATGTTTTCGCTCGACACGGAAACGGGCTTCAGGGATGTGGTTTTCATAAATGGTGCCCTGGGTCTGGGTGAAAACGTCGTGCAGGGTACCATCGACCCCGATAGTTTTTATGTGCACAAACCCTGCTTCATCGATGGTCATGGCGCGGTACTGAAACGCCGTCTAGGCACAAAAGAAAAAAAGATGATTTTTACCGATACACTCAGTACCGGCAATATTGCGCAGGAATACACCAGAAATATTGAGACACCGCGCGAAGAACGAAATCGTTTTTGCATCGCCGACGCGGAAGTCTTGGTGCTGGCCGATTATGCCATCAAGGTCGAAAATCACTATACCAGGCAGGCCGGCCATTACAAACCGATGGACATGGAGTGGGCGAAAGACGGGGTCGACGGGCAGCTGTATATGGTACAGGCACGGCCGGAAACAGTGTCGTCGCAAAAACGAGGAAGCGTACTGGAGGTGTACCATCTCAACCAACGAGCTAACGTGCTTGTCCAAGGCAGGGCGGTGGGTACCAAGATTGGTGCCGGTAAGGCACGCGTAATCAAGGACGTGAAATTCCTTGGTGACTTTCAGCCGGGTGAAGTGCTGATTGCGGATACGACGACCCCGGACTGGGAACCGGTGATGAAAACCGCTGCCGCGATCGTGACCAACCGAGGCGGTCGTACCTGCCATGCCGCCATCGTGTCACGGGAATTGGGCATCCCCGCTATTGTCGGCACCGAAAATGGAGTGGATGTCATCAAGACTGGCCATGACATTACCGTCAGTTGTGCCGAGGGTGAAACCGGCAATGTCTATGATGGTATCCTGGATTTCGATATTCAACAAACTGATCTCAGCCAGCTGGGGCATCCTCAAACCAAGATCATGATGAACCTGGGGAATCCGGATCAGGCCTTCAGTCTGGCATCGCTGCCGGTCGACGGTATCGGTCTTGCGCGCATGGAATTCATCATCAACGAATACATCAAGTTTCACCCGATGGCACTCATTCATCCGGAGAAAGTGGATGCGGCAATACGCGACAAGATCGCCGCAATCAGTGCCGCTTACGAAAGCCCGGTGGACTTTTTTGTCAAGACCCTGGCGGAAGGCGTTGCCACGATTGCTGCGGCGGTCTACCCAAAACCCTGCGTGGTACGCATGAGCGATTTCAAGAGTAATGAATACGCGACTTTGCTGGGCGGTCAGGTCTTTGAACTGGAAGAAGACAATCCGATGATCGGTTTTCGTGGTGCATCGCGTTATGCACATCCGGCGTATGCCGAGGGCTTTGCCCTGGAGTGTCAGGCGATGAAACGTGTGCGTGATGAGATGGGGTTCACGAATGTAAAATTAATGATCCCGTTTTGTCGTCGTGTCGAGGAGGGCGAAAAGGTCCTGGCGGCAATGGCCGAGAATGGTTTGACACGTGGTGAAAACGGGCTGGAAGTCTACGTTATGTGTGAGATCCCCAATAATGTGATCCTGATCGATGCCTTCGCCAGGTTATTCGACGGCTTCTCTATCGGCTCCAACGATCTGACCCAGTTGACCCTGGGTGTCGATCGTGATTCCGAGATTGTCGCCTTCGATTTTGATGAACGCGATGCCGGCGTCAAAGAAATGATTCGCCTCGCCGTTGAAGGTGCGCGCCGTAATGGCCGCCATTCGGGCATCTGCGGTCAGGCACCGTCGGATTATCCGGAAATGGCGGAGTACCTGGTGCAAATCGGCATCGACTCCATGAGTCTCAACCCGGACACAGTGTTAACAACAACACGGCATGTGCTGGAAGTGGAGAAACGCCTGTCGTCTAAAACCAGCTCCTGAAGGCATTCGTCGTTTTTGAGAGTGATTTCGAGCTTACCGTAAGTTACAAGCACTATCGTGATAAATCGACCGTGCCCCTGTTCCAGCAGAGAGCCAGAATATAGTCCAGCCAAAGATTTCTTGATTCAACGACTGCTTTTAGCAGACGTCAGGCCTGGTAATGGAAACCTGGCGCAGGACAAATCCTCCGAGACAACGATTACCCGCAGCAGTCGAAGTTACGTATAATCAGGATTCCGGGTGATAAGCATTCCCTGGCAGGACGATATCGCCAGGCACTGCAACCAGTATTCCCAATAGGCCACTTGCTAAGCTGCTGCCGAGCTGTACCAAATTCACAGGTAATTAATAGGCATATTACCCGCATTGCTTGCGACAGGCTTTGGAACTTGTGTATGGTGTGATTATCTAATCTGGCACCCAAATCACGTGTAAATCAAGAGGTATTAGTTGTGCCCTATAGTGAACAGCGCGTTACATCCATTCATAAGTGGTCGGACAAAACATTCAGTTTTACCACCACGCGACCGGAAGATTTTGACTTTGAGAACGGTGAATTCGTGACCCTGGGACTGAAGGCTGAGGGCAGGCTGATCGCGCGTGCCTATTCCATCGTATCCGATAATGATACGGAACAGCTGGAATTTCTGAGTATCCATGTGCCGGACGGGCCATTGACCAGCAGGCTGGCGCATATTCAGATAGGCGAGGGTGTCTGGATCAACAGTAAAACCACTGGCTCGCTTACGCTTAAATATGTCAAGCCCGGGCGTAACCTCTACATGTTGGCAACCGGAACAGGCCTGGCACCGTTCATGTCCCTGATTCGCAGCGACGAGACATATGAGACATTCGAGCGGCTTGTGCTGGTGCATACCGTGCGTACGGTCAAGGAGCTGGCCTACAAGGATGAGCTTGAGGAACGCAGTGATGGTCAGTTTATTTATGTTCCCACTGTCACGCGCGAGGAATTTGAAACCCGTGGCCGGGGAACTGAACTCTTCAGGTCCGGCGAATTATTTGAAATGAATCAATTACCGCCAGCCGATCCAGAACAGGATCGTATTATGATCTGTGGCAATCCGGAAATGAACAAGGACATGACCAACTATCTCAAGGAGCAGGACTGGACCATGACCAATCACCGCGGTGTCGGCAATTTTACCGTGGAAAAGGCTTTTGTCCTGCACCATGAATAGCGCAAGCGCTTACATATAGTTTCTTCTGCTCAGGAAACGCAACTGCTGTGCTCATGATGAAGTTATCTCCAGTACCTGGTATGCAGGCACGACTTTGCCGACATAATGTCCCTGGATATAGTCGACGCCTATTTCCATTAACTTAGCCGCAATACGATCGTTCTCGACATACTCGGCGATCGTCGCCAGACCCATGATCGAGGCGATCTGATTGATTGAGCGCACGAAGGCGAAATCGGTTTCGTCATTTATGATGTCACGCACGAAACTCCCATCAATCTTGATAAAATCGACCGGTATGTTTTTGAGATAGGAAAAGGAAGACAGTCCGGAGCCAAAGTCATCGAGCGCAAACTTGCAGCCGCGATTTTTCAGACGGTTGATAAGCTGGGTCGCCCTGGAAAAGTTGGCGACCGTAGCGGTTTCTGTAATTTCAAGCGTCAGCCAGCCAGGTTCAATTCTGTATCTTTCCAGCGCAACTTCGATAAACTGGAGCAGTTCATCGTCATCCAGTGACTGGCCGGAAATATTGACGCTCAGATGAATGACTTTGCCCAGTTGTCTGGCTGAGGCGAGCATTTGTATTGCATTCTCCAGCACGTAGCGATCGATCATGGGCATCAGGCTATAGCGTTCAGCAGCAGGCAGGAAGGCAGACGGGGGAATCAGTTTGTCTTCATCCTCACGCATTCTTACCAGAATCTCATAGGTTTCTACGTCATCGTTATCGGGTATTAGCGGCTTGATGGCCTGACAGTACAGGACCAGGTTACGGTTTTCCAGGGCATCGGTAATACGATGTACCCAGTGCATTTCGCCCTGGCGTCGCTGGATATTGATGTCTTGTGGATCAAATATATGTACCCGGTTGCGTCCCTGATCTTTTGCTTCATAACAGGCCGAGTCTGCAGCGCTCAGTAAATCAGCCAGATTGCCCGATGCCGCCACCAATCTCAAATTGTTTGTCATCCCAGGCAAAACGCAGTTGTTTCCTGGACCAGACTTTTACTTTTATCTTGTATCGGTATGTATTAAAGCTACTTTATCTCCCTTATATAAAATACGCACATAAATTTGGAATACTGAATGAATGCTGATTGCGTTTTGACAATTTTGGTAGAGCAGGGATTTGCAGAATGCACTACGTTGACTGAGGTGTGAGTGATTATAAAAACAGCACGAAATTATTGCCGCGCAGGATTGAGCTGAGAAAAATTCTGTCTACACTTATAGATATGTAGTGGACAGAAAATTCTTGCGCGATATTTCCAGAGAACATTGACACACAGCGTTTGCCAGGGGTGAATTTATCCCGGTCGCTGCTGTCTGAAAGCAACACGAGTATGAAGGAGGCGAATTATGATGATGGAATTGAGCCAGAAAGAAAAGCAGGAGCTCGTCCTGGGAATCCATGATGATGAAGCCATTGCCACATTCAAAAATTGGAGTAAAGACACGGCCGTCGAAGTCGCCAAATCGATGAATCTCCAGCTGACTGACGCGCACTGGGATGTGATCGGATTTATTCGCACCTATTTTGCCGATGCTGGCGAGCTCAGACATGCTCGTGAACTGTCGGATGTCCTGGCGGAACGTTTTGCAGATGAAGGTGGGGCAAAATACCTGTTTCGTTTGTTTCCGGGCGGACCGGTCACCCAGGGTTGTCAGCTGGCAGGTGTGCAGGTGCCCAGCGATGCTTCTGACGGATCGTTTGGCTACAAGGTCTGATAGCGAAGACAAGTCATGTCGGTCACGGCAAGCAGCCTGGCCAGTCCCTGTGTACGCATGGTACTAACTCCGTCTCTGGTTAACGGGGAACAGGCGTTCCCCGTCAATTTATGATTCCGGACATTATCAAACTGCTGTTTCCGATTGAAATTCTTCAGGAGGTGGCATCTACAACGCAGACTCGGTTACCTGTTCCCCGATGAATCTCGTGCTATATCCCTGAACAGGGAACTGGCAGAACGTTTGATACCCGCATTAAGCGTGCAGGTACTAAGCGAATCCGGTTCCGAGCTGGACAACTCGATCAGGACGCATGCCCACAATGACCGGGATCGCGACTATTTCCTGGACTGTCGGCTGTGGCGTGCCAACGTGACCGTGTTTTGTACTCGCCCTGTTGGCGTTGGTCGCCATGCCGGCCTTGGCAGAGACGGCTAATCTGGCCGTACCCCATGGTAACCATGGCGGTCTGCTTGCTGGCAGGCATCGTGTTCAGCTGCGCATCCCCAATCTGCATTGGTGCGATTTTAACCAGGCTGTTCAGCATGGCGAAATTCTGCTGATGCGGTCACTGGCGGGATGTGCTGGGGCAGGCTGGGCCCCGACGACCCGCGATAAGGCGGGGGGCGGGCTATAGCCTCCTTTGCCCGGGGGCGCATCTCAGCCTGGCTTCGAGCCACAATCGGTGGTGGCGAAGTTGCTCCAGTTCCCGCTATTACGTGCACATTTTCCATCACTTTCAGCTATAATGCGCGGCCGTTGCCTTCAGGCGACCGGTAACCCCGGATCGTGGTCGGGGGCCCCCATTTGCAAATTGATTAATTCAGAGTATCAGAACTATGACCGATTTAGCCAAGTATAGAAATATAGGTATTTTTGCCCACGTGGATGCCGGTAAAACCACGACAACGGAACGCATTCTTAAACTTACCGGCAAGGTTCACAAGATTGGCGAAGTGCACGATGGCGCGGCCACCACTGACTTCATGGACCAGGAGCGCGAGCGCGGTATCACCATCCAGTCGGCGGCCACGTCCTGTTTCTGGAATGACTACCGCTTCAACATCATCGATACCCCGGGACACGTCGACTTCACGATTGAGGTTTATCGCTCGCTGAAGGTGCTGGACGGCGGTGTCGGCGTATTCTGCGGATCAGGCGGTGTGGAGCCCCAGTCCGAGACCAACTGGCGTTATGCCAACGAGTCCGAAGTAGCGCGGATCATCTTCGTCAACAAGCTGGATCGCATGGGCGCGGATTTCTATCGCGTTGTGGCCCAGGTTGAGAAGGTGCTGGCGGCCCGGCCGCTGGTCATGGTGCTGCCCATCGGTATCGAGGAAAACTTCAAGGGTGTCGTCGACCTGCTGACCCGCAAGGCCTGGATCTGGGACGAATCCGGCGACCCCATGAATTACAAAATCGAAGAGCCACCCGAAGACATGAAAGACCAGGTCGAGGAGTGGCGCGAGAAGCTCATCGAGACCGCGGTCGAGGAAGATGACGACCTGATGGAAAAATACCTGGAAGGCGAAGAGCCCTCTATCGAGGACATCAAGCGCTGTATCCGCAAGGGTACCATTGACCTGCATTTCTTCCCGACTTACTGCGGCTCTGCCTTTAAAAACAAGGGTGTACAGCTGGTGCTGGATGCCGTGGTTGACTACCTGCCGGATCCGACCGAGGTCCACCCGCAGCCGGAAGTCGATATGGAAGGCAACGAAACCGGTGCTTTTGCCACAGTGGATGCCAGCAAACCTTTGCGCGCACTGGCCTTCAAAATTATGGACGACCGCTTTGGCGCCCTGACCTTCGTCCGGATCTATTCCGGAAAGCTGGAAAAAGGCATGACTGTGCTCAATACCTTTACCGGTAAGACCGAGCGCATCGGTCGGATCGTGGAGATGCACGCCGACGAGCGGATCGAGCTCGACAGTGCCCAGGCCGGTGACATCGTGGCGGTGATCGGGATGAAAAACGTCCAGACCGGTCACACCCTGTGTGACCCGGACCACCCGGCGACCCTGGAACCCATGGTCTTCCCGGACCCTGTGATCTCCATCGCCGTGGCCCCCAAGGACAAGGGTGCGGCTGAGAAGATGGGTATTGCCATCGGCAAGATGGTGGCGGAAGACCCTTCATTCCGGGTTGAGACCGACGAGGACAGCGGTGAAACCATCCTCAAAGGCATGGGCGAGCTCCACCTCGATATCAAGATCGACATCCTCAAACGTACCCACGGCGTCGAGGTTACGGTGGGTAAACCGCAGGTGGCCTACCGTGAAACCATCACCCAGCAGGTGGAAGACAGCTATACCCACAAGAAACAGACTGGTGGTTCGGGTCAGTACGCCAAGATCGACTATGTCATCGAGCCGGGTGAGCCGGGCAGTGGTTTCGTGTTTGAGTCCAAGGTCACCGGCGGTAACGTACCGCGGGAATTCTGGCCGGCGGTGGAAAAGGGCTTTAAGAACAGCCTGGATAAAGGTGTCCTGGCAGGCTTCCCCTGTCTGGATTTCAAGGTCACCCTGATGGATGGTGCTTACCACCCGGTGGACTCCTCCGCCATTGCCTACGAACTGGCCTCGGCTGCGGCTTACCGCCAGAGTATCCCCAAGGCCGGCCCCCAGTTGCTGGAACCGATCATGAAGGTGGACGTATTCTCACCGGAGGCCAATGTCGGTGACGTTATCGGAGACCTCAATCGTCGTCGCGGCATGATCAAATCCCAGGAGCCGAGCAGTACGGGTGTCCGCATCAAGGCCGACTGCCCGCTGTCTGAAATGTTCGGTTATATCGGCGACCTGCGGACCATGACCTCCGGTCGTGGCCAGTTCTCCATGGAGTTCTCACACTACCTGGCCTGTCCCAAGAACGTGGCGGACGAGGTGATCAAGGAAACTCTGGAGCGCAACAAGAAGAAGTTTTTTCCCGTATTTCAGGTCGTCAGTCGCCTTGCCTCAGGGCTTGAGCTTGACGCCGTTGATCGTATCCGCAGCAGGTGGCGGGGTCTTATCCGCTGGGGCAGTGGTTGTACCGGTATCCGCGCCGGGGGCAAAACTCTCGCTGGCTGATTTCATCCAGTCCATGAATTGTTTGCGCTGTTGCGGGTTGGCCATGAGCCACCAGAATTTCAGGTGTTTGACCGGGTTGCCGGTAGTGGCCGTTTTGGCGTCCGGCATGGCAGTTTGTGTTTCTGCGCTTGCCGCGTGGCTGTTCGCGGGTTTTTGCGTTTCATGTGTTGCACGAGCTTTCGCCAGCGCGGCGTTGACGTCCGATACGACATAGGAGTCGTGCGTCTCGCCGGTGTCGAGGTCGACCAGTTGGGCATTAAAGTCAGTGAGAAAATCCTGTGCCTGACTGGCGTCCTCGGGTTTTTTGTAGCGAATCGTATAGTGATGGCCCGCCTTGAACACGGTGTCGACCCCGGTGGGTTTGGACCTGACCAGCATGCCACTATCAAGACTGCCCCAGTACAGGACGTAGCGGAAGTCGATCAGGTGAAAGCCGGGTTCCAGCTGGACCTCGTAGGTGCCACTTTCCTTGGACGGTGCGTCAACCGGCTTGCCGTCTATCGAATCCACGGTCAGGGCCGCGGGTACCGTGATAATGGCCAGCTCGTTTTTGGGTTTTTGTGGTCCTGAATAAAACCTGACCGGGCCGGTGGCGGAACAGGCCATCAGTGATGCTGACAGGAACAGCAAGAGGATTGCACGGTATTTCATTCACTTACCTCACAAGCATTAGCAAATTTACGTCGGGACGGCTGGTATCGATGCCGGGTTATTCTCGCTTGTGGCCTGGCGCGCAGGCGCAGTTCCCGCAGGCGGAATGGACGTTCTCAGCAGGCTGGGACTATGTCGCATCTACCCCGGCGGCGTCAAGTCGACGGCGCATTTGGCCATGTTTGGGAGGAATAGCCCTGCCGTGGGGCGGTGAGTTGTGATATAAATTCACCACACAATAAAGCTGTATTCCATAATATCAATATCACCCTAGAGGAAACATCATGCATCAAAATAAGTTCATCAGATTGCCTTTGCGGTTTTTTCTTTCAGTCCTGGTGCTGACCGGTATGGCGCTAAGCTCCGCCAATGCCGCTGATAATGCAACTCATTATAAACCCTTCGTGCTGGCTGCGATCGATAAGGGCCAGGATATGAAGACGGTCGTGCAATCTGTACGCAAGAAGCTCACTGCGAATGGTTTTGACATTGTCGGCAGTTACATGCCGTATGATTCAGCCACGCTTATCGTTGTGACCAATGCTGCACTGAAGCAAAACGCTTCCGCATCGGACTATGGCGCGTTTGGTGCTATTCAGCGTGTCAGCGTGACCAAGACGGCCGATGGTATACAGGTTGCTTATACCAATCCGGTATATATGGCCAACGCCTACCAGATGAAATCGGATCTGAACAATGTTTCTTCAGAGCTGACGAAGGCCCTGGGCCACGAAAAGGAATTTGGTTCGGAAGAGGGACTGACCGCGGAAGACCTGCGGGACTACCATTATAAATGGCTGATGCCATATTTTACCGATCGCCTGAATCTTGCTTCTTATTACGATTATAAGACCGCGATAAAAACCGTGGAGAAAAATCTGAAATCCAACAAGGCCGGAGTTACGCAGGTGTATCGCGTAGATCTGCCAGGCAAACAGGAAACGGTCATCGGCCTGAAAATGCCTGGTAAGCTGGGTACCGAATGCAGCGGGGACAAGTACATCATGTCGCGTATTGATTTCAAGAAGCTGAAATCCACTGCCCACCTGCCATATGAAATTGTGATAAACAAGGGCAAGGTTGTGGCGCTGCCGGCCGAATTCCGCATTGCTATTAACTTCCCGGACCTGTCCATGATCGGCAGCAACAGCTTTGCTTCCATCATGTGCGCCCCGGATGCCTATAAGACTGCACTGACCATGGTCGCCGGGGGTGATCTC
>JARRNT010000061.1:0-23032 GCA_037384645.1 Gammaproteobacteria bacterium | reverse complement strand
CCAGGTGCGGACCCATACTGATGTGATCCAGGATGTCAATGTTGTGATTGAGGCAGTCTGAACCACGACAGGTATTCCTGATAAAGGCCGCCGGTGTTCGCATCGGCGGCTTTTTTATTTATACCGGCTTTTCGACAAGTTATTCACAGGGTTATACACTGTTCCTGCTATTTTGAACTTGCTATTCTTGTTGCTTAACCGGGCCATCCTGGCCGGAAACAGCAGCATAGACTGTACAGGGGTAGAGGACATCCATGGCAGATCAACTCAAATATCCGAAGTCCACCAGTAAAGATATCCAGACTGAAGCACTCAAGCTACCCCCGTTTTCCATCGAAGCTGAACAGGCCGTACTCGGCGGTCTCATGCTCGACAATAATGCCTGGGACAAGATTGCCGACGTCATTACCGAAGAAGATTTTTATCGCCGCGACCATCGGCTCATTTTTCGCGCCATCAGTCGCCTGGCCAATGAAGGTCAGCCTTGTGATGCCATCACCCTGTCCGAGGGGCTGGAAAAAAACCAGGAACTGGATGATGCAGGCGGGCTGAGTTATCTCGGCTCGCTGGCGAACAATACCCCGACCGCAGCCAATATCAAGGCCTATGCCGAGATTGTGCGCGAGCGGTCGGTCTTGCGGCAGTTGATCCAGGTGGCCAACGATATCAGCGGCAGCGCCTATAATCCCGAAGGCCAGACCAGTGCCGACCTGCTGGAGCGGGCCGAACAGCTTGTGTTTGAAATCGCCGATGCCGGGGCTCGTGGACGCTCCGGCTTTGTCGGCATAAAAACCCTGCTAACCCGGGCGGTCGATACCATCGATCATTTATTCCAGCTCGACAGTCATATTACCGGCGTGCCTACCGGTTTTTCTGATTTCGATGAACAGACCGCGGGTTTGCAAAAGTCCGACCTAGTCATCGTCGCCGGCCGTCCGTCCATGGGTAAAACCACTTTCGCCATGAATATCGTGGAAAATGCCGCGATCAAGCACAAGGTGCCGGTGGCCGTTTTTAGTATGGAAATGCCCGGTGAGCAGCTCGCCATGCGTATGATGTCCTCCCTGGGACACATCGATCAGCACAAGATCCGAACCGGCAAGCTGGGGGATGAGGATTGGCCGCGCCTGACCTCGGCGGTGGGTATTCTGTCGGAGGCGCCGATCTTTATCGATGATACCCCGGCCCTGACGCCGGGTGAATTACGGGCGCGGGCACGCCGTATCGCAAGGGAGCATGGACTGGGCCTGATCGTGATCGACTATTTGCAATTGATGCAGGGCTCGGCCACCTCGCGAGAAAACCGCGCTACCGAGATTTCGGAAATTTCACGTAACCTCAAGGCCCTGGCCAAGGAACTCAGTGTCCCGGAAAACCGGCCCGGCCAATCCAAGCGGCCTATTCTTTCGGACCTGCGTGAATCGGGTGCCATCGAGCAGGACGCCGACGTGATCGTCTTTATTTACCGCGACGAGGTTTACAACGAAGATTCCCCGGACAAGGGCAGTGCCGAAATCATCGTGGGCAAACAGCGGAACGGTCCCATTGGCACGACGCGTCTGACCTTCCTTGGCCAGTACACTCGCTTCGAAAACTACATTAATCCCCAGGGTTTTAACGAGGATTATTCATGACGCGTGCCACGCGCGCCGTGATCAACCTGCGCGCGCTGCAACACAACCTCGAAGTGGCCCGTCGTACCGCACCCCATTCCCGGCACATGGCGATCATCAAGGCTAATGGCTATGGGCATGGCTTACTGGCCGTGGCGCGGGCATTGCATGCCGCCGATGCCTTCGGGGTTGCCACCGTTGATGAGGCAGTGAGTTTACGTGAAGGCGGCGTGCCGCAACCGATCGTCTTGCTCGAGGGGTTTTCATCGGCGGAAGAGTTACACCTGATCCGGGCCTATAATCTGCAATCGATCGTGCATGAACCCACCCAGATCAAATTGCTCGAGCGTCACAGCGGCAAACCGGTGCCGGTCTGGCTGAAGCTGGACACGGGCATGCATCGCCTGGGGTTTGAACCTGAACAGTGCTCGGGTATCCTGCATCGTCTGATGGCCTGCGACGATATCGAACAACCGGTTCGGCTGATGACACACCTGGCCTGTGCCGATGATCGCAGTAGTGCGATGACCAAACGCCAACTCGCCGAGTTTGCCAGGGCCACGGCGAATTGCCAGGAATTACAACAAACTATTGCCAACTCCGCAGGTATCCTCGGCTGGCCACAGGCGCATCGTGACTGGGTCAGACCGGGTATCATGTTATACGGCGTTTCCCCCTTTACTGACAGCCTGGGTCGTGATCATGGACTGAAGCCGGTCATGCGGCTGGAGTCCAACCTGATCAGTGTCAAATCGATCCGGAAGGGTGAGAGCGTGGGTTACGGTGCCAGCTGGACTGCCCCGGAAAACATGCTGCTCGGTGTGGTCGCCATTGGTTATGGTGACGGTTACCCGCGTCATGCAAAATCGGGCACACCGGTCCTGGTTAACCAGCAAAAGGCCAGCCTGATCGGGCGGGTCTCCATGGATATGATCATGGTGGATCTGCGTGCCTGTCCAGATGCGAAAGTTGGTGACCCGGTGCAGTTATGGGGAGAAGACCTGCCGGTCGAGACGGTGGCGGGTCACGCCGATACCATTGGCTACAGCCTGTTATGTGGTGTGACGCAACGGGTTAAATATCAATATGATGGCTGAGCCCAGCCAAAACCGGTTTATTTCACCGGGCACACGGCATCCAGGTAAATCGAGTCCACATTTTCCCCCACGGTCTTTTCGGGGACACCATAGACATGAAAAATGACATGGCTGATGGTTGCCTGGTCCGGGATTTTGAAGGAATACTCGAAATCGTTCCAGCGACCACCATTGACGTCGTAGCGGGCAATCGATTCCACGTCTTCCAGTGAACTGTGGCGGGTTTTGCCCAGCGTGTAGACGATTTCCGGTTTGACACTGACATTGATGGAGCGCGTTGCCATGTGAAAACGGATGGCCTGCAGGTGCTGCCAGTCCACACGTTTTTGCAGGTCGGGTGAGACCAGGGAGAAGGTCCACAGCCCCGGCCGGCTGGATTGTGGCGAGCTTTTAGGAAAGCATTCGCTGGATACCGGGACGAACAGGCTGCCACCGTGCCCACCGGTATCGTTAAGAGGGTAAGGCCAGCTGCTGTTGGTGTAAAACAGGCCGGGGCAGGTTTCCTTGCTGACGGGTTTTTCGCGATGGTCCAGGTAGACACCATGACTGGTCCAGTCCATCACGTCTTTTTGCTTGTCATCGAATCGAAAACAGCTTGCCGGCAGGTCCTGGCGGATCTGAAAATCCGAGATGGCCAGATAGTTGGACCAGCCGATGGGGATACCGGCAAATTTCAGCGTGTATGGGATTTTCATCACGATGCGGTACTGGTTTGGCGGTAATTTTGGCAGGGTCAGGGTGTATTCACCGGCTTTAACCCGCTTGAGGTTTTTGCTCAGGTCGCGTGCCTCAAGGGGCTGGTACAGCGGAAAAAGACGCACCTGTGGGGTCCCGGCATGGTCATCGGGATTTTGCACATGAATCTGGATATCACCCGCACTTTGCATATCGCTGTGCATGGGCGTCGACATCTGGACCCTTGGTCCACAGCCGGTGAGAAATAACATGCCCAGTAATGGTAACAATCGTTTCACGTTGAATCCTTGTTGGTGTCTTCTGAGCGATAAGGCTTTTTTCGCCGCAAATAGTTCCTTGTTTCCCGTTGATAATGCACAAGCTTGGTTTTGAAATACTTCAGTATCCGTCGCGCCCAGACGAATTCTGTCCCCAGGATGGCAAGTCCGGCCGGGATCACAACAATAGCAGGACCTGGGGTAAAGATCATGACAATCCCCACAATTACGACACTCGTCCCGAGCAACAGGATCGCAATGCGTTTTATCCCGGCAAAGGTCATGGCATAGAACCGTCCCAGCTCTTCGACCACGGGTGATGTGGCGAGGACCTTGCCATGGCTTTTATCCAGCAGGGAGGCAATGATACCGAGCAGCATGGTGACACAGATAACCAGGAGTGAGGTCAGTGCGCTGATTGGGTAGGTATGCGACAGCAACATTTTTATACCGATAAAACCCAGGATTATGACCATACTGAACTTGAGGTAGTGAAATTGCTGTAGTGCACTGGCGAGCACAAAGTACAGGGCGCGTAAACCCAGCACGGCAAACACATTTGAGCTATAGACAATGAAGGGATCGCGTGACACGGCGATCACTGCCGGTATGGAATCCATTGCGAACATCATGTCCGCGGATTCCACCATGACCAGCGCAATAAACAGCGGGGTGAGTACGACTCGCTGATCGATACGTCGAATAAACTGGTTATCAGAGATTTCCGTTTCGACAGGCACCAGTTTGCGTATCGCCCTGACCAGCAGATTTTCCTGAACGGTATTGTCGCCTGCCTGGCTGGTGAACACCTTCATGGCGCTGAATAACAGGATTCCGCCAAATACGTAGACCATCCAGTCGAAACTGTTGATTAGGTACATGCCGCCAAGAATAAACAGTCCGCGCAATATGATCGCAATTAAAATGCCCCAGAACAGTACGCGGTATTGCTGGGGTACCGGCACCCGTAACTGATGAAAGATCAGCGCGATGACAAACAGGTTATCCAGGCTGAGCATCTTCTCCAGGGAAAAGGCCGTGAGATACTCAAACAGGGCCTGACGTCCACCAAGCTCGCTACTAACAAACCATTGATGCGCATAGATGAAATAAATCAATACGGCAAAGCCAAGGCCAATACTGATCCAGAAGGCAGACATGGCCAGAGCCTCATACAAAGAGATCTCCCGAACCTGGCGGTGAATGACGCCCAGGTCCAGCAGGATGAGCGCGATGAAGATGCTGAACAGGATTAACCAAAGCATGGCAGGTAACGTCCCTCAACTGCTGCAGGTCAATCATAATCCAGACACTGGCGGCAGGATAGCGCCTGTGGTTTTTACCACTGGCCGGGTTACAATAGGTCATGGCTAAAACCCGTTCGATTTATTTTTGTTCCGCCTGTGGCGCCCAGGCCAGCAAGTGGTCAGGGCAGTGCGCTGATTGCGGTGCCTGGAATACACTGAGCGAGACCACGGCAATTACCTCTCCGCGTCGTGGTATCAGCAGTGTTGGCTATGCCGGCGGGGCAGAACAGATCCAGCTTTTACACGAAGTCTTGCCTGATGACGTACAGCGGATTGCGACGGGCATCGGCGAATTTGATCGCGTGCTTGGCGGCGGCCTGGTCCCGGGTTCGGTCACGCTGATCGGTGGTGACCCCGGCATTGGCAAGTCGACCCTGTTGTTGCAGGCGGTGGTTAATTTGAGTCAGCGTTTTCGTACCCTGTATGTCACTGGCGAGGAATCCCTGCAGCAGGTCAGTCTGCGTGCGCATCGCCTGGACCTGTCCGAGGCGCAGGTTGCCTTGTTGGCTGCGACCAGTGTTGAAAGCATCCTGCAACAGGCGCAGCAGTCCAGGCCCCAGGTAATGGTGATTGATTCCATCCAGACCATGTATACCGAACAGTTGACCTCGGCCCCGGGAGCGGTCGCCCAGGTGCGTGAGTGTGCGGCGCAGCTGGTGCGCTATGCCAAACAGACACAAACGGCCCTGTTCCTGGTCGGGCATGTAACCAAGGAAGGGACCCTGGCGGGGCCACGCGTACTCGAACATATGGTCGATACCGTGCTGTATTTTGAGGGCGATTCCGGTCAGCGTTTTCGCCTGGTCCGGGCCTTTAAAAACCGCTTTGGCGCGGTGAATGAACTCGGTGTGTTTGCCATGAGCGACAAGGGTCTGCGCGAAGTCAGCAACCCGTCCGCCATCTTTCTCTCCCGCCATCAGCAGGAGGTCAGCGGCAGCGCGATCATGGTGACCCTGGAAGGCAGCCGGCCCCTGCTGGTGGAGGTGCAGGCCCTGGTCGACGATTCGCAACTGGCCAACCCCCGTCGGGTGACGGTTGGCTTCGAACATAACCGCCTGGCCATGCTGCTGGCCGTGCTACACCGCCACGGTGGCATCATGACCGGTGACCAGGATGTCTTTGCCAACGTTGTGGGCGGCGTGCGAGTCACCGAAACCGGTGCCGACCTGCCGTTGCTACTGGCCGTGGTTTCTAGCCTGCGTAATCGCAGTTTGCCGCGTGACCTGGTGGTATTCGGTGAAGTGGGCCTGGCCGGCGAAATTCGTCCGGTGCCAAACGGACAGGAGCGCCTGAGCGAAGCCAGAAAACACGGCTATACCCGGGCCCTGGTTCCAGGCGCCAATGCGCCACGCAAGGATATCCCCGGTATGGAAGTGACTGCTGTGGATTCAGTCGCAGCGGCACTCAATGCGTACTGAACCGTAACATTCCATTGAGTTCGCGTTCGAGCCCGGCACGTGAGCCCAGGTGGAGTTCCAGAAAACGGCGCAAAAGCAACATTGAGGTCCGGTTGTTCGCACACCACATTGATGCGGGTGTCGCGCATCGTCCCAATCATTCCAGATAGAATTGCATCTTGATATTGCCGATGGTGATGGTGTCACCGTCTTCCAGCTTGATACTGTGTTCACCAATGGATTTGTCGCCCACCATCGGAGATTTTTTGCCTTCCAGGTGTGCAATAAAAAATCCATCCTGGCGGCGCGTGATCACGGCAGTCGCCACGCCGGGTTTGCCCAGATTGGTCATGGACCGATTGAGGCTCAGGGTCTTGCCCAGGTTCTGGCCATTGAGGATTTGCAGCCAGCCCTGTTTGTGGCCAGTCGCAGCAGGGATTTGCCTGGTCTCAGTATCCTGCTCGGCCAGCTGTTCCATGACGGGATGAATGTCGATGCTGGTGGAGGATTCATTGGCATCCAGTTGATTGACTTCCTCATAGGTATACGACAGCGTGTGTTTACCGACACGAATCTGGTCGTTGTCTTTGAGTTTGTATTCACTGATTTTTTCCTGGTTGACGAACGTACCTTCTTCGCCACTCATATCAAACAGGATCGCATCCTGGCCTTGCACTTCGATACGCGCATGCTTGGGCTCGACAGCCAGACTATCAATGTGGATCAGGCAAGCCGGGTCATTACCGATGAAGGTAACCCCCTGCTGCAACGGGAAAACTCGTAATACGCGTCCTTTAAACGACAGCGTCAGCTTGGACACTGCAAATCTCCAAAAAGTAAAAGAAAAACCTATATTTATCTTGGAATTATAGACCTTATCTCATGTGAAAGTACAACTCACTATCAGGTTAACGGCATGCGTTAGCCTGGGTTTAGGGATTGTTCGCCTGTTTGTCCTTCCAGTTGGCATCGATGCGAACGGTCTTGACGCTGCTGCCGGTGGTTTGCACCACTTCCATGGGATAGTCAGACAGGCGCAGGCTGGTACCCGGTTCCGGGATCTGTTCCAGGTATTCGATGATCAGGCCATTGAGCGTTTTGGGACCATCAGTGGGCAGATCCCAGCCCAGCGTGCGGTTGAGTTCGCGTACACTGGCACTGCCGTCGACCAGGTAACTGCCGTCATCCTGGCGGTAGATATCGATGTTCTGGGCGGCAGGGTCAGTAGTAAATTCACCGACGATCTCTTCGAGCAGGTCTTCCAGGGTAATCAATCCCAGGATATCGCCATATTCATCGACGACCAGTCCGATGCGCCGCTTCTCCCGCTGGAAATTCAGTAGCTGGGTATTGAGCGGGGTGGCTTCGGGGACAAAATAGGCTTCCCTGACCAGGGCGCGCAGACCGTCTTTGCTGGCCGTTTCCGGTTTCTGGAACAGGCGCAGGGCCTTGCGCAAATGCAAAAAGCCGATGATGTGATTTATGTCACCTTCGAAGACGGGCAGCTTGGTATGCTGGCTCTCGGTAATCTGGGTCACGATGTTTTCCCATTCATCCTGCATATCAATCCCGATGATTTCCGTGCGCGGAATCATAATGTCTTCCACGGTGATCTTTTCCAGATCGAGAATGTTGAGCAGCATTTGCTGGTGGCGTTGCGGGATCACGGTACCGGCTTCATTGACCACGATACGTAATTCTTCCGTATTCAGGTCGTATTGCGAGGCCTGATTGGCACTGATGCCAAATACCCGGAAAATAAGGTGTGAGGCCTGGTTGGTCAGCCACACGACGGGGTAGAGCAGTTTGAGCAGGGGCTCGAGCACGTAGGTTGCCGGCAGGGCATAGCGTTCCGGTTGCAGGGCCGCGAGGGTCTTGGGGGTTACTTCGGAAAAGATCAGGACCAGTGCGGTCAGCACGAAGGGACTGATCACGGCACCCTTGTCACCATACAGCCGATAGCCGATGAGTGTCCCGATGGACGCGGCCAGAATGTTCACCAGGTTGTTGCCCAGCAGGATCACGCCAATCATGCGCTCAGGACGCTTCAGCAGGCGCAGCGCGGCCTTGGCGCCACGGTGATTGTTATCGGCAAGGTGACGCAGGCGATAGCGATTCAGGCTCATCAGACCGGTTTCCGAGCCGGAAAAAAATCCCGAAAAGATGATGAGAAATACCAGAATGCCGATCAGGGCACTAACGGGAATGTCGTCCAAAAATCCTGCTTCCTGTGTTGGGGGATTGCGGGCATATTACTAAGCGCGGGGCGGGGGTCGTCAAGTTACGGTTGCCAGTTCGCCGCCAGGGCCTAGCGATTGAGCACGACTTCAATCACAAACTTGCTGCCGAAATAGGCCAGCAGCAATAACACGAAACCGGTCAGGGTCCAGCGGATGGCAACCCGGCCACGCCAGCCGAAACGCCAGCGACCCCATAACAGAATGGCGTACATGATCCAGGCCCCGACGGACAGGACAATCTTGTGGGTCAGGTGCTGGGCAAACACGTCTTCCAGATAGATGAATCCACTCACCACCGAAAACGACAACACGATGAAGCCGGTGCCGATCATGCGAAACAGCAGGCGTTCCATGGTTTCCAGCGGGGGCAGGGCCCGCACAAATCCTACCGGGTGCTTGTTATGCAGGGAAGCGTCCTGGATATACAACAGGATGGCCTGCAGCGCGGCGATACTGAGTAAACTGTAGGCGATAATCGAGACCAGAATATGAATTTCCAGACCGCTGGAGAGATTGGCACCCAGGGTAAAGTGCTGGTGACTGAGTAAACGCAGTAGCACGGAAATAATGGAAAACGGCAGCACCCCGATCAGCAGGTTTTCCACCGGCTCGCGCCAGGAGAACACCACCAGCATGGCAGTAATGACCCAGGTCACCACGGAGAACACGGTGTACAGACTCAAATCCATCTTGGGCGGCACAAACAGGCGCTCATGCAGCAAATAACCGTGAATGATGAGGCAGATGAACGCGAGGAATAACAGGCTGGTTTTTTTCAGGCCACGCCCGGCGCTGACCAGCCGGTAGATCAACAGGATGGCGAGTAATATATAAAGCAGGATAAGTATGCTGGCCAAAAGGTCTTGAATCATAATCTGGCTATTGTGGCGCAAGTTACCAGAGTACAAAAGTGTTTTGAGTGCCAACTGGCTGTCTAAACAGCAAAAATTGTTAATGGGAAGACAAATTCCGGCCGATGAGGGCCCTTATAAGGGCTTGCCAGATTGGCAAGATCGCGTGATTGCTGGATTCTTGTATCGCGAGACGAGGGTTGGCTTGTGACCCCCGTATCATTCTGTTTTACTTGAGCTATGGCATGATTGGCTGCCCGGCTAATTGCACGACGTAAGTGATGAGATTTGAATATAGTTTGTACAGCGGACAGGACTGAATGGAGATAAAGGTATTAGGGTGCAGTGGCGGGGTTGGTGTGGATTTAAGGACCACCACCATCCTGATCGATGGAGATGTTCTGATCGATGCTGGCACGGGAGTGGGAGACCTCAGTCTGGATGAGATGTCCGCTATTCGCCATATCTTTTTGACCCACTCACATCTTGATCATATTGCCTGTGTGCCATTACTGGTGGATACCCTGTTCGATCGCCTGACCACCCCTATTACCGTGCATGCGCAGGCCACGACGATTGAGGCCCTGCAAAAGCATATCTTCAATAATGTGGTCTGGCCGGATTTTACCCGCCTGCCCACCCCGGAAAAGCCGGTGATCCGTTTCGAGACCCAGGAGGCCGGCGAGGTAGTACGCCTGGGCGCTCGCAGCTTCGAGAGTATTCGCGTGAACCATACGGTGCCCGGCGTCGGTTACCGGGTGGAATCGGAAAAGGGTGTGTTTGCCTTCAGTGGTGATACGACCACCAATGACAGTTTCTGGGCAGGACTGAATGCCCATGGCGCCCTGGATATCCTGATGGTTGAGGTCGCCTTTCCCAACGAGGAAAGCGAATTGTGCCGGCAGGCCGGCCACTATTGCCCTGATATGCTGGCGCGCGACCTGGCCAAGCTCAGGCATCAGCCACAGGTCTATATCAGCCACAATAAACCGGGCGCGGAAAGCCGTATTTTTGCCCAGTGCCGTGATGCGATCACAAGCCACGATATCCATCCGCTGCACGGCGGCAATCGATTCACGTTATAATCGCACCCAGATTCATCTTCCCGGACTAGCATTATGTTTGACGGACTCAGGGCGAAGAGGTGCTCAAGAGCCTGACCCCCGGTCAGGCCTTTATCAAGATCGTCAACGACGAACTGACCCAGACCATGGGGGCCGCCAACGATGCCCTTAACCTGTCTGCCACCCCGCCGGTGGTCATCCTGATGGCCGGCCTGCAGGGTGCCGGCAAGACCACTACCGTGGGCAAGCTGGCGCGCTGGCTCAAGCAACGCCAGAAAAAATCGGTCATGGTGGTCAGCTGCGACGTCTACCGCCCTGCCGCGATTGACCAGCTCAAGACGGTCGCGGCCCAGAATGAGGCAACGTTTTTTCCCAGCGAAACCGGCCAGAAGCCGGTGGCGATCGCCCGGGCGGCCCTGCAGGCTGCAAGGGTGCAACACCAGGATGTCCTGATCGTGGATACCGCTGGCCGCTTGCACATCGATGCCGAGATGATGGACGAGATCAGGCAGATCCATGCCGAGATTCAGCCACTGGAGACGCTGTTTGTGGTCGACAGCATGACCGGTCAGGATGCGGCCAATACGGCCAAGGCCTTTGACGAGGCCCTGCCATTGACCGGTGTGGTCCTGACCAAGACCGATGGTGATGCCCGTGGTGGGGCGGCCTTGTCAGTGCGCTACATCACCGGCAAACCTATCAAGTTCCTGGGGGTGGGTGAGAAGAGCGACGCCCTTGAGCCGTTTTACCCAGACCGGGTGGCGGGCCGAATCCTGGGCATGGGTGACGTGGTTTCACTGGTGGAAGAGGTCCAGCAGAAAATCGATGTCGATAAGGCCGATAAACTGGCCAAAAAGCTACAAAAGGGCAAGGGCTTTACCCTCGAGGATTTTCGCGACCAGTTTGTTCAGCTCAAAAAGATGGGCGGCATGGGGGCCTTGATGGACAAATTACCGGGCATGGGCAATTTGCCGCAAAAGGCCATGGATCAGGTGAATGATCGCCAGATACTGCGCATGGAGGCCATTATCAACTCCATGACCCCGAAGGAACGACGTCTGCCCGATATCATCAACGGCTCGCGCAAACGGCGGATTGCCGCCGGTTCCGGGACCCAGGTCCAGGATGTCAATCGTCTGCTCAAGCAGTTTACCCAGATGCAGAAGATGATGAAAAAGATGCGCAAGGGCGGGATGGCCAAGATGATGCGTCAGTTCAAGGGCGGGATGCCGCCGGGGCTGGGCTGATCAGTTTGTCTAAATCTCCGCGATTTGGGCTTCACTTTTAGCGGAATTCCAGTAAAATGCGCGGTCTTCCCGGGGCTGTCCCGGGGTATCTGACAGTACAAACAAATTAAGGTAAGCAGAGTTTATGGTAACCATTCGTTTATCACGTGGTGGCGCGAAAAGGCGGCCGTTCTACACCATCGTTGTGACCGACAGCCGTAGTGCCCGTGATGGCCGCTACATCGAGCGCATAGGCTATTTCAATCCGGTAGCCACCGGTGGTGAACAACGCCTGGTCGTTGATCGTGAGCGCGTTGACTACTGGCTGAGCAAGGGCGCACAGACTTCTGACCGCGTAGGCAAGCTGCTCAAAGACGCCGCCTGATTCGCGGTCTTTCTTTGTCCAGCCTGCGTCAGGCCGTCTGAGACAACGCCGCGATGCATTCCGACCCCAATCACTATGTCGTTATCGGACAAGTGGTTGGGGTTTTTGGTATCAAGGGCTGGGTAAAAATTCGCTCTGATACCGAACCCCGCGCTAATATTCTGCGTTACACACCCTGGTACCTGCGGCAACACGGCCAGTGGGTCGGGCAGCGTGTGATCGCCAGCCAGCAACAGAGCAAGGGCCTGATAGTCCAGATCGAAGGGATCAGCGATCGGGATGTTGCGGCACAGTTTGTTGGCTGTGATATTGCCGTCCCGCGCAGCCAGTTGCCGGCACCGCCTGCAGGGGAATATTACTGGACGGATTTGATTGGCCTGCGGGTCCGAAACCGGCAGGGTGAGGACCTGGGTAAGGTTACCCACCTGCTGGAGACCGGCGCCAATGACGTGCTGGTGGTCGAGGATGGTGAGCTGGAGCATTTAATCCCATACGTAAAGGGTTATTATGTATTGGAGGTAGACCCGGTTGCCGGGTATATCGAAGTGGATTGGGAGCGCGACTTTTCGACAGGTGACTGATGCAAATTGACGTAGTGACATTGTTTCCCGGCATGTTCAAGGTGTTGTCGGATTACGGTATTACCAGCCGGGCGATTTCGCGCGGGATAGTCGAACTCGGCTTATGGAATCCCCGTGATTACAGCCATGATGCCCACCGTAGTGTGGATGATCGACCCTATGGTGGGGGCCCGGGTATGGTCATGATGATCGGTCCGTTGCGCGAGGCTATCCGGAATGCGCGCCAGGCCGCGGATACCCCGGCCCGGGTTATCTATCTTTCCCCACAAGGCCGCAAACTGGACCAGCAGGGAATGCGGGATCTGGCCATGCGCGACCGCCTGGTCCTGGTTTGCGGCCGCTACGAAGGGGTGGACGAACGTCTCATCAGCGCGGAAGTGGACGAGGAGTGGTCTATCGGTGACTATGTCCTGAGCGGCGGCGAACTGGCGGCTATGGTCATGATCGACGGGATTTCCCGTCTGCAACCCGGGGCACTGGGCCATGACGATTCCGCGGTACAGGACTCCTTTTTTGCCGGCCTGCTGGATCACCCCCATTACACCCGACCGGAAGATCAGGATGGCATGCGTGTCCCCCCGGTGCTGCTCAGCGGCGACCACCAGGCCATCCGCCGCTGGCGGGCCAAGCAGGCCCTGGGCCGAACCTGGCTGCGCCGCCCGGACCTGCTGACCGAGCTGGACCTGGACGCCGAACAGCAGGTGCTGCTGGCCGAGTTTATCCGCGAACACGAGATAGAATAGCGAACCAATCCCAAAGCGGCCGCGCTTGCGGCATTTTGAGACAGGTTCTAAAAATCCTCGATTTTGGCCCTGTCATCAGTGGCTTAATGCCGTGTGGGCATGTATAATTGCGCGCCTTGCGAAGAGGGTAAGACAAATGAGCACTATCATCGAACAACTTGAAGCCGAACAAATGGGCCGTGAGGTACCGGACTTTGCCACCGGCGATACCGTGGTGGTACAGGTCAAGGTGAAGGAAGGCGAGCGCGAACGTCTGCAGGCCTTCGAAGGCGTCGTTATTGCCAGGCGTAACCGCGGACTCAATTCCTCGTTCACCGTGCGTAAAATCTCACACGGCGAAGGCGTGGAACGGGTATTCCAGACACACAGCAAGACGATCGATTCCATCAGCGTCAAGCGCCGCGGTAATGTCCGTCGCGCCAAGCTGTATTACCTGCGTGACCGTGCCGGTAAGTCAGCACGCATCAAGGAAAAGCTCAATACCAAGAGCGAAAATAAAGCCTGATCGGTTTTGCTCTGTCTTTTAAAAACGGGTAACGTTAGCCAACGTTACCCGTTTTTTTATTCCGACGTGATGGATGTTATGCCGCAGGCACGCACTCCTATAATCATCCTGGCGCTGATCGTTCTGATCCGGGGGCTACTGTCTTCGCCCCTTGTATATGCCGACCCCACCGATGATATCAGGCAACTGGCGGATGCCGGCGCGGTAAACCTGGCTATACGTGTGCTGGACAGTAACCAGGCCCGGGCCGGGAATCATGCGGCGCTCTGGCAGAAATTCGAAAAGCAGCGGATTGCACTGTATCGTGATCGCCACGACTGGGAAAAAATCAGCGCGCGGCTGGCTAATCTCCCCAAATTTGTTTCGTCTGCATTTCGGCAATGGGCCGGTGAACAGCGCGCACAGGCGCTGATTGAATTGGGGCAGGGTGACCTGGCCCGCAGTCAGTTACGCCACTTAATCTGGTCAAACAAGACGCTCACGCCAGTCCAGTTAAGTGGCTGGCGAAAACTGATTATTCGTTCCTATCTTGGTGATGGCCTGGCCGGCGATGCCCAGATGGCGGTAATGCGTTTTCGTCAGGATTATCCCCGCCAGGCCAAAAAGGATTATTTACTGCGGGCCCGTATTCTCCTGCTGAATGAAAATTATGCTGAGGCCATTGCCTTGCTCAAGCCGCACGCCTCGGATCCCACGGCGGGGTCGCTGTTGTTGCTGGCCCAGTTACGCGGTCAGACAAGGCCGCCCAGGAAAGTGCTGGAGGCGACCTATCGACACCTGCGTGAAAAAGGCATCGATGCCACCATGACCGCCAATCTGTGGGCCGTGGCGGCAGAAGCGGCAGAACATGCTGACAAACGGGGCTCCGTGGCCCTCGCGCTGGAACACGTGATGATTCAGCGCAAGGCCGTGAGCCTGCCCAATTCAATTATCGATCCCGGTGTCGATGATTTGTGGAATGCCTACATTGATTACGCAGTTGCCATCAGTAACCGGCAACAATTACTGATTGGCCAGGATCACAAATGGCTGGTCCTGGCAGGTGGTCTGAAGAAAAAGAAACCGGTGGCGTCGCGTAGTCTTTATGCCTTCGTGATGTTGCGTGGACAATCACAGGCAGCACGCAACAAGGCAGCCAAAGCATTTATGAAATCGATCAGCCAACGCAAACACGGTGACACCCTGTTACAGGTGCTGTTCGAGAAAAGTAAATATTTCAAACATCGAAATGCCATTCCGGCAAACGTGCGGCCGAGACTGGTGGATCTGGCCCTGGCCAGGGGCAAGATCGATCTGGCATCCGAGATCATGGCAACGATTAAAATGCCGCCTGCAGGCGAGGATCAGTTCATGTGGTTGCTTCGGCGTGCACGGATACTGGTGTTGGGCAACCAGCTTAAGCTGGGTGAGCAGGCGCTGATGTCACTACTGGATGCCACTCCCACGATGGAACAGGTTCAGGTTGATCGTTTTATGCAGGTGATTTTTGATTTACAAACTGCAGGTGAAAATGATGCGGCCTACAATCTGTTTGCCAAGGTTATGAAACATACGGATGATCAGAAAACCCGGCGCGAGATTTTCTACTGGATGGCTGATTCGCGCCGGGCACAAAAGCGCTATATCAATGCGGCACAATTGTACCTCAAATCGGCGATGTACCCGGATCCCAGGAACATGGATCCCTGGTCGCAAACCGCGCATTACCAGGCTGCGGTGGTACTGGCCAAGGCCGGGCTGTACCAGGATGCCCAGACGCTGTTACGGCGCTTGTTGAAAGTCACCAAGAATCCGGAGCGCCGTGAGGCACTGCAACGCGAATTGCAAAAGATGTGGGCCATGCAATAAGCATTTGTTATACAGTCGGGTCTAATCGTCATACAGGATGCGGGAGGTAGCACTTATGCGGATCAGGTTGCTCATTGTGATTGCCACGGTTTTAGTTATTGCAGGCTGTTCCTGGGTCAAACTGACGCCAGGTGGTGAAAAGGTGCGTATCCTTACCCGGCCAGAAGTGGCGAACTGTAAAAAACTTGGCAAGACCAATGTGTCAGTGACGGACAAGGTCATAGGCCTGCAACGCAATCAAAAGGCGATACAGGAGAACCTGAATGTGCTGGCGCGTAATGCCGCGGCCGGTATGGGAGGTGACAGTATCGTGCCAGAGAATCCACCCAAAGCCGGCGTGCAGACCTTTGCGGTTTATCGCTGTACAGGAATCTGAAAAATGAGTGCGAAATTTGTCATGGACTCGCCAATCGGGCGGCTGGCTGTTCACACGCATGCAGGCAAACTGATCCAGATTGATTTTGCTGCGCGTGGCGAGCTTACCCGCGATCTTGTTGACCCCCTGCACAGGCAGATTGCGCACCAAATCAAGTCGTATTTTTCCAGACCGGGGATGCGTTTTAATCTGCCGCTAAATCTCGGCGGAACGCCGTTTCAACGAAAAGTCTGGCATGCCCTGCAAGAGATACCGGCGAGTCAGACGCTGAGTTACGGAGAACTTGCACAACATCTGCATACCAGTGCCCGCGCTGTCGGCAATGCCTGTCGTGCCAATCCCGTTCCGCTGGTTGTGCCATGCCACCGCGTTATTGCCAAAAACGGCATCGGTGGATTCGCGGGTGCCGTGACAGGCCGACGCATCGATCGCAAACGCTGGTTACTACAACATGAAGGGGCTCTGTAGGGAATTATGCCGGAAACCGTGGCAGAGATTGAACGTTTCCTGGATGCCCTGTATATGGAACGCGGTCTCAGCGACAATACCCTGGCTGCCTATCGTAATGATCTGATGCAGTTTGCGAACTGGCTGGGTCAACGAGAGGTCCCGCATCTGTTTGCGGTAGAACGCGAACATTTATCCGAATTCCTGGCCCTGCGCAGCGAGCAACAGCGCAGTCCACGCAGTAGTGCGCGTTTGCTCTCAAGCCTGCGCCGTTTTTATACCTGGGGGCGACGTGAGCGACTGATCGATGAAGACCCGACCCGTCTGCTGGCAGCACCCAAACTGGGGCGAACGCTACCGGATACGTTGAGTGAATCTGACGTCGACAAATTACTGGAAGCACCAGATAGTACGAGTGTCCTCGGCCTGCGCGATCGGACCATGCTTGAACTGTTATATGCCACCGGCCTGCGTGTATCGGAGCTGGTCGGGCTGCAGCAACACCAGATCAATCTGCGCCAGGGCGTGGTGCGGGTGACCGGCAAAGGCCAGAAGGAACGCCTGGTTCCCATGGGGGAAGTGGCCATCGACTGGTTACAACGCTATTTGCGTGAGGCCAGGCCGGAATTAGCGGCAGGACAGGCCGGTTCCGTGCTGTTTCTGACTCAGCGCAAAGAGGGCATGACCCGTCAGGCCTTCTGGTATCTGATCAAGCGCTATGCACGACAGGTTGGTATCCGCGCGCATTTATCTCCGCATACTCTGCGACATGCCTTCGCCACCCATTTGTTGAATCACGGTGCGGACTTACGTGCGGTCCAGATGCTGCTGGGACACAGCAATATTTCCACTACCCAGATTTATACCCATGTCGCCAGGGCGCGTTTACAGGCCTTGCATGCCCGTCATCACCCGCGCGGCTAGACCCGACGTTCCCACAGCCTGGTTGATCTGTGGAACTAGGCAGGTATTTTCTTCTCAGAAGGGATAGAATAACGTAATAGGATTGATAGCAGGATTTTATGATGAAAGTAATCACACGACTGTTTCTGCTCGTTAGCATGTTTGCCCTGGCAGCAGCAGCGGTATCGGCAAAAGAAAATGACTACGCCAAAATCCGTAAAATGGTTGAACACCAGCTGGGCAAGAAGGTCACGGAAATCAAGCAGAGCCCTATTGCCGGCCTGTTACAGGTGACGGCACCGCCGATGGTGTTTTACATGAGCAAGGATGGGCGTTATTTCGTTAAGGGTGACATTGTTGATCTGGTCAACCGGGTCAATATCAGTGCAACAGCACGCGACGCCGCAAAAAAGACAGCGCTGGCCAAACTCAGCAAAAAGGACATGATCATTTATTCACCCAAGAACGGCAAGGTCAAACACGTCGTCACGGTCTTCACCGATATCGATTGCCCATACTGTCGTAAACTGCATAATGAAATTCCGGAATACAACAAGCTGGGGATTGAGATTCGCTACTTGGCGTTTCCGCGTGCCGGGATCGGATCTCCTTCATACTATAAATATGTTTCAGCATGGTGTGCCAAGGATCGTAAAAAGGCGTTTCACCGGGCGATAGAAGGTGAAAATATCCCGCAAAAGACCTGCAAAAATCCGGTTGCCATGGAATTCCAACTGGGGCAGGAGCTAGGCGTGAACGGTACCCCGGCGATGATCCTGCAGGACGGCCAGATGTTTCCCGGTTATGCCCCGCCTGACAAGCTGAGCATGGTACTGGATCAGATGCAATCCAGTACGGCGATGCAATAGATATGCAATTCACATAAACAAAAAAGCCGGGATAGTTCCCGGCTTTTTGTTTTTTACGATGTAAACGCCCTGTTTCTCAGTAAAGCAGGCTTGCCATTTTCTGGCGATAACGGCTCACGACTTCACCGCGACCGCCGAGCATGTCAAACACCTTCAGGATACCCTTGCGCCCGGCATCATCACCATAGTTGCGATCCCGCTTCATGATTTCAAGCAATTGCTCCAGGGCCTCTTCATACCGGGCCTGGGTGATGTAGTAGGACGATAATTGATAGCGTGCCTCGCAATCGGCAGGGTCCTTGTCGATGCTGGCGAGCAGACTGGTCTCATCGGCACCGCCACTTGCCGCCCCGAGAAATTCCAGGCGGCCCAGCAGCCCGGCGACCTCGGGTTGCTGGCGCACATCCGCTGGCAGGGATTGCAAAATCGCACGGGCCTCATCGTATTGTTTCTCGCGCATGAGTACATCAACGTATAACAGGCGCAGGTTATTGTTTTGCGGATCGCTGTTAACGATCTGGACCATCTCCTGCTTCGCATCAGTCTCGCCATTGTTGTAGCGCTCCAGGGCGGCGGCCATCAATTTGTCCGATTCACGCGTGACATATTTGTCGAGTAGCTTGCGGATCTCGGGTTCGGGTTGGGCACCGAGAAATTCGTCGACAACCTGGCCGGCTTTCACGACTTTGACAGTAGGCACACTACGCACACGGAATTGCTGAGCAAGCTGCTGCTGTTCGTCGATGTTGACCTTGGCCAGTTTGAAACCACCCTGGTACTCATCGGCCAGTTTGGTGAGTACCGGCATGAGTTGCTTGCATGGTCCGCACCAGCTGGCCCAGAAATCCACAAGCACCGGGACTTCATTGGAGGCATCCAGAACATCATCGGCAAAGGTCTCAAACGTGGTATCAAAACTGTGCATGGTTAATTCTCGTTGTTTGTAAAATTATCTATGTGGGGATTACGGGACCGGGCTTCAAGTCGGTAAATCGATGGATTCAGGCAAGGCAGTAAACAGGATATTACATTTGACCGGTTTGTCCGGGAAAACTTGTCGGATACCCTCGGCATACAGCCGTAGTTGTTCCTGATAGTGAGCGGCGAGCTGCCGCGGCTCTTCACCAGCCGTAAAACGATGGGTCTTGTAATCGATGATCAGGGTACTGTCATCATAGCAAACCAGGCGATCAATGATCCCATGTACCGTGCGGCCAGCCTCGGTGTAGACCACGGGGACTTCCGAGTAGGCCTGCTGGTAATGCTGTGTCTGGTAGTAGCGGGGAAACGCCTGGATCACGGCCTGGGCCTCCTGCCAGTAAAGCACCAGTTGTTGTGGATCGACACCATTGAACTGAAAATGGCTCGAGGGCAGTGACATGTCCGGTGACTGCGCCAGCATCTCCAGCATGGCATGAATGATGTTACCGCGTTCGCGCGTGTCTTCGTCGATAAGCCTGGCGTCGCTAGCGTTGTAGCCAACCTGTCGACTTGGTGCGATTTCCTGCCAGGCGCTCGGCAAATCGATGACTTGCTGCAGGCCGGGAATGACCGTCGCTGCCTGTGATGCAGGTGTAGTGTTTTCGGCCAGGATGGTTTGCGGTTTGCCTTTTTCGATCACGCATGCCGGCGCATCCAGCTCTTCGGGGTTGATATCACACCTCCGGCAGATTTCCTGGTACCAGCTTTCACTTTTGTTCGATGCCGAAATAAATAAAAACTGTTCGGCGCGGGTCAGGGCGACGTAGAGCAGATTGGCGTCTTCCTGTTCCTGCTTTTGCTGCAAGCGGTTGATGACTGCTGCGCAATGATCATTTACAAATTTTCCACCCGGCGATAGCAGAAAATGCCGGGGAACAGTATCGTCGGCCGGCCATTCCACCAATATGCGCGCACCTCGCTCGCCCGGTGCTGTGCGGCTGGCGTCGGCAACGAAGATGACCGGCGCCTCCAGGCCTTTTGCCTCATGAATGGTCAGTAACCTGACCCGGTCCTGTTCACCCTGGCCCGGTGGCTGGCTCGGGGCCTCCTTGTCCAGTTGCCTGAGTTGTTCGAGCCACACCATGAAACGGGTCAGGCTGGGATAGCGGCCACTGTCGCTTTCCAGGGCCAGTTCCAGGAAACGGGTGAGATTGGCGATGACGCGCGGGTGCAGGTGCGCGGGAAAGGCTGCCCGATAGCGGGCAATCACATTGGCTTCGCTATAAATCCGATCCAGCAGATCATGTACCGGTAATTGATCGGCCAGCGGTTTCCAGCGTTGCAGGTGTCGCGCCGCGCGGGCTAATGGCTGTTCGGGCTCAAGTGTCGTGGCCAGCTCCAGCAGGCGCGGATACCATTCACCCTTGCCGGCGAGCTGCATCAGGTCTTGATCGCTGGCGGCAAACAGGGGCGAACGCAGGATGCCGGCCAGTGCCAGGTTGTTAAAGGGCGTGATCAGCCATTGCAGCAGGTTGATCATGTCACTGACTTCGAGACTGTCGAGCAATGTCCCGCGCTCGGTACCGATGTACGGGATGTGGGCTTCACGCAGGGCGCGCTCATAGTCGCTGACCCGGGTTCGCGAGCGAAACAGGAGCAGAATGTCCGCATAGCGTAAATAGCGAGCCTGACCGTGACGGCCTATCACCGTCCTGTTGTTGATTAAGCGGGTAATCGTCTGGGCGATCTGGCGGGCTTCCTGGTAGTGCGCCGCTTCGGACTGTGGCCTTGGCGTGGTCAGCGGATTGCGCAAGCCGTTGTCACGCTCAGGTTTCTGTTTCGCGGCAAGCGGTAACACCCAGACCTGTCCGTGCAACTGCGTGTGGGCTGTATCATGGTGTTCAAAGTGACTCATCCGCAGCTCAGAATTATTTTCAAACACCTGGTTGACGAATTCCGTGATCGCCATTGAGGAACGCCAGGATTTACTCAGGGTCTGTTTGCGGGTTTGTGGCAGGTGTTCTGCCAGCCAGTCGCTGGCCGCATCAAACAGGCGTGGTTCGGCTCGACGGAAACTGTAGATCGATTGTTTGCTGTCACCCACAAACATAACAGAGCGTTGACGTTCATTGTCTGCGGCGGCCAGTTCCTGCAACAAAGGCAGGATGAGTTGCCACTGGATAGGGTTGGTATCCTGAAACTCATCCACCAGTAAATGATCGATGCGTTGATCCAGTTTGTACTGAACCCAGTCAGCATGGCTGGCGGTATTCAACAGGAGGTAGCTGTTCCATTCCAGGTCGGCGAAGTCGAGCACACGCTGGTTTTGCTTGAGTCGCTGAAACTGTCCCAGGAGAGCATTGCCGCAGGTCAGCCAGGCCTGGGTCAGCTGCAGGGTATCGATGGCGTGTAGGTGCCGGCGCACCGTCGCCAGTCGCTCACAAAAGGATTCGTGTAGTGTAAGAAAGCGTTCACATCCGGCGGGAGTGAGTTTGTCATTCAGTGTCTTGTTGCCAGAACGTTTATAGGGTGTATCGTCGCCTTTGTAGAAGGCCGACCACAGATAAGCGAATTGGGCTTGTTCGTCGATATCACTTTGCAGGCCATTTTCAATCTGCGTTGCTGCCTTGATGTGATCCTTTTTGGGATGTTTTAACAATAAGGTGTGAAATTCCTGTAATTCCTGCCGGACATGCTCGTCATGCAGGAAGGTTGCCAACGGGTTCGCATTAATATCGATATCAATATGTTCACATAATTGCATGTAAACAAATTGAACGGGTGCCGATTGACCCTGAGTCAGGGCCCACCAGTCGCTGCGGTGGTCTACAAACTGGCGCAAAACCCGGCGACTTTCGTGCAGTCCGAGCTTATGTAACAGTAGGTCCATGGCCTGGGCTGGCTCGGCCGTCGGCATACGGGTCAGCTCACTGGCAAAACTGTCCCAGGCCTCATCCAGTAACTGCTGGGTCAGTTCGACCAGTTCAAATCCAGGGGGGACATCGGCCTCCATGGGGAAACGCCGCAACAGGTCCTGGCAGAAGGCGTGGAAAGTGGTACTGCGGACCGGATAAGGCGTGTGCAACAGGGTTTCGTATAAATTGGCCGCCTGCTGGCAGAGCGCAGGGGTCGGGTTGAGTCCCAGCTCGACCAACTGGTCTCGCAGGAGGGTGTCATCATCGGTGCACAGGGCCTGCACGCGTTGCAACAGGCGATCGGTCATTTCCGATGCCGCCTTGCGTGTGAAGGTGATGGCTAAAATACCACCAGGCTCGACACCCTGTAACAGCAAATAAATCAGCCGGTTGACCAGTTGATGGGTCTTGCCGCTACCAGCAGAGGCGTGGACCGCCAGGTAGGGGCTAAACAGATTATCAGGGCCGGATGTCATGGCCTGCAGGATAAACAGCCGGCTCGATGGGGTAAAGCGAATATCCGATGTCGGTCACAGACGAGAAAAACGAAACACTTCGTGACAAACGCTTGTCTCATTTGCTGGTAAGCTCGTCACATCAAGAGAGAAACTAGTTCTCTCCAAGGAGATGCACAAGGAGACGTGATTGCAGGCCGGATTAGCCTGCCAGGGATGACACCAGGGAACCCAAGCAGGGGCAGGATGCTGAAAGGACACGTGTAAATAATCTGCGCGGGAGATAAAAGCGAGCGGGATGCTCGAAGGGTGATTAGAAACAGCGGCGAAATGCCG
>JARRNT010000060.1:0-12918 GCA_037384645.1 Gammaproteobacteria bacterium | reverse complement strand
TCATTATGCTTCAGGACTACATCAAGACAGGGTAAGCTAATGTTTATAAATAATTTATGTCTGCTTTGGAGAGGGCCTGTCGCCCCATTATTTGAGTAATACTAGTGGCGGTTATGGGTCGATTGCAGTCTTACAGCACATCTATTAACGCGACAGTATTAATCACCAATAAACTGCCGGTAATCGCGATATATACAGCGATCCATAACGACCTTGATACCGTGGGCCTGCGCCCGCAGCGCCGCCTCCTCGTTTACAACACCATCCTGTAACCACAGGGCTGGAATCTGTAGCTCGATACAGGCATCCACTATCGGTCCCACATGTTCGGGGGCGCGAAAGACATCGACCAGGTCAATCTGGCCAGGGAAAGAGGCCAAGTCAGGATAGGCCATTTCCCCGAGGACCTGCTCCAGTGCCGGTCTCACCGGAACGATGGTATAACCATACCCTTGCAGGGCGGCGGCAACCTGGTGAGAAGGCCGGGATAATTTTGGGGAAAGACCGACCACTGCAATCCGCCTGACCTGTTGTAACAGCCTGATAATATCTTCCTTTGAAGGATTTGAAAATTTACTCATGGCAGATATCCATAAATAATCAGATGCCGATCGCTGACATCGGTGACCTGTAAATGCGACAGTTGCATGTCGGCCAGCTGTTGCCTGACTTCCTCGAGACTAAAGGCGGCATACAAGGATGCAAGAAAGTCCTTGCGCAGGATTTCCGGTTCATCGCCCGCATATTCAGTTACCAGCTTCTGTGCATCGTCGCTGCTGGCGGGACGCAGCAGATCCATAATGAAAATGGCAGCACCGGGATTTGCATATTGCTTCAGACTGCGCCATAGCACCATCGGCTCATGCAAATGGTGCAACAGGCTGTTGCTGATTATAACATCATAGCCGGCGAGGGGCAGTGCAGCACACGGCAACTGCCTTTGGTACAGCTCGATCCGGTCAGCCAGCTGGTCACGCTCATTGGCTTTTTGACCCAATTGCAACATATTCGCCGCGCCATCAACGCCGTGAATAACACATCTGGGAAAGGCCCTGGCGAAGCGCCGGCTGATGTCCGCGGGACCGCAGCCAAGGTCCAGTACCGTCCCGCCGATAGCGATGCCCGGAAAATGCTGCCTGAACAGATCGATGAAATGGTTATGTGGCTCACTGAAATCGGCATTGGCATAAGCCTGCGCCTGTTCCGGATCGTTCATCAACTCCGGTTCGGGGATGCGCTGCATATCATTCGAGCATAAGTCTGGCGTTCAAAAGATTTCCGGCATCCTCATGCCTGCAGTTTTGCACGCATAAGGATGCCGGGTCGAAGCTGATGACTATTGTGGATCCCGCAGGTGTTTACCAAACAGTCCCATGAACTGTATTGCCTCCTGGTTACCAGCGTCTGTACCAATCTTCCACAGGCCACCGATACCACCTTTTGGATGTGGTGTGGAATCGAAATCCTTGTTTGCCTTGGCAAGTGCATCGCCAAAACGCACAAGGACATCCTGCACACCCGGCTGCAACAGCACATCGAGGATCCGCTCCAGTGCGCCATTGCGCGTCAGGCGATCGAGCACGGACAGGGACTCAGTGATTATCGTTGCCAGCCTGGCCACCATTTCATCACTCAACGAATCTTCCGCTGCCGCAATCAATCGTGCCAGCGACGATACTCGCTTCAGGTCACCACTACTGACAAATTGACCGATGTCAGGGATTGCATCAGCAATGCCACTGCGATTAAAGCGATCCAGCGTATCCAGCCCCTGACCCAGCGTCGATGCCAGTCGTCCGACCATATCATCGTTCAGAGCATCGCGCGCACTCTGCCAGACACGCAATATTTCCACGATCTGTTCCTGTTGCTCGGGCGGCAATTTCAATGCTTCGTGCGTAGTCTCAGTCATGATGATGCCCCCCTACAGTAAGCCACGGGCAGACAACCAGTACATTTTATTGTAGGCCTGCTTGAACCAGTGAACAGCCTTGGTCGGTGGCATCGGGTTGGGCGGATTCATGTAATCAAACATGGCATAAGTTGCACGGTCCTTGCCGGCTTCGATAAAGCAGAACACCTTGCCGTCATAATCACGCACACTGGTGCCAATCTTGATCATGGAAGCAATATTATCCGCCAGGGCATCCGCCTCGAAGTGAGCAGTAGAGCCCGCCTTGCTGATCGGTAAATTGGTGGTATCACCCAGCACAAAGACATTTTCACGGCCTTCCATGTTCAACCGATGCCGATCGGTTGGAATCCAGCCACTCTGTCCAAGGCCATTTTTTTCAATTACTTCCATACCTTTATGCGCCGGGATGGCAACCAGCAGATCATAATTCGCCTCGGTGCCCTCTTCACTGATAACAACCTTCCTGGCACCATCTACTTCTTTCATATTAAACAGCGTTTCATAGGTGATACCCAGTCGTTCGAATTCCGGCGTGGCCCACTTGGCCACATTCTCCAGACCATGGGTACGACCGATAGGATAGGTGTAGTGCAACTGCACCTTGTCGAGCATGCCGCGGTCCTTGAAATAATCGTGCAACATAAAGGTGATTTCGAGCGGCGCCATGGGACATTTGTGCGGAACGCCAACCGTGACAACGACCCTGCCGCCTTCGAATTCATGCAGACGCCTGAACATTTTCAGTGCGGATTCCTCGGTATAGAAAAACTCGGCGTTCTCTGCCAGTCCTGGTATCGCATCCGGATAAATACGTGACCCCGTTGCGATCACCAGAATATCGTAGCCATAGGTTTTCCCGCTCTTGGTTACCACCTGGTTATTGTCGAGATCGAATTTCTCAGCCGGATCTACATGGAAGTCAATGCCGGGTTCAAGCAGACTTTTTTGATCGCGGTAAAGTTCGTCGGGACTTAACTTACCGACGGCAACATAAAGCAGGCCTGGCTGATACATGTGACGGTCTGAAGCAGACAGCATGGTCACACTGGCCTTTCCGCTGTTTAATTCCTCGGGCAGCTTGCGCGCCAGATGATTCGCGAGAATCGTCCCGCCCATACCGCCACCGATGATGAGTACTTTCATGTTTGACCTCCAAAGGCTGTATTTATTAGTTATGACATGAACGGCAACAGTACCGCTCTGACCTTCTTCCCTCCTATTGCTTTATATATACAAGTGGGACATACACTGTGCCGCCACTAAACTGCTGTTAACTACCCAGCGGGGTAATACCTCTGAAACTGCCCGTCTGTAATGCAGTTCAGGTAAAGACTGCAACCTAGATATATTTTATTTGGTCTTACGAATTTTCAGATGCCAGACACCATCCTTTTCTTCCGAGCCAACCATTTCATGGCCGACTTTGGCTACCCACTCGGGTACATCAGATGCCGTACCCTTGTCAGATGATAGTAATTCGAGTACATCCCCCACTTCCGCTTCCTTGATGGCACGAATTAATTCCATCAACGGACCAGGACAAAAACTGCCACGCGCATCGATTAATTTTGTATCTGAATCAGTCATCGTCTGTTTGCCTCAAAAACCTGCATGATTATTTATAGGACTCAATAAAATAATATTAGAACACCATTAGCTGGGTATCTGCCGCATCGCTGAGAAATCGTGTGAGCCCCATTACGCTATCAATACTTGGATCGAGTGCAGACTCCTCGACACCGAGAACATCCATCGCCATGGAACAGGCGTGTATCTGCGCACTCCCGAGGTCCTTGGCATTCTCAAATAAGCTCTTAAAAGATGGGACATTTTTTGCTGCCATCAGTTCGCCCATCTCACCTTCGTTGGGGGCCTTAACCTGTCTGTCCTTGAGAAAATAAGGCAGGGCATTCATGGAGAGAAATACATTAACATCTCCACCACCGGCTACGGCCACCGCCGCCACCATGGCAGCCATTTGCATTTTTTCATGACTACCGGAAACGCATAAGAGACTTATTTTTTCAGACATCGTTTGGCTCCATGTTAGAAATTCTGCCTTGCTGATAAAGATCTGGGCTGTTCCGGCCTGAGTACAAACCAGGGTATGCCTCGCCGGCTGGGTAAGATTTGGGAATAACTTTTAGCGCGCAAATTCAACATGATCGTCCTGACCATCTGCCACTTACAGTAACGTGTTTTAATCAGGACCGCAACGATAACCCCGTGCAACACGACGGGCATTGATGCAGATCAAAACGCACACATTAAGAGTAGTGTTTAAGAATTCACTCGGATTCTGTTAAGGCACGCCAGCTATATCGCTATGTACTAATATTAGTTCTCACGGGACGGTGTGTGCTGTTGAATCCTGGCATACCGTAGCAGGCCGACGGCGAGCACCAGGGTCAGTACCAACAGGGCGCTACCTGCACCGGCCACCACGCTCGACACCCCGAGTAGATCCGCGCTGCGCCCCATTACCAGCTGTCCAATGGAAATCATGCCTTGCAAGGCAATACTGAACAATGCCATTACCCTGCCTCGAATCCGGTCCGGTGCTGATAGTTGTATCAGGGCATTGCTGCTGGAAAACACCGTGGTCGCAGCAAAACCGATTATAAATAAAAGTAATAATGCCACGTTATGCCAGTGATTAACTGCAAACAGGATTAACCCGACCGCGACCAGCACGCCGGCCAGCGCAATACGCCGTTCCAGTAAGCGGTAGTCTCGCCGATTGGCCAGCAACAAGGCACCGGTCAGGGAGCCCGCCCCCAACATCCCCATCAACAGTCCCAGCATCTCTGCGCCCTGTCCATAGATCCTGACGACAAATACCGGCATTAACACGACCATCGAGGAACCTAGCAAGCTGACACTGGCAACCAGTATTAACAGGTTTCGGACCAGGGCATGGTTACGCACAAAATGCAGGCCCGACCAGATGCCCATGCCAGCGCCCGCGGCATCAGCCTGTGATGATGGTGCTGGCAGCCGGACATAAAACAGGCTGATCAAGACGGCGATGAAGCTCATGGCGTTAAGCAGGAATACCGGTCCCTCGCCTACCCAGGCGACCAGAATGCCGGCGATGGCAGGACCAAAAAATCGGGCGAGATGAAACATACTGGAGTTCAGGGCAATGGCATTAGCCAGATCAGCGCGCGGTACCAACTGTGAAATGAAGGAATGCCTGACCGGTGTTTCCATCGCCTGCACCACGCCCAATAGCAATGCCAGCACGAGGATATGCCAGGGCTGAACGAGGCCCAGGATGGTCAGGGCTGCCAGGATTGCCGCCTGGAGCATAGCCAGGACTTGCGCAATGATTAAAAGCTGGCGCCGGGCAAAATGATCGGCAAGCCAGCCGCCATAAAATCCAAAGAGCAGACTCGGGGCCAGGGTAAACGCCCCCACCAGCCCGAGCATGGTCCCCGAACCTGTCAGGCGATACACCAGCCAGGACTGGGCAACTGATTGCATCCAGGTGCCATTCAGCGAGAGTAATTGTCCAAGGTAGTAGAGACGAAAATTGCGATGACGTAATGAACGAAACAGGTAAATACCCATTGAACCAACTCTAGCGCGATAGCGGTTTTGGCATACGTGCTACCGGCCTATTTCACCAGCAGGGCAATACCGCTGATCACCAGCAGGATGCCGATAGCTCGCTGAAACTGGTGCTGACTGATGCCGGTATGGATCCGCCCGCCAATAACCAGGCCTGTGACCATGATTGGAAAGGCCAGCGCAATCCAGTACAGCTTGCTCTTGTCATAGAATCCGGCCGCCACGTAACCACTGAATCGCAGTCCCCCATCCAGCAGAAACAAGGTGGCAATCGTGGAGCGGAACATGCTCTTGGGCAGGCCGCGCATTTGAAAATAAACCACATACAACGGCCCGCCGGTGCCAAACAGCGTTCCGATCAAACCACCGAGCGAACCCGAAAGGATTGCCCACTTGCGACTGCAATGCTGCCGGATCTCCGGACCAACCAGGTTATAAACGGCAAAAAGCAGGATGAATACACCCAGGGCATGCACCAGGATGTCAGGGTGTACGCTCTTTAATAGATACAGGGCAATTAGCACGCCGCTTGCCGTGAACGGCAGCACTGGCAATAACTCACGCCACTGGGTGTATTGTCGGTGCCGCCAGCCATGCACCAGGGATGCAATCACATCCAGCACATTGATACAGGGTACGACAAAGGTTAGCGGCAAACTCAGGGTCAGCAGGGGAATGGAGATCAGTCCTGAGCCAAAACCGGTTACGCCCCGGAAGGTATAGGCCGTAGCCAGGACGACAAACGCAAAAGCTAACTGCTGTAGAGAAAATATATCCGTCATTGCGATAATCCTAGCACCCGCCACTCGTCCAAACAGCTGAATCTCGCCAGACTTTAGCAGTCGATTACCGGCATAATAGATATGACAGAAATCTTAATAAATCCGGGGTCTTGACGATATATTACTGACATAAGAGCAAACCATAATCCTATATTATGCTTATAAATCTTGCAGTCTTTTAATCTGATACAGCCTGGCCATGCTTGACTCATCACATCAACTAACTGATTCTGAAGAAGAAACCCTGGTCGAACAGGGGCGACGGATCCGTGCGTTGCACGAAATTATCTCGCGTCCGGATCTGAGCTTCGATGAACAAATTGATGCCACCCTGCGCCTGGGCTGCCAGTTACTGGGAACGGAAATCGGCAAGGTCGGCCGCCAGGACCTCGAAACCAATACCTCTGAATTCCTTAATACCGTCGTGTTGAGCGACCTGAACGTCAAACGCGGATTAAAATTACCACTGGACAAAACTTTCTGCCAGGTTACCTTTTCTACCCCCGAGGCCATTGTCATCAGCCACGTCGCAGAATCTGAATATCAAAATCATCCGGCAGCAGCATTCCTCGGCGTCCAATCCTATATCGGCTGCAGCATCAATGTGCATGGTAAAAAATTCGGCACTGTGAATTTCTCCAATCGCAAACCCGTAAAAAAACCCTTTACCGAGGCAGACAAGGACCTGGTGAACCTGATCGGCAGTTGGGTGAGCGTCATGATGGAGCGCCAACTGGAAGCCGAGGAACTAAAAAAATCGAAAGAAGCTGCGGATTCCGCCAATCAGGCCAAAAGCAGCTTTCTCGCCAATATGAGCCATGAGATAAGAACACCACTGACATCAATTATCGGTTATGCCGAATCCGCGCTGGATGCCGACCAGAGCATGGAGCAGATGGTCATGGCCTTGCGGTCCATCCGTATGAGCAGTGATCACCTGCTTAATCTGATTAACGACCTGCTGGACTTCTCGAAAATCGAGGCGGGCAATCTCGATATAGAAAAAATCACCACACATCCCTTACAGGTCATATCAGAAGTCGAATCGATCATCGTAGGTCAGGCCAACAAGAAGTCACTGGAGTTTTCCGTTGACTATAATTTCCCACTACCTGCCAGTATTATCAGCGACCCGCTTCGACTCAAGCAAATACTGTTGAATATCTGTAGCAATGCAATCAAGTTCACTCATACCGGTTCAGTCCGGATTGCAATAAATTATCTCCAGGATGAAGACACCCTGTCGTTTATCATAAAAGACACGGGTATCGGGATGTCAGCAGAACATCTACAAAACATTTTCAAACCGTTCAAACAGGCTGACTCCAGCGTTTCCCGCCGTTTTGGCGGCACAGGCCTGGGCCTGTCACTTTCAAAACGTCTGGCGGATCTAATGAATGGTGAGTTGTTGGTGAATAGCGAACACGGGGTCGGTTCGGAGTTTACATTAAAGCTCTTTCAAACCCAGGCCGGAAGAAACCCACCTTCCCTGATTGAGAGCATGCAGGAGGTACGAACCAGCCAGGACCCGAACCAGATGCATGAAGCAACTCCCCCGCTTTCCGGAGATGTACTACTGGTTGAAGATAATGAAATGGTTCAGCAATTAATCAAAACCTTCCTGGTCAAGATGGGACTGAACGTTACCGTCGCGGAAAATGGCGTGGTTGCACTCAATCTCGCCCAGCAACATGACTATGATCTGATCTACATGGACATGCAAATGCCCGTCATGTCTGGAGTTGATGCCGTCAAGGCTTTGCGCGACAAAAATTATGCCGGTCCCATCGTCATGCTGACAGCCAATGCCACACTTGCGGATCGCAACCTGTGCAAAGAGGTCGGCAGTAATGACTTCCTGACCAAGCCCGTGAATCGCCAGCAACTTTACGAGACGACCAAAAAAATTCTTATTCAGTTCTCATAAATTAAGGAGCCTGCAGCCCAGGCTAGTGTGACTTGATCCAGTCTACAATGCTGTCAACCACTGGCGCCTCGATTCCCAGATAACCGTGGTAGCTTCTGGCCTGACAGGCTTCCCCCGGGGACCTGCCACCATCGAATACCTTGAACGCCTTGACCTTTACCGCGGTTAACAGACCGGATAATGCCTCCGCATCGGAAAACGGAGTAAAACGGCACTCATCTTTCCTGTTATGCACGACCAGGGTGGGGACTGTTATCGCCGCCAAATTGATATCTCGTAATGAATCGTAGTTACGCACACCACCCCGGGTCAGACTGGACGTTAAGACGATGCCATCAGGGCCCGCCTTGCCGTGAATGTGCGCAGCTACATTTGCTACCGATATCGTGCCACGGCTTGTTCCCACCAGCCAGAGCGGTTTGCCCGGATAGCGTCGCCGTAAAAATTGCATTACCGCACTCATGTCAATGGCATGCGCCCGCGTGGTCCTGAAGCCAAACAGATCCGCCTTGTCGCTCGGCTTGTCCGGTATGGCAACGATCATCCCCTTGTCCGCAAACATCTGGCGTGTCCGTACCAGAAAATTAGCCTGATGCTTTATCCCTTTTGCCGTAATAACCAGTTTGCCCTCACCCCCACTGAATAAAACGACAATGTCCGTCGCCTGGCTGGGCGCAATCAACCAGACCGGAACAGTGACGCCAGTACGTCCCGGTACTGCATAAAATTTACCTTTCGCTGCCTGGGCAGGTGTAGGCAGTGTAAACACCAGCGCAATGCAGACAAGCGATAAAATCTGCTTCATTGATAATCTCCCCCGAATGTGTGGTTTATTAATAACAGGATTATCTGTCCGACCTGTCTGCTGCCAGGCTTAGGCCATTCTTATCAGGGTCCTGGCTGGTGCTGCGCCAATTATCCACGAATCAGCCGCGCCCGGCCTGGAAATTTTACTGTCAAATACGGACTGCGCCCGACCGGGGAAAAAATGTATGCCTGCTCTTGTATGACACAATAAGTATCGCCATAATAGATAGCATACTACTAATTAGCTTGTTATCTATATAAATTCTGATTATGTCTACATCACAGGAACAGCTAGGCATGACCCTCGCCGAAGTTTCACGCTGCTGGCGTGCCAAACTGAACGAGCGTCTGCGTCCTCTCGGCCTGAGCCAGTCACGCTGGATCGTACTGTTACATCTGTCCAAACGTGGTGATGGGGTCATGCAGAAATCCCTGGCGGACTGGATGGGTATAGAAGGCCCCACCCTGGTACGGATTCTGGATCGTATGCATGAAGATGGCTGGATAGAACGACACGAATCCACCACCGATCGCCGGGTTAAAACCATCCATTTGACCTCACAATCGCGGGCCATCATCAAAAAGATCAATAAGGTCGCATCACGTCTGCGGGGTGAACTGCTGGCAGAGATCCCGACAAAGGATATCGAAACCTGCATGCGAGTCTTATTGCAAATCAAGCATACCGCCGATCAAATCTGATCGGTATCGGTACACAGGAGTTAGCATTTATGCAAAAACGTATTTTCATTCTTGCTGTCGTCATCATACTGGGTGCTGCCGGCATCTGGTCCTACCAGGCATATTCGGCGCGTTACCCCAGTACGGAGGACGCCTACATCAGTGCCAACGTGGTCAGGGTTGCCCCACGCGTCAGTGGTCGCATCGCGACATTGAATGTATCCAATCAACAGCGTGTCAAAAAAGGCCAGTTGCTCTTTACTATCGACCCGACCCCGTTTCGTTACGCGCTGGAACAGGCGCAGGCCCGACTGGCACTGGCCAGACGCGAGGTCGCCCAGGCCCAGGCCGCCGTGACCTCGGCCGAAGCGGAAGTGCACAATCGCCAGGTCCTGCTGGACAATGCCCGTTCCAAGTTACGACGCGCGCATCGGCTGGCCAAAAAGGATTACATTTCGACCGAGCATGTGACTGATGCTGAGTCCGTTTTCAAAAGCGCCAAGGCAAACCTTGAAGTCGCCAAGGCCAAACTCGATGAGGCACGTCGTCAGCTGGGCGAACCAGGCGACAAAAATGATCGCGTGGTTGAGGCAAAGGCCGCACTGGATCAGGCGCAATGGCAATTGCAGAACACCAGGGTCACTGCAGCCTGTTCCGGCCGGGTCAGCAAGGTCGACCTGCAACCCAGCAATGTAGTGAATGCCGATCGGGATGCCTTTGTCCTGGTTTGTAGCGACCATTACTGGGTATATGCCAATTACAAGGAAACCCAGCTGGCCCGTATCCGGCCTGGCCAATCGGTCAGGATCAAGGTCGATATGTACCCTGGGCAGACCTTCCATGGCGTGGTGGAAGATATCAACCCGGCAACCGGCTCGGTCTTCTCACTGTTGCCGCCACAAAACGCTAATGGCAACTGGGTCAAGGTGATTCAACGTGTCCCGGTCAAAATTCGTATCGAACACCCTGACCCGAAATATCCCCTGCTGGTGGGCACCAGTACCACCGTCACTATCGACACCACTGCGCCGGTAGACAAGCAGAAGCTTGCTAAAAATGCCTCCACCCGGGGGAATACAACAGACTAATGGATTGATGCCATGAGTATGCAACGGTTTCTGATTTCGGTAGCGGTAATGGCGGCGACCGTAATGCAGGTGCTGGATACCACCATCGTCAATGTGGCACTGCCGCACATGCAGGGCGAACTGAGTGCGACCCCCGATCAAATCAGCTGGGTGTTAACCAGCTACATGGTGTCCTCGGGCATCTTCATGCCACTGACCGGTTACTTCACCCACCGCTTTGGCCAGAAGAAATTTCTTACTGTCAGCATCGTCGGCTTTGTCGTGGCGTCGGTCATGTGCGGCCTGTCGACCAGCCTCAGCCAGATAGTGACCTTTCGTCTGCTCCAGGGTGTCAGCGGGGCGGCGCTGGTGCCATTGTCACAATCGATCATGGTGGCTACCTTTCCCCACAATGAACGCGGCAAGGCCATGGCCATCTGGGGCATTGGTGTCATGGTCGGCCCGATCCTGGGCCCTACCCTGGGTGGCTGGCTGACGGAATTCATGTCCTGGCGCTGGACCTTCTTCATTAACCTGCCGGTCGGGATCCTGTCGTCCTTCCTGGTACTGCGCTATATCCCGGATACCGAACGCAGCGAGCGGAGTATGGACTGGATGGGGCTGACCCTGATGGCCATGGGAGTGGCCGGCCTGCAGTTCCTGCTGGATCGCGGCTCGACGGACGACTGGTTTTCCTCTCCCGTGATCCAGTTTTCTGCCTTTGTCAGTGCCGTCGGTTTTATCGGTTTCTTTTTTCACACGATCACTCACAAAGGCCATGCCCTGTTCAGTCCGGAGATCTTTACCGATCGAAATTTTGTCACCGCCAGTTTATTAATGGCCTTTCTCGGGCTTGGCCTGTTCGGATCCATGTTATTACAACCATTAATGCTCGAAGGCCTGATGAATTACCCCACTCTGACCACCGGTCTGACCCTGGCTCCCCGCGGCATCGCCAGCATGTTCAGTATGATGCTGGTCGGTAAACTGATTAATCGCATGGATCCACGCTGGCTGATCATCGCCGGCATCGGCATTTTTACCCTGGGTTCCTACCAGACCACGCAATACAGCATGGACATGGGCATCTGGCGAGTGATCTATCCCATGATGCTGCAGGGGATGGGGCTCGGCATGGTATTCATTCCGTTATCGACCATGGCCTTTTCCACCCTGGCGCCCCAATACGCCGCTGAGGCGGCTGGCATGTACAGTCTGCTGCGCACCATCGGTTCCGGCATCGGCATCTCGGTCGTGGCCACCGTACTCACCTCCCACGCCCAGATTGCATGGCATCATGTCGGCGGTGATTTACAAGCCTACAATCCTGCACTGCTGCCCTATCTCAGCCATCTCGGTATCAGTTCGATAACGCCGGAATCCATCGGTGTGCTGTTCAGGTTGCTGTCCCGACAATCGCAAATGATTGGATTTCTGGATGCCTACATGTTTGTTACCGTGGGTTTCGTCGTCATGACCCCGCTTGTCTTTATTATGAGAAATGTACCGATGGATACCCCGCCAGCACAAACTGTAGCAGCCGAATAAATACCGGTATCGCATGCAGGCTTACTGTCCCTGGCCATTACCATCATAGCTATAATTTTGTTTTATCCGCACTGGACTGTCAGACCTGCAACTATAAAAAACATGTATCGTGGCTGGATTCCACCAGGCCAGGGTCAGACGCTGGTAGCTTCGCACGACGGAACATTGTCTATACTGTTTAGTACCCCGCCTCTAATCGCCTGCGCGGCCCCCGGAATGCACAGCACTCACCCAGGAGGTGCCAACATGGATACCATGACAAACCTGACAGCCAAACCGGAATTTGATGAAGACGGATTAATTATCGATCCTTCGTGCTGGAATGAACTTATTGCCGAGGACACGGCGGATAAACTGCATATACAACTTAGTGCGGAACACTGGGTCGCGATTTACGCCTTGCGCAACTATTTTACCCGCTTTGGTGTTGCCCCACCGATCGCCAGTCTCTGCCGAGATCATGGCCGGGACAAACACTGGATACATAACCTGTTCGGTAGCTGTCTCAATGCCTGGCGGGTGGCCGGGCTTGCCGATCCGGGTGAAGAGGCCAAGACTTATCTGAACGACATGTAGTTCGCGGTTTGCGTCATTCCTTCGGTCTTAACCGTTTCATGA
>JARRNT010000059.1:0-33955 GCA_037384645.1 Gammaproteobacteria bacterium | reverse complement strand
CAGCAGTAGTGGCGCGCAACCGAATAATAGTGCATCGCAAAGTGGCACTGTTTATATGTTCATGCACAATAAGATTCAGCAACACCACAAGCTGGTCACAGTTGGCGTATCTGAAAGCGGGTGAAGCTGCTGCCAGCGATTATTTCGGTTCCAGTGTCGGGATTGACAATGACACCCTGGTGACCGGGGCGAGGAATAAGACCGTGACAAATACTCAGTGGAGCTTTCACTGGCGCTGGTAGCGCTTATGCATTCCAGTAAGCAAATCGGCAGGTCCTGGCCGTGCACTTTATCTGCGCGTGGCTGCCGTGGAACGTGAATGTGGCCTGGTTGTTGTCCACCATCACAACGCAGCGTGGCGGGTTTCTTGATCTTTCGCCAGGCTGCCCTCGGTGTGGTAGACGTGTTTTTTAAAATGGCGTACCTTCTTCCTGGCATCATCGCGATGAAAAGGAAGCCATGATGACCCCGAATCGATACGATGACCTGCCTGACGTGAGAGATGGGCTGACTCGCAGGCAGCGAATCATCCTGTACTGCCTGGATCAAATCCAGAAGGAGCGGGGTGGCCGCAACGTACCGACGTTGATGCTCTATGGCCGGGTTAGCGAATACATCGATATGAGCATGGACGAATTTCAGGCCGCGCTAAACATTATTGAACGCCGTCCACCAACAGGGTAAACACATGTCAGGAAAGGGATAAACGTGTTGGCGGCATATCTGCTTGTCCGGCAGAACAGGGAAGCGCAATATAATAAGTCGGCTCGTCCATGGGCGCGGCTGGTGCAGCTCAGCCCTGAACGCGCCCGGAAATTCAGTATCTGCGCAAAATAATATTGATACATTCTGGCGGGACCGGTTTAATCCCGTAGACCCCGCTATATCGCACTAAATTACTCAACTCATTGTTATACAACAAATATCGGCTTTTCCGAGTTTCGCCCTAGGGTTTATCTATAAGGCTTTTCTTATGGTATATCTCATTATTATTGAGTGTTAATTATGCATTGATCTGACTATATTGCCTGTCCCATGAAATGACTGAGCTGAGTTAAGTCGCTTCCTCGTCATCAGATTTGTTAAACACACGTTCACCTTCAGGAGGATTGAACATGGCGAAAAGTTATCACGCGGGTGTGAAGGAATACCGCGAAACTTACTGGATGCCTGAATATACCCCGGCTGATACCGATATTCTGGCTTGTTTTAAAATCACACCGCAGGAAGGTGTACCCCGTGAAGAAGCGGCTGCTGCTGTTGCCGCAGAATCTTCCACCGGTACCTGGACCACGGTGTGGACCGATTTGCTGACCGACCTCGACTATTATAAGGGTCGTGCTTACGCTATCGAAGACGTACCGGGTGATGACACCTGTTTCTACGCCTTCATTGCTTACCCGATCGACCTGTTCGAAGAAGGTTCCGTTGTTAACGTGTTCACGTCTCTCGTCGGTAACGTATTTGGCTTCAAGGCCGTGCGCGCCCTGCGTCTGGAAGACGTACGTTTCCCGATCGCCTACGTTATGACCTGTAATGGACCACCTCTGGGTATCCAGGTCGAGCGTGACGTGATGAACAAGTACGGTCGTCCGCTGCTGGGTTGTACCATCAAGCCGAAGCTGGGTCTGTCTGCCAAGAACTATGGTCGTGCCGTTTACGAAGGTCTTCGCGGTGGTCTGGACTTCACCAAAGACGACGAGAACGTAAACTCACAGCCGTTCATGCGCTGGCGTCAGCGTTTCGACTTTGTGATGGAAGCCATCCACAAGGCCGAAAAAGAAACAGGTGAGCGCAAAGGTCACTACCTCAACGTTACCGCGCCGACCCCGGACGAAATGTTCAAGCGTGCAGAGTACGCCAAAGAGATCGGCGCGCCGATCATCATGCACGACTACATCACCGGTGGTTTCTGTGCCAATACCGGCCTGGCCCAGTGGTGTCGTGACAACGGCATGTTGCTGCACATCCACCGTGCCATGCACGCCGTACTCGACCGTAATCCGCACCACGGTATCCACTTCCGTGTACTGACCAAGATCCTGCGTCTGTCCGGTGGTGACCACCTGCATACCGGTACTGTTGTCGGTAAGCTGGAAGGTGACCGCGAAGCCACCCTGGGCTGGATCGACCTGCTGCGCGAAAGCTACGTTAAGGAAGACCGTTCACGCGGTATCTTCTTCGACCAGGACTGGGGTTCCATGCCGGGTGCCTTTGCCGTGGCCTCTGGTGGTATCCACGTATGGCACATGCCGGCACTGGTTACCATCTTCGGTGACGATGCGGTACTGCAGTTCGGTGGCGGTACGCTGGGCCACCCATGGGGTAATGCTGCTGGTGCAGCGGCCAACCGTGTTGCCGTTGAAGCCTGTGTCGAGGCACGTAACCGGGGTCGTGAACTTGAGAAAGAAGGTAAGGAAATTCTTACCGAAGCTGCCAAGAGCAGCCCGGAACTCAAGATCGCCATGGAAACCTGGAAAGAAATCAAGTTCGAATTTGACACTGTTGACAAACTGGACGTTTCTCACAAATAAGCGCGTCGAAAGTCACGGATGCCGGGCTGAAAACTGGCCCGGCATCTGAAAACAGTATTCGAAATTTATTGAGGACCTGAAAATGAGTGATATGCAAGATTACAAATCGAGCCTGAGCGACACCGATTCGCGCAAGTTTGAAACCTTCTCTTACTTGCCGGAAATGGATGCTGACCGGACTCGCAAGCAAATTGAATATATCGTCAGCAAGGGCTGGAACCCGGGTATTGAGCATACTGAACCCGAGAACGCCGCCAGCAATTACTGGTATATGTGGAAACTGCCCATGTTTGGTGAAACCAACGTGGATGCTATCCTGGCTGAACTGGAAGCCTGCCACAAGGCTCACCCGAACAACCACGTTCGCCTGTTAGGGTTTGATAATTATTCCCAGTCAGCAGGTGCATCAATGGTTGTATACCGTGGTAAGACTGTTTAAATAGGGCAGGGATACCATTTGATAAAAAGCCCCTGCCGATACAACGGACAGGGGCTTTTTTGTTATATGGTTTTAAATCGATGAGCAAACCGGACAAATATGTAGGCATCAATAATGAGATTAACGGTGGCATGACAACCATCGGCAAAATCATTCGTGATGCGTGGGTATTTGGCATTATCCCTGAAACTGAAACCTGTGAAGGCTGGAATATGCAGGGCATTGACAGCCTGCTGCAGAAAGTCAATGCGGAATGGGATAAATACGGCTGTCTGTTCAGTATGCTGCCTGAGGAACTGCAGCAGCGCCATGAAAAGATCCATAATGCGTGGATTGAAAAAGCCAAGGCTGCAGGCTGGTCGGGTGAGTCGGAAACCGATCACGAAGATTAAAGGTTTAGGAATACTTCAATAAAGAAGGTGTTTTATGTCTGATACAACTGTGGATCCGAATCAGTACCTGGTTAAAACCGAGCCTTATTACGAGCCGGTGGGGAATGAGGTCGAGCTTTACGACGCTGCATATAATGCGCGTATGCCCATGATGCTAAAGGGGCCGACAGGTTGTGGCAAATCCCGTTTTGTTGAGTACATGGCGTACAAACTTGGCAGACCACTGATTACGGTGGCCTGTAATGAAGACATGACCGCGTCAGACCTGGTTGGCCGTTTCCTGCTGGACAAGGACGGCACCAAATGGCAGGACGGCCCGCTCACGACCGCCGCCCGCATCGGCGCAATCTGCTATCTCGACGAAGTCGTTGAGGCACGCCAGGATACCACGGTTGTCATTCACCCCCTGACTGACCACCGGCGCACCCTGCCGCTCGATAAGAAAGGCGAGCTGATCGAAGCCCATAAGGATTTCCAGCTGGTCATTTCCTACAACCCGGGTTATCAAAGCCTGATGAAGGATCTCAAGCAGTCAACCAAGCAGCGCTTCGGTGGACTGGATTTCGATTATCCGGAAGAGGCGATCGAGGTCGAGATCGTGACGAAGGAATCGGGCGTTGAAAGTGGCATTGCCGCGAAACTGGTGCAAATTGCCCATCGTGCCCGTAACCTGAAAGGTCATGGCCTGGACGAAGGAATCTCGACCCGCTTGCTGGTCTATGCAGGTCAGTTGATCGCCAAGGGTATCGACCCGCTTGCTGCATGCCAGATGACCATGGTCACACCACTGACCGACGATCCGGACATGCGGGAAACCCTGTCGGCTGCAGTCAGTACATTCTTTGTATCCTAGCGACAACGAGTGGGTTTGAACTCGAACCCATTCCGGCCGGCGAGGGCATAAGTCCACATCGCCAAGATTGTATACTATGGCTATTAAACTCGAAGATTACGAAGAGCAGTTAAAAAACGTCGCACCTGAGGTACGTAATGTGCTTGAGAGTACCTTTCAGGATGCTGCGCGTGTCATGTCGCCGGCGGGGCTCGAAAACTACATGGAAGGTGCAAAGTCCCTGTGTAATCTGGGGCGTGGCAAGGACCTGGTGATTTCATTCCTGCAGGAAATACCCCAGGTCGTCAAGGAATGTGGTGAGGACATTATCACCGATTGCCTGACCGCGGCGATGAAACTGTCATCCATGACCTCCGGTGAGGTGATCAACCTGCTGTTTAACAGTCTGCCGACAGCGTCACGTCGGCTGGGGGATGCCGAACTGCTTCGTGGTTATCTGACGCTGATTCACCAGACTGCCTCCACGGCGTCACGTGGCCTGCGGCCGATGCTGAATCATATCGATGAACTGCTTTCGAAACTGACACTGAGCGGTCTGCGCCGCTGGGTGAATTTTGGCACGCAGGCCTACCGTCGTGATTACAATAACCTGATTGCCTATTTTAATCTCGAGTCACAGGATTCGCTGGCCGTCCTGCAAAAGGAGCGCCGCGGTGTCCTGTTCATTGATATACAGCGCAAACTGAACTTTTATCTGCGTGCCCTGTGGGGGCGCGACTTCTTTTTGCGTCCCACCGGCGCGGACTATACGGACTTCAGACCTTACATAGACAAGCTGATTATTCACATGCCGGACGCGGTTGATGATGTCGGTGCGGAAGATAACAAGGTGGCGGGTCTTGAGTTGTACCGGGCCACGGCGGCGCACATGGCCGCCCACATGTGCTATACCGAATCGGCCATATCCGCTGAAGCACTGAGTCCGGCGCAGATGTTCTTTATCGGTTTCCTGGAAGACGCCCGGGTGGAATACAAGGCGGTGAAGGATTTTCCCGGCCTCGGCAAACTGTGGCGCTCTCTGCTCGACCTGAAATATGAAGACGATAACGTCGAACATCCCACCATGCTGGTGCTGGAACGCATTGCCTTGATGCTGATGGACAGCAGCGTGCAGACAGGTGATGATGAAATTAATGCGTTTGTAAAACGCTTCCATGAGGAAATTGATGCGCAACAGGATAATAACAATTACTCCTGGCATATGGGCGTGGAACTGTTCAACCTGTTCAGTGCGCGCAAGGAAGTCCCCAGCCTGCGTATCCTTGAACGTATTCGCATCCCGTATCGCGATGATAACCGTTTTGTCTGGGAATTTTCCGAGATTGACTGGGACCAGGGTGTTGAATACATGGCAGCCAGTCAGCGCCAGGTGCGTAAACACGTCAGCGTGATTGAAATGGCCAACGAGGTCGACTGTGAACTGGCAGGGGATGATGCCCAGGAGATCTGGGTCTGTTCCGATAACTTCCGACCGTATCATGATGACCTGACCGATGGCCAGGTGAGTTTTAATGACATGTGGGGCAAGGAGCCCGTGTCAGAACCCTACCATTATCATGAATGGGACTACCAGATTCAGCTGCACCGCCCTGACTGGGTAACCGTCTACGAGCGTCGCCAGCCAAAAGGCGATCCGGATGATATTAATCAAATCCTGACATTGCATAAGCCAATCGCGCATCGTATCAAGCAGATTATTGATCTGTTGTCGCCGGAAGGTGTCCAGCGCGTGCGTAATATGGAAGATGGAGACGAGATTGACATCAATGCCGCCGTGGACGCGATGATTTCCATCCGCATGGGTGAGCAGCCGAACCCGCGTATTACCATGCGCAATGTGCTTAAGAGCCGTGACCTGGCCGTGGTCGTGTTAATGGATCTCTCCGAGTCCACCAATGAATTCATTGACGGTTCTGATAAGACCGTACTGCAACTGACCCGCGAAGCGGCAACACTGGTATCGACCGCGATAAACGGTATTGGCGACCCGTTCGCGCTGCACGGCTTTGCCTCGGACGGCAGGCACGATGTACAGTATTATCGATTCAAGGATTTTAACCAGCACTTTGATGATGAGGCCAAGAGTCGTCTTGCCGGCATGACAGGTGGATTATCCACGCGGATGGGGGCGGCCATGCGCCATGCAGGACATCACCTGTTGAAACAGCCCGAACGACGCAAATTACTGTTGATTGTCACGGACGGCGAGCCAGCCGATATCGATGAGCGTGATCCGCAGCATCTGCGCCATGATACGAAGAAAGCGGTGGAAGAGCTCTACAGCAAGGGGATACTTTCCTATTGCCTGACACTGGATCCCAACGCGGATAATTACGTAAAACGGATTTTCGGGGCTAACAATTATACGATTATCGATAATGTCGAGCGCCTGCCTGAACAATTGCCGGTCCTGTTTGCCAGCCTGACTTCGTGACCATCGCTGGCGTTTGACTCGCTGATATTTTCGGCATAGAGAGTATGCATGGTCTGCATGCTGAGATGAGACCGGGGGGGCATCCTCGTCTGTGGTTAATGCAGTCAGCGCCCCGGCTTAAACGCTCTCCACGCTATAATTCTCCGATGTAATACGTTCGGCTTCGCTCAATACGAACTTGGCGAACACATCTGCTGCCGGACTCAGGCGTTTGCCTGAGCGCTGTACCAGGAACCATTGACGTCTGATCGGGAAATCCTGCACATCCAGATTGCACAGGGCGTTTGCAGTGAGCTCGGCCTGAACAGTATGCAATGAGACGACGCCAAGCCCAAGACCTGCTAATACGGCCTGCTTGATGGCCTCGTTTTTATTCATTTCCATATCGGCCTTGAGCGTGAGGCCGTGTTCTTCAAAAAACTTTTCCACGGCCATGCGCGTGCCGGAACCCAGTTCACGACCGACATAGGATTCCTTGAGCAGGCGTTCGAGTGGGATTTTCTTTTGTTTGGCCAGCGGGTGGTTTGGCGCAGCAATGACAACCAGTGGGTTATCCATGAACGGTTTGGCCAGGAGGTCGTGTCCTTCCGGCGGCTGTCCCATAAACGCCATGTCAATACTGTTTTCATCCAGTTGCTTGAGCAGGGTTTCTCGATTGACCACATTCAGGCAGACATGGACATCCGGGTAGATTTCACGAAATTTCGCGACGATGCGGGCCGTGAAATAGCTTGCGGTACTGGCGGCGGCGACGGTGAGTGTGCCCCCGGCCAGCCCTTTCAGGCTGGCGAGGGTTTGCTCCAGATTCGTCAGCTCGGCATGGATGGTCTGGCTAGTACGCAGGGTCTCCCGCCCCGCCTGCGTGAGATAAATGCGTTTACCGATTTGTTCAAACAGGGGCACGTCGAGCATGCTCTCCAGCTGTTTGATTTGCATGGACACCGCGGGTTGGGTCAGGTGGAGTTCCTCGCTGGCGGCCGAAAAGCTCCCGCAGCGGGCGACCGCCTCCAGTATCTCGAGCTGGCGAAAAGTCAGTTTTACCATAAACGAAAGCTTATGTATTTCTGGTTAATGCCTGAATATACTTTATATATTAACGTGGTTGGTCCGATAAATCACGCAGATAAATGCAGGCAATCTGGGATCTGTGCTTGTCGCCAGGCAAGCAGCAGTTGCTGAGAAAATGGGTAATACTGGCAGGGGTGACGGATTCTTGATTGTCACCCCTGCCTGACGTCCCGGATTAAAACTCAGACCTCATGGGCATTGATCCAGACATCATGGATGTTACACATTGTAATGACATATATGAGACCTTTATGGTCCTTGATGTTGAATACGGTTCGTGGTTTCTTGTCCTTGAGCGGATCGTAGCGATGTTCCGTGATGAACCTGAAGTGCGCATCAAGCAACTGGTGCTTGATAATATAGTGTTTGTAGCCGTCCATTGGATGATGGCTTTCGACATGCAGTTCATTTCCCTGTTTCGAGGTGTCGGCAAGGTGTAAGGCTGAAATCTTTTTGTTCCATCTGCCAAAGGCCTCGGCTGTGTGATAAACCCCGCCGGCCAGCCGGGTTTTTAAAGCAGGTTCCACCATGCCGGCCATCAGGATCCTGGGTACGAACAGGGCGCCGGCTGCGCCAGCGATACTGACCCGAATAAAATCACGTTTGTCCATTATCTGATTCTCCTTAACTGGTAAAGGTAACTCCTTGAAAAACACAGAGTGACAGTCGTTTTGGTAAAGACAATTCAGCACGAATGGCAGGTGTATTTATGTGATCCATAAACCATCCTGTCCACATAACAGAATATGCGTGCTTGCGACTTGAGAAACTGGCTGCGCGTTACAGACAGGTTCGTGCAGCGTATAAATGAGACAAGTCCGCCGTGGCTTGGTTTCTGGAATTGGAAGGGAAAATCAGGAATTGTCGGCTTTCGACTGATCAAATCCACAGTTGTGCTTATTCACTTCGACCCGGCTGACCTCGATGCCGTCGTTACCGCTGTACTCGTAAATATACGCGGCCCCCAGCACAATTGAAGGCTTTACCTTTGCATTGTTACAAATGGCATTAAGCAATTTGCCGGAAAGATTTTTCTGGAGTTTCGCCCGGTCCAGCTCAGTGGAAGGGTGTTTAACCAGGGTGTAGAAATACGTGATGCGTGCGCCTGGCCCTGCTACGGTTTTGTCAAATCGCACGAATTTGTTTTCCATCACGGGGCCGCGTTTATTGAATTTGTCGGCGGTCTTTTTAAAGCCTTCATACAGTTTTTTTGCGACGGCCTGATGAAACAGGCCGCTATAGTAGGCTTCAACCTTATCTATGCCTTTGCCGATCTGATCGGAAAAACGAACGCCGAGAAGCACGGCGACGATAACAAACAGCGCAAGGATGGTTTTCCACATGTTTCTCTCTCACCTCAATCAGGGTTATTTGCCACTGGCGATATCCGATTATCTTTTATTAAGCACAATTTCAGGAAAATACCAGTTTACGTGGTGAAAACATGAACCTGGAACACGGAAAAACAGCTAACAGCCTTAAGTTTTTAGTTGGAACCGGAAAGAAATCGGTCGAGGGCGTTGGCGAACTCGCGCCGTTCGGTCTGATTAAGCGGCGGCGGGCCACCTGTCATCACGCCGCTTCCACGCAATTCATCCATAAAATCCCGTAAGGTGAGTTTTTGCTTTATGGTATCGGGATGATAAACCTCGCCCCGGGGATTCAGTGCCTGTGCACCCCTGGTTATGACTTCGGCAGCCAGAGGGATATCCGCCGTGATCACCAGGTCACCTGCCGTGACGTGCTGCACTATATAGTTGTCTGCCACATCAAAGCCTGAAGATACACGGATGGCCTTGATGAAGGGAGATTTGGGGATATTCAGTGGCTGGTTCGCCACCAGCAGCAGCTGGCATTGGACCCGCTCTGCCGCGCGATAAAGAATTTCCTTGATGACTCTGGGGCAGGCGTCTGCATCAACCCAAATCTGCATGTTCAGACCTTAACTGAGAATGAGATGCTGAAGATAACATATGCCTGCTTGTCTCGTCGTATACCCGTAATACAGTAGCCCGCACAGGGGAAACCGATTTATCAGGTAGCGTTAGGAGGGCGGCCCGGATGACGGTCCGGATTATCAACCCCGCTGGCGGTTTAATAAATGCCTTTCTTGCAGGGGATAGTATAGTTAATATAAGACTGCTGTTGCCGAAACCAGTATGGGCAATACTGCAGTCCAGCCAGACTCATACCTGATAATTTTTATTATGCAATTAACCCGCTATACCGATTACGCCTTTCGCATGCTGATTTACTTGTCTCTGCAGCCGGAGGAGGCGAGAGTTACGATTAATGATATCGCGGAGCATTTCGGTATACCGCGCAATCATCTTATCAAGGTTGCCCACCGTCTGGGACAACTCGGTTACATCCATGCCAGTCGCGGTAAAGGTGGCGGTGTCGCGCTGGCCGTACCATCCCGGAAAATCGGGCTCGGCGACGTTGTACGCCAGATGGAGACGCAGCTTGAGCTGGTGAATTGTCATGAGCCGCCGTGCCCAATCACGCCACAGTGCAAACTGAAAAGCGTGCTGGACAAGGCGCGCGATGCCTTTCTCGCGAGTCTGGATGAATATACGCTTGCCGATTTAAGGCAGCGTCCCGCGCAGCTCAAGGTGCTATTGCACGTGTCGTAAGCGACTTGGGGGTCAAACCATCAATCCGAACTAACTTTCGAGGGGTACTACCTGTTTCTCCTGCGCCCAGGACCGCTCGCCGTCGGCAAGCGCTAACAAGCCTGTAGTGATTGCCTGACCAGATTAATCGGATTATAATTGTTGTATTGAAAATACATGTTAAGGCCTGCAGCCGGGACTGGCAGGACCGGAACATCAAACTAGCGCAAGTGTCTCCTTACGGATTGCGATGCCGCTAACAAATAGAAAGTCGCTGATACGATCTGGCTCCCGGTATTTGTGCCGTCGCAAGTCATTGTAATCAATATTAATAATAACGTTGGGTAATAAAACCATGGTTGAGAATTCCAAAACCGACTCCAATAGCCTGCACGCGGGTGGTGATGATCTGCCCGAACTTGAGCTCTCCAATGAAGATATTCTCGACGCGATGCAACATATTTCCGGGTATCTGGATATCAGCACTGAGGATTTCAGGCAGATCTATCATCTTGCCCATCGTCATGCCCTGCAACGTCTGTTCGGCAATGTCCAGGCAGGCGCGCTCATGCGTACCGGGATTACCCCGTTAACACCCGACATGTCGCTGGACAAGGCGGCCGCCTCAATCGCGCAACAGGGGCTGAAGAGTCTGCCGGTTGTTGATTCAGACAATAAGGTCATTGGAATGCTCACGGAAACTGATTTTCTGCGCAGGTTAGATGCGAGTTCTTTCCTGGAATTGCTCCTGCGCCTGGTCAATGACGTCAGCAGTTTCAGTCATCGCTGTCACGAGACACCGGTGAGCGAAGCCATGACCGTCCCCCCCATCACAATCAATGAGCATGCCGGTTTTTTCCGGATTATCCGCTCATTTCGGCAGCACAAAGGGCGGAGTATGCCGGTGGTCGATCAGGATGGCTGCCTGCGCGGGTTGTTGTTACGTAAAGACTTTATCGAGGCCTTTCACCTGGAGGAAATGCTGTGAGTTTTCGTGATTATTTTAATAAAATGCGTGGCACCACCAAGGGTAGCCCGCCGCGAGTAAGCAACAGCGAGATCTTCTGGTCCTGGGTCGGTGCGTTTATTGGTATCGGCGCCTGCGGCGCGGTGACGGAATATTTCTTCAGCGGCCGGGATCTCACGCTGATTATTGGGTCTTTCGGTGCTTCCGCCGTTCTGGCATATGGTGCCGTGCGCAGCCCACTGGCGCAGCCGCGCAATCTGGTGGGGGGACACATTGTCTCCGCCATTATTGGCGTCCTGACCTATAAATTGTTGCACCAATTTCCCTGGGCGGCGGAAGCGGTCGCCGTGGCGACAGCCATTGCCGTGATGCACGCCACCCGTACCCTGCATCCCCCGGGTGGGGCAACCGCGTTAATCGCAGTTATCGGCTCGCACAAAATCCACGAGATAGGTTTCTTTTACGTTCTGATTCCGGCGACACTGGGTCCATTGATCCTGCTGCTCGTGGCCCTGCTTGTGAACAATATACCGAGTACCCGGCGTTATCCCGAAATCTGGTTCTGAGCGATTATGGCCAGGCAGGCTGCCCGTCCCGGGCAGATTGTGATTGAGCGAAGCTGGCCCGCTGTCATCACTGTGCAAGATATGCTCATGCCAGGCGAGTCTACCTGCATAACCCTGGCCACAGTCTGTCGACATTGCCAGCCGTCTTGCAGTAACAGACAGGTTTAATATCTTGCAAATCTCAGGGTTAATCAGTTGTCCGATTAGTCTATGATTCAATCAAGACAAGCCACACAGCGCGGGCTGTTTGTTTTATTGGAACCCGAATCAGGATTAAACGGCAATTTATCCCCGGCGGAGCAGGGAACTCAATCACATCATTCCTGATCTTATAATAAGAATAGTCATCCTGCCTGTCTGGCCTGAATTTTGTGCAATTCAGCAATCGGCCGGAGTTTGCAGTCAGATATTCTAATTTAACCAGTTCAGTCAGGAGGTAATGATGGGAGAGATGGTCACGTATCAACGACCGGATGGTCAGGAGGCGAAAGCCTATTTGGTGGAACCGGCACAGGGTAATAATGCGCCAGGAATTGTTGTCATTCAGGAGTGGTGGGGGCTGAATGATCAGATAAAAGGCGTGGCCGACAAGTATGCGGCAGCCGGCTACCGAGTCCTGGTTCCCGACCTGTATCGTGGCAAGCTGGCGCTGGAAGCGAATGAGGCCGAGCATCTCATGAACGATCTCGACTTTGCCGACGCAGCGAGCCAGGATATCCGCGGTGCGGTGCAATATCTTAAAAAAACCGGCAGCCCGCGCGCAGGTGTGACCGGCTATTGCATGGGCGGTGCCTTGACTGTGCTTGCCGCAGTTTTTGTCCCGGAAAGCGATGCCAACGCCACCTGGTATGGCTATCCGCCGCTGGAGTATGTCGATCCAGCCCAGATCAAGGTGCCATTACTGGGCCACTGGGGAACGCAGGATCAATTCTTTTCCATCGATGGTGTCGATGCCCTGGAAGGAAAATTGAAGGATGCTGATGTGGGCTACGAATTCTATCGCTATGATGCGAAACATGCTTTTGCCAACGAAGAAGCAGATTCTAAAAATCTGCCACCACTCGGCTATAATCCGCAAGCAGCTGACCTTGCCTGGCAACGCACCATCACATTCTTTAACAATAATCTCCATTAACTGATATGCCTGGGATGCGGGGGAAACTATATGCAAAAGCTTAATAGCAGCACTGGTGCACCGGCAACGTTTTCACCGGGGCAGGGTATAGATGTGCGACCGCATCCGCATATCAACCTTGCTACTGTTACCTACCTGTTTAATGGCGAAATGCTGCATCGAGACTCGCTGGGAAACGTGGCCCTGATCAAACCGGGTGAAATCAATCTGATGGTAGCAGGTAAAGGTATCGTTCATTCAGAAAGACAGCGCGATGAAATCAAGGCGCATGGTAACTCGCTGGAAGGCCTCCAGTTGTGGCTGGCCCTGCCTGACAAGGATGAAGAAGTAGAGCCGCAATTTTATCACTACGACACTGACGAAATCCCATGTGTTGCGCACGGGCCCGGCAAAATACGCGTACTGATAGGTTCAGCTTATGGTGTGAATTCACCAGTAAAGACGTATGCGAACACACTATATGTGGAAGCCAGTCTGAACTCAGGTGAGTCACTGGAATTGCCCGGCGCTGTCGAAGAGCTTGGCGTATATGTGGTCCGTGGCAGGCTGGGCCTGGATGATGCAGTGCTGGATCAGTATACGATGACTGTGATCAACACGCAGCAAGGTCTGGCTATCAGGGCTATAGAAGATGCGCAAATTGCGATAATTGGTGGAGAGCGTTTGCCCACCCGGCATATCTGGTGGAATTTCGTTTCCAGCCGCAAGCAACGAATTGAACAGGCCAGGCGAGACTGGCTGGAAGGTGCGTTTGCGAAAATTCCCGGTGATGATATCGAGTTTATTCCTTTGCCGGAGGATTGATCGTTCGTCACGGCATTAACAATATTACGGCTTGATGGTGGTTTTATGGATTTCACCAACACAATACAATTTATTGTTGGCCGTGAGTTGCTGCACCATCCTGGCAATGTGCCGGATTGTCGTGTCAGTGCTGTAGAACAGAATTGAAACGATTTGACCATCCGCCTTGGGTAATGGCAGGTTGCTGGAATATAATTATACTATTTTTGATAAGAAATTTATTTAATGGACGAAGCTAGACACCAAATTATCATCGTAGGTGGCGGTGCCGCTGGTCTCGAGCTGGCCACTGCCTTGGGGAAAAAACTCGGTAAAAAGCAGCTTGCCGATGTTATCCTGATCGATGCCAGCCGTACTCATATCTGGAAACCCTTGCTACACGAAGTTGCTGCAGGCACGCTCGATTCTGCCGAAGATGAGCTAGAGTACCTGGCCCAGGCACGCTGGTGCCACTTTCGATATCGACTCGGACGGATGGTGGGGCTCGATCGCGAGCGACAAGAGGTGTGCCTGGCCGCTACCGTGAATGAAGAAGGTATGGAGATCATTCCGGAGCGTCGGTTTCGTTACGATACGCTTGTCGTCGCGGTCGGCAGCCTCAGTAATGACTTTGGTATCAGTGGCGTCAAGGAGCATTGCCTGTTTCTGGATACCACTGCCCAGGCAGAACTTTTTCAACGCAAGTTGCTGGATTGTATGCTCAAGGCCCATACCCAGGGCAAGCCGATTGAAAAAGGGCAACTGGATCTGGCTATTGTCGGCGCAGGCGCTACCGGGGTCGAACTCGCTGCTCAACTCCATCACGTGACCCGCAAGCTGGCAAATTACGGGCTTGATACGATTGATCCCGATAAACATATCAGGATACATGTGATCGAAGCAGGTCCACGCATTTTGGCTGCCCTGCCTGAACGGCTGTCACATGCGGCCGAGCAGGAACTGGCGCGTTTGCATGTCACCGTTCATGTTAACCAGCGCGTCGTTGAGGTCACCGAAACTGGCATTGTGACGGCCGAGGGCAAGATCATACCGGCCGCGATGAAAGTCTGGGCGGCAGGCATCAAGGCCCCTGATTTTCTCAGGGAGATCGCCGGACTGGAAACCAATCACCTGAATCAGCTGGTGGTCAAACGTAATCTGCAAACGACGCTGGACGAGCATATTTTTGCCCTGGGTGACTGTGCCGCCTGCCCACTTGATGATGCAGGTCATACTGTCCCGCCGCGGGCACAGGCCGCACATCAACAGGCATCGACACTGACCCGAACGATTTTACGCCGGCTGAAAGGGCGAACGCCTGTCAACTATAAATATCGGGATTATGGTTCGCTGGTGGCGCTGGGACATTACAGTACCGTGGGGAACCTCATGGGAGGTCTGGTGGGGAATATGATGATTTCCGGCTATATCGCCAGGTTTGTTTATTTATCCTTGTACAAAATGCACCAGGCAGCGCTCTATGGCTGGCCGCGGGCGATCCTGATCACGTTCCTGCACTTTTTGCGTCGCGGTATTGACCCGCAGATCAAGCTGCATTGAGCAGAGTCTTAGCGGATTGATGCGCCTGCACGGCATGCCGGGGTCAGATTGCTGATAAGAGAGCTGACAGGAGATATTGAAGAGCGCCAGTGTGTTTATGTCAGAAGAACCGATAAAATTTCAGATGTACTACGACAGTCTTAACCAAAAGCGCAGAACGTATCATGACAAATACTGAACTCGATCAATACAGGAAAAACTGGCAACTGAATGCAGCACAATTCTCCCGTATTTTGTGCCTGCACTCCACTAAAATAAGTGAATACCTGGCAGGGGTGACGCGTATTCCCTGTTCAGTCGCCATGCACATAGAAGCGCTTGCCTTATTACCCGAACAAACCCGGATGTCGCTATTTGAAAAACGATTGAAGCGTAAGAAATTGCATTGTGCACACAATGAGTGCGTATTCGCTATGTCAGCCTGTAATTGAACAATTGCCTGTATCTTTGCTCTATATAGATATGAAACACAATGCAATCAGAGAATATAGGGATATGTCTGCAATGAGCGAGCTGGAGCAACTCAAACAATTTACCACGATCGTTGCGGATACCGGTGATATTGATGCCATTAAGGCCTATACACCTACAGATGCCACGACTAATCCTTCCCTGCTATTGAAGGCGGCACAACATCCGGAATACCAGGAATTGCTGAGGTCTGCCGTGGAATACGGAAAATCCAGGGCCTCAGGGACTGAAGAGCAGATTCACCACACTACCAATAAACTGGCCGTGAATTTTGGTGTGGAAATTCTGAAAATTGTCCCTGGCCGGGTATCTACCGAAGTGGATTCCCGCAATTCCTTCAATACCCAGAAGACAATTGAGCAGGCCAGGGAACTAATTCGGCTTTATGACGAGGCCGGTGTGGATGCAAGCCGGGTACTTATCAAGGTTGCCTCGACCTGGGAAGGTATCCAGGCAGCAAAGGTACTGGAACAGGAAGGGATTCACTGTAATCTGACCCTGTTATTCAGTCTTGCCCAGGCTATCGCCTGCGCCGAGGCCGGGGTAACGCTGATTTCTCCGTTTGTGGGACGTATCCTGGACTGGTACAAGGCCAATAACCAGATAAGCCACTATACCCCTGCCGATGATCCGGGGGTCAAATCCGTGACTGATATTTATCATTATTTCAAGAAATATGATTTTGATACTGTTGTCATGGGTGCCAGCTTCCGCAGCAAGGAACAGATACTGGAACTCGCGGGTTGCGATTACCTGACAATATCACCGAAGTTGATGGAGCAACTCAAGGAAGAAGACGGCCCTGTGAGTCGGAAACTGGACCCGGAGTCTGCCAGGGAATCTGATATTAAACGTGTTAAAATGGATGAGGATAACTTCCGTTGGTCTCTAAACGAAGACCCCATGGCAACCGAAAAACTTGCTGAGGGAATCCGTAACTTCAACAAGGATGCGATCAAGTTGACCGAATACATTCATTCTGTCTGTAAAAACTGCTAAACAGGCAAATAGCACACCGGGCATATTTGGACATAATGGACAGCAGCGCTGTCAAAGCAGGCAAACACCAATAACAGGGGTAAGTGCCATGCCCGGATATCTACGCTTCAACTGGGTATATCTGTTTTGGATACTTTTGGCTATCCTGGCGATACAGTCAGTACACGCGGCTGAACCGGTATTTCCGTCCAAGGCACCATGGCTCAATGTGACCCGACCGTTGACGTCACATGATCTGCGCGGACATGTGGTACTCCTCGACTTCTTTACTCCCGGTTGTATTAATTGTATCCATGTGCTGCCGGAGACGGAAAAGCTCGAACATGAATTCGGTAAGCGTTTACTGATTATCGGTGTGAATTCGCCAAAGTTTACTGCTTCGCAGCAGACAGATAACCTGAAAGGCTTTATAGAACGCTACGATATACATCATCCCGTTATTACAGATAAGCACATGGTATTGTGGAATGATTACCATGTGTATGCATGGCCGACACAGGTATTGCTTGGCCCGGACGGGAAAGTGGTTGGTTTATATGTTGGCGAAGACAAGTATGCGGCGATACGCCAGGATGTCATCCAGACATTAGCATCAGCCCGCAAGGCCGGGACATTACGTCACAATCTTTTGCCGCTCAACCCCATCAGCATGCCGAGGCATGGATTGTTACAGCCCGGCAAGCTGGCAGTGAATTCGCGTTATGTTGCCGTCAGTGACAGTGGACATAACCGGGTCCTCCTGCTTGATCATCGTGGCCGGGTGATCAGGGTCATAGGCTATGGCAAACGCGGCAGGCGCAATGGTACGCCGACACAGGCAGAGTTTGATGGTCCGCAGGGACTGGCATTCAGAGGAAATATACTTTACGTGGCAGATACCGGTAATGCCTTAATCCGGGCAATTCAACTGCCTGAAGGCAAGGTGAGCACGGTGGCAGGTAATGGCGAACGCGGTTTCGCTAGCATGGGTGAATATCCGGCGCGTCAGATTAGTTTGAATTCACCCTGGGGACTCAAAATTGTTGGCGATAACCTGTATATCGCCATGGCGGGTATACACCAGATCTGGCGACTCGAGCTGGATAATATGCAAATCGGACCCTACGCGGGCAGCGGTAATGAGGGTATCACTGACGGATCACTGGATGAAGCCAGCTTTGCCCAAAGCAGTGCGCTGGCTTACCACAATAACAAGCTATATGTCGCTGACCCCGAGGCCTCTGCCATACGCCAGATTGATCTGATTAGCGGTGAAGTGACAACCCTGATTGGCAAAGGGCTCTTTGTCTTCGGTATGAAAAACGGCGCAGATAGCCATGCACTTTTGCAGCATGATCAGGGCGTCACCTGGTACAGGCACAGGTTATATATTGCTGATACCTTCAACAATGCCATACGTGTTTTGAATCTGGAGTCACAGAGGGTTAGCACCCTGGCAACCGGGTTATCGCAACCAGGCGGACTGGCGGTACTGAATCCACAAACCCTGCTAGTAGCAGATACCAATGCCAATCGAATAGCCGAAGTCAACCTGGCAAGTGGTAAGGTCAAAACCTGGACGATTAAGGGCCTGGGTGTTTAGTGCCGGATTATGCTGGTCTGGGATCAGGTAGGATCTGCTTATCAGGAACAACCACGATTGCCTGACCGGCAGGTAAACGAAGTGAATAGCCGGTTTTTGCCTAGTCGCTTTCCTTCGACAGTTCGATGATTCTCTGGTTGCTGGTGACGATGGTTCTGGCCATATCTTCAACCAGTTTGTGCACGATATCAGGCCGGGTTAAGAGAAGGCTCTGAAAGTTTTCGCTTTTTGCTACCAGGGTATCGCAATCGGTTGTTGCCACAATAGTGGCGTTACGCGGTGTATTGGTTAATGCTGCAATAGCACCGAATATTTCATCTCTTTTGATGATGCCAACTTCCTTGCCTTCACTCATTACCCTGGCAGCCCCACTCAGCAGGGTGAATACTTCATTACCTTCGGTACCCTCTTCAATAATTATATCGCCGCTATTATATTGGCGGAATTCAGGCAGGGAACTTGAGTCCTGCTGACTGAAATGGCTCATTAGAATCTGGTAGCTCTGGAGCAGGCAGGAAAGGTATTTGTTCCAGGTTGAAAATTTATTATTGTCGGCAGTTATGCCATTGATGAAGGCTGCGCCATCGTATTCGTCAACTGTTGCCGAGAAATCGGTTTCATACCGGGTCAGTTTCGGGTAGGCCAGGCCATCTGCATTCAACAGGTCCCCCTTTTCATGGATGACGATAAGCTGCCTGTCATAAGTTTCGGATATATCACCGTCTGTAATCAGATAAATTGATCCCGGATCGGGATTGAATATTGAACTGGACTCAATGATGATGCCGCTGGTTTTGGCGGCGCAGTCTTTGAGTAACTCGTTTACCAGCGACTGGCATTCCTGCCAAAGCTCAATACAGGTTTCCGGGATTCTAAGCTTATGATACATAGAATATACTTTAATGATTTACAGTAGAGTTTAAAGCAAAATTCGGCGAAGTTGTATACTGGGTCCCGCTTTTTCAGTGTTGCCAAAATTATCTCCGGAGTCTGTATATGCCTGGCGCGATCAGAGAAAATCTGCGACCTGCAGTCAGCGGGAGTGTATACAAGGACTTATTATCCGCATTCGTGCGCGGTTGTTCCTGCCTGACCGATTGCTGCTTGAATCGGATAACGCATTCCCAGGCATGCTTTCGATGTATGTAATACACCGGTATAGCCCGCCTGGCGTAACCGGATTTGATGTTCGGTTTAGGCTAAATTTATAACACGTCATCACTAGATACCGGAGCAGATGAACCACGGATTAATAACGCAGCAGGAGGAAAAACAATGAATCTCGGATTTATAGGACTGGGAATTATGGGTCGGCCAATGGCGCTTAATCTGCTAAAGACCGGGCATAAACTGGCCGTTCATGCACGTCGACCACATATGATGGAGCCATTGGAACAGGCCGGGGCCATGGCTTGCGCAAGCTCCTCACAGGTGGCGGCGCAAAGCGAGGTTATCTTTATTTGCGTGTCCGATACCCCCGATGTGGAGCAGGTCATCCTGGCCGATGACGGCATCATGGCAGGTGCACGTGCTGATAGTATCGTGGTTGATATGAGCACTATCTCACCGCTGGCAACGCGTAATCTGGCCGGGACTCTGAAGCAGCATGCTGTTCACATGCTGGATGCGCCCGTATCCGGTGGTGAACAGGGTGCGATCGAGGCAACGCTATCGATCATGGTCGGTGGGGAACGCAACATTTATGAACGAGTGTTACCGTTGTTTGAGTGCATGGGAAAAAACATTGTTTATATTGGCGACAATGGTGCCGGACAAGTGACCAAGGCCTGTAATCAAATCGTCGTGGCACAGGCCATTGCGGCGGTTGGCGAGGCACTTTTGCTGGCACAGGCATCCGGTGTGGATCCGGTAAAGGTGCGTGCCGCCCTGATGGGAGGCTTTGCCGGCAGCCGTGTGCTGGAATCCCATGGTCAGCGCATGCTCGAGCGTAATTTCAAACCAGGCTTCAAGGCGGGTTTGCATCATAAAGACCTGCGAATTGCAATGGAATCGGCCCACGAACTGGGTCTGGCCTTGCCGGGTGCGGCAAATGTCGCGCAATACCTCAATGCCGTCGTCGGTCAGGGTAAGAGTGAGAACGATTCCATCTCGATACTGGAAATTCAGGAAGCCGTTTGTGGCATCCGGCTGGGCGATAAGCAGGCATAAAGCTTAAGGCGTGTGGGTTAGCCAGGCTGAACATTGTATACTTTGACGTTTGTGTGCCAACTTTTAGGGACAAGCTAATGTCCAATAACAGGGCAAAATGCATATATCAGGAGTCAACTATGTACAAACGTTTAATATTTATTGCAACATTGCTGTTGTCATGTTGTGCCGTCAACATCGCCATGGCGGGAAAGATCAAGGGTGTTGTGGTGCAGGCGAATGGTAGCCGGGCAGCCTTTGAACATGCCCTCAAGCTTGCCATCAATATGAAAAGCGTGCTGACGGATACGAAATTTGAAATCGTGGTGTTCGGGCCTACGGTCAAATTGCTGACCCCTCTGAATAATGAAGAGCCGCTGGTCCAGCAGGTGCAGGGTGCCGGTATCAAGTTGCTGGCCTGTGGCCGCTCTCTGAAAACGGATCACGTCAAAAAGAGTGACCTGGATCCCGGTGTACCCGTCGTGCCATTTGGTGCCGTGCATATCCTGGAGCGACAGGCCGACGGCTGGGTCTATTTCAAACCCTGAGCCTGGTTTGTTGCCGGTATCCTGAATTTTTTGTTTCTTTATCAACGAGATCCTGGCGTTAGCTTAGAGACTACGTTAGTTAAACCGGGTGATATGTGAGCGACATGACGCCCTGAACCGGTAGAACTAATGAGGTTTTTTCATGGTCTAACTAGCTGCCTGCGACTTGTGCGCGCTGCATAGTCCGTATAAATTGTCTAGGCGAAGATAATCATTATAAAACACCATAAGGAGACAATCGATGACCAAGAACGCATGTTCTATCAAGCATTCGACAAAGGCAGTTCTGATCGGCGCATTTATGAGTCTGGCTGCGGGGCAGGCGCTGGCCGGCGTTGCGGTTCCTGCCAGGTCGAATCATCACCATGAATATGGCGCAATATTTCAGCTCGACAGCGCTGGTAATCATGCTATCAAGAAGACACTCAATAACATCGAGAACCTGATCAAGGACAAACGTGTGAAGGGTCACATCCATGTCGAACTGATTGCCAATAGCGGCGGCTTCGATGTGTATGTCAAGAACAACGGTTTCAAAAAAAGGCTGGAAGAGCTGAAGAAGGATGGTGTCATTCTCGCCCAATGTGCCAACACACTCCGTGAAAGGCATGTGAACCGCAACAAGCTCTATTCATTTATCACCATCGTGCCGTCAGGGGTTGGCGAAATTACCCTGCGTGAATCTGAGGGCTGGGCGTATATTCATCCTGCACCACCACCGGCAGATAGCCTGTAATCCACACCTGTCTGTAAAAACGCCCCACCGCCAGGTGGGGCGTTAATTTCATCTGCTAAACAATAATTGCTCAATATTATTATTTTCTCGTTGCATTCAGCAATTACTGCCGGGAGGACATCCGGGTTAAGCTGAATTGCCTGCCAGGCGTTATCATGATTAATGATCAACGTCTTTCCAGTATTCTCGCTTAAGAAAATAAGCAGAGATCGTGAACAGTATCAGTAAGGCAATAACCCAGAGACCGACAACATGACTTTTATGCTTATAGGGAGCACTTATATAGGCGAGAAAATTCACCAGGTCCTTCATTGTCCTGTCGAATTGTTTCGGTGTCATCGAACCCTGTGTCACCAGTTTGAGTCCGGTGATAACCCGCTGGGCTTTGCCATCCGCATTTTTGACAGTTTTGTATACCGGCTTTTGCAAACCCTGCTGCTGCCAGAGGACATCGGGCATGGCGACCTTGGGGAAAACCCGGTTATTAACCCCCGTCGGCCGTGATGGGTCAAGATAAAAGCTGGTCAGGTAAGTGTAGAGCCAGTCGGCACCGCGAACACGCTCGATATCTGACAGGTCTGGCGGGGCTGTGCCGAACCACTTTTTGCCTTCCCCGGCGGTCATACTCACCTTCATTTTGTCGCCAAGTTTTCGCCCCGGCAACATCAGGTTATCCTGGAGTTGTTTGTCGGTCAGGCCAAGACCGGGCAAGAGTTGCTGGTAACGAACCTGCCTGGCCGCATGGCAGCTGAGACAGTAATTGGTGAACTCATGGGCACCGCGTATTAACGACAGCTTGTTCGTCGTGTCGACTTGCATATGCCGTAATTGCAGCGTTGTGTCGGCCCAGGTGCAGGGCGGAATCAGGGATAAGGCAAAAAACAATATGGATATATATTTGATCATTTAGATGTCACCCTTGCAGGAACCTTCTCCGGAAGATGGAGCCGGGTAAATATCGGCAATGAAATAAAAACCAGCCAGTACAATACGGGGATCCACCAGGTACGTAACATGATTGAGATCGGAATGGCGCCAACCCGCAGCCAGTCGAGAGCAAAGATCAGAAGGAATGCAATCACGAGAATACTGATGTAGCTGCGATGGCTGCGTGGTTTGCTATAAATGATCATGAGGATAAAAAAGGAAAAATAGAGCTCGGTGAAGCGAAAACCCAGGTCTGCATGCGCCGGCGTGGGCGCCTCCTGTCCCATATAGCCGAGAAACACGAAGGTAAAGGCAAAAATGCCGAGGGCTAACTGGTAAAGCGCGCCACGATAACGATGAGATTTGACCGGGCTACTATCCAGCCAGGGAGCGAGAAAAATCAGGAATATAGATGCGCCCATGGTGATGACGCCGGTCAGTTTATTCGGGACCGAACGCAACATGGCGTAAAACGGCATGAAATACCACAGGGGTTTTATCTCAGGTGGTGTTTTCAGGGTATTGGCCATTTGAAAATTATCCGGTTCCAGGAACCAGCCATGCAGCGTTGGCGCAAAGAACACCACCAGTGCAAACAGGGTGAGAAACACGCCGACGCCAACAAGGTCCTTGACGGTATAGTAAGGATGGAAGGGGACGCCATCCAGCGGGACCCCCTTGTCATCGGTATTGTCATGAATCTCCACGCCATCGGGGTTGTTAGAGCCAACGCGATGCAGGGCAATAATGTGTATCAGGACAAGGGCAAGTAACAGGATGGGAATGAGCACAACATGCCAGGCAAAAAAACGGTTCAAGGTGGCATTGGCGACGTTATAGTCGCCGCGGATCCAGGTTTCCAGTCCACCGCCGACCCAGGGGATGGCGCCAAACAGTGAAGTGATTACTTCCGCACCCCAGTATGACATTTGCCCCCAGGGTAGCAGGTAACCCATGAATGCCTCGGCCATGAGCAAGACAAAAATGACAGCGCCGATCAGCCAGATGAGTTCGCGTGGGCGTTTGTAGGAACCATAGATTAAGCCCCGGAACATATGTAGATAAATAATAATAAAGAATGCGGATGCACCGGTGGAGTGCATGAACCGGATTAGCCAGCCCCATGGTACATCACGCATGATGTATTCCACTGAATCAAAGGCCAGCTTTGAATTCGGTGTGTAATTCATGGCAAGCCAGATACCGGTCACGATTTGCATTACCAGTACGAGTAAGGCGAGAGAACCAAAGTAATACCAGAAGTTGAAATTTTTCGGCGCATAGTAGCGCGCCATGTGTTCGTTCCACAGCTCGCTGAGTGGAAAACGGGTATTGACCCATGTGAGTAAGCCGGAATTCTGTTTGTTCATTTTAAAGTGGCCCTCTGATTACCATGTTTTGGGATGCCAGTTCTTTTCGCCTCCACCCTTGAGTTCACCAATGCGCACTGTAGTCTCATTGATGTAGTAATGAGGCGGAACTGGCAGGTTCAGTGGTGCCGGCGAGCCATCAAACACCCGGCCTGCCAGATCGTAACGTGAGCCGTGGCAGGGACAGAAAAATCCACCCTCCCAGTTCGGCCCCAGGTCGGGGGGCGCAATATCCGGGCGGTAGGTGGGGACACAACCGAGGTGAGTGCAGATTGCAACACATATAAAGTATTTTGGCTTGAGTGAACGGTAGCCATTGACGCAAGCAGCGATTTGCTGCGGCTGTTTAGAATCAGGATCCTTGAGGCGGGGATCAAGTTTCGGTAGTTCGTTGAGTTGGGGCCGGGTACGATTAAGGACCCAGACCGGCCTCGCTCGCCATTTCACAGTGATAAGTTCGCCGGGTGCAATCTTGCTGATATCGACTTCGATGGGTGCGCCGGCAGCAACCGCTGCAGCTGATGGTTCCATCGAAAATACGAAGGGCGCGGCAGCCACACCAACAATGGTGCCACCGGTTATGGTAGTCGTGGCGATCAGGAATCGTCGACGCTTGAGGTTGATTTTATCCTGGTCTTTCTGGGACATTCCTGGCTCCATTTGCTAACAGCGGGTTGTGTGCAACGAAAAAACATGCGCACGTGCACAACCTGGTTGATGAATGACAAGCCCCGGCCGAACTGCGTCGACCTCGATATGTACGCGTTCGCGGTTAGCAGGAGTCGCCGGGTCGAACAGTGGCGAGCGCTTGCGTTCGCGCAAGTGAACCGGTCTGACAAATACAAAATGACAGCATGTCTCGACCGCAAGAAGTTGCCTGTGCTGCTAGTGCATCAGATGAATGGCCTTGTGAGCAATCAGGCATTTGCAATATTGGATACAAAAAAGCGGGTTGAGTTCGCCTTTCTTTATATAAATAGCAAAAGAAATATAATTAAATGGTCTGACGCCGATCTGCTGCTGTTTCTCGATTCGTATAGTCAGGATTTTGATTGGCGATTGAGCATATTGGCCGTATAGTAAGACTGATAAAAATACTAATGTTTATTCGACAAGGTAAGATTCTCTATGCATTTAATCAGCTTTAGCCAGGCTAACCGGGTCCGGGTTGGCGTACTGGATATCGAGCAACGGCAGGTTGTCGACCTGCAACAGGTCGATGAGCGACTACCAGGAGATATGCTGACATTCATCTCGCAGGGAAGCGCGACACTGGCTGCGGCTCACGAGGCGCTGGCTTCCGGTAAGGGACGCATCGCGCAGGAACAGGTCACATTGCTGGCACCGATACCGCGACCAGCACGCAATATTTTATGTATTGGCAAGAATTATCGTGCGCATGTACAGGAATTGCAGCATACCGGTTCTGCTCTGCTGGGTGGGGACAGGCAGGATGCGCCGGAGAAGCCCATCTTTTTTACCAAGGCCACGACCACGGTCATTGGTCCGAATGTCCCAATCCCGGCCAGGCTGGATACCACGCATTCCACCGATTATGAGGGAGAGCTTGCCGTGATCATCGGCCAAGGCGGGCGCGGTATTCAGCCCGAGGACGCCCTGCAACATGTCTATGGCTATTCCATCCTCAATGACGTGACCTCGCGACGCCTGCAGGGGGATCACCAGCAATGGTTTCTGGGCAAGAGTCTGGATGGTTATTGCCCCATGGGGCCGGCAATCGTCACTGCCGATGAGATCACGGATGTCAGCCGTCTGCGGGTCCAGACCTGGGTCGACGACGAGTTGCGCCAGGACGACGTGGTCGCCAGCATGATTTTTGATATACCCAGCCAGATTGCAACCCTGTCCCGGGCAATGACACTGGAGCCCGGTGATATCATTGCCACCGGGACTCCTGCCGGGGTTGGCATGGGATTCAAGCCACCGCGATATTTGCAACGGGGTAACATGGTGAAGATCGCGATTGCACCAATCGGCGTGCTGGAAAATCCGGTGGACTGAGAGAACCGGCGCATTCCGGCAGGGGATCTGCCGGGCGGTCAGTTGAGCCACGAAAGGTGGGCTGATCTTGCCTGGCTGCGCTTGCGCCGCTTCCTGTCACCCGACTATGATGTAAAGAGTAATCTCCATGGGCATACGAATCCGTCAACTTACCCAACGCCATCAATCCGGGCATCGATCCGTGCCTGTCCTGCGCCCTGTCTCTATCTGCCTGTTAATGCTGTTGCTGGTGGCAACGAGCACGGCCCGGGCTGCCGGGAGTTTGCCGCGGTATTTGCGTTTTGGCGTGCTGCCGCTACAGAGCCCGACCAAGCTCGCTGCCATGTTTATGCCTCTGGCCGAGAATCTGCAACAGGCCGTGAACATGCCGGTTCAGTTCGTGACGGCACCGAGTTTAAGCCGCTATATGCAACGCGTAAAGCAACGTGAATACGACATCATTTACCTGAATCCGTTAACCTATACCGAGGCCCGCAAGGCGGGATACCGCGTTATTGTGAAGGTGGCACAGCTACCTTTTACCGGGATCCTGGTGGTGCGCAAGGATGGCCCCATCAAGTCACTTCGGCCGGAACAGCTGCATCCCGGTCTGCGTCTGGGGTTTCCCGACAAAAAAATGTTTCGCGTCCAGTACTTCGGTTCCCAGGATTCGGCCCTGATGGCGCTTTACTCCGGCCTGGTGGATATTATTGGTACCTGGCGTCCGTCCTTACGCTCCATGCCCGAACACGTGCGCCGGCAACTGCGCATCATTGCCGAGACGCCACCGCAACCGCAGATGCCGATTGCCGTGAGAACGGATATGTCGGAAAGGAACAGGCAGCGTATCAAGGCCTGCCTGCTGAACCTGACGCATACGCAGCAGGGACGCAAGGCGCTGGCCGCGCTGGGGTTCCGGGATGGATTTGTCTCGGCTGACGATGCCGAATATCTGGGAGTACACTGACATGAGTACCACTGCAGACAATGCAGTATCGACAGGCATACGGACCGCGCTACTGGACGAGGGTACAGCGCGCCCTTTGTCTGAGGGGACGGGCCTGCGCTGGTATGCCACCTTACGTTTTCGCCTGATTGTGTCCGTCGCACTAGTCCATGCCATCCTGATGGGGGCCTTTATCTGGGATGCCGTGACTGATCAATCCAACAGTATTCGTGCCGAACTGCAGAATCGCGGTCATGCCCTGTCGAGCATGATGGCCGTGGCGACAACCAATGCCCTGTTGGCGGAAGACCTAGCCTCCCTGGCCGAAGTGGTTGGTCGGGTTCGCAAGCAGCCCGACGTGACTTACGGTGAAGTCATGGATGCCGAGGGAAATATTCTGGCCAGTACAGATCCCGCACGTGTAGGTCAGCGGGTAGTGCCCCGCATCCAGGTTAGCGAGACCATGCCACTGAAGCCGGGGGACCATGTACTGGATCTGCGGGAGGATATCCGGGTTGCCGGCCGCAAGGTCGGTGCGGTGTTCGTGGGCATGTCCACTGCCAACCTGGACAAGGCCCTGGCCGCGACGCGCGATGATGGTCTGCTATTTATCCTGATTGCCCTGGTAGTTGGCAGCCTTGCGGCCTGGGCCCTGTCATTTGCCACCACCCGTAACCTGCACAGTATGACGCAGGCTGTGCGGCGGCTGACGGCAGGCGATCTCAATGTGCGGGTAAAAACCCATGGTCACGATGAAGTCGGCTTGCTGGCGCGGGCCTTTAATACGATGGTTGCCTCGCTGCAGCGTACGTCGCGCCAGGTCAGTATGGAACATGAAAAACGTACGGAAGCGGAACGCCTGGCCTGTGTTGGTGAACTGTCGGCCAGTATTGCCCACGAAATCCGCAACCCCCTGTCTGCGATTATCAATTCGGTAAAGTTGCTGGCGCGGGGTGACTTGCCTGGTGGCGATCGTGAACAAGTCACCGACATCGTGAATGCCGAGTCAGAACGCCTGCAGCGCATTCTCAACGACTTCCTGACTTTCTCGCGGATCCCGCAATCTGATATGCAGTCAGTGGATGTCTGCCAGCTGGCACGCGACACCGTCACGCTGTTGTCCAACGATCCGGAACTCCCGGATACTGTCAGCATCGTGACACACCTGCCCGATAGCCCCTGCCTTGCTTATGGTGACAAGGACCAGCTGCGCCAGGTATTGATGAACCTGATCATGAATGGTGTCCAGGCCATGCCGGATGGTGGAGAACTTACAGTTGAGATTGTGAGGCAACAGAATAAACTGAATGTGCGCATCATTGATGCAGGCAGGGGGATCCCGGATGCCTTGATCGATAAAGTGACCCGACCTTTCGTGACTGGCCGCAAGAATGGTACGGGTCTTGGCCTGTCCATCGTGCAACGTATACTAATGCAGCACGGCAGCAAGCTGGATATCGTCAGTCACCCCAACGTCGGGACTGAGATCGAATTCAGTCTTGAGACTGCCTCACAACATTAAAACAAATTATGGCAACCATACTGATCGTAGACGACGAATTTTCTATCCGTAAGACCCTGGGCATGCTGCTCAAGTCCGAAGGCTACACCGCACTCGAGGCGGCGGATTTGTCCCAGGCAAAGCGTATGTTGCAGACGGAATCGGTAGACCTGGTGATAACCGATATGCGCCTCGGGCAGGAAAATGGCATGGACCTGCTTGGCTGGTTGCGTGCTAACGGCAGCGAGGTGGAAAGTATCATCATGACGGCATACGGCTCTATTGAGAATGCCGTGTCGGCCATGAAGCTGGGTGCATACGATTACCTGACAAAACCCATTAACCCGGATGAGCTGTTGCTGCGGGTGAACAAGGTACTCGAGAAAAAATCCCTGCGCGAGGAAGTACACCGCCTGCGCGAACGCCTGCAGGGGCCAGGGTATCGTTGCCGAGAGTGAAGCCATGCGTCGGATCCTGCAGATCATCGAACGCATTAGCGAACAGGAAATTCCGGTATTGATTACCGGTGAAACCGGGGTCGGCAAGGAAGTGATTGCCCGCGCAATACACAATACCAGTGCACGCGCCAACGGACCTTTCGTGCCGATAAACTGCTGTACCCTGCCTGAAGACCTGCTCGATTCCGAGCTGTTCGGCCACATCAAGGGGGCGTTTACCGGCGCGATCTCCAACAAGATGGGACTGTTTCGCGAGGCGGATGGCGGGACCCTGTTTCTTGACGAGATTGGTGATATCGGACCGCGGCTGCAGGTCAAGTTACTGCGCGTCCTGCAGGAGGGGGAAGTCCGCCCCGTTGGCGGCGGGGCTCCTATCAAGGTTAACGTGCGCGTGATATCGGCCACCAATTCTCAGCTGGAATCCGCGGTGGATGCCGGTCAGTTTCGCAGTGATCTGTTGTTTCGTCTGAATGTGCTGCCGATCACCATCCCGCCGTTACGTGAGCGACGGGACGATATCGCGCCACTGGTCGAGCATTTCCTGCAACGCCTGCGCGACAAGATGCATCAGCCTGAACTGAATATCACGCCGGAAGCGCGGCGTAAACTCATGATGTATGACTGGCCGGGCAACGTACGCCAGCTGGAAAACATTATCGAGCGCAGCTTTGCCCTGTATCCCGGCCCGGAACTCGATGCGGATGAAATGGCGATCAATATGCCGCTCAATGGCAGCAATACCGTCAGCAGCGATGAGCTGGAACAGCTGACGCTGTTCGACGTGGAAATCCGGCATATCCAGCGCGTGCTGGCCGCCTGTGAAAATAACCAGGTAGCCGCGGCCCGGGTACTTGGGATCAGTCGGTCTACCCTGCGTCGCAAGCTCGAGCAAGTCGATAGCTGACTGGCATTGGCTCAGCTGTCATATTTTGCGACAGTCCCCCTGTCTCGAATTGATACAGCGCTGTTTCAGGATGAGACAGTCAGAAGGAATCCCTAGTCCCGCCAGATTACATAACTAACTGAATAACCTACTGATTTCAAAGTTGGCGTCACTCTTGCTACTAGCCTCCCAATATAAAAATATCCGGTAACCGGTGGAGGAAGTGGATGGAGTTATTCAAGAAAACCCTGGACCCTGTCATTGCGCTCACAATCATTGCTTTGCTCGATGTATTTCTGTTTCTGGTCGTGGGTGCCTGGACCGTCGGAGGTGGTGAGACCATGATGACCGGCCTGATCGCCAAGTTCTTTATGGGCGATCAGCTTCATCAGATCCCGTTCTGGGATATTGTGTTCAAACCGGATCCTACCTACTGGAAGATTTATATCAGCCTGGGCATGCTGTTTGGTTCTATTGTTGGCGCCGTACTCAGCAAGGAATTCTACTGGCGCGTGCCGCGCCACCTGTCTGAATGGATCATGATCACCGTCGGCGGATTGCTGATGGGTATCGGTATCCGCCTGGCCTTCGTCTGTAACGTCAGTACTTTCTTTGGGCTTACGCCGGAAATGAATCTTGGAGGATACCTTTCGATCAGTGGCATCATTGCCGGTGCCTGGGTCGGTTCGCTTATCTATAAAAAAGTTCTGGGAGGTTAACATGTCACCAATCGGTCAATGTCTTGCTGCTTTTGTATTCGGTTCAGTTGCCGGTTTGCTGGTGCAGCGTTCGCGCTTTTGTAATACCGCGGCCCTGCGCGATGCCATGTTGTTCAAGACCTATCGCAATACCAAGGCCCTGCTGGTCTGCATGATGATCCTGACGATTGGGTTTACTGCCTTCATTACCGTTGGCGAGGGTAACACCATGCACTTCGATGTCGGTGTCAACCAGATGCTGGGCCTGTTCCTGTTTGGTATAGGCATGGTCCTGGCCGGTGCCTGCACGGTGTCGACCTGGGTCAAGGCGGGCGAGGGCAATGTCGGCGCTATCTGGGCTTTGCTGTTTACCTTTATCGGTATGTTTTTGTTCTCGCTGATCTGGTCATTCAGCTACTGGCCACCGGCCCCCGGTTCCATGGATCACCTGCCGCACCTGGAAGCCCTGCAATTCGGCTATGCCAACGCGGCGACCCTGCAGGAAAAAACCGGTATCCCGGCGATATTCTTTGGCCTTTTCCAGACACTCATGTTATTCGGAATTTATCGTGCCATATTGCGTAAGGAGGCCCGGATTGCCAATGAGCATGCCAGCAAACAGGCGGCAACGACACCATCTGCCGTTGCTGCTGGGGCCCCGGGGCAGGCCAAGCCCGGTATGGCGACGGCGGAACAATCCGCCTGACCAGGTGTGCTGAAGACAAACATTAAAAAGTAAATTTCAGGAGGAGAAAAATGGGATTGTTCGGACGCAGTAAAGATAAAGGCAACGGACAGGCAGGCAGTAGCCTGACTCTGGGTAACGGCGATACGGTGGAAATCAGTCAGATTATCGATTGTCTGGGTGATTCATGTCCACGCCCGCAATTAATGACGAAAAAAGCCATGTCCAAGGCGGCTTCAGGTGATGTGATCGAAGTCAGGATTGATAACCCGACTTCCATGGAAGCGATTCCACCCATGATGCCCGAGCTGGAAGGTACCCATCTTGAAACCATCAAGACGGATCGTTACTGGCAGGTCATCGTTCAGAAAAATTGACAGGGAGGTTTGGTATGACAGCAGGACAATGGCAAATGGCAATTTACTCGATTCTCATCGCGTTCATCGGTATAGGCAGCTATGTCTATATCCTGGTTAAGCAACCTGCATATTTGCATGCAACGCGTGACGGCGTGCCGTATTTTACGCCTAAGGTGATTAATCCAGCTGGCGGTAAACCGCTGGACCTGAATGAGCTCGTGCGGCATTACAAGGGGCAGGGTCAATGAGTGGTCTGGACTTTGAATCGATCGTGCAAATCGTGATGTTCTTTGTCACGTTTTACGTATTGTATGTGAGTCTGACCAAGGATTCACTGTAACCTGATGCGCTTACGCATCGAGGAGAACTTATGAGCAAGTTACAAATGCTGCTGTTCTGTGGCACTTGCCTGCTGCTGAGTGCCGGTACTGCTTTGTTGTTGTATCCACATGCGACAATATCGCAGAAAAAACTTGAATACGCGAAGACTCCGCAGCCGATGGAGAATCTCCCGGACGTAAATCTGGGGCCGAATCTCGGCGAGTTACCCGTGACTGTACTGGTGGGTTATTACATTGATAATCCGCCCAAGCCCAGTAATGACACAACTGCCAGGCATGAAGAACAGTTTGGTGGTTGTTAGGCGCAATATGCGGATCTTGATAGCCAGCATCAGCGTTCTGGTATATGCAATAGCAACTCCGGTGATCGCGAAATCAGCGGCGATTCGTTATGTCGGCGTTCACCAGATCGCACCGCATGCAGTGATCGTAGATACTCGTGCGCAGGCGCTTTGCCAGCAACGCAGTGTGGCGGGTGCGCACTGCCTGCCGGCCAGTGACCTGTTGGGGCCGGCAGGGGAATTGCCCAGTTTTGCAGATATCTTCTGGGCCCTGGGCACGGCCGGACTCGATGGCAGCGAGACAGTACTGGTAACCGGCGATCGTGCCGGGGCACGGGATTTTATCGCCGGTATCCTGTACCTGTGTGGGCAGGCTCATGTCGAGATACTCAAACCTGCGATCAACAAGGTGTTACGGACAGGAAAGCTCCAGCCTGGACCCGGCATACCGCGCGCAATACTGCGGCAACGCATTTACCAGGCAACAATGCGGGATACTGCGATGATTTTGCCGGGCGAGCTGACCCAGTTGCGGAGAGATCATCCGCATATCAGGTTTCTGGATGCAGGGCGCTTGCAGGCCACGTTATTAACAACGGCGGATATCGATAATTCAGCACGCCATAAAACCGGGTTTCGCAGCTTGCACGTCATCTATGGGACATCTGTACGTAATGCGGTTGCGTGGTTTACCCGTCTGCTGGCAAGACATGAGATTACAGGAAAACGTATTCGTGTCGTGCCGGTAGCAATAAGTGATCTGCATGCAAAGGTCGACCGTACCGTGCATGAGGCGGCAGCGCTGGCATGGGCTTTTGGGGTGTGACAATGAGAGGAGAAGATACGTGGAGTTAATGTACATGGTATCCAGTCGCGATACCTTAACTGTGTTATTGCCTTTGTTACGGGCCAGCAAGCGTCGTGGCGCAGAATGGGCCTGCTTTTTTACCGACTCGGGGGTAGAGACGCTGGATAATGCGGAATTGCTCGAATTACTCAAACATGCAAGCCAGGCAATCGCCTGTGAATTTTCATGGGCGCGATATCGTGAAGGGCAGGCCTGTCCCATTGAGTCAGGCAGCCAGACCAATAACAGCGCTATGACGGCGGAAGCCAGGCATCTGATCAGTTTGTAAGGAAAGGTAAAATGGGCACAAAAAAGAATCTACTCGTATTGGGGCGGCGTAATCATACTGAGGCCATGCGTGTGGCGGCAGGTCTCACCATTTTCGGCCATAAGGTGCAACTGGTTTTCATGACCTCACCAGTGGCAGAAACGGCAGATAATGCAGAACAGGCGGAATTGCTTGAATTGTCTGATATTGTACCGGTGACGACCGTGGCTGACACCGATCTTGACCAGGTTAATCCTTCGGAACTGGCAATGGCCATGCTGGAATCCGATGCAGTTATCAATCTATGAGCGGGTGAATAATAATGAATATATCTATCCTTGAAACCGGTCTGTTCCCGGATACTCAAACCGTTGAAGAGGCGATCACGCATCTTGAGCCGATTCATAACGTCTATCGCTACAAGCTTGATGATCAGCAGCGTACTGATGAGGAATGGGATCAATTACTGGACGAAATAATCGCATCTGACAGGGTGCTTACGATATAAACGGCGCTTTGCGTCTGCGCGAATGTAATCCAGGTTGCATGCAACAGGGCAG